>NZ_JASCAF010000044.1:0-525545 GCF_029967985.1 Pseudomonas sp. V88_4
TGAGTCTCAAGGAGTTTTCCGTTTCGACTGCGCCGGAAGTGGGGCGAATTATAGAGACTCAGAATCTGCCGTCAACCCTTAATTTCGCTTTTCTTTCAATAACTTGCAGACAGGTCAAAAAACATCCAACTTCCTCTATACAGAAGAAGGATTCAGTATCCCTTCTATATAGAGAGAACCATCAGAGCACTCCATCCTCTTTCATCGCAGCCACTGCTCCAGCCCCAAGACCCAGCACCCGCTGCAAAACCTCCAACGTATGCTCGCCCAACAAAGGAGGCGCAAGGCGATACTCGACAGGCGTCCGCGACAACCTAATCGGACTGGCCACCTGCGGCACCATCCCCGCCAGCGCGTGAGGCAGCTCAATCGCCAACCCGCGAGACTTCACCTGTGGATCCTCGAACACCTGTGACAGATCATTGATCGGGCCGCATGGCACGCCCGCCTGCTCCAGCTGGCTCACCCACTCTGCGGTGGTCTTGAAAACGGTCGCCTGGCGGATCAGCGGAATCAGGACGGCCCGATTCGCCACCCGCAGCTTATTAGTCGCGAAACGCGGATCATCCGCCCACTGCGGTTGCCCCGCCACTTCGGCGAATTTGCGGAACTGCCCGTCATTGCCCACGGTAAGAATGAAGTCGCCATCGGCCGTAGGAAAATCCTGATACGGCACGATGTTCGGATGCGCATTACCCAGCCGCTTTGGCGCAGTACCCGTCGTCAGGTAGTTCATCGCCTGGTTGGCCAGGCACGCTACCTGAACATCCAGCAGCGCCATATCGATGTGCTGACCGCCGCCATCGTGATCACGGTGGGCCAGCGCCGCCAGAATCGCCACGGTCGAATACAGGCCCGTCAGGATATCCGTGAGCGCCACACCCACCTTCACCGGCCCGGCCCCCTCATCACCCTCAGGTCGCCCGGTCAGACTCATCAGCCCGCCGAGACCCTGGATCATGAAGTCATAACCCGCGCGCTTGGCATACGGTCCGGTTTGACCAAAACCGGTGATCGAGCAATAGATCAGATCTGGATTGATTGCCTTCAGCGACTCGTAATCCAGGCCGTAAGCCGCCAGGCCACCCACCTTGAAGTTCTCGATCAGGATGTCGGACTTGGCTGCCAGCTCCCGAACCAGCTTCTGACCTTCGGGACGCGTGAAGTCGATCGTCACCGATTGCTTGTTGCGGTTGGCCGACAGGTAGTAAGCCGCCTCGCTGGTGTTCTCGCCGTAGGCGTCTTTCAGGAAGGGCGGCCCCCAGGCGCGAGTGTCGTCACCATTACCCGGGCGCTCAACCTTGATCACTTCCGCCCCAAGATCAGCAAGAATCTGACCAGCCCATGGGCCGGCCAGCACTCGCGATAAATCCAGTACCCGTAGATGCGACAGCGCGCCCATGGTCGCTCTCCTGTTAATAGAACGCCTGCAGGCCGGTCTGCGCACGACCGAGGATCAGCGCGTGAACGTCGTGAGTACCTTCATAGGTATTCACCACTTCCAGGTTGACCAGGTGACGGGCCACCCCGAACTCATCGGAGATCCCGTTGCCGCCCAACATGTCACGCGCCATACGAGCGAT
This sequence comes from Pseudomonas sp. V88_4, assembly GCF_029967985.1. Classification (NCBI taxonomy): domain Bacteria; kingdom Pseudomonadati; phylum Pseudomonadota; class Gammaproteobacteria; order Pseudomonadales; family Pseudomonadaceae; genus Pseudomonas; species Pseudomonas sp. V88_4. Next base: position 1,584 of record NZ_JASCAF010000044.1, read on the forward strand.
ATCCAGAGACTTGCCGCAAGAGTTGCGCTTCATGATGGAAGTGATTTCAACCGCAGCAGTGCCCTCATCCTTCATGCGACCCAGACGCAGACAGCCTTGCAGCGCCAGAGTGATCTCGGTCTGCATGTCAGCCAGCTTCTTCTGGATCAACTGAGTAGCGGCCAGCGGACGACCGAACTGTTGACGATCCAGGGTGTACTGGCGAGCGGTGTGCCAGCAGAACTCGGCAGCACCCAGCGCCCCCCAGGAGATGCCATAGCGTGCGGAGTTGAGGCAGGTGAACGGACCTTTCAATCCACGCACGTCCGGGAAGATGTTCTCTTCCGGCACGAACACGTTGTCCATGACGATTTCGCCGGTGATCGAAGCCCGCAGGCCGACCTTGCCGTGAATCGCCGGAGCGCTCAGGCCTTTCCAGCCCTTCTCCAGAACGAAGCCGCGAATATCGCCAGCATCGTCCTTGGCCCAGACCACGAACACATCAGCGATCGGGCTATTGGTAATCCACATCTTGGCGCCGGTCAGGCTGTAGCCGCCTTCGACTTTACGTGCACGAGTAATCATCGCGCCCGGGTCGGAACCGTGGTTCGGCTCGGTCAGACCGAAGCAGCCAATCCACTCGCCGGAAGCCAGCTTCGGCAGGTACTTCTGTTTCTGTGCTTCGGTGCCGAATTCGTTGATCGGCACCATCACCAGCGAAGACTGCACACTCATCATCGAACGGTAGCCAGAGTCGACACGCTCGACTTCACGGGCAATCAGGCCATAGCTGACGTAGTTGAGGCCGCTGCCACCGTACTGCTCGGGGATGGTTGCGCCCAACAGGCCGACCTCACCCATTTCACGGAAGATCGCCGGATCGGTCTTCTCATGGCGGAAGGCTTCGAGAACGCGCGGCGCGAGGCTCTGCTGGGCGAATTGCTCGGCAGTGTCGCGGATCATGCGTTCTTCTTCAGTCAGCTGTTGATCCAGCAGCAGGGGATCGATCCAGTTGAAGCTAGCTTTGCCGCCCATGAGTGAGTCCTCGCAAATCGGGTGAATTAACGTGGCATTGATCCTAGGCCCGCTTCGCCATCCCGGCAAACGAGGATTTCGCATCCTGTTGTGCTAATTTCTCACTCCGAAACGTCGCGAAATGCCGATTAAGCAATGTATTAGTGAGGTTGACGTACATGCGCCGCAAGATACCCAGCACCACCGCCCTGATCAGCTTCGAAGCCGCCGCCCGACACGAGAGCTTTACCAAGGCCGCCGAAGAACTTTCCCTCACACAGGGCGCCATTTGCCGACAGATCGCCAGCCTCGAGGACTTCCTCAGTGTCGAACTGTTCCGACGCTCGCGTCGCGGAGTGAAGCTGACCGAAGCGGGGCTTTCCTACAGCCGCCGCGTAGCGACTCAGCTCGATGCCGTTGAGCGCGACACCCTGTCGGTGATGGGTCAGCAAGGTGCCAACGTGATCGAACTCGCCGTGGTCCCCACCTTCGGCACGCAATGGCTGCTGCCAAGACTGAAGGACTTCCAGCTCAAACATCCGGAAGTGACGGTCAACCTGACCAACCGCACGCGCCCGTTCCTGTTTGCCGACACCGATTTCGACGCGGCGATCTACTTCGGCGATGCCGACTGGTCCGGCACCGAATCCCACAGGTTGATGGGCGAGAATCCGATGCCGGTGTGCAGTCCTGCCCTGCTCGGCAACAAGACGCATCTGACACCCGATGAGATCGCCGATCTGCCGCTGCTCCAACAAACCACCCGCCCGTACGCCTGGCGACAGTGGTTCAACTCGCAACACCTGAACATTCCCCGCGACATGACAGGTCCGCGCTACGAGCTATTCTCCATGTTGGCCCAGGCCGCCATGCACGACATGGGCATCGCGCTGATCCCACCGTTCCTGATTCAGCGCGAACTGACCGAGAAACGCCTGGTGATTGCCAACCCGAACGCGCTCTCCAGCATCAAGGCGTATTACCTGATGATTCCGGAGCGAAAGGTCGAATCAGCGTCACTCAAGGCTTTTCGCGACTGGCTGGTGAACCAGGCACACAGCTACAACCCAGAAGAATAAAGGCTTCCAACGATTACTAACCTCGTAGTCAGGAAAATAAAAGCCCTACAGATATAACTATTTGTCGCAAATAGACAGACTGTATCCGAAAGTCGTACAGACGTCCCACAAGCGCCTGCCGACGTGGCTTTGCGCCCTCATTCGCGACGCATTGCGGCCTATTCACGTCACCGATGAGAAAATTCTTCAAATTCATCCAGACTCCTTGAAAGGCACGGCCTGCAAGGGATTCAACTGGCCATCTGCGACATTCGGTCACGGGATGACTTGTAGTTAATTTTCCGTCACCCGTCATAATCCCTTGAAGGGCATAAACTTCGCCTGCAAAATGCCGCGCCCCGCCCTGATTTGGCGGGATCGTGCTGATCGGCCGCCCCAGTCGCACCATCCGTAGTGCATGGGTTTACTCAATAAGATCACGCAGGAGATTTGACGTGCACATTGGTGTTCCTCTCGAAACCCAGACCGGTGAAACACGGGTTGCTGCAACCCCGGAAACCATTAAAAAGCTGATCAGCCAAGGTCATAAGGTCACTGTGCAAACCGGCGCCGGCGTGAAAGCCAGCGTTGTCGACAGTGCCTATGAAGCGGCAGGCGCAACCATTGGCAGTGCCAATGACGCGTTTGGCGCCGAGCTGATTCTCAAAGTGGTCGCGCCAAGCGATGCCGAACTGACGCTGATCAAGCGCGGAACGGTGCTGGTGGGCATGCTCAACCCGTTCAACAACGACACCATCGCGAAAATGGCTGAATGCGGGATTACCGCGTTCGCCCTGGAAGCGGCGCCACGTACCTCCCGGGCCCAGAGCCTCGACGTGCTGTCGTCCCAGGCGAACATTGCCGGCTATAAGGCCGTGCTGCTGGCCGCTCATTACTATCCGCGCTTCATGCCGATGCTGATGACCGCTGCGGGCACTGTGAAAGCGGCGCGCGTGCTGATTCTGGGGGCCGGTGTGGCCGGGTTGCAGGCGATTGCCACGGCGAAACGTCTGGGTGCCGTCATCGAAGCGTCCGACGTACGTCCGGCCGTGAAGGAACAGATCGAATCCCTCGGCGCCAAGTTCGTCGACGTGCCTTACGAGACAGATGAAGAACGCGAATGCGCGGTCGGCGTCGGCGGTTACGCACGCCCGATGCCGGCGAGCTGGATGCAGCGTCAGGCCCAGGCCGTGCACGAGCGCGCCAAGCAGGCTGACATCGTCATCACCACCGCACTGATTCCGGGCCGCAAGGCGCCGACGCTGTTGAGCGCGGACACCGTGGCGCAGATGAAACCCGGCTCGGTGGTCATCGACCTCGCGGCAGCCCAGGGTGGCAACTGCCCGCTGACCGTGGCCGATCAGGTCGTGATCGAGAACGGCGTGACCATCGTCGGCCCGACCAACCTCGCCGGTGAAGTCGCCGCCGACGCCTCGGCGCTGTACGCACGCAACCTGCTGGACTTCCTGAAGCTGGTCTTCACCAAAGAAGGCCAGTTCGAAGTGAACCTCGAAGACGACATCGTCGCCGCGTGCCTGATGTGCCGCGACGGCCAAGTCATCCGCAAAAACGCCTAAGCAGGGATTCAGACGATGGAAGAGCTTATCTCCCCCGGTATCTACAACCTGATCATCTTCGTGCTGGCGATTTATGTCGGTTACCACGTGGTCTGGAACGTTACGCCTGCGCTGCACACGCCGCTGATGGCGGTGACCAACGCCATTTCAGCGATTGTGATCGTCGGCGCCATGCTCGCCGCAGCCCTGACCGTCACCCCGCTGGGCAAGACCATGGGCACCCTCGCCGTGGCGCTGGCCGCGGTCAATGTGTTCGGTGGTTTCCTGGTCACCCGCCGCATGCTTGAGATGTTCAAGAAGAAAGCCCCGAAAGCAAAAGAAGAGGCGCCTAAGTAATGAGCATGAACCTCGTCACGACGCTCTACCTGATCGCGTCGATCTGCTTCATCCAGGCCCTCAAAGGCCTGTCGCACCCGACCACGTCGCGCCGCGGCAACCTGTTCGGCATGCTCGGTATGGCGCTGGCAATCATCACCACGGTCGGCCTCATCTATAAGCTGGGCGCTGAGCTGGCGACCGCAGGCATCGGTTACGTGATCGTCGGCCTGCTGATCGGCGGCACCGCCGGTTCGATCATGGCCAAACGCGTTGAAATGACCAAGATGCCGGAACTGGTTGCGTTCATGCACAGCATGATCGGCCTGGCAGCGGTGTTCATCGCCATTGCCGCAGTGGTCGAGCCGCAGTCGCTGGGCATCGTAAAGCAACTGGGCGACTCGATCCCGGCGGGTAACCGTCTGGAGCTGTTCCTCGGCGCAGCCATCGGTGCAATCACCTTCTCCGGTTCGGTGATCGCATTCGGCAAGCTGTCGGGCAAGTACAAGTTCCGTCTGTTCCAGGGTGCACCGGTACAGTTCAGCGGTCAGCACAAGCTGAACGCAGTACTGGGTCTGGCGACGCTGATCCTCGGCGTGACTTTCATGCTGACCGGCAACCTCGCCGCGTTCGCACTGATGCTGGCCCTGGCGTTCGTCATGGGCGTGCTGATCATCATCCCGATCGGCGGCGCCGACATGCCGGTGGTGGTGTCGATGCTCAACAGCTATTCCGGCTGGGCAGCGGCGGGGATCGGCTTCTCGCTGAACAACTCGATGCTGATCATTGCCGGCTCGCTGGTGGGTTCGAGCGGTGCGATCCTCTCGTACATCATGTGCAAGGCGATGAACCGTTCTTTCTTTAATGTACTGCTCGGCGGTTTCGGCAATACAGCAGATGCCGGCCCTGCCGGTGAGAAGGAAGCCCGTCCGGTGAAATCCGGTTCGGCTGACGACGCGACCTTCCTGCTGACCAACGCCGACACTGTGATCATTGTTCCGGGTTACGGCTTGGCGGTGGCTCGCGCACAGCACGCCTTGAAAGAGCTGACCGAGAAGCTGACCCACCATGGCGTGACCGTGAAGTATGCGATCCACCCGGTGGCCGGTCGGATGCCTGGCCACATGAACGTACTGCTGGCCGAGGCCGAAGTGCCGTACGACCAGGTGTTCGAGATGGAAGACATTAACTCCGAGTTCGGTCAGGCCGATGTGGTCCTGGTGCTGGGCGCCAACGACGTGGTCAACCCGGCTGCCAAGAACGATCCGAAATCGCCGATTGCCGGTATGCCGATCCTCGAGGCGTTCAAGGCCAAGACCATCATCGTCAACAAGCGCTCGATGGCCAGCGGCTATGCCGGTCTGGACAACGAACTGTTCTACCTGGACAAGACCATGATGGTGTTCGGCGACGCGAAGAAAGTCATCGAAGACATGGTCAAAGCGGTCGAGTAACCCTCGCCAGCAACACCGAACGCCCCGACTTGTCGGGGCGTTTTTGTTTGCGCAAACCGTCGGACAATTTGCCGCGTTGTTGCAGATCCAGTAACGGTGTTTTACTTGAAACCCGCTAAATAGACGCCTCGTTTGCGACCTTGGTAGCGGGACAGGCGCTCGCGAAATTCACTAGACTGCGCATCCTGCTACTCGCTGCCCGAGAAAATAATCCATGTACCGTGACCGTATTCGCCTGCCTTCGTTGTTGGATAAAGTGATGAGCGCCGCCGACGCCGCTGCGCTGATTGAGGACGGCATGACCGTCGGCATGAGCGGCTTCACCCGCGCGGGCGAAGCCAAGGCCGTGCCCCATGCGCTGGCCGAGCGAGCCAAGGTCACGCCGCTGAAGATCAGCCTGATGACCGGCGCCAGCCTGGGCAACGACCTCGACAAGCAACTGACCGAGGCCGGCGTCCTGTCCCGGCGCATGCCGTTCCAGGTCGACAGCACCCTGCGCAAGGCGATCAACGCCGGCGAAGTGATGTTCATCGACCAGCACCTGTCGGAAACCGTCGAGCAACTGCGCAACCAGCAACTGAAACTGCCAGACATCGCCGTGATCGAGGCCGTCGCCATCACCGAACAGGGCCACATCGTGCCAACTACATCGGTGGGCAACTCGGCGAGCTTCGCGATCTTCGCCAAACACGTGATCGTCGAGATCAACCTGGCGCACAACGCCAACCTCGAAGGTCTGCATGACATCTATATCCCGACCTATCGCCCGACCCGCACGCCCATTCCGCTGGTAAAGGTCGACGACCGCATCGGCAGCACTGCGATACCGATCCCGCCGGAGAAAATCGTCGCCATCGTCATCACCCAACAGTCGGACTCGCCGTCCACCGTGTCATCGCCGGATGTCGATACCAAAGCCATCGCCGATCACCTGATCACCTTCCTCAAGCAGGAAGTCGATGCCGGTCGCATGACCAACAAGCTCGGACCGCTGCAGGCCGGGATCGGCAACATCGCCAACGCGGTGATGTGCGGGCTGATCGACTCGCCGTTCGAAGACCTGACGATGTACTCCGAAGTGCTGCAGGACTCGACCTTTGACCTGATCGATGCGGGCAAGCTGAGCTTCGCCTCGGGCAGCTCGATCACCCTGTCGGAGCGGCGCAACAGTGACGTGTTCGGCAATCTGGAGAAGTACAAGGACAAACTGGTACTGCGCCCGCAAGAGATCTCCAACCACCCGGAGGTGGTGCGGCGCCTGGGCATCATCGGCATCAACACGGCCCTTGAGTTCGACATCTATGGCAACGTCAACTCCACTCACGTCTGCGGCACGCGGATGATGAACGGCATCGGCGGCTCGGGCGACTTCGCACGCAACGCACACCTGGCGGTGTTCGTGACCAAGTCGATTGCCAAAGGCGGCGCGATTTCCAGCGTGGTGCCGATGGTCAGCCACGTCGACCATACCGAGCATGACGTCGACATCCTGGTGACCGAGGTGGGCTTGGCCGACCTGCGCGGGCTGGCGCCACGGGAACGCGCCCGGGTCATCATCGATAATTGCGTGCACCCGGATTACCGCCCGGCGCTGAACGATTACTTCGAAAAAGCCTGTGCGATCGGCGGCCACACCCCGCACATCCTGCGTGACGCCCTGAGCTGGCACATCAATCTGGAAGAAACCGGACGCATGCTGGCGGTGTAATCCGCACAGATTTTCCGCTGGCGCAGACACAGTTTCGCCAGCGGTATTTTGAAAACCGCTGCAAGCGTAAAAAACTGTACTGCTGTACCGGTCTTTTCCTACGGCTTTTACCTACTCGAATCATCGAACTGGGTAAAAATGCACCAAATAAGCGCAGACAGGTACAGTTTGCGCAATTTTGACCCGTACACCCCCTATAAACAGTTAACTGGTCACTCACAATACAGGTGAACTGTATCTAGAGAGTCTGGCCAAACGAGAGGATCATGGGCACCAGTTAAACCACTACCTAATCCCGCCACAAGCGGAAGGATGTCAACCATGGAACGTACACTCAGTTCCGAACTGTTCTTCGAAGACAAAGCTGTAAAAACCCAGGCTTCCCTGCCTCTGCGCGTTATCGCCAACCTGATGTTGTGGCAGCGCCGCATCTCCAGCCGCCATCAACTGGCTCGTCTGGATTCGCGTCTGCTGGCCGATGCCGGTATCAGCGAAGCACAACGCTACGAAGAGCTGAGCAAGCCGTTCTGGCGCTAAGCAGCGTCGCTGGCTCTGGTCGTTAGACCCACCGCCAGCAACCCGAATTGAACACACAAGACCCGTCGCGGGAAACCGCGACGGGTCTTGTCGTTTCAGGGCAGAAAAAACTGAATATCCAGCCCGAAACACGAGACAGGTACAGTTTCCAAGAATAGATAAACGACAAGTACAGTTACGTAAAATGTGTTCAGGCCAGCATCCTGACCACTGTGCGAACCCCGAACGGAAGCCTAAGCTCCATTCAGAACGTGGCGAATGCTGTGCGACTGGCGTCTGACCTTTCAGACACCGAGCCACCTCTCAATACGGTTTATCCACAGGAGTTCTCCCATGTCCCGTCTTCGTCTGTTCAGCGCTGCCGCCCTGCTGGCCGTCGCTGCCAACGCCAGCGCCACCAGCTTCATTGTTACCACCGACGCCGTGGTTGGCGCGCTCAAGTCTTCCTCCGACGCTACCTCCGACGTCACATCGTCCTTCCGTGATGACAAGATCGTGCTCGCTGCTCGTGACGACGCTGCCAGCTTCGTGGCCAGCGAAGGCGAGATCCGTGGCGTGAAACTGGAGAGCGCACTGGATCACATCCGTCATCAGGCTCCGCAACTGAACGCAACCGACGCACAGCTGGCCCAGGCCATTCTGACGATCTAAGCGACAGAAACATCGCGGGACACGCCGGTCGTTTCCCGATGTTTCGGCGCTGGCTCTAGTCCGGGCATTGCGCTAGCCTTGGGACTCGCCAACAGTTGCCGAGTCCCATGCGTTTTCTTACAAATCTGCTTATCCCCTCTGTACTGATCACCGCCTGCTGGGTTCCTCTGGCAGACGCCTTCGACGTGTCCACACAAAACACTGTGGTCAGCGTCTGGGCCACCGGCATGGTGTCTTCCGCGCCGTTCGACCGTAAACTGATCGTCGCCGCGCACGACGATGCCGCAGCGTTCGTTGCCAGTGACGGCCAGATGCGCGGCGCACAGCTCGAATCCGCCCTGCATTACCTGCGCAAGAGCCGGCCAAAACTTCATGTCAGCGACCTTGAACTGGCACAGGCAATTCTCGTCCAATAGTCATCCCTGTCCTTTCGGAGTCGTTCCATGCGTAGCCCGCTGATTGCTGCCACCCTTGGCCTGCTGTTGTTGGCCGATATGGCCCAGGCGCACACCCTGGTAGCCACCAGTAACATCATCGTCCGCGCCTCCCAGCGCACCATCGATTTCACCTCCGACACCACTACGTCGATTCGCGATTCGAAAATCATCCGCGAAGCCCACGACGACGCTGCCAGTTTCGTGGCCAGCGACGGTGATATCCGTGGTGCAAACCTGGAGGCGGCCTTCAATACCTTGCGCACCCGCGTGCCGGAAGCCCGTGACGCCAGTGATCAGGTACTCGCCGAAGCCATCCTCGCACTGTGAGGTCACTCGGCGCCTGGCTGCTGGCCGGGGCGTTGTTGCTGCTTGGCAACAGCGCCCACGCCGGCCTGCAATTGCGGCTCAAGACCGATGACCTGAGCCCCGCCCAACAACAGGCCAGCCAGGCGCTTCTCCATGAAGCCATGCAGGCGTTGCCGCCGAGCTTCATCGAACGCCTGGACCGGCGCATCGATGTCGGCTGGACCGACGACATGCCCAGCAACGCCTATGGTCAGGCGACGCTCGTCTCCGAGCTGGACCTGAACCGCAAACTGCTCGCCAGCCTCACCGATGGCAGCGCGGCCACTCAAAAAACCAATCGCCCCCACGACACTGTACGCCGGGAACTGCTGGCCACGGTGCTGCACGAAATCACCCACATTTACGATCGCGCGCGCTTGTGGCCGGCGGCCGAACGCACGCTGATCCAGCGCTGCACCCGGCGCAACAACAGCGCCGGGCTGATCGGTATTCCCGATGAGTGCCGCGGCCAGAACGGTCGCCGCTTTACCCTCAGCGATGATCCACGCCTGCTCGACCTCGCCGGCTGGCAGCAATACGTCGGCCGTCGTGGCGAACGTGAACAGCACAACCGGCAGATCGCTCGCAGCCCAGACCTCTACGAAATCTCCAGCCCGAAGGAGTTTGTCGCGGTCAACATGGAGTATTTCCTCCTCGACCCGAGCTACGCCTGCCGCCGCCCGGCGTTGTATCGCTATTACCAGCAGCACTTCGGCTGGGCACCGCCGGCAAAGGATGAATGCGCCAAAACTTTCGCCTTCCTCAATGCCGGCAACGACTTTGCCAAACAGCCCCTGGGCCAGGTCGATCCGGAACGCGTGTACGCGGTGGATTACCTGTTGGCCGAAGCCAACCAGAACTGGGTCAGTCGTTGGGGCCACAGCATGTTGCGTCTGGTGATCTGCGCACCGGGGCGGCCACGCGGGCCGGACTGCCGACTGGATCTGGACCAGCATCTGGTGCTGTCATACCGCGCCTTCGTCGGTGACGTACAGCTGTCGAGCTGGGACGGGCTGGTCGGCAAGTACCCGTCGCGCCTATTTGTGTTGCCGCTGGCGCAGGTGATCGACGAATACACCAAGACCGAACTGCGCAGCCTGGCGTCGGTGCCGCTGAATCTTTCGCGCAGCGAAATCGAGGGCGTAGTCGAACACGCCGCCGAAATGCACTGGAGCTACGACGGCAATTACTTTTTCCTCTCCAACAACTGTGCAGTCGAAGGCCTGAAGCTGTTGCGCAGCGGCAGCAACAATGCCCGCCTCACCGGCCTCGACAGCATCATGCCCAACGGATTGCTGGAAGTGCTGAAGGGCCGAGGCCTGGCCGACACCAGCGTGCTCGATGATCCGAAAGAGGCGTTGCGCCTGGGTTATCGCTTCGACTCGTTCCGTGATCGATATCAGGCGATGTTCGATGTGTTGAAGAAGCAATTGCCGATCAAGCAGACAACCGTTGAAGAATGGCTTTCGCTGTCCGCCGAAGAGCGTCGTCCATGGTTCGAACGGGCTGACCTGCGCACCAGCGCCGCGCTGCTATTGCTGGAGCAAGCCAGTTTCCGCCGCCAACTGTTGCTGGCTCAGGATGAGGTCAAGCAACGCTACCTCGGCGCCCGGGAGCTGGAGAACGGTGGCATGGACAAGGCCAACGCGACCTTGCAGCAGATCCTCGCCAACAGCGGCTTCCTCAGCCGACCGGCAGAACTGCTCGACTCCCGAGGTTATGGCCTGCCTCAACCGAGCGAGTTCAGCAGGCTTGAAGCGGAAAGCAGCCAGCGTCAGAAACAGTTGCTGGCCCTGACCGGCGATCTGGATAAAGAAGTGCGCGCACTGCTGGAGCCCAAACGAGCGGCCGAGATTGCGGCCAGCGAGGCCAACGTAAAGCAGATCGGCGAGCACCTGCGCAAACTGCACAAAGCCTCGGGCGGACTGGAGTTGCCCTGAAAAACAACGGCCCCGAAAACAAAAGACCGCAGCCTGTGAGGCTGCGGTCTTTTTTATTGCCTGACGATCAGTACAGAACGCCATCCAGCACTTCGTAAACGATCCCGGTGCCCACCGCGATCAGCACGATGTCACCACCGGCGCGACGCCATTCATAACCCGGGTAATACGGCAGGCGACTCAACGCCCGGTTATCCAGCCGCTCGCCGTAATAGCCATGGGGCAGCGGTCGGCCACGGACCAGGTGGATGCCTGGAGGGGGCGGCGCACCGCGAACGAAATAGCCATGATTGTCACGGATCACCTGACGCACCGGGCCGAAGTCCCGAGGCGGCGGGCCGCCGCGATGGTTGCTTTGCCAATCATGGTGATCGCCACCTCGATTGTCGTAGTGGCCCTGCTGCGGGCCGCCGTGGTCGTGATCGTCGCGCGGATCGGCGCTGGCCAGCAGCGGCGCTGCGCTGATCATCAGCGCGCCCAGACTGGCAATCAGACGTTTCGGCATTTTCATCGGATCTTTCCTCACTGCACTGACAGCAAAAAGGGGTTCAGAACCTGGCTCTGAACCCCTCGGTCTTGCTCAATTAGTCTGTGCCGCGAAGCCCTAATTCCTCTGTATCAGGAACTTTACCTTCAGCTGACGCGAGCCTTACGCACGCCTTCGGACAGCGCCGAGCACAGGCTCAGCACGCCGTCGATGGCCTGGTCCGGCGTGGTCGCGTTGGCGATGTGATCGATCAGCGCCGAACCCACCACCACACCATCGGCCAGACGCGCAATGGACGCGGCCTGCTCCGGCGTGCGGATACCGAAACCGATGCTGATCGGCAGATCGGTATGACGACGCAGACGCGCCACCGCTTCTTCGACGTGTTCCAGCGTCGCCGCACCGGCACCGGTCACACCGGCAACCGACACGTAGTAAACGAAGCCGGAGCTGCCGTTCAAGACTTTTGGCAGACGCGCATCATCGGTGGTCGGGGTGGTCAAACGGATGAAGTCGATGCCTGCCGCCTGGGCCGGGTCGCACAGCTCCGAGTTGTGCTCCGGAGGCATGTCGACCACGATCAGGCCGTCCACGCCCGCCTCTTTGGCTTCGGCGATGAAGCGCTCGACGCCGAACTTGTGGATCGGGTTGAAGTAACCCATCAGCACCAGCGGCGTGTCGCTGTTGTCCTTGCGGAACTCGCGAACCATTTGCAGGGTTTTCGTCAGGTTCTGCTTGGCGCCCAAGGCACGGATGTTCGCCAGCTGAATCGCCGGGCCATCGGCCATCGGGTCGGTGAACGGCATGCCCAGTTCGATCACGTCGGCACCGGCTTTCGGCAGGCCTTTGAGGATCGCCAGCGAGGTGTCGTAGTCCGGGTCGCCAGCCGTGACGAAGGTCACCAGGGCGGCGCGGTTCTGTTCCTTGAGTTCGGCAAAGCGGGTTTGCAGGCGGCTCATCAGTGTTTCTCCTGCTTCGATTGTTCCATGTGGTGCATGACGGTCTGCATGTCTTTGTCGCCGCGGCCGGACAGGTTGACCACCATCAGGTGATCCTTCGGCAGTTTCGGTGCGCGTTTGAATACTTCGGCCAGGGCGTGGGCGCTTTCCAGTGCCGGGATGATCCCTTCCAGACGGCAGCACTGGTGGAATGCGGCGAGGGCTTCGTCGTCGGTCACCGAGGTGTACTGAACGCGGCCGATGTCATGCAACCACGCGTGTTCAGGGCCGATGCCCGGATAGTCGAGGCCGGCGGAAATCGAGTGGGCATCAATGATCTGGCCATCGTCGTCCTGCAGCAGGAAGGTGCGGTTGCCGTGCAGCACACCCGGTACACCGCCGTTGAGGCTGGCCGCGTGCTTGCCGGTCTCGATGCCGTAACCGGCGGCTTCGACGCCGATGATTTCAACGCTCTTGTCGTCGAGGAACGGGTGGAACAGGCCCATGGCGTTGGAACCGCCGCCGATGCACGCCACCAGGCTGTCCGGCAGGCGGCCTTCCTGGGCTTGCAGTTGATCGCGGGTTTCCTTGCCGATCACCGCCTGGAAGTCGCGAACCATGGCTGGATAAGGGTGCGGACCGGCCACGGTGCCGATCAGGTAGAAGGTGCTGTCGACGTTGGTCACCCAGTCACGCAGCGCTTCGTTCATCGCGTCTTTCAGGGTACCGGTGCCGGCGACCACCGGGATCACCTCGGCGCCCAGCAGTTTCATGCGGAACACGTTGGCCTGCTGGCGTTCGATGTCAGTGGTGCCCATGTAGATCACGCAGTCAAGACCGAAACGCGCAGCCACGGTGGCGGTAGCCACGCCGTGCATGCCGGCGCCGGTCTCGGCGATGATGCGTTTCTTGCCCATGCGCCGCGCCAGCAGGATCTGGCCGATGCAGTTGTTGATCTTGTGCGCGCCGGTGTGGTTCAGCTCTTCGCGCTTGAGGTAGATCTTGGCGCCACCGCAGAACTCGGTCAGGCGCTCGGCGAAATACAGCGGGCTCGGACGTCCGACATAGTCACGCTGGAAGTAGGCCAATTCTTCTTTGAACGCCGGATCTTCTTTGGCCGCTTCGTATTCGCGGGCCAGGTCGAGGATCAACGGCATCAGGGTTTCGGCAACGTAACGGCCGCCGAACGAGCCAAACAGGCCGTTGGCGTCAGGGCCGTTACGCAGATCGGAGGTGTTCGAAGTCTGGGTCATGGTTCGCTCCAGCGGATTTCACGAGAAGACAATGGCGTTCACTCTACCCCTGACCTTCCAGGCTGAAAACCGATAAGATCGCCACAACCTGTCAGGAAAACTCACAGATATCATGAGCCATGACCTTCCCCCGCTGAACGCCCTGCGCGCCTTCGAAGCCACCGCCCGGCTGAACAGCGTCAGCCAGGCTGCCGAACAGCTGCACGTAACGCACGGTGCGGTCAGTCGCCAGCTCAAGGCGCTTGAAGAGCACCTGGGCGTCAGCCTGTTCGTCAAGGACGGTCGCGGCCTGAAACTCACAGATGCCGGCGTTCGCCTGCGCGATGCCAGCGGCGAGGCGTTCGACCGCTTGCGCAGCGTTTGCGCCGAACTGACCCAAAGCACCGCCGATGCGCCGTTCGTGCTCGGTTGCTCCGGCAGTCTGCTGGCACGCTGGTTCATTCCTCGATTGGGACGCTTGAATGCCGATCTGCCGGACTTGCGTCTGCACCTGTCGGCCGGGGAAGGCGATCTCGATCCGCGCCGTCCGGGGCTGGATGCACTGCTGCTGTTCGCCGAACCCCCATGGCCGGCAGACATGCAGGTCTATGAGCTGGCCAGTGAGCGCATCGGCCCGGTCATGAGCCCGCTGTTCAGCGGCTACCAGCGCCTGCAATCGGCACCGCCCATTGCCCTGCTCGACGAACCCTTGCTGCACACAACCTCACGCCCGCAAGCCTGGCCGAGCTGGGCGCAGCAAAGCGGCCTCGACGCCAAGGCGTTGAAGCTGGGGCAAGGTTTCGAGCATTTGTATTACTTGCTGGAAGCGGCCGTCGCCGGCTTGGGCGTGGCAATCGCGCCAGAGCCGCTGGTGACCGAAGACTTGAAGGCCGGACGCCTGGTCGCGCCGTGGGGTTTCAGTGAAACCTCGGCGCAACTGGCGTTGTGGCTACCCAAGCGCGCCGCAGACGGACGCGCCCGGCAATTGGCGCAGTGGCTCAAAAACGAGCTGCGCCAGGCGGATCACTCGCCGCGCTTGAACAGCAAGTAAGCGGCCAGCAGACCCAGCGCACCAACCGCCACACCGGCAGTCGTCCACGGGTGTTCCTGCGCGTAATCGCGGGTGGCGATCCCGGTCTCGCGGGTTTTGACTTTGACTTCTTCGTAGGCATCGCTGAGCAGGCTGCGCGAATGTTTCAGCGCGCTTTCGGCATTGCTTTTCAGCGCCTTGAGGGTCTTGCGCGACTCGTCAGAAGCGTCGTCCTTCAGGCTTTCCAACGACTTGAGCAGACTCTCGATCTCCGCTTCCATGCTTTGCAACGAGGCTTTGCGTAACGAGGTGTTGGCCATGGTGGCTCTCCTGCATTGGTGATGAGTGGCGTGTGTTGGTTGGGACTTCAGCGTTTCTGGAAAGTGCAGAAAATCTGAACTTCCTCTCGCCCGGATCGCCGAAATCAACACGGCAAATCGCTGCTAGGCTCAATTGCACACGTCAAGGAGAACACCATGAGTGACCATCACACCTACAAGAAAGTCGAGCTGGTCGGTTCGTCCACCAGCAGCATCGAAGACGCGATCAACAATGCGTTGGCCGAGGCCAACAAGAGCATCAAGCATCTGGAATGGTTCGAAGTGACCGAAACCCGCGGCCACATCAAGGACGGCAAGGCGGCGCACTTTCAAGTGACCCTGAAAGTCGGGTTCCGGATTGCCAGCAGCTGAGTTTGGTCTACGCTTCTGAACTTGCGCGCTGGCCGAGTGCCATAGGAATGGCAATGCGCTACGAGGTGAGCGCATCGAGCGAAAGGCTCGATGCCCGCCTTAATTAATCCGACCAGGGAGTGCGACCGATGAAGAAGTTGATATTGGCAGTAGGTTTGTTGAGCCTTGCGGGTGGTGCGTTTGCTGCCGGCAAGCCCTGTGAAGAACTGAAGGCCGAAATTGCGGCCAAGCTGGATGCCAAGGGCGTTTCCGGGTATTCGCTGGAGGTTGTCGACAAGGGTGCAGCCAGTGGCGGCAAGGTCGTCGGCACCTGCGAAGGCGGTGCCAAAGAGATCGTCTACACCCGCGGCTGATCACGCCGGAAAAACAAAAGCCGACGCAATGCGTCGGCTTTTTTCTGAACGGCTATCGGGTTCAGCCCTTCATCACCTGCGCCAGCAGCTCGTAGGAGTGCAGGCGGTCGGCGTGTTCGTACAGGTCGCAGGTGAAGATCAGTTCGTCAGCCTGGGTCTGTTCGATCAGCACTTCGAGTTTCGCGCGGATTTTCTGCGGACTGCCGACCATCGCCAGACCGAGGAAATCCCCCACCGCCTCACGCTCGTGGGGCAACCACAGGCCGTCCATGGTTTTTACCGGCGGACGCTGCACCAGACTTTGCCCACGCATCAGCGCGAGAATTCGCTGGTACACCGAGGTCGCCAGGTAGTCGGCCTGCTCATCAGTGTCCGCGGCCACCAGCGGCACGCCGAGCATTACGTACGGCTTGTCGAGCACTGCCGATGGCTTGAAGTGATTGCGGTAGACGCGAATCGCCTCGTGCATGAAGCGCGGTGCGAAATGCGAGGCGAAGGCGTAGGGCAAACCGCGCTCGCCGGCCAGTTGCGCACTGAACAGACTGGAGCCGAGCAGCCAGATCGGTACATTGGTGCCGGTGCCCGGCATCGCGATCACGCGCTGATCAGGGGTGCGCGGCCCGAGAAAGCGCGCCAGTTCAGCCACGTCTTCAGGGAAATCATCGGCACTGCCGGAGCGCTCGCGGCGCAGGGCACGGGCAGTCATCTGATCGGAACCCGGCGCACGGCCCAGGCCGAGGTCGATCCGCCCCGGATACAGGCTTTCAAGGGTGCCGAACTGCTCGGCAATAACCAGCGGCGCGTGGTTGGGCAGCATCACGCCACCGGAGCCGACCCGGATGGTCGACGTGCCGCCGGCCAGATAACCCAGCAACACCGAGGTGGCAGAACTGGCGATGCCATCCATGTTGTGGTGCTCGGCGACCCAGAACCGCGTGTAGCCGAACTTTTCGACGTGCTGTGCCAGATCCAGCGAGTTGCGCAGCGACTGGGCCGGGCTGCCGTTCTCGCGCACCGGCACCAGGTCGAGGGTGGAAAACTTTACGTCGGACAGTTGCTTCATAAACCTGCATCTCCGATTGAGGGCGCAGGTGTGTTCTTGGCGAACGCAAACCTGCCCAATTCATAAGCGTGTTCTGTGCAATGAGGGCATATACCCGAGTTTCAATAGCCGATCCGAAATTTCCTACTAAAAAAGTCAACGATTCACTTGGGCTGAACTTTGTTCCAGCGTCTATCCTCAGAAGCCTTGCAGGCAAAAACCACGACGGCGCGGCGTTTCGCGCCCGATTTGAAGGAGGCACACATGGCTATCGTGAAGAAGGCATCCGCGCATTGGGAAGGTGACCTGAAAACCGGCATCGGCTCGATTTCCACCGAAACCGGCGTCCTGCGTGAAGCGCCCTACGGCTTCAAGGCGCGCTTCGAGGGCGGCAAGGGCACCAATCCGGAAGAACTGATCGGCGCTGCCCATGCGGGCTGTTTCTCCATGGCGTTCTCCATGATTCTCGGTGACGCCGGGCTCAAGGCCGACAGCATCGACACTCAGGCTGAGGTCACGCTGGATCAGGTGGACGGCGGCTTTGCGATCACTGCAGTGAAACTGATTCTCAAGGCAAAAATTCCGGGAGCGACCCAGGCGCAGTTCGAAGAGCTGAGCAACAAGGCCAAGGAAGGTTGCCCGGTGTCCAAGGTGCTGAATGCGAAAATCAGCCTCGACGCCTCACTGGTCAGCTGACTGCTTGAGCCGGATCAGAACCCGCCAGGCAAAAATGTGGTCGAATAAGTGACAGCAGCTTTCGCGCATCTTCGTGCGCGCTGCTTCGATGGAGCTTCAACCATGAAACGTTTTGCCTTGGCGGTTATCTGTGGCGTGCTGGCAACGTCGGCCTTCGCAGCGCCCAAAGACTGCGAAGAACTCAAGCAAGAGATCGAAATCAAGATTCAGGCGAATGCCGTGCCCTCCTATACCCTGGAGATAGTGTCCAAAGAGGAGGCTGAAAAACACGACGTCGCCATGATCGTCGGCACCTGCGACAACGGCACAAAAAAGGTCATCTATCAGAAGAACGACCGCTGATACGCTTCAGATGATGCAGTTGACTTCGCGATCCTCGGCGACGATTTCCCGCTTGTCGTTATACAGGCGGGCACTCGGGGTGAAGGCCAGAGAACGGCCTTCCAGCCTGTAGCGCTGCCCCGCTTCGAAATGATCGTAGCGGATGGTCAGATAACACAGGCGCTCCACCGGGCCGGTCATCAGGCTGCCACCTCCCCCGAACACTTCAAAATCGAAGCGCACCCGCAACTCATGGCTTCCGGGCGTTACCTGAAAGAAACGCCCGTCAGTCAGCCGCTGGTTGTCGAGACGCTCGGCCATCAGCAACTTACCACCCGGGGACGGCGTCGAGAATTCGACCCAGGCCATGTTCGGGTCGACGGGGGGCAATGGTGTCTGGCAACCGGCGAGCAGGCCGGCGGCGAGCAACAGCATCAACGTGCGCATGATGAATGTCCGTGAGTTCGGACATCCAGCATAACGCCGATCAGGTTCGCTGGCAGCCTGCCGGCGTGCCCTGGCCCACCACATTGCGTTGTTGATCATAGAGCTTGGCCCACGGACGGAAACCGATGCTTCCCGCCTGCAACTGATACCGCTGGCCAGCGTTGAAATCCTTGAATTTCACGCTCAACTGACAATCACGCCACAGCGGCTCGGCATCCGGGCCGATGTTGGTCGCCTCGACGGGAAATTGATAACGCACCCTCAGCTCATGGCTGCCGGGCTGCACTTCGAAGTAACGATGATCGACGGCCGCCTTGTCGTCGACTTCCAGCGCCTGCAGCGCCGTGTCCTGTTGCCGGGCATCCAGATCAATCCAGGCCTGCGAGGGGTCGGGGGTCGGCATTCCGAATCCGGCACAACCGGCCAGCGTCAGCACGCTTCCTGTCAGTATCAACATGCGCATAGCGAAGCTCCAATGGGCGGGATAGTCTTGGGCAGACTTTCCGGGGGGATTTCTTATTTTGATCAGGCCGCTTCCAAGCCATGGGTTACTTGATCGCGTTTTGCGGGTTTTGTTTCCGGGTGTGATGATTTTGTTGCTCAACGGTTGCTCAAGCCTGAGCTATTACGGCCAGCTGGCCAGCGGTCAGCTGCAGCTTTTGCGGGCGCGGGAGCCGGTGGCCAAGGTGATCGCAGACCCGGCTCGCGATGCCACGCTGCGCACTCACCTGGCCCAATCCCAGAAAGCCCGGGCCTTCGCCAGCGAACACCTGCACCTGCCGGACAACCAAAGCTATCGCCTCTACGCCGATATCGGTCGGCCGTTTGTCGTGTGGAATGTGTTCGCCACCCCGGAGTTTTCCCTGAGCCCGCAGAACCATTGCTTCCCGATTGCCGGTTGTGTGGCCTATCGCGGCTTCTACAGCCAGAGCGCGGCGCGGGGCGAAGCTGCGATTCAGCGCCTGCAAGGCATGGACGTGTCGATCGGCGGCGTCGAGGCCTACTCGACCCTCGGCTGGTTCAATGACCCGATCCTCAATTCGATGATGGGCTGGGGCGACGAGCGTCTGGCGACGCTGATCTTCCACGAACTGGCCCACCAGCGCTTCTATGTGAAGGACGACACCGAGTTCAACGAGTCTTTCGCGACCTTCGTCGAGCAGGAAGGTACGCGGCAATGGCGAGCGTTTCGCGGCTTGCCCCCGGAAAACGACTCCAAGCTCAGGCAGCGCGATCAATTCATTCAGTTGATCCTCGACACCCGCTCACGCCTTGAAAAACTCTATGCACAACCATTGGCGGCAGCGCAGATGCGCAAGCGCAAGGCGGCGGAGTTCGAACGGTTTCGACAGGATTATCGAGCAATGCGCGATGGCCAGTGGGCCGGAGACAAACGCTATGACGCCTGGGTCAATGCGCCATTGAACAACGCACGACTATTGCCGTTCGGGCTGTATGACCAGTGGGTGCCGGCGTTTGCGGCGTTGTTCAGGCAGGTCGAAGGGGATTGGGTCAGGTTCTACGCAGAGGTCGAGAAGTTGGGTGGCTTGCCAGTCGTTGAGCGTAAGTCGGCTTTGAAAGTCCTGGCATGCTCATAAATCTACAGCGGCTTTTTTGGCCCCATCGCGAGCAAGTTTGCTCCCACAGAGACAGTGTTTCAGCAGTGGTACTCGGTTTCCTGTGGGAGCGAGCTTGCTCGCGATGGCTGACTCATCAGCGCTGCAAAAACGCCTGATGCAACTCCGCCAGCGTCTCGAAGTGATACGCCGGCGCTTCAGCGCTCAGCTCTTCATGGCTGCCAAAACCGTAACCCACTGCCGCCGCGTCCAGACCGTTGCTGCGAGCACCGATCAGGTCGTGCTTGCGGTCACCGATCATCAACGTACTGGCCGGATCCAGCCCTTCCTCGGCGATCAGGTGGGCAATCAGCTCGACCTTGTTGGTACGGGTGCCGTCCAGTTCGCTGCCGTAGATCACCTTGAAGTGTTTGGCAAAATCAAAGTGCCGGGCGATTTCCCGGGCGAACACCCAAGGCTTCGACGTCGCGATATACAGCTGCCGGCCCTGGCCGCTCAGGGTTTCCAACAACGGCGTGACGCCGTCGAACACCCGGTTCTCATACAGGCCGGTAACCTTGAAGCGCTCGCGGTAGTAATTCACCGCCTCCCAGGCTTTCGCTTCATCAAAACCATAAAACTGCATGAACGCTTGCAACAGCGGCGGGCCGATGAAGTGTTCCAGTCTGGTCAGGTCCGGCTCGTCGATGCCGAGTTTGCTCAAGGCGAACTGGATGGAACGGGTGATGCCCTCACGCGGGTCGGTGAGGGTGCCGTCAAGGTCGAACAGTACGGTCTGGTAATGCATGAAAAATCCCGGGCGGTAGAAAGAAAAGTCAGAGCTGGTCGTAGCCTTCAGCCAGATGCAGGTCCTTGAGCTTCACGTAGTTCGCCGCGCTGTAGGTGAAAAAGGCGTTTTCCTTGTCGGTCAGCGGGCGAACCTGTTTCACCGGACTGCCCACGTAAAGAAAGCCGCTTTCCAGGCGTTTGCCCGGCGGCACCAGGCTGCCGGCGCCGATGATCACATCGTCCTCGACCACCGCGCCGTCCATGACGATGCTGCCCATGCCGATCAATACGCGGCTGCCGACGGTGCAGCCATGCAGCATCACCTTGTGGGCGATGGTCACGTCATCGCCAATCAGCAGCGGAAAGCCGTCCGGATTGAACGGGCCGGCGTGGGTGATGTGCAACACGCAACCATCCTGAACGCTGGTGCGCGCACCGATGCGGATGCGGTGCATGTCGCCGCGGATCACCGTCAGCGGCCACACGGAGCTGTCTTCGCCGATTTCGACGTCGCCGATCACCACCGCCGAGCCGTCGACAAAAGCGCCTTGGCTCAAGCGTGGGGTGTGATTCTGGTACTTGCGAAGGGACACGATTAGTTCTCTCTCTGTCGCCGATAGCTGCGGTGGGTGTCGATTGTAATTAAGATGGGCGCATGTTTCTTCCAGCCAAGGTGCCAACCGTGAGCGTGAACAACCCTCTTCTGCAGTCCTACGACCTGCCGCCGTTCTCCGCGATCCGTGCCGAACACGTGCAGCCGGCCATCGAAACCATCCTGGCCGACAACCGCGCCGCCATCGCCGAAATCCTCAAGACCCAGGGCCAGAACCCGACCTGGGCCGGGCTGGTGCTGGCGATGGACGAACTCAATGATCGCCTGGGCGCCGCCTGGAGCCCGGTCAGCCACCTCAATGCCGTGTGCAACAGCGCCGAACTGCGTGAAGCCTACGAGTCGTGCCTGCCGGCATTGAGCGCCTACTCCACCGAAATGGGCCAGAATCGCGAGCTGTTCCAGGCCTATGAAGCCTTGGCCAACAGCCCGGAAGCCGCCAGTTTCGATGTCGCCCAGAAAACCATTCTGGAACATGCGCTGCGCGATTTCCGCCTCTCGGGTATCGACCTGCCCGAAGCTGATCAGAAACGCTACGCCGAAGTGCAGAGCAAGCTGTCCGAGCTGGGCAGCCGCTTCTCCAACCAGTTACTCGACGCCACCCAGGCCTGGACCAAGCACCTGACCGATGAAGCCGCCCTCGCCGGCCTGACCGATTCGGCCAAGGCGCAAATGGCTGCTGCCGCACAGGCCAAAGGCCTCGACGGCTGGCTGATCACCCTGGAATTCCCGAGCTACTACGCGGTGATGACCTACGCCCAGGACCGTGCGCTGCGTGAAGAAGTCTACGCTGCCTACTGCACCCGTGCGTCGGATCAAGGCCCGAATGCCGGCCAGAACGACAACGGCCCGGTGATGGACGAAATCCTCGACCTGCGTCAGGAGCTGGCCAAGCTGCTGGGTTTCTCCAGCTTCTCCGAACTGAGCCTGGCCACAAAAATGGCTGAATCCAGCGATCAGGTGCTGAGCTTCCTGCGTGATCTGGCCAAACGCAGCAAACCGTTCGCCGCCCAGGACCTGCAACAGCTCAAGGCTTACGCCGCCGAACAGGGCTGCGCCGATCTGCAAAGCTGGGACAGCGGTTTCTACGGTGAAAAACTCCGTGAACAACGCTACAGCGTCGCCCAGGAAACCCTGCGCGCCTACTTCCCGATCGACAAAGTGCTGGGTG
Organism: Pseudomonas sp. V88_4; assembly: GCF_029967985.1. Lineage (NCBI taxonomy): Bacteria > Pseudomonadati > Pseudomonadota > Gammaproteobacteria > Pseudomonadales > Pseudomonadaceae > Pseudomonas > Pseudomonas sp. V88_4. The sequence continues at coordinate 23,963 of NZ_JASCAF010000044.1, forward strand.
GGCTGTTCGCCATCGTTCAGCGTCTGTACGGCATCGAAATCGCCGAACTGAAAGGCTTCGACACCTGGCACCCGGACGTGCGCCTGTTCGAAATCAAGGAAAACGGTCAGCACGTCGGCCGTTTCTTCTTCGACCTCTACGCCCGCGCCAACAAGCGCGGCGGTGCGTGGATGGATGGCGCCCGCGACCGTCGCCGCACCGTCGACGGCGTGCTGCAAAGCCCGGTGGCCAACCTTGTGTGCAACTTCACCCCGGCCGACAGCGGCAAGCCTGCGCTGCTGACTCACGATGAAGTGACCACCCTGTTCCACGAATTCGGCCACGGCCTGCATCACCTGCTGACCCGCGTCGAGCATGCCGGCGTTTCCGGTATCAACGGCGTGGCGTGGGACGCGGTCGAGCTGCCGAGCCAGTTCATGGAAAACTGGTGCTGGGAGCCGGAAGGTCTGGCGCTGATTTCCGGCCACTACGAAACCGGCGAGCCGCTGCCGCAGGATCTGCTGGAAAAAATGCTCGCGGCGAAAAACTTCCAGTCCGGCCTGATGATGGTGCGTCAGCTGGAGTTCTCACTGTTCGACTTTGAACTGCACGCCACCCACGGCGACGGCCGCAGCGTCGCGCAAGTGCTGGAAGGCGTACGCAACGAAGTCTCGGTAATGCGACCTCCGGCCTACAACCGCTTCCCGAACAGCTTCGCGCACATCTTCGCCGGCGGTTACGCGGCGGGTTACTACAGCTACAAATGGGCGGAAGTGCTGTCGGCGGATGCCTTCTCCAAATTCGAAGAAGACGGCGTGCTCAATGCCGACACCGGTCGCGCGTTCCGCGAAGCGATCCTCGCCCGCGGAGGGTCGCAGGCGCCGATGGTGCTGTTCGTCGACTTCCGTGGCCGTGAGCCGTCGATTGACGCACTCTTGCGCCACAGCGGCCTGAGTGAGGACGCGGCAGCATGAGTGAGGCATCCGTGAAGACCAAAAAACGCTTTATCGCCGGGGCGGTCTGCCCGGCGTGCAGCGAGCCGGACAAACTGATGATGTGGAGCGAGGACGATGTCCCGCACCGTGAATGCGTGGCGTGCGGCTACAGCGATACGCTCAATGCCCAAGGGCTGTCGGTGCCGAAAGAACTGGGCACGCGGGTTAACACCAGCGCGCTCAAGCCGGCACCGGACAAAACGGTTCAGGCGGTGCAGTTCTTCCCGAATCCGAAGCTGAAGAAAAAGCCCGACGAGCAGCACTGATCCAGAACCCCACCTTCCACGATTCGTCGGTGGAAGGTGGTATTGGCTTAACACCTGTCCCCCGCACTTGCTTCGTAGGCTGGCCTTTTGCGCCACGCCTCGAAGGAAGCTGCCATGCCCGACACCAATCCCCTCCTGCAACACTGGACGCTGCCACCGTGGCCGGCGATTCGCGCCGAGCATCTCGTGCCGGCAGTCAACCGCATCATTACCGACAATCGACGCATCATCGCCCAGGTGATCGCCAGTCAAACCGAGCATCCTGGCTGGGATGACCTGGTGCTGAGCATCGACGAAGTCGACGCCCGCCTCAGTGAAATCCGCTCGATTCTCGAAACCCTGTCGGTGGGCAGGTCCGACGATGCCGTCTGGCTTGTAGAAAGCGCCAAGGCGCATCTGGCGATCAATCAGTATCGCTCCGAAAAGGCCCGCAATCGCCCGTTGTACGAGACCTATCAGCGTTTGGCGCAGAGTTCGATCGCCGGCAGTTTCGATGAATCGCGCACCCTCGCCCTGTCCCGGATTCTGCGAAGATTCAAGCAGTCGGGCATTGAGCTTCCCCCTGACCAGCAACAGGAACTGGCGCGGTTGAACCGCGAGATCGGTGGGCTGGAGTACGTATTTCTGGATAACCTCGAACGCTGGGCCGCGAGCTGGAATAAGCACATCGACGATGCCGCACTGCTCGCGGGCCTGTCGCCGGCGATGAAAGATCGGCTGGCACTTGCCGCACGCCAGGCCGGGCATGACGGCTGGCTGATCCGCCTGGATCAGAACACCTGCCAGCACATCCTCAAATACGCCGAAAACCGAGCCTTGCGCCAGGAATGCTGCATTGCCTACGCGACCCGCACATCCGATCGCGGGCCGCTGGCCGGCCGCTTCGACAACGGCCCGGTGCTGGCCAGGCTGCTAGCCTTGCGCCAGCAACAAGCCCGTTTGCTCGGTCATGAAAACGCCGCGCAACGGAGTCTGGCAAAGGAAAGCGGCGGAACCACGGCGTGGGTCAGTGGGTTTCTTCAGCGTCAGGCGGCGCAGCTGGCACCTGTCCTCGCACAGGATGCCAAACAATTGGCTGCCTTTGCCCGACAACGCGGGATCGACCGGGTACAGCCATGGGATGAAGATTTCCTCGCCGAGCAATGGCGCCAACAACAGTTTCCCGGTGCGCTGGAAAACCTGCGGGATTACTTCCCGCTGGAGGGCACCCTGCGCAGGCTCTGTCTGTTCTGCGAGCGGATGTTCGGGATCCGCCTCGTCGAGCAGTCCGGCGGGGGGCACTGGCATGACGATGTGCGCCTGCTGCAAGTCAGCGAGCATGGGCAGGTCATCGGCTACATTTACCTCGAGCCGTTTCACCGTGACAACGCTGCGGATTTCCCCGGCACTTCCACACTGCGCAACCGCCGCATCAATGCCGAAGGTCGCCCGGCGCTGCCGATAGCCCTGCTCTACAGCAATTTCACACGGCCTACCGACACCCATCCCTGTCGGCTCGAGCTCGATGATCTGCGGGTGCTGTTTCATGAGTTCGGGCATTGCCTCCAGCATGTGCTGACGCGCTCACCCCACTACAGCCTGTCCGGTGTCCTGCAATTGAGCCATGAAGCGGCGGAGTTTTCCGGGCAGTTGTTCGAGCAGTGGTGTCTGTCACGGGAGTTTTTGCGCTGGCTCGGCGTGCATTTCCAGACTGGCGAACGCTTGAGCACCGCACGGATCGACGCGGCGTTGTCGGCCAGCCAGGCTCATTCCAGTCGACAACAGGCCTTGTTGCTGATGGGAGCGATGATCGATTTCGAGCTGCACCTGACCCACGGTGATGGGCGCTCGGTCGAAGAGGTTTGCACCGCTGTGCAGCGCAGACTGGCTCCTCTGCAACTGCCGGACAATCACCGGTTCGCCAATGGTTTCGATTACATGGTGACCCAGTACGACGCTTCGGTTTACACCTACGTCTGGTCGGGCGTGCTGGCCCAGGAGGCGTTCAAGCGTTTCAGCCGCGACTGGGTATTCAACGCGCAAACCGGCCGCGAGTTTCGCGCGACCTTCTTTGCGCCAGGTGCAGGGCGTCCATTGCTGGACGCGGTGGAAGCGTTCATCGGCCGACCGGTGGCCGGCCTCGTTGACGGGGCGCCCGCAAGGGTTACTTCAGATTGACCGTCTGAAACCAGCTCTTCATCGAGCACGTGGCAAACGCGCTGGTGCTGCAATCGCCATTGGCAAGCGCGGTGCGCAATTTGTCGACATCGACCTGCATTACGTAGCGCACGCCGTCCTTGAAGTGGCCGCTTTCACCAAATCCGCCCTGAGTCATTTCGTTCAGGGCGTCTTCCTTGCTCCAGCCCTGCACGACAATCCGGTACATCGCCGCCATCAGGCCAGTGCGATCGGAGCCGTGCTTGCAGTGCATGAGCACCGGGCCTTCGGCTTCGGCGGACTGGATGGCACGCAGGGTCTTGAGCACATCACTGTCGTCCACGTGATTGGTGCGATAGGGCAATTGCACCTGATGGATTCCGGGGGCTTTCAGCCAACTGGAATCCGCTTCCGGCAGAAAGTTGATAACCGTCGCCACTTTCAGGTTGTTCAACAACGGCACTGCACCGTCATCGGGGAGTGCACTGCGGTAAAGCGTGGGCGACATCTGGAACAGGTTGTATTGCACCTCGACCGGTTGCGCCCACTCAGTGGGACGAGCAGTAGCCGGAGCCTCCGCCGCTTGGGCGGGAATACAGCTGAACAGGGCAAGCAGCGACAAACAGAATGCGGAGGAAAAACGCGTCAGGAACATGCTTTGCGGCGACCGTGTGGGTTTTGTCATTGAAGGCTTCAGCTTGCGAGCCATGCAGTCAAATCCCCGTGAGGCGCTTGTAAAAGAATCGTGAAGACACCGGTTTCCTTGGTGAAAAACGCTGTTTTTTTGGCTGAATCGGTTCATCTCGTTGCTTAGCCTGCTACCATTTGTCACATCATGTTGCAGGCGCGTCCCCGTTGTTCCCGTCCTTCCGGCCACGTCGCAAACAGAAAATTCTTGAGCCGTTCGCAGAAACGGCTGACAACCATCAATGCCTGATGAGGTGCACCCCCATGTCTGATGAAGAGCGAGACAACCCGCGGCGTGAGTTCTTGCGCAAATCCCTGACCCTGATTCCGGTCGTCACCCTCGCCGGCAGCGGTCTCGGCAGCACGGTGCTGCAAGCCGCGCCCGAAAGCGCGCCTGCCACAGCGCCGGCGAAAACGGCCGCCGTTGAAGCCAGCACGTATCAGCCGAGCTACTTCACTGCCGAAGAGTGGGCGTTCATCAATGCCGCCGTCGCGCAATTGATCCCCAACGATGCGCAAGGTCCAGGTGCACTCGAGGCCGGCGTGCCGGAATACATCGACCGTCAGATGAACACGCCGTACGCCGCCGGTGCCCTCTGGTACATGCAAGGGCCATTCAACGCCGACGCCGCGCCCGAGATGGGCTGGCAGAGCAAACTGGTGCCAAAAGAGATCTATCGCCTCGGCATTGCCGCCACGGATCAGTGGGCAAAATCCATCAACGGTAAAACATTTGCCGAGCAAGACAGCGCTACCCGAGACGATCTGCTCAAGCAGCTGGAAGCCGGAAAACCGCAATTCGACGCGGTTCCGGCGAAGATTTTCTTCAGTCTGCTGCTGCAGAACACCAAGGAAGGGTTCTTCTGCGACCCGATCCACGGCGGCAATAAAGGCATGGTCGGCTGGACCATGATCGGCTTCCCCGGCGCCCGCGCCGATTTCATGGATTGGGTGGAACGCAACGAGCAGTACCCCTTCCCGGCAGTTTCGATTCGCGGCGAGAGGGCGTGAGCATGGCAACGGTAATGAAGAAGGTCGACGCAGTGATCGTCGGTTTCGGCTGGACGGGCGCGATCATGGCCAAGGAGCTGACCGAAGCAGGCCTCAACGTGCTGGCGCTGGAACGCGGGCCGATGCAGGACACCTACCCGGACGGCAACTATCCCCAGGTGATCGACGAACTCACCTACAGCGTGCGGAAAAAACTCTTCCAGGACATTTCCAAGGAAACCGTCACCATCCGTCACAGCGTCAACGACATCGCCCTGCCGAATCGCCAACTGGGCGCGTTTCTGCCGGGGAATGGCGTGGGTGGCGCCGGTTTGCACTGGTCGGGCGTGCACTTTCGGGTCGACCCGATCGAGTTGCGCATGCGCAGCCACTACGAAGAACGCTACGGCAAAAGCTTCATCCCCAAGGACATGACCATCCAGGACTTCGGCGTCAGCTATGAAGAACTGGAACCGTTCTTCGATTTCGCCGAAAAAGTCTTCGGCACCTCCGGCCAGGCCTGGACCGTGAAAGGCCAACTGGTCGGCCAGGGCAAGGGCGGTAACCCGTACGCCCCGGATCGCTCGAATCCGTTCCCGCTGCAAGCGCAGAAGAACACGGTTTCCGCACAGCTGTTCGGCAAAGCGGCTACCGAAGTCGGTTACAAACCCTACAACCTGCCTTCGGCAAACACTTCAGGGCCGTACACCAACCCTTACGGCGCGCAGATGGGTCCGTGCAACTTCTGCGGTTTCTGCAGCGGTTACGTTTGCTACATGTATTCCAAGGCGTCGCCGAACGTGAACATTCTGCCGGCGCTGAAGCCACTGCCGAATTTCGAGCTGCGGCCTAACGCCCACGTACTGCGGGTCAACCTCGACAGCACGAAAACCAAAGCCACCGGCGTCACCTACATCGACGGCCAGGGCCGGGAGATCGAGCAACCGGCGGATCTGGTGATTTTGGGCGCGTTCCAGTTGCACAACGTGCGCCTGATGCTGCTCTCCGGTATCGGCAAACCCTACGACCCGGTCAGCGGTGAAGGTGTGGTCGGGCGCAACTTCGCCTACCAGAACATGGCCACCATCAAGGCGTTCTTCGACAAGGACACCCACACCAACAACTTCATCGGTGCCGGCGGCAACGGTGTGGCAGTGGATGACTTCAACGCCGACAACTTCGACCACGGGCCTCACGGGTTCGTCGGTGGCTCGCCGATGTGGGTCAACCAGGCCGGCAGCCGACCGATCGCCGGCACCTCCAACCCGCCGGGCACCCCGGCCTGGGGCAGTGCGTGGAAACGCGCCACCGCCGATTACTACACCCACCAGGTGTCGATGGACGCCCACGGCGCGCATCAGTCCTACCGTGGCAACTATCTCGATCTGGACCCGGTGTACCGCGATGCCTACGGCATGCCGCTGCTGCGGATGACGTTCGACTGGCAGGAAAACGACATCAAGATGAACCGCTTCATGGTCGAGAAAATGGGCAAGATCGCCGAGGCCATGGGCCCGAAAGCCATTGCCGTGATCGGCAAGAAAGTCGGCGACCACTTCAACACCGCGTCGTACCAGACCACCCACCTCAACGGTGGCGCGATCATGGGCACCGATCCGAAGACCAGCGCGCTCAACCGCTATCTGCAGAGCTGGGACGTGCACAACGTGTTTGTCCCGGGTGCGTCGGCATTCCCGCAAGGCCTGGGCTACAACCCCACCGGCCTGGTTGCCGCGCTGACCTACTGGTCGGCGAAAGCGATCCGCGAGCAATACCTGAAAAACCCCGGCCCGCTGGTTCAGGCTTAAGGAGCGATGACCATGAAGACTCTCGTTATCGCGACCCTGGCCCTGCTCGGCAGCGCTGCCGTTCATGGCGCCGAAGTTGATCAATCCTTGATCAAAAAAGGTGAATACCTCGCCCGTGCCGGCGACTGCGTGGCCTGCCACACGGCCAAGAACGGCAAGCCGTTCGCCGGTGGCCTGCCGATGGAGACCCCGATCGGCATGATCTACTCGACCAACATCACTCCGGATAAAACCGGCGTCGGTGACTACAGCTTTGAGGACTTCGACCAGGCCGTGCGCCATGGCGTGGCCAAAAACGGCAGTACCTTGTACCCGGCGATGCCGTATCCGTCCTACGCCCGTGTCAGCGAACCCGACATGCAAGCGCTCTACGCCTACTTCATGCACGGCGTGGAACCGGTGGCGCAAGAGAACAAGGCCAGCGACATCCCGTGGCCATTGAGCATGCGCTGGCCGCTGATGGGCTGGCGCTGGTTGTTTGCGCCGAAGGTCGAGGACTACAAACCCGCGTCGGACGATGCCGTCGTCAGCCGTGGGGCGTATCTGGTGGAAGGCCTCGGACATTGCGGCGCCTGCCATACGCCACGGGCCCTGACCATGCAGGAAAAATCCCTGAGCGCGGCCGAAGGCAGCAGTTTTCTGTCAGGCAGTGCGCCGCTGGAAGGCTGGATCGCCAAGAGCCTGCGCGGCGACCACAAGGACGGTCTCGGCAGCTGGAGCGAAGAACAACTGGTGCAGTTCCTCAAGACCGGGCGCAGTGACCGCAGCGCGGTGTTCGGTGGCATGAGCGACGTGATCACCCACAGCATGCAGTACATGACCGACGCCGACCTGACTGCAATTGCCCGTTACCTGAAATCGCTGCCGGCCAATGATCCGACCGACCAGCCACATCAGTACGACGAAAAAGCTGCCAAGGCCTTGTGGAACGGTGACGACAGCCAGCGCGGCGCGTCGGTGTACATCGACAACTGCGCAGCGTGTCACCGCACTGACGGCCACGGCTACACCCGGGTGTTCCCTGCGCTGGCGGGCAACCCGGTGTTGCAATCGGACGACCCGACTTCGCTGATCCACATCGTGCTCAAGGGTGGAACGCTGCCTGCGACGCACACGGCACCGTCCACCTTCACCATGCCCGGTTTCGCCTGGCGCCTCTCGGATCAGGAAGTGGCGGATGTCGTGAGCTTCATCCGTGGCAGTTGGGGCAACAAGGGCGCGCCAGTCAAAGCGGCCGATGTGACTGCGTTGCGCAAGGAAGACATGAAGCAAACCTCGAACGATGACCTCGGTCAGGTGACACAGCACAACTGACTGTTCGCCAAACGGCACTGGTCAGATCGACAGCGCCTCGATACTGTATATGCACACAGTATCGAGGCGCTGCCATGTCCATCCCCCTTCCTCCGCGCGGTCGCGGCACCGCCACCAACCCGCACAACCGCTTCGCGCCGAGCCGCTCGGTGGCCGAAGATGACGGCTGGTATCAGGAAGTGCCATTGACCCAGGGCACCGACGTCAGCTTCGAGACGGCAAAGACCATCATCACTCGCAACACCTCGCCGGACCTGCCCTTCGACCGCTCGATCAATCCCTATCGCGGCTGCGAGCATGGCTGCATTTATTGCTATGCACGGCCCAGCCACGCCTATTGGGACATGTCGCCGGGACTGGATTTCGAAACCAAACTGATCGCCAAAACCAACGCCGCCCAGGTGCTGGAAGAACAGCTGGGGAAAAAAGGCTATCAATGCGCGCCGATCAATCTCGGCTCCAACACCGACCCGTATCAACCGATCGAACGCGAACACAAAATCACCCGCCAGACCCTGGAAGTGCTACTGCGCTACCGGCACCCGGTGACCATCATCACCAAGGGCTCGCTGATCCTGCGCGACCTCGACCTGCTCACCGAACTGGCACAACAGCGGCTGGTGGCGGTGATGATCAGCCTGACCACCCTCGACGACGAGCTCAAACGCATCCTCGAACCCCGCGCCGCTGCGCCCAAGGCCCGGTTGCGGGCGATCCGGGTGATGCGCGAGGCGGGGATTCCGGTCGGCGTGCTGTGTTCGCCGATGATTCCGATGATCAACGACAGCGAAATCGAAAGCCTGCTGACCGAGGCCCACGCCGCCGGTGCCCAGAGCGCGGCCTACATGATGCTGCGCCTGCCACTGGAGGTGGCGCCGCTGTTCGAGGAATGGCTCGAGGCGCACTACCCGCAGCGTGCGGGGCATGTACTGAGCCTGATCCGCCAGAGCCGTGGCGGCGAGCTGTACGACAGCCGCTTTGGCGCGCGAATGCGCGGTGAAGGGCCGTTTGCCGACCTGCTTGCCCAGCGCTTCGCCAAAGCGCTGAAACGCCTGGGGCTCAATCACCGCGAAGGCTTCAACCTCGATTGCACGGCCTTCTGCCCACCGGGTCGCCAGATGGCGCTGATTTAGGAACTATTGGCCGATGGTTGAGCGGCAGGAATGCTTGACCCGGTTTACGCCGGTCACGTTTTTTGTGACCTGGAACACACGTTCTAGAGCGCTTGATTCAGTTTGAGTTAAGTTTCGGCGGTTACCTTGTTCATCGAGTGACTGACGGGTCGGGATGACCCGGATGTTCTAAACAGCCACTGGCTTCACACCGGAATACACGGGAACGACTCCCCGAATCCGCCAATGAGGATGAATCATGAGTGACAAGGATAAACAGCCGTTGGCTGCGTCGGCGCAAGCCGCCCCTGTGGCGGAATCCGCCGATGCAGCGTTGAAGCGTATCGTTGACGGCTTTTTGCATTTTCATCATGAGGTCTTTCCGCAGCAGGAAGAACTCTTCAAGAAACTCGCCACGGCCCAATCGCCACGGGCGATGTTCATCACCTGCGCCGACTCGCGCATCGTGCCCGAACTGATCACCCAGAGTTCGCCCGGCGATTTGTTCGTGACCCGTAACGTCGGCAACGTCGTGCCACCCTACGGCCAGATGAACGGCGGCGTTTCCACCGCCATCGAATACGCGGTTCTGGCCCTTGGCGTGCAGCACATCATCATCTGCGGCCATTCCGATTGCGGCGCCATGCGCGCGGTACTCAATCCCGGCAGCCTGGAAAAGATGCCGACGGTCAAAGCGTGGCTGCGCCACGCCGAAGTCGCGAAAACCATGGTGCATGACAACTGCAACTGCACCGACGAAAAAGAAAGCATGCCGATCCTCACCGAGGAGAACGTCATCGCCCAACTGCAGCACTTGCGTACCCATCCTTCGGTAGCCTCACGCATGGCGAACGGTCATCTGTTCATCCATGGCTGGGTCTACAACATCGAAACCAGCGAAATCAAAGCTTACGACGCGGATCAGGGTTGCTTCCTGCCGCTCGACGGCAGCCATCCGATTCCGGTGGCGACGCCCAAAGCGCGCTTCTAAATCCTCCTAAAAATCCGTGTGGTTTGACGCCGGCCGCTGTTTCAGCGGCCAGGCCTTGCCACGCCTGAAGAACACTTCGGGAGAATCGCCATGCGTGCGGCTCAATTGAAAGCTGTGTTGCCACGGGAGTTGCTCGCTTCAGTGGTTGTGTTTCTGGTCGCTCTGCCGCTGTGCATGGGCATTGCCATTGCTTCAGGGCTGCCGCCGGCCAAAGGTCTGATCACCGGGATCATCGGCGGTCTGGTGGTGGGCTGGCTGGCGGGCTCGCCGTTGCAGGTCAGCGGGCCGGCGGCGGGTCTGGCGGTGCTGGTGTTCGAGCTGGTGCGCCAGCACGGCATCGAGATGCTCGGGCCGATCCTGCTGCTCGCCGGTTTCCTGCAACTGGTAGCGGGACGTCTGAAGCTCGGTTGCTGGTTCCGGGTCACGGCGCCAGCAGTGGTGTACGGCATGCTTGCGGGGATCGGCGTGCTGATCGTGCTCTCTCAGGTGCATGTGATGCTCGATGCGTCACCGAAACCCTCTGGTCTCGACAACCTCACGGCATTCCCCGGCGCGGTGGCGCAGGCGTTGCCGTCCGTTGGCTGGCAGGCCGGTTTGCTCGGGCTGTCGACCATCGCGGTGATGTGGCTGTGGGAGAAATTCCGCCCGCATTCGCTGCGCTTCATTCCGGGGGCACTGCTCGGGGTCGGGCTGGCAACCGGCGCCAGCCTGTTGTTGGCGCTGCAAGTGAAGCGGGTTGAAGTGCCAGCGAATCTGGCGGAAGCCATCGACTGGCTGAAACCGGCGGATCTGCTCAGCCTGGCCGACCCGACGCTGCTGATCGCCGCGTTTGCCGTGGCCTTCATCGCCAGCGCCGAAACCCTGCTGTCCGCCGCTGCCGTGGATCGTATGCATAGCGGCCCGCGTTCGGACTTCGACCGTGAGCTATCGGCGCAAGGTGTCGGCAACATGCTGTGCGGGCTGGTCGGGGCGCTGCCGATGACCGGGGTGATCGTGCGCAGTTCGGCCAACGTCCAGGCCGGCGCTACCACACGCTATTCGACGATTTTCCATGGCCTGTGGCTGCTGGCGTTCGTGTTGTTGCTGTCGAGCCTGCTGCAGAGCATTCCGGTGGCGAGTCTGGCGGGCGTTCTGGTCTACACCGGTTTCAAACTGGTGGACCTGAAGGCGTTCCGTGGTCTGGGGCGTTATGGCCGGATGCCGATGTTCACCTACGCCGCCACGGCCCTGGCGATCATCTTCACCGACCTGTTGACCGGCGTGCTGATCGGTTTCGGCCTGACTCTGTTGAAACTGGCATTCAAGGCTTCACGCCTGAAAATCAGCCTGATCGATCTGCCGCAGGAAGGGGAAATGGAGTTGCGTCTGGTGGGCGCCGCGACGTTCCTCAAGGTGCCAGCGCTGACTCAGGTACTGGGCAGCATTCCGCCGGGCACGACGGTGCATGTGCCGCTCAATAACCTGAGCTACATCGACCATTCGTGTCTGGAACTGCTCGAAGAGTGGGGCCGGGCGAATGCGGCAAAGGGGGCGAAACTGTTGATCGAGTCACGCGGGTTGAAGCGACGGCTCGAGGGGCGGATCCGCACCACGACCGGGATCGGTGCGGCGGGCTAACCCCCCTCTGGAAATAAACCTTGTGGGAGCTGGCTTGCCAGCGATGACGGAGTGTCAGTCTCTGATGATTTCGACTGATCCACCGCTATCGCTGGCAAGCCAGCTCCCACAGGTATCCGGGCATATTCCGGTTATGCGGCCGGCTGATCCAGCTCCAGGCCCACGCCCAGGCGGCGACTCATGCACGGCCAGCGCTTCCACGCCGCACCGGTGTCCGGGCTGCTGAGTTTCTCGCGGTAGGCTTCCACCGACTCCAGCGCGAAGCTGTCGTCGTCGAGCATGCTGTCCACTGCGTGATGCACCACTTCGTCGAGTTGATTGGCAAATTCCTCACCGAGCAACTGGTGAGCAATCAGATTGGCGACCGTCATGTCCAAGGGGATCAGTGGCTGGCCGAGATGCTTGATGTAAAGGTCGTTGACCTCTTCGACAAAACGATGCGCCAGATAGGCTTCGTCCAGCAGACTGTCCAGGCCCACGGGCGGCTGGAGGAAGTACTGCTCGGCGATTTTCAGCACCGGTTTGATCTGCGATTCGATTCCCGCTTCCCTGGCGACTTCATTGGCTGCATCCAGCAGATCTGGCACTTCGTCGATGTAGGCGGCGACAAAACGCGTCAGCACGCCGTTGGCGTCGGTTTCCGGCAACTGGATCGCCGGGTGCAGGTGTTGCAGTTGGGCTTCCAGCTGACGGGTCAGCTTTCCGGTTTCAATCTCGTGTTGTCGGGCTATGTGGATCTGCTCGCGCAATGCGGCGGTGTTCATGAAAACTCCAGGAAACAAGGCAATGAAATAGGGAAGACATAACTTAGCTGGCTTACGAAAAATGCTAAGACGCATTTGTCATAATTATTTCATCCTTGATGCACCGGCGTTATATCTGTTTGCCAACACTCGTCTGCATCCTTCTCCATTCGTGCCCTGGAACGCAAGTGCCAGCTGTTTCATACGATTTACGTGCGCACATTGCATTTCTCAGCGGCTGTCTATACTCGCCATTGAATGGAGTTAGCTGATGACGCCCGACTGCCCACGCAGCAAGGCCCGGCGATTCAAGTTCGTAGTCTGATGCAGCCGCTCCCTTGCCTCTGGTGAAAGCCGGCGGGATAACAAGAACGATAAGGGGAACCCGCAATGATGCGACATCCACACGTCTGGATGGGCCTCCTGTTGTGGTCGATTTTCAGCCCGGTGCAAGCTGCCTGGACTGTGAATATGGCGCCTGGAGCGACTGAAATCAGTCACGCAGTATTCGACCTGCACATGACCATTTTCTGGATCTGTGTGGTGATCGGGATCATCGTCTTCGGCGCCATGTTCTGGTCGATGATGGTGCACCGCCGTTCTACCGGGCAGGTCGCCGCAAAATTCCACGAAAGCACCACCGTCGAAATTCTCTGGACCGTCGTCCCGCTGCTGATCCTGGTGGCGATGGCCGTTCCGGCGACCGCCACCCTGATCAAGATGTACGACACCAGTGAGCCGGATATCGATATCCAGATCACCGGTTATCAGTGGAAGTGGCACTACAAATACCTGGGCCAGGACGTCGAGTTCTTCAGCAACCTGGCCACCCCCGCCGAGCAGATCCACAACAAGGAAGCCAAGGGCGAGCACTACCTGCTCGAGGTCGACAAGCCGCTGGTGCTGCCGACCGGGGCCAAGGTGCGCTTCCTCGTGACCTCCGCCGACGTGATCCACTCCTGGTGGGTGCCGGCCTTCGCGGTCAAGCGTGATGCGATCCCCGGTTTCGTCAACGAAGCCTGGACGCGCATCGACAAGCCCGGCATTTACCGAGGCCAGTGCGCCGAACTGTGCGGCAAGGACCACGGCTTCATGCCGATCGTGGTCGACGTCAAAGAGAAGGCCGACTACGAAAAATGGCTTGCCGAGCGCAAGGCCGAAGCGTTGCAGCTCAAGGAGCTGACCAGCAAGGAATGGACTCTCGACGAACTCAAGGAACGTGGCGACAAGATCTACCACACCACCTGCGTCGCCTGTCACCAGGCCGAAGGCCAGGGCCTGCCGCCGATGTTCCCGGCCCTCAAGGGCTCAAAAATCGCCACCGGACCGAAAGAGGCGCACCTGAGTCTGGTGTTCCACGGCAAGCCCGGCACCGCCATGGCGGCGTTCGGCAAGCAGCTGTCGGAAGTCGATATCGCAGCGGTCGTGACCTACGAACGTAACGCCTGGGGCAACAACAAGGGCGACATGGTCACGCCAAAAGAAGTGCTGGAGCTGAAACAGGCGGAAAGCAAATGAGCCGGTCTATTGCGTACTTCGTGAACCGGTCGGGGCCCTGCGCCTCGGCCTGCCCAGTCCACTCACTTGAAGGAGACCGGCCATGAGCGCTGTCATCGATGACCACGGTCATGCCGACCACGCCCACGGCCCTGCCAAAGGCCTGATGCGCTGGGTGCTGACCACCAACCACAAGGACATCGGCACGCTGTACCTGTGGTTTGCGTTCTGCATGTTCCTGCTCGGCGGCTCGTTCGCCATGGTGATCCGCGCCGAGCTGTTCCAGCCCGGATTGCAGATCGTGGAGCCTGCGTTCTTCAACCAGATGACCACCATGCACGGACTGGTGATGGTGTTCGGTGCCGTGATGCCGGCGTTCGTCGGCCTCGCCAACTGGATGATCCCGTTGATGATCGGCGCGCCGGACATGGCCCTGCCACGGATGAACAACTTCAGTTTCTGGCTGCTGCCGGCAGCGTTTCTGCTGCTGGTCTCGACCCTGTTCACCCCCGGTGGCGGGCCGAACTTCGGCTGGACGTTCTACGCCCCGCTGTCCACCACCTATGCCCCGGAAAGCGTGACGTTCTTCATCTTCGCCATCCACCTGATGGGGATCAGTTCGATCATGGGTGCGATCAACGTGATCGCCACCATCCTCAACCTGCGCGCCCCCGGCATGACCCTGATGAAAATGCCGCTGTTCGTCTGGACGTGGCTGATCACCGCGTTCCTGCTGATCGCGGTGATGCCGGTGCTGGCCGGGTGCGTGACGATGATGCTGATGGACATCCACTTCGGCACCAGCTTCTTCAGTGCCGCCGGTGGCGGTGACCCGGTGCTGTTCCAGCATGTGTTCTGGTTCTTCGGCCACCCCGAGGTGTACATCATGATCCTGCCGGCCTTCGGTGCCGTCAGCCAGATCATCCCGACCTTCTCGCGCAAGCCGCTGTTCGGCTACACCTCGATGGTCTACGCCACGGCGAGCATCGCGTTCCTGTCGTTCATCGTCTGGGCGCATCACATGTTCGTGGTGGGCATCCCGCTGGTGGGCGAGTTGTTCTTCATGTACGCGACGATGCTGATCGCGGTGCCGACCGGGGTGAAGGTGTTCAACTGGGCCAGCACCATGTGGCAGGGCTCGATGACCTTCGAGACGCCGATGCTGTTTGCCGTGGCGTTCGTGATCCTGTTCTCGATCGGCGGTTTCTCCGGACTGATGCTGGCCATCGCCCCGGCGGACTTCCAGTACCAGGACACCTACTTCGTGGTGGCGCACTTCCACTACGTGCTGGTGCCGGGGGCGATCTTCGGGATCTTCGCGTCGGCCTATTACTGGCTGCCGAAATGGACCGGCCACATGTACGACGAAACCCTGGGCAAGCTGCACTTCTGGCTGTCCTTCGTCGGCATGAACCTGACCTTCTTCCCGATGCACTTCGTGGGTCTGGCGGGCATGCCCCGGCGGATTCCGGACTACAACCTGCAGTTCGCCGACTTCAACATGGTGTCGTCGATCGGCGCGTTCATGTTCGGCGCCACGCAGATCTTCTTCCTGTTCATCGTGATCAAGACCATCCGTGGCGGCGAGCCGGCTCCGGCCAAACCGTGGGATGGTGCCGAAGGTCTGGAATGGAGCGTGCCGTCACCGGCGCCGTATCACACCTTCACCACGCCGCCGGAAGTGAAATGAACACTTTCTGCCTTGTGGAAACGCCTGTGGGAGCGGGCTTGCCCGCGATGGCGGCCGGCCTGAAACACCGCGTCGGCTGCATCGCTGGCAAGCCAGCTCCCACACGGTTCTCGGCCGAGGGCAAAGATCATGGCTGACTCGATTTCGATGAAGAAGCTGGTCACCCGACTGCTCGGCGTGGTGGTGGCGATGTTCGTCTTCGGTTTTGCCCTGGTGCCGATCTACGACGTGATGTGCAAGGCGTTCGGTATCAACGGCAAAACCGCCGGACAGTACGAGGGCGAGCAGACCGTCGATGCTTCGCGGCAGGTGCGGGTGCAGTTTCTGTCGACCAACACCGCCGACATGCCTTGGGATTTCTACCCCAAGCATGACGAACTGACCGCCAACCCCGGCGCGGTGAACGAGATGATCTTCATTGCGCGCAACCCCACCGACAAACCGATGAGCGCGCAAGCGGTGCCAAGCATCGCGCCGAGCAATGCGGCGGCGTACTTCCACAAGACCGAATGCTTTTGCTTTACCCAGCAGGTGCTGCAGCCCGGTCAGCAGATCGAGATGCCGGTGCGTTTCATCGTTGACCGCGACATGCCCAAGGACGTGAAGCACCTGACGCTGTCCTACACGCTGTTCGATATCACCGCCCGACATCCTCCGGTGGCTGCACACACTGGCGGTTAAGCGTGCCCGATAAGGAGAACAATAAATGGCAACTCATGAGCACTATTACGTCCCGGCCCAGAGCAAGTGGCCGATCGTCGCCACGGTGGGGATGTTCGTCACCGTGTACGGTCTGGCGACCTGGTTCAACGATCTGAAGGCAGCGCGTCCGGAATCCCACGGCCCGCTGATCTTTTTCGTCGGCGGCCTGTTGCTGGCGTACATGCTGTTCGGCTGGTTCGGCGCGGTGATCAAGGAAAGCCGTGCGGGGTTGTACAGCCCGCAGCTGGACCGCTCGTTCCGCTGGGGCATGAGCTGGTTCATCTTCTCCGAGGTGATGTTCTTCATCGCCTTCTTCGGCGCGCTGTTCTACGTGCGGCACATTTCCGGCCCGGCGCTGGGTGGCGAAGGCACGAAAGGCATCGCCCACATGCTCTGGCCGAACTTCCAGTTCACCTGGCCGCTGCTGCACACGCCGGATCCGAAACTGTTCCCGCCGCCCAAGGAAGTCATCAGCCCGTGGGGCCTGCCGCTGATCAACACCATCCTGCTGGTGAGCTCCAGCGTGACCATCACCATCGCCCACCACGCGCTGAAGAAAGGCCATCGCGGCGCGCTGAAACTGTGGCTGGCGATCACCGTGCTGCTGGGTTGTGCGTTCCTCGGTTTCCAGGCCGAAGAATACATCCACGCCTACCACGAACTGGGGCTGACCCTCGGCTCGGGCATCTACGGCGCGACGTTCTTCATGCTCACCGGTTTCCACGGCGCCCACGTGACCATCGGCACGATCATTCTGTTCGTGATGCTGATGCGCATCATGAAGGGCCATTTCGACAACGAACATCAGTTCGGCTTTGAAGCGGCGAGCTGGTATTGGCACTTCGTCGATGTGGTGTGGATCGGCTTGTTCATCTTCGTTTATGTGCTTTAACAGCAGCTGCAAGCGCCAAGCTACAAGCTACAAGTTAGAAGCTTTACCGCTTTGACTTGGAGCTTGCAGCTTGTGGCTTGCAGCTACCAAGGCGCATGCGACACCAGTTGGCCGCTGTAGAAACCCCAGGCGATCAAGCCGACGGTGCCAGCGGCCAATGCCACCCGAACACTCAAGGCGATCACCAGGCGATTCGAGCTGCTGTCGTCCTTGACCAGGAAAAACAGGCCGCTGAACAGGCTGACCACCGTGGCAATCAGCATCAGGACGATGGCTGCTTTGAGCATGGGAAGAACTCCGGGGGAACTAGCGATGCAATTGAGTATAGCGATCGCGTTCACTGACTTTCTGGCGCGACCATGAAGCGCTTCCGGCCGGGTGTGGTGCCGACCCTGGTGGTCGGCCTGCTGCTGCCGTTGCTGATTTCGCTGGGCTTCTGGCAACTGGGCCGGGGCGCGGAGAAAACCGCCCTGCTCGCCAGCTACGCCGAACGCCGCGCCGCCGATCCGATGGCCAGCACCGAGTTGCTGCACAGCGCCGACCCGGCCTTTCGCCGGGTGCATCTGCACGGCCAGTTCGACGCCGCCCACAGCCTGTTGCTGGACAACCGTCAGCGCAACGGCAAGGTCGGCGTCGAATTGCTGCAACCGTTTCAGGATCAACGCAGCGGCCAGTGGCTGCTGGTCAATCGCGGTTGGCTGCCGTGGCCGGACCGGCGCGCGGCCCCGCAATTCAACACACCGGCCGACGCCGTGGATTTCGATGCCTGGGTATATGTCGCCCCCGGCGCCACCTTCCAGCTGCATGCCGATCCGGTCAGCAGCACCTGGCCGCAAACCGTCACCGCCGTCGAACCCACGAAGCTGTGGAAAACCCTCGAACGCGACGGCTTCGCCTACGAATTACGCGCCGAGCCCGGCCCGGCCAGCTATCAGGCCGACTGGCCGGTGGTCGCGATGGGCCCGGAAAAACACCTCGGTTACGCCGTGCAGTGGTTCGCCATGGCCACCGCCCTGCTCGGTCTCTACCTCTATCTCGGCTGGCACAACGCAAAGGAGAAACACCATGGGAGCGGCCATGAATCCACCCAGCATGTCTGAAGCAAAAGCCCCGGCCAGTCGCCGTCGCGGACGCATCCAGCTGCTGTTGATCGTGCTCGGAGTGGTCGGTCCGATGATCCTCGCCACCGGCATGTACAAGTTGCAGTTCTGGGTGCCGGAAGGTCGCAGCTATCACGGCGAACTGATCGGCAACGGCCAGACCCGCGCCGACCTCGGCATCCAGGCTGACGAAACGCGCTGGCAGATGCTGGTCACCGCACCGAAAGACTGCGCGGTGGACTGCCAGCAACTGGTGTACCTGGCGCGGCAGATCCAGATCGGCCTGGGTCGCGAAGCTGGTCGCGCCAGCCACGCCCTCGCCGCTGCGCAACCACTGGGTGCCGACTACGAAGCCAAGCTGACCCGCGAGTACCCGCAGTTGCAACGCTACCCGCTGGACGCCGCCACCTTCAGCAAGGCCACGGGCGACAAGGCCACGCCGCAACTGTGGATCATCGATCCCCACGGCAACCTCGTGCTGCGATACGACCCGAGCGTCAAGGGCAAGGACCTGCTCAACGACCTGCGCCACCTGCTGAAACTGTCGAACATCGGATAAGGGCATCGTCATGGCCAAACCTGGATTTCGCCTCGCGCTGTTTGCCACCCTGCTGGCACTGATCGTCGTGCTGCTCGGCGCCTACACCCGCCTGACCCACGCGGGCCTCGGCTGTCCGGACTGGCCGGGCTGCTACGGGTTCATCAGCGTGCCGAAAAGCGAAGCCCAACTGGCCCATGCCGAACTGCATTACCCCGATTCACCGGTGGAAGCGCATAAAGGCTGGAACGAGATGATCCACCGCTACTTCGCCGGTACCCTCGGCCTGCTGATCTCGATTCTGGCCGGGCGCGCGTGGGTCAACCGCCGTCATCCGGGGCAACCGCTGAAGCTGCCGCTGTTTCTGCTGGCGGTGGTGTTCGCCCAGGCGGCGTTCGGCATGTGGACGGTGACACTCAAGCTCTGGCCGCAAGTGGTGACCGGGCATTTGCTCGGTGGCTTCGCGACCCTGAGCCTGTTGTTTCTGCTGACGTTGCGACTGTCCGGCGTGCTGCCGGCGCTGACCGTGCCCAAGCGTCTGCAATATTGGGCCACTGCCGGTCTGTTGCTGGTGATCGGCCAGATCGCGCTCGGTGGCTGGGTCAGTTCCAACTACGCGGCGGTGGCCTGCATCGACTTCCCGACTTGCCACGGCCAATGGCTGCCGCCGGCGGATTTCGCCAACGGCTTTCACCTGACTCAACACATCGGCCCCAATTACCTCGGCGGGCAACTCGACAGCGATGCACGCACGGCGATTCATCTGACTCACCGCATCGGCGCGTTGCTGGTGACGATTGTCCTGCTCGGTCTGGCCTGGCAACTGAAAGGGGTGGGCATGACCCGACTGGCAGGGCTGGTGCTGATCGCCCTCGCCGCGCAGATCACCCTCGGCATCAGCAACGTGCTGTTTCATCTGCCGCTGCCGGTGGCCGTGGCGCATAACGCCGGCGGTGCCGCGCTGCTGCTGACGATGGTGCTGGTCAACTATCACGCGCGAACCAGTCTGGTTCGGGTCAAGCAGCCGATGCTCGCGCGCTGGCGTCTGAGCCCGCGTAAACAGTCGGCGGCGCCCATCACTATAAAAGGAGAGACGCCATGGCGATTCTGATCGGTGAACGTCCCGCGCAGGCGTTGTGGCGAGACTATCTGGAGCTGACCAAACCGAAAGTCGTGGTGCTGATGCTCATCACCTCGCTGGTGGGCATGTTCCTCGCGACCCGCGCCGGGGTGCCGTGGACGGTGCTGGTGTTCGGCAACCTGGGAATCGCGTTGTGTGCCGGTGGCGCGGCGGCGGTCAATCATGTGGTAGACCGGCGCATCGATGCGGTCATGGCCCGCACCCATAAACGGCCGCTGGCCGAGGGCCGGGTTTCGCCCACAGGCGCACTGACCTTTGCGCTGGTGCTGGCACTGCTCGGCCAGGCCCTGCTGCTGACCTTCACCAACCCGCTGACCGCATGGCTGACCCTGGCCTCGCTGCTCGGCTACGCGGTGATCTACACCGGTTTCCTCAAACGCGCGACGCCCCAGAACATCGTCATCGGTGGCCTTGCCGGCGCCGCGCCGCCGCTGCTCGGCTGGACCGCCGCGACCGGCCACGTCAGCGCCGAACCGTTGCTGCTGGTGCTGATCATCTTCGCCTGGACCCCGCCGCACTTCTGGGCGCTGGCCATCCACCGCAAGGAGGAATACGCCAAGGCCGACATTCCGATGCTGCCGGTCACCCATGGCGAGCACTACACCAAGGTGCACATTCTGCTGTACACCTTCGCCCTGCTGGCGGTCAGTCTGCTGCCGTATGTGATCCACATGAGCGGCCTGCTGTACCTGATCTGTGCTTTCGGTTTGGGCGCGCGGTTTCTGCAATGGGCCGTGGTGCTGTACCGTGGCACTCGGCCGCACGCGGCGATCAACACCTTCAAGTACTCTATCTGGTACTTGTTTCTGCTGTTCATCGCCCTGCTCGTAGACCACTACTTACTGTTGAACCTATGACTCGAACCCAGAAAACCGTCTTCATCCTCGTCGCCGTGATCGCGCTGATCCTCGGCCTGACCGTCAACAAAGTGCTGAGCGGCAAGGGCCAGGGCGACCCGACTGCATTGATCGACGCCGGCATCATCCTGCTGCCGCAGAGCCGCAACCTGCCGGACGTGACGATGACCAATCAGGACGGCCAACCGGTCACGGTCAACGAGCTCAAGGGCAAGTGGAGTCTGCTGTTCTTCGGCTACACCTTCTGCCCGGACATCTGCCCGACCACCCTTGCCCAGCTGCGCCAGATCAAAAGCGAACTGCCGAAGGATGCTGTGGATAAACTGCAGATCGTGCTGGTCAGCGTCGATCCGAACCGCGACAACCCCGCGCAGTTGAAGCAGTACCTGGGCTACTTCGATCCACAGTTCATCGGCCTGACGCCGAAGTCGATCGACGAGCTGCAGAAGGTGGCGAACGCGGTGAGCATTCCGTTCATTCCGGCCGACACCAGCAAACCGAATTACACGGTGGACCACAGCGGCAACCTGGCGGTGATCGGGCCGGACGGGACACAGCGCGGGTTTATTCGGGCGCCGTTGAACAACGCCAAGCTGGTGGCGCAGTTGCCGGTGATGTTGAACCGCAAGTAAGAACAGCACTACTCCCACAGGGGATGTGTTTTAGGGACAAAAAAGGGGACGCCAGTGGCGTCCCCTTTTCGTTGCGGCGTCCGAATCAGAACGCCGGCAATACCGCGCCTTTGTACTTCTCGGTAATGAATTTCTTCACTTCCGGGCTGTGCAGGGCGGCGGCCAGTTTCTTCATGGCGTCGCTGTCCTTGTTGTCCGCGCGGGACACCAGGATGTTCACGTAAGGCGAGTCGCTGCCTTCGATGACCAGCGCATCCTTGGACGGATCGAGCTTGGCTTCCAGCGCGTAGTTGGTGTTGATCAGCGCCAGGTCGACCTGGGTCAGCACGCGCGGGATGGTCGCGGCTTCCAGTTCACGGATCTTCAGGTCTTTCGGGTTCTGGGCGATGTCCTTGACGGTCGACAGGATGTTGCTCGGATCCTTCAGGGTGATCACGCCGGCCTTGGCCAGCAGCAACAGCGCGCGGCCGCCGTTGGTGGCGTCGTTCGGGATCACCACGTTGGCGCCGTTTGGCAGCTCTTCGATTTTCTTGAACTTGCTGGAGTAGGCGCCCAGCGGCTCCAGGTGCACACCGGTCACGGAAACCAGGCTGGTCCCTTTGGCCTTGTTGAACTCATCGAGGTACGGCTGGTGCTGGAAGAAGTTGGCGTCCAGACGCTTCTCGGCCACCTGCACGTTCGGCTGAACGTAGTCGGTGAAGACCTTGACCTTCAGATCCACGCCTTCTTTCGCCAGAGCCGGCTTCACGAATTCGAGGATTTCCGCGTGCGGCACCGGGGTGGCAGCAACGGTCAGGGTTTCGTCGGCGTGGGCCGAGAACGCTGCAACGGCAGCCAGGGCAACGATCAGTTTTTTCATTCAGCTAACTCCTTTTTACGGCGCCCGTCTGGCGCCTGCCAGCGAATGGCCGGCTCATGTCATTACAAAACCGGTTATTTGCGCGAGAAGTGCACGACCAGTCGGTCGCCGACCATTTGCAGCACTTGCACCAGAATCAGCAGCAACACCACGGTCACGATCATCACGTCAGTCTGGAACCGCTGGTAGCCGAAACGGATCGCCAGGTCACCCAGACCACCGGCACCGACCACCCCGGCCATCGCCGTGTAGGAAACCAGTGTAATCGCCGTCACCGTAATTGCAGCGAAGATGCCCGGACGGGCCTCCGGCAGCAGGGCGTTCATGATGATCTGGCGAGTGGTCGCGCCCATCGACTGGGTTGCCTCGATGATGCCGCGATCGACTTCACGCAGGGCGGTTTCCACCAGCCGCGCAAAGAACGGCGTCGCGCCCACTACCAGCGGCGGAATCGCACCAGCCACGCCCAGCGAGGTGCCGGTGATCAGCACGGTGAACGGGATCATCACGATCAACAGAATGATGAACGGCAGCGAACGCAGGATGTTCACCACCAGCGACAGCAGCGCGTACACGCCTTTGGCTTCGAGCAACTGACGCGGGCTGCACAGGAACAGCAGCACGCCCAGCGGCAGGCCGAGCAGCACGGTGAACAGCAGCGAACCGCCGAGCATCATCAGGGTGTCGCCAGTGGCGAGCCAGATTTCGTACCAGTCGATATTGGTGAAGAAACTCATCAGGTCTTCCATTAGCGCAACACCTCCATGTGAACGTCAGCGGCGGTGAAGCGGGCGAAAGCTGCGTCCATGTCGCCACCGGTGACGGCGAGGGTCAATTGCCCGTAGGGAATGTCTTTGATGCGGTCGATACGACCGGCCAGGATGCTGTAGTCCACACCGGTTTCCCGGGCGACGGTACCGAGCAACGGCGCGTAGGTCGCTTCGCCCTGGAAGGTCAGACGCACGATGCGGCCAGGCACGTGAGCGAAGTCATCGCGCTGCTCGCTTTCGTCGATTTGCTCGCTTTCCTGAACAAAGCGCTTGGTGGTCGGGTGCTTCGGATGCAGGAACACATCGGCCACCGAACCTTGCTCGACGATCACGCCGGCATCCATCACGCCGACCTGATCGCACACGCGGCGGATCACATCCATCTCATGAGTAATCAGGACGATGGTCAGTTTCAGTTCACGGTTGATCTCGGCCAGCAGTTGCAGGACCGATGCCGTGGTCTGCGGGTCGAGGGCGCTGGTGGCCTCGTCGCAGAGCAGGATCTTCGGCTTGGTCGCCAGGGCGCGAGCAATGCCGACGCGCTGCTTCTGACCGCCGGACAGTTGCGCCGGGTACTTTTTGGCGTGATCGGACAGACCGACCCGCGCCAGCAACTCGGCCACACGCTGGTCGATCTCGGCACGAGACAGTTCACCGGCCAGGGTCAGTGGCAGCGCGACGTTGTCGGCCACGGTCTTGGATGCCAGCAGGTTGAAGTGCTGGAAGATCATCCCGACCTGCTGACGGAAACGGCGCAGGCCGTTGGCGTCCAGCGCGGTGACTTCTTCGCCGTCGACGATGATCTTGCCGCCACTGGATTGCTCCAGGCGATTGATCAGACGCAGCAGGGTACTTTTTCCCGCGCCGGAATGGCCAATCAGGCCGAACACCTGACCGTTCTCGATGGAGAAGCTGGTCGGGTGCAGCGCGGTGATGTCCTTACCGGCGACGCGGTAAGTCTTATGGACGTTTTGAAACTCGATCACGTAGCGAACCTTGTGGGGCGCGTTGGAAAAGGATCAGCGGTTAGCCGGGCGCGCATTTTAGCCTGTCCGTATAGAGGTTCTTAGCATTTATTTCGCGAATAACCTTCGATTTGGCAATAACAGGATCAAAGGTCATAAAAAAGGAACGCTCGAAACCCTCGTCAGTCACTAATTAAGCGACTTGAAATCCCTGGGTGCCGTGCCTGGGAAACACTCAAGCGTTCCGGAGCAATCCCGGGACAAACAGGAGTTCATGACTGATGAGTACCAAGAAACCTGCCAATGACAAAAGCCAACTGGCCGGCACCGATACCCCGGATCGCGCCAACACCAATGCCAAACTCGACAGCCTGGAGAAGTTTCGCTCCGATGCCACGGGCCAGGCACTGCGCACCAACCAGGGCGTGAAAATTGCTGATAATCAGAACACCCTCAAGGCCGGAGCTCGCGGGCCGTCGCTTTTGGAAGACTTCATCATGCGTGAAAAGATCACGCACTTTGACCATGAACGGATTCCCGAGCGCATCGTCCACGCCCGCGGCACCGGCGCCCATGGTTTCTTTCAGAGCTACGAGAACCATTCGACGCTGACCAAGGCCGGTTTCCTGCAGGATCCGGGGAAGAAAACCCCGGTGTTCGTGCGTTTTTCCACGGTGCAGGGGCCGCGTGGTTCCGGCGACACCGTGCGTGACGTGCGTGGTTTTGCCGTGAAGTTCTTCACCGACGAAGGCAACTTCGATCTGGTTGGCAACAACATGCCGGTATTTTTCATCCAGGACGCGATCAAGTTTCCCGACTTCGTCCACGCGGTAAAGCCCGAGCCGCACAACGAAATACCCACCGGTGGCTCGGCTCACGACACGTTCTGGGACTTCGTGTCGCTGGTGCCGGAATCGGCGCACATGGTCATTTGGGCCATGTCCGACCGGGCCATCCCGAAAAGCCTGCGCAGCATGCAGGGCTTCGGTGTGCACACTTTCCGGCTGATCAACGCCGAGGGCAAATCGCGCTTCGTCAAATTCCACTGGCGCCCTACCGCCGGCACCTGTTCGCTGGTCTGGGACGAAGCGCAGAAGCTCGCGGGTAAAGACACCGACTACCATCGGCGCGATCTCTGGGAAGCCATCGAAATGGGCGACTACCCGGAATGGGAACTCGGCGTTCAAGTCATCGAAGAGGAAAACGAACACGACTTCGATTTCGACATCCTCGACCCGACCAAGCTGATTCCCGAGGAAATTGTTCCAATCACGCCATTGGGCAAGATGACCCTCAACCGCAACCCGGACAACTTCTTCGCGGAGACCGAGCAGGTCGCGTTCTGCCCCGGCCATATCGTGCCGGGCATCGACTTCTCCAATGACCCACTGCTGCAAGGCCGGCTGTTTTCCTACACCGACACGCAGATCAGCCGACTCGGCGGGCCGAACTTTCACGAGTTGCCGATCAATCGCCCAGTGGCACCGTTCCACAACGGCCAGCGCGATGCCCAGCACCGTACGGTGATCGACAAGGGCCGCGCGTCCTACGAACCGAACTCCATCGATGGCGGCTGGCCGAAGGAAACCCCACCGGCGGCGCAGCACGGCGGGTTCGAAAGCTACCCGGAGCGCATCGATGCCAACAAGATCCGTCAGCGCAGCGAGTCGTTCAGCGACCACTTTTCCCAGGCACGGTTGTTCTTCAACAGCATGAGCCCGCACGAGAAAGAGCACATCATCGCCGCCTACAGCTTCGAACTGGGCAAGGTTGAGCGTGAGTTCATCCGGGCGAGGCAAGTGAACGAGATTCTCGCCAACATCGATCTGGAGCTGGCCAAACGCGTGGCGGCCAACCTGGGTCTGCCAGCGCCAGGCAAAGGCACCGTCGACGTACCGAAAACATCACTGGATCGCTCACCATCGTTGAGTCAGGCCAACCTGTTGCCGGAAAACATCAAGACGCGAAAAGTCGCGATCCTTGCGGCCAACGGCGTCGATGGTGCGGCAATTGATGCGATGAAGAAGGCGCTGGCGGCAGAAGGTGCGCACGCCAAACTGCTCGGCCCGTCTTCGGCGCCGGTGAAGACCGCCGATGGCAAAAGCCTGGCGGTGGATGCGTCGATGGAAGGTTTGCCTTCGGTGGCGTTCGACGCGGTGTTCGTGCCGGGTGGCGCGGCATCGGTCAAGGCGTTGAGCGGTGACGGCGTGGCGTTGCATTACCTGCTGGAGGCGTACAAGCACTTGAAGGCGATTGCGCTGCAGGGTGAGGCCAAGCAGTTGCTGGATGTGCTGAAGCTGGAGACGGATGCGGGGTTGATCGAGGGCAAGGATGTTGGCGCGCTGACCAAGCCATTCTTTGCTGCGATCGGGCAGCATCGGGTCTGGGATCGGGAGCCTAAGGCCAAAGCCATTCCCGCTTAAAATCTTCGTTGGCTGAAAAGACGCTTTCGCGAGCAAGCCCGCTCCCACAGGATTCACGCGGTACCTGTGGGAGCGGGCTTGCTCCGGGCAGCGTTCCGACGATGCTTTTAAGGTTTGCGCGGACTCAGAACCATCTGCGCCGGGACCGTACGCAGAATCTGTTTCTCGATCTTCAGATCGAAATCCGGATCAAGCTTCTTCACACGCTTGGTGATCAACGTCGCCAGCCAAGGATAATCATTGGTACGCGGGGCCTGAATGCTCACCGCACAGTCATAATTCACCACATCGGCGGCGATCGCATCCAGTTGGCGGCGAAGTTTGCGGCTATCGGTGATGTTCAGCGCGACCGTGGTGCTCTCGGCGGTCGGATCGATCACCTTGGCTTTCGGCTTGGCTTCAGCGGCTTGCAGCGCCGCTTCGGCTTTTTCCAGCTCAGCCTTGCGCGCTTCAGTGATCGCGCCGTTGACGCCACCGGTCAGTGCCGGGGCCTTGGGCATCAGCACGCGGGCACGGGCCAACGCGGTCGCGGCCGCATTCACATCGCCCTTTTGCAGGACGATCTGGCTGAGGCGCAGATAGGCTTCGGCCAACTGGCGCTGGTATTGCTCAAGGGATTGATCGTTGGGTGTCTCGGCCTGCAAGGCTGCCAATTGGTCTTCGGCAGTGGCCAGTTCGCTGCTGGCCAGACTTTGCTCCAGCTGTGCGATGGCCGTGGCCCGCGCATCGGGGACTTCGGCCACCGGCGGCGTGCTTTGGCAGGCGCCCAGCAGCACTGAAAAGGCCACAAGGAGCAGATAACGGGAGGCGAACGGCTTCATTCCTGCGACTCTCTATTTGCGCAAAAAACGAGCAAGTCTACACCCCTCGACGGGGCAGAACAAAACTCAGCAGAAACAGTGCGGCCGCCGTCACAACGATTGACGGGCCGGCCGGGGTGTCCTTGAACCAGGACAGCGCCAGCCCGCCACACACGGCGAGCATGCCCAGCACGCTCGCGCCCAGTGCCATCTGCTCCGGTGAACGGGCGTGACGTTGTGCCGCAGCCGCCGGAATGATCAACAGCGAAGTAATCAGCAATACACCGACGATTTTCATCGCCACTGCGATCACCACCGCGATCAACAGCATCAACGCCATGCGTAAACCAGCTACCGGCAGGCCTTCGACCCTGGCCAGCTCTTCGTGCACGGTGATCGCCAGCAATGGGCGCCATAGCGTCACCAGCAACACCAGCACGGCTGCGCTGCCACCAAGGATCCACGCCAGATCGGTCGGGCTGATCGCCAGCAGGTCGCCGAACAGATAGGCCATCAGGTCGATCCGCACTTCATGCATGAAGCTTAGTACCACCAGCCCGAGAGAGAGCGTGCTCGGTGCGAGAATTCCCAGAAGCGTGTCGGACGCCAGTGGCTGACGCTGCTGCAAGGTCACCAGCAACACCGCCAGCAGCAGGCAGCCGACGGTCACCGCCACGGTCGGGCTGACATCCAGCAGAAAACCCAGCGCCACGCCGAGCAATGCGGCATGGGACAGCGTGTCACCGAAATAGGCCATGCGCCGCCAGACCACGAACGAGCCGAGCGGCCCCGCGACCAACGCCAGCGCCAGACCTGCAAGCAGGGCGTAGAACAGAAAATCAGCCATGCTTGCAGCTATCTCCGTGAACGTGAGGTTGGCCTGTCACAGGCCCTTTGACCACCGAACCGTGCAGGTCGTGGGCGTGGTCATGATGATGGTGATAGATCGCCAGACTCGGCGCGTGGTTGCCGAACAGCTCGACGAACGCCGGATCGCCACTGACCTGCTCGGGATGCCCGGAGCAGCAGACGTGACGGTTGAGGCATACCACCTGATCGGTGGTGCTCATCACCAGATGCAGATCGTGGGACACCATCAGCACACCACAACCGTGACGGTCGCGCAGCCGGGTGATCAGGCTGTACAGCTCGGCCTGCCCGGCGACATCGACGCCCTGCACCGGCTCGTCGAGCACCAGCAGTTCCGGCTCGCGCAACAGCGCCCGGGCCAGCAGCACACGCTGCATCTCACCGCCGGAGACGTTTTGCACCGGGCTGTCGATGACGTGCTCGGCGCCGACTTCCTTGAGTGCCGCCAGCGCACGTGGGCGATCAACGCCCGGCACCAGCCGCAGGAAGCGCAGCACCGACAGCGGCAAGGTCGGATCGACGTGAAGTTTTTGCGGCATGTAACCGACGCGCAGTTTCGGCTTGCGCCAGACGCTGCCGCTGTCGGGTTTCAGCAGCCCGAGCACGGCGCGTACCAGCGTGGTCTTGCCGGCGCCGTTGGGGCCGATCAGGGTGACGATCTGCCCTGGCTCGACGCTCAGGTGAATGTTGTCCAGCACGTTCTGCCCGGCAAACCGGACCGCCACCTGCTCCAGACGGATCAGCGCATCGCTCATCAAGCCCCCCGGCAACCGGAGCAGAGACCAACCACTTCGACGGTCTGAGCCTCAACGATGAAGCCAACGTCCCTGGCGCTGTGGACGATGGCGTCGCTGATGGTTTTTTGCTCAAGTTCGATGGCGGCGTGGCATTCGCGGCAGATCAGGAACTGGCCCTGGTGCGAATGTTTCGGGTGAACGCAGCCGACGAAGGCGTTGAGCGAGGAGATGCGGTGCACCAGACCGTTTTCCAGCAGGAAATCCAGCGCCCGGTATACGGTTGGCGGCGCGGCGCGGCGGCCATCCTGCTCGCTGAGCACGGCCAGGATGTCGTAGGCGCCCAGTGGCTTGTGGCTCTGCCAGACCAGTTCCAGCACGCGCCGGCGCAGCGCGGTCAGACGCAAGCCTTTCTGTGCACACAGGGCATCGGCCTCGGACAGCGCGCTGTGAACGCAGTGCGAATGGTCATGGGGACGGCTGGCAATCGGTGTAATAGGCATGAGCGGCGACGAGTTTGGTTAGAGACGTTATTATGTTACCCGTTCTCGCCTCATTGAGTGGTCATCGTGTCCCGACTTTTTTCTGTTTTTGTCGTATTCATCACCGGCTTTCTGCTGATCGGCCCGGCTCAGGCCGAGGTCAGAGTCCTCACCAGCATCAAGCCCCTGCAACTGATTGCCGCTGCGGTGCAGGACGGCGTGGCGATTCCGGAAGTGCTGCTGCCGCCGGGGGCTTCGCCACATAACTACGCGTTGCGTCCGTCCGACGTACGCAAGGTGCAATCGGTGGATCTGCTGTACTGGATCGGCCCGGACATGGAAGGTTTCCTGCCTCGCGTGCTGAACGGTCGTACGCTGCCGAGCGTTGCCGTGCAGGACCTGCCGGGCATGAAACTGCGCCGCTTCGCCGCGGACAGCCACTCCCATGCCGAAGAAGCCGACGAACACGATCACGACCATCGCCCGGGTAACCTCGATGCACATCTGTGGCTATCGCCGGTGAACGCGCGGGTTATTGCCGACAAAATGGCTGCTGACCTGAGCGCCGCAGACCCGGCCAATGCCGAGCGCTACCAGAGCAACGCCAAGGCGTTCGATGAGCGTCTGGATGCACTTGATCAGCGTTTGAAGAAACGCCTGACCAGTGTTGAAGGCAAACCCTACTTCGTCTTCCACGAAGCCTTCGACTACTTCGAAGACGCCTACGGCTTGAAACACACTGGCGTGTTCAGCGTCGCGGCGGAAGTGCAACCCGGCGCCCAACATGTGGCGGCGATGCGCGCGCGGTTGCAGGAAGTCGGCAAGACCTGCGTGTTCAGTGAGCCGCCGCTGCGTCCACGACTGGCCGAGACCCTGGTGGCGGGCCTGCCGGTGAAGCTGGCGGAGCTGGATGCTTTGGGCGGGTACACGCCAGCCACGGCTCAGGGTTATGAGCAAGTGCTGGAGAAGCTCGGGAATGATCTGGCGGGTTGTCTCGAATCGCTCTGATAAAAAAACCGCAGCCTGCACAGGCTGCGGTTTTTTCTTTTACAGGGCGAAAGGTAGCGGCGTACTGACCGTCTGACGCTGCGCCAGCCGCTGCTCGAACTCTTTCGGATCGTGAATCAGCACGTCCTGCCCGGCGAACGATTCCGCCGCTATCAAACGCGACAGCCAGAACCGAACGCACGCCACTCGCAGCATGGTCGGCCACAGCTCGGCTTCGGCCGCCGTGAATGGACGCAGTGCCGCATAGGCACCGAGGAAGGCCCGAGCACGCGGGCCGTCGATCAGGCCGTCATCGTCCGAACACCAGTCGTTCAGAGCAATCGCCACGTCATAGAGCATCGGCCCGGAGCAGGCGTTGTAGAAGTCGATCAGCCCGGTCAGGTGCGTGCCTTCGAACATCGCGTTGTCGCGGAACAGGTCGGCGTGGATGTTCGCCCGTGGCAACGCGAGAATTTTCTCTTTCTGTTGAGTGATTTCATCCAGAGACTTTTGCAGCAACGCGCGCGGTTCGTCGTTCAAGTGCGAAAGAAACTGCGTGCCCTCTTCCAGCATCCAGTCCAGGCCACGATCAGTCTTGCGCTTGATCATGTTGTCGCCCTGGGTCGCCAGGTGCAAATGCGCCTGCAAGTCACCGACCTGCGCGCAATGCTGGGCGTTGGCCTGCTTGATGTGCTTGCCAGCCAGGCGCGGTTGCAGCAATGCCGGTTTGCCTTTCAGCTCGCGCAGGGCCACGCCGTCGGTGGTGCGCAGTGCGTAGGGCACGGGCAGATCGGCTTGGTGCAGGACATCGAGCAGGTCGATGAAAAACGGCATTTCCTGCACCGGGCCGCGCTCGACCAGGGTCAGGACGAACTCGCCCTTTTCCATGCTGATGAAGAAGTTGGTGTTTTCACTGCCGGCGGCGATCCCCTGGAAATCGAGCAGACGGCCGAGCCCGTACGGGGCGAGAAAGGTTTCCAGCTCGGGCCGAGCCAGGGGGGTGAACACAGACATGGTTAAAAACTGCTCAGTTCTGGCGCCGCCATCAAACGGCGCCGATTAAAAGTCAGGAAACTTACTTCCAGGTAAAGATTTCCCACGACGGAATCAGCATATCCGGCTGGTCGGACCGGATGTAGTTCGCGTCCGAACCATCGGCGCGCACCAGGAAATAGGGTTTACCGCCCTTCGGTGTGACCTTGATCGCGTAGACGAATCCACTGCGGCTGTATTCCTGAATGACCTTGTCGCCTTCCGTGTGCGTGCTAATGGTAACTTCCGGCTCCGACGATGGCGCATCATCCGCCGCGATCGCGGCCAGCGGTAAGACAGCAATCAGACTGACCAGCAGCAAGCGATTTAACGTACGCATGATAACCTTGTCCCTTTGTCGTCAACGGTCCCGCTATTCTAGCGCCGGGCCCGCCGAAAAGGTTGATTCTGCTCATGAGCCAAGCCCCCCTCGTCCTGGTGGACGGTTCGTCTTACCTGTACCGCGCCTTCCACGCGCTGCCACCGCTGACCACCTCCAAAGGCCTGCCGACCGGTGCGGTCAAAGGCGTGCTGAACATGCTCAAGAGCCTGCGCAAGCAGTATCCGGACAGCCCGTTCGCCGTGGTGTTCGACGCCAAGGGTGGGACATTTCGCGATGAGATGTACGCCGAATACAAAGCCAACCGCCCGAGCATGCCCGACGACATGCGCGTACAGATCGAACCGCTGCACCAGAGCGTGATCGCCCTCGGTTTCCCGCTGCTTTGCGTCGAAGGCGTCGAGGCCGATGACGTGATCGGCACCTTGGCCCGCAGCAGCGCGGCCGCCGACCGCCCGGTGATCATCTCTACCGGCGACAAGGACATGGCGCAACTGGTCGATGGCCACATTACCTTGGTCAACACCATGTCCGGTAGTTCGATGGATGTGGAGGGCGTGAAGGAGAAATTCGGCGTCGCTCCGGAGCAGATCATCGATTATCTGGCCCTGATGGGCGATTCTTCCGACAACATCCCCGGCGTTCCCGGCATCGGCCCGAAAACCGCGTCCGGCCTGCTGGTGGGCGTCAACGGCGGCCTGAACGAGCTGTATGCGCAGCTCGACATCGTGCCAACCCTGCCGATCCGCGGCGCCAAGACCTTGCCGGCCAAGCTCGAAGAACACAAGGAGATGGCGTTCCTCTCCTATCAACTGGCGACCATCAAGGTCGACGTGCCGCTGGATATCGGCCTCGACGACCTGCAAATGGGTCCGGAAGATCCGGCCAAACTTTACGAGTTGTACACCCTGCTGGAATTCAAGAGTTGGCTGAATGACCTGGATCGCGATGCCAAGCGCCAGGAACTGAGCGCGGCCGCCGAGCCTGCGCCGGCCGGTGATCTGTTCAGCGCGCCTACCGAAGAAGCGCCTGCCGCTCCGGCTGAAGCCGCGTACGAAACCATCCTCGATCAGGCGCGATTCGACGTCTGGCTGGAAAAACTGAAGAACGCCAAGCTGTTCGCCTTCGACACCGAAACCACCGGCATCGATGCGCAACAGGCGCAACTGGTCGGGCTTTCCTTCGCGGTACAGGCCAACGAAGCGGCCTATATTCCGCTGACCCATTCCTACATCGGCGTGCCGGAGCAACTGGATCGCGACACTGTGCTGCGCGCGCTCAAGCCGATCCTGGAAGACCCGAACAAGCTCAAGGTCGGCCAGCACGCCAAATTCGACATGAACATCCTGGCCAACTGCGCCATCGGCGGTGATCAGAATGAAGGCATCACCGTGCGCGGAATTGCCTTCGACACGATGCTTGAGTCCTATGTGCTCAACTCCACCGCCACCCGTCACGACATGGACAGCCTGGCGCAAAAGTACCTGAATCACACCACCGTGAGCTTCCAGGACATCGCCGGCAAAGGCGCCAAGCAACTGACCTTCGACCAGATCGCCCTGGAACAGGCCGGGCCGTATGCCGCCGAAGATGCCGACGTGACCCTGCGCCTGCACCAGACTCTGTTCGAAAAACTCAGCGCCATCCCGAGCCTGGCCAGCGTGCTGACCGACATCGAGATCCCGCTGGTGCCGGTACTCGCACGCATTGAGCGCCAGGGCGCGTTCGTCGACGCTGACCTGCTCGGCATCCAAAGCATTGAGCTGGGCAACAAAATGGTCGCGCTGGAGCGTGAAGCCTTCGAGATTGCCGGTGAAGAATTCAACCTCGGTTCGCCGAAACAGCTGGGCGTGATCCTTTACGAAAAGCTTGGCCTGCCGGTGCTGAAGAAGACAGCCAAGGGCCAGCCGTCCACCGCCGAAGAAGTGCTGGCGAAGCTGGCCGAAGACGACCACCGCTTGCCGAAAGTGCTGATGGAACACCGTTCCATGAGCAAGCTGAAGAGCACCTACACCGATCGCCTGCCGGAGCAGATCAACCCGCGTACCGGGCGTATTCACACTTCGTACCATCAGGCCGTTGCGTCGACCGGTCGCCTGTCGTCGAGCGATCCGAACCTGCAGAACATCCCGGTGCGCACCGCCGAAGGCCGACGCATCCGTCAGGCTTTCGTTGCGCCGAAAGGTTACAAACTGCTGGCAGCGGACTACTCGCAGATCGAACTGCGGATCATGGCCCACCTGTCCCGCGACGAAGGCCTGATGAACGCCTTCCGCAATAACCTGGACGTGCACACCGCCACGGCGGCCGAAGTGTTCAAGGTCGATCTGAATGAAGTGACGTCCGACCAGCGCCGGGGCGCCAAGGCGATCAACTTCGGTCTGATCTACGGCATGGGCGCGCAGAAACTGGGCAAGGACATCGGCGTCGATACCAAGACCGCCAAGGCCTACATCGACACCTACTTCGCGCGCTACCCGGGCGTTCGCGAATACATGGATCGCACCCGCGCCCAGGCAGCCGATCAGGGCTTCGTGGAAACGATCTTCGGTCGTCGTCTGTATCTGCCGGACATCAACTCCAACAAGCCGCAGGAACGCGCTGCCGCCGAACGTACGGCGATCAACGCGCCGATGCAGGGCACTGCAGCGGACATCATCAAGAAAGCCATGGTGGCGGTGGATAACTGGCTGTGCGCTTCCGGGCTGGACGCCAAAGTCATCCTGCAGGTGCACGACGAACTGGTGCTGGAGGTCCGCGAGGATCTGGTCGATCAGGTTCGCGAAGAAATTCGCGTGCACATGAGCGAAGCGGCGAAACTGGACGTGCCGTTGCTGGTGGAAGTGGGCGTTGGCAGCAACTGGGACGAGGCGCACTGAGGCCTCTGGGGCGAGGTTTTGCCGCGACAGCGCGTCGCGGCAAAGGCATCGAGGGGGCTTAGGTCGGATCGTTCTTGAGCTTATTCCAAAGTTTTTTGAAAAGAATCTGAACTAATCTTGCGCCAGGGTACTCAGAGATACTGAATGGCTGGTGAAGCCCTTCGATGCTCCTATGTTGTGTTAAGTGTTGGCAGATATCTGAACCCCGCCCTAGCGGTTCGGAACTTAAACCCCGGAACTTCTCCCTCCCCATATGAAGTCCGGGGCTTTTTTTGCCTGCGATTTACTCAGCAGGCAATTCAGCGCCTTTATCCGCCAACTCCATCCAGCCCGCCAACACAGTGTAGGCCTCTTCCAGGCCCATGCGTTTCGGGGCGGAGAACAGCTGGATCGTTACCTGATCGCCCCAACCCTTACGGATTTCCGACTGCACCTTGAGCAGCGTGTTCTTGGCTGCGCCGTAGGTCAGTTTGTCGGCCTTGGTCAGCAGGATGTGCATCGGCATGCCGGCGGCAACGGCCCAGTCGAGCATCAACAGGTCGAAGTCGGTCATTGGATGACGGATGTCCATCATCAGAATCAAACCCTTCAAACTCTCGCGGCCACCGAGGTAAGCCTCGAGGTGACGCTGCCAGTGCTGCTTGAGCGGGATCGGTACTTTTGCATAACCGTAGCCCGGGAGGTCGACCAGACGCCGTTCATCGTCTAGCTTGAAGAAGTTCAACAGCTGTGTGCGCCCCGGGGTTTTCGAGGTGCGCGCCAGGCTGGCGTGAGTCAGAGTGTTCAGCGCACTGGATTTACCGGCGTTGGATCGACCGGCGAACGCCACTTCGAAGCCTTCGTCGTCGGGGCACTGATCGACTTTGGCGGCACTGAGCATGAACGTGGACTGTTGGCACAGGCCGAGGATGGGATTCTTGAGTTGCATGGGATTTCCGATGTGGGCGGCGCCGGGATTAGGCGCGGAACGCGGTGTCGCTTCCGTTTCAGTGACGCCAGTATATAATGCCGCAGATTTTGTGTGTGCTTTGTCCCGGCGAAGGATGAAGTTCACGAGAGCGACAGACCTTGATTGCGCATTAGAACGCAGAACGCTCTCAACCCTGAAAAGGTCGTTTTATGACGAAATGGCTGCTGGCTGCCGGAGTCTTGATGCCGCTTTACAGCGCACAGGCTACACAGGATCCGGAAGCCGTGTACAACCGTGTTTGTGGAGCCTGTCATTCCGGCCAACTACCCATGGCGCCCAAAAGAGGCGATCAGGAAGCTTGGACGCCGAGGTTGGCGAAAGGTATGGAGACGCTGGTGCAACACGTGACCCAGGGTTTCAAGGCGATGCCGCCGCGTGGTTTGTGCATGGACTGCAGTGCCGAGGATTACCAGGCCATCATCCTTTGGATGAGCGAGAGTAAGCCCGGTCCATAACTCTTAACCCTTAGCCGTAGTTGGATTAGCTGATGAACAAACTGATCGTGAGTCTGCTGTTGACCGTGGGAATCTCAGGCTTCGCCCATGCTGCCGGTGATGCAGCCGCAGGCCAGGCAAAAGCCGCCGTATGCGGCGCCTGCCATGGCCCGGATGGCAACAGCATGGCGCCAAACTTTCCAAAGCTGGCCGGACAGGGTGAACGCTACCTGACCAAGCAATTGCACGACATCAAGTCGGGCAAGCGCACCGTTCTGGAAATGACCGGCCTGCTGACCAACCTGAGCGATCAGGACCTGGCCGACATCGCCGCCTACTTCGCCAGCCAGAAAGGCAGCGTCGGCGCC
This sequence comes from Pseudomonas sp. V88_4, assembly GCF_029967985.1. Classification (NCBI taxonomy): domain Bacteria; kingdom Pseudomonadati; phylum Pseudomonadota; class Gammaproteobacteria; order Pseudomonadales; family Pseudomonadaceae; genus Pseudomonas; species Pseudomonas sp. V88_4. Next base: position 60,563 of record NZ_JASCAF010000044.1, read on the forward strand.
GCCGATCCTAAGATCGTCGCGCGTGGTGAAGCCCTGTTCCGTGGCGGCAACCTGGACAAAGGCCTGCCAGCCTGTACCGGCTGCCACTCGCCGAACGGTGCCGGCAACGCCGCCGCAGGCTTCCCGCACCTGGGTGGCCAACACGCTCAATACATCGCCAAACAACTGACCGATTTCCGCAAGGAAGAAGCCGGCCGCAACAACGACGGCGACTCCATGCCAATGCGCACCATCGCACGCAAACTGAGCGACGAAGACATCGCCGCGGTCGCCAGCTACATCCAGGGCCTGCACTAACCGCCCTGAATCGAGCGTTAACGGTGATGGACATCTCCTGCAACGTTAACACTCGATTAATCCGTCGCAGCAAGTATAAAAAGGGTGGCTTTGGCCGCCCTTTTTTGTGGCCGCTGCCGTTACACTACAGAACTCATGCCCGCCAGGATCTGTCTGAAAACAGGTCGCGCGAGGCGACCAAAATTGTCCAGGAGTAAAGCATGCGTAATCTGATCATCAGCGCCGCCCTCGTCGCTGCCAGCCTGTTCGGCGTCACCGCCCAGGCCGCCGAAGCCCCTGCTGCCCCTTACGTCGAGCTGAGCAACCCGGTACCGGTCGCCGTGCCTGGCAAGATCGAAGTGGTCGAGCTGTTCTGGTATGGCTGCCCGCACTGCTACGCGTTCGAGCCGGTGATCAATCCGTGGGTTGAAAAACTGCCGTCCGACGTCAACTTCGTGCGCATTCCTGCGATGTTCGGTGGCCCGTGGGACGCTCACGGCCAGATGTTCCTGACTCTGGAAGCCATGGGCGTCGAGCACAATGTGCACGCTGCCGTATTCAACGCGATCCAGAAAGAACACAAGAAGCTGACCGACAAGAACGACATGGCCGACTTCCTCGCCACTCAAGGCGTGGACAAGGACAAGTTCCTGGCCACCTTCGACTCGTTCGCCATCAAGGGTCAGATCGTGAAAGCCCGCGAGCTGGCCAAGAAGTATGAAATTTCCGGCGTTCCAACCATGATCGTCAACGGCAAGTATCGTTTTGACATCGGCTCTGCCGGCGGTGCAGAACAGGCGTTGAAACTGGCCGACCAACTGGTGGCCAAAGAGCGAGCGGCCAACAAGGCAGCCGCCAACTAAGCGCGGCAATCGCCATGCGCCGCTGGGGAGCCGAACGCGTCGTTGGCCTGCATGAACCGCAGGTCAACGAGCATCACCTGGAATCGACGGGCCTGCCCGCAGACAGCCGTCTGCGCCTGCTCAGTTTCAATATTCAGGTCGGCATCAGCACCGAGCGCTATCGGCACTACCTGACCCGCAGCTGGCAGCATCTGCTGCCGCACCCCGGGGGTTCGAGCAATCTGCAAAAGATCGGCAATCTGCTTGGCGACTTCGATCTGGTCGCCCTGCAGGAAGCCGATGGCGGCAGCCTGCGTTCAGGCTACGTCAATCAGGTCGAACACCTGGCCCAGCTCGGCGCCTTCCCCTACTGGTATCAACAACTCAATCGCAATCTTGGCCGACTGGCCCAGCACAGCAATGGCGTGCTCAGTCGCCTGCGGCCGTGGGCGATCGAAGACCACCCTTTACCGGGTCCGAAGGGGCGCGGGGCGATTCTGGTGCGCTTCGGCGAAGGCCCGGAAGCACTGGTGGTGGTCATGATGCACCTGGCGCTCGGCGCCCGAGTGCGCAGCATGCAACTGGCCTATATCCGCGAGCTGATCGGCGGCTACAAGCATCAGGTGCTGATGGGCGACATGAACACCCACGCCAGCGATCTGCTGCAACACTCGCCATTACGCGACCTCGGCCTGCTGGCCCCACAACTCGAAGCGACATTCCCCAGCTGGCGCCCCCAACGCTGCCTGGACCATATTCTGCTCAGCCCGACCCTGACCCTGGAAAAGGTCGAAGTGCTGGCACAACCGATTTCCGATCACCTGCCGGTCGCGGTAGAGATTCGTCTGCCGGGTTCGCTCACGGCCGATGCATTGCCCGCGTTGAGCACTGCCCTTCGCGGAACCCCTGAATGAGCGACGAAGCCCAGCGCTGGAAAGAGAAATACCTCAAAAGCATCGAACAACAGGAAAAACTCGAACGTCGATGGGACGCCCGGCTCGACCTGCTGCGTCGCGGGCTGGTGCGCAGCACCCTGGCAGCGGAAGGCACCGACCGGGTCGTCGATCAATGCATGAAAGAGATGCGCGACGTGGTGCGCACCGATGACATGGACGCCGGCCTCGCCGCCCTGCTCCCTCGCCTGGAAAAAGCCGTGCTCGATTCCGAGCAACGCCGGGAAACCCGGATCGAACAGGTCAGCACCGCACTGACTGCGCTGGTTACTCAATTGCAATCCCTGCCGCTGCCCCGAGAAGTGGCCCAGCCGCTGAAGAAGTTCGCCAAGCAGCTGGACGGCCGGGTGAGTCAGGCAAGGGAAATGCCGCTGCTGCTCAGCGAACTCAGCGGCCTGCAGGGCAAGGCCTTGAGTCAGCTGGCGACGCCGGCGGAACCGGGGCGTCCCGGGTTGTTGCAGCGCCTGTTCGGCAGCCGCGACAGCGAGGAAACATCTGCTCAAGTGGCCCAGCCCCCTGCGATGACCCCGTCAGTGCAGCCAGAGCAACCACCCGTCACACATGAAGCTGCGCCAACGCCGCAAGCGCCTGTTACAAGCGCTGAACAGGTCGCCACTGCGCCCGTCAGCCCAGCGCCGATCGCCGCCCCCGTGGCCGAACCATCCAAAGCTCCAGAGCCAATCCCAGAAGACTTTGCAGAGCCGGAGGTAGTGGCCTTCGAGCCCGCCAGAATCCTCACCGAATCCCCCGCCGCCTTCAGCGAACCAGAACCCGCCGAGCCAGAACCGGAGCCGCAGGCCTTCTCGCCTCCTCCGGTTTTCGCGCCGGCAGTGCCCACGGCCATCAACCCCGACGAGTTGATCCACCCCGGCGATACCCCACCGCCCGTGATCCTCGACAGCCTGCCCCTGCCCGAACCCATCGCCCAGGCATTGGCCGCCATCGATCCGGAACAATCCGAGCATGACATTCTCTATGCCCTGCCGGACTCGCCAGAGCCGTCCTACAGCTCGGTCGCCCGACACATTGAAGACACGCTGATCGGGTTGCTGGATGACCTGACCCTGCCGGAGCGCCACCGCCCGCAAGCCGAGGCGATGCGCGACCGGCTGAAAAATGGCCTTAACTGGTACGAACTGCTACCGATACTCGACGATCTTGCGACATTGATGCTGGCCATCACAGACAGCGGCCAGCACGAGTTCGAAGCCTATCTGCAGCAACTCAATGAACGCCTTGAAGCATTCCAGAGCAACTTGCAGGCGGCCAGCGAAGGACACGCCGACAACAGCTCCGCCGCGAGAGCAATGGACACGCAGATCCGCGAACAGGTCGACGGCTTGCAGACCAGCGTCCAGGAGGCGGCGGATCTGGATGATCTCAAGCAAGTGCTGGAAAACCACCTCGAAGGCCTGCTCGGCACCATGGATCAGCACCAGAAGCAGCGCGACGCTCGGGAACAGGAAGTCGCCGGACGCCTGAAAAGCCTGGCCGAGCGTGTCGCGCACATGGAACAGGAAGCGCTGGGCTATCGCGAACACCTTGAAGAACAACGCCAGAAAGCCTTGATCGATCCGCTTACCGGCCTGCCCAACCGCGCCGCCTGGACCGAACGACTCGAACATGAAATCGCCCAGTGGCAGCAACACGGCAATACTCTGAGCCTGGCCATGCTCGACCTCGATCACTTCAAACGGATCAACGATAACTACGGGCACCTGGCCGGCGACAAGGTGTTGAAGATCATCGCCACGGTCCTGCGCAAGCGTATGCGTGGCAACGATTTCATCGCCCGTTTCGGCGGTGAAGAGTTTGTCCTTCTGCTTCCCGCCACCTCCCCGGCGGTCGGCGCCAAACTTCTGGAAACCCTGCGCGCCGCCATCGAGGCCTGCCCGTTTCATTTCAAGGGCGAACGCGTCACGATCACCGTTTCCATGGGTCTGGCGACGTTCCGGGCCGGAGAACACAGCGATTTGGTGCTTAAAAGAGCCGATCAGGCGCTTTATCGGGCGAAAAACGCAGGACGAAACCGGGTGGAGCTGGGCTGAGGCAATTGTTCCATATTGTTTAAAACAGCCCTTTAAGCGTCGAAGCGCAAGGCGATACGTTACACTGTTGCATTATCGTCTTGCGTGTACTGCCCTCTGCCATGAAATTTTTTACCCTGCTCGCGTCGCTGCTCTTACTGGCCGGTTGTGCCAGCGGCCCGCGTTTCGACACCAGCCATCCTTCGATCAATCACGACAGTCGCGTGCAGTTTGTGATCGTGCACTACACCTCCGCCTCGCTTGAACGCTCACTGCAGTTGCTGACCCATGGCGAAGTCAGCAGCCATTACCTGATCGGCGACGACAAGAACGCCACCATCTATAAGCTGATGGACGAAAACCTGCGGGCCTGGCATGCCGGCGAAAGCGAATGGCAAGGCCGGACCTGGCTCAACTCCAGCTCCATCGGTATCGAGATCGTCAATCCGGGCTTCAAGGACACTCCGACCGGTCGCCTCTGGTACCCCTACAGCGAAGCTCAGGTACAGTCGTTAATCGTCCTGCTCAAGGACATCAGCAAACGCCAGGGCATCAGCCCGCGCCACATCATCGGCCACAGCGACATCGCCCCGCTGCGCAAGCTCGACCCGGGACCGCTGTTCCCGTGGAAACGCCTGGCAGCCGAAGGACTGGGGCTGTGGCCCGACGAGCAAGCGGTGGTACGCCAGCAGGCGCAGTTCGACGCCGAACTGCCGAGCATCACCTGGTTTCAGAGCCAACTGGCGCGCCTGGGCTACTCGACGCCGCAGACCGGCGAGCTGGATGTGGCAACCCGCCATGTGCTCGCAGCGTTCCAGATGCACTACCGCCCTGCGCGCTTTGACGGCACGCCGGATGCGCAAACGGCAGCGTTGCTGCTGGTGTTGAATCAGACAAAATAATGACGCCCGCCCGACGGTCAGGGCGAATTCACAATCAGCAGCTATAACTCATTGGTAATTCTTCGGATATCCATGATGGTTGCTACCCGAGAGACGCTGCGTAGCTGGTTTTATCGCCCCTGGTTTCTGGCGATGATCGCGGCTGTCCTCAGTGCGAGCCTGCTGATCACCGGTGGGCTGTTCGTGGCCATGCGCCAGGTCGAACAAAGCGAAAGCCAGGAAATGAACGCTCAGGGCGAGCGGTTCCTGGCGCGCCTTGAGCAACTGTTCGGCCAACTGCGCGAAAGCCTCGACGACCTCGAAGCCCAGCCCCTGCGCAGCTGCGACGACGAAATGATCGCAACGTTGCAGCAAGTGACGTTCAACTATCGCTTCGTCTACGAAGCCGCTTACATGGACGCCACGCGGATCTGCTCCAACCGTCCACGCCAGGAAGGCCTGTCGGTCATTCGCCCGCCGGACATCAAAGGCCCGACCTACAGCTACTGGCTGAACACCACCACCGAACCCGATGAAAACCGCGCAGCGTTGATGCTCGGGCGCGGCAACTTTCGCGTGGCCACTTCACGCGGGCATCTGACCGACATGGTTGATCTGTCGCCCGGCAGCAGTCTGCTGGTGGTGCTTGATCATGGAACCCGAGCGATTCCGGTACTTGGCGTGCCACAGGCCTGGCCACCCACCGAGCCCTGGCCGCCGAAAACCCCGAATGCGCTGCAAGTTACCCAGTCGCACCTGATCTATCGCATGCCCACCGACAACCCGGAATACCAACTGGTGCTCATCAGCCCGCGCACGGGCATGCACATTCCGGAGCTCTGGTGGTGGATGGTGCCGTTCTGCCTGGTGCTTGGGGCGTTTGTCGGAGTTCTGGTGTTCTGGATCGTCCGCCAGCGCCAATCGCTGGATGCCGAGCTGCACGGCGCAATCCGCCGGGGCGAGTTGCAGGTGCTTTATCAACCGATCTTCGATCTCGACAGTCGCAACTGCGTCGGCGCCGAAGCCTTGCTGCGCTGGCGTCGGCCGGACGGCACGCTGACCAGCCCCGACCTGTTCATCCCGATGGCCGAGAACACCGGGCAGATTCGCCAGATGACCGACTTCGTCCTGCAACGCTTGCTCGAGCAGCTCGGCCAGTTGCTGCGTGCCAATCCGCAGCTCTACATCTCGGTGAACCTGGCTGCCTGCGACGTGATGGTGCCGCGCATCGGCCAGGTCATGGCGCGGCTGTTGAGCCTGCACCGGGTTGCCGCGCGGCAAATTGCTTTCGAGGTGACTGAACGCGGCCTGATCGATGTGGTAGTGGCCCGGGAGAATCTGCAGGCGCTGCGTGATGTCGGACACCAGGTGCTGATCGACGATTTCGGCACCGGTTATTGCAGCCTGGCGTACCTGCAAACCTTGCCGGTGGACTGCCTGAAGATCGACAAGGCATTCATCGACGCACTCGGCCATGACGCCGCCAGCAGCGGTGTCGCGCCGCACATCATTCACATGGCTCAGGCGCTGGATCTCAAGGTGATTGCCGAAGGGATCGAATTCGAGTCACAAGCGGCGCTACTGAGCAGCGAAGGGGTGAAGTTCGGTCAAGGCTGGCTGTTCGCTCATGCCCTGAGCGCCGTGCAATTCATCGAACTGATCACCCGTGGACGGCGGCTCGCCGGACGCCGGCTCGACGACGAGGCCTAGACCGCCAGCGCCATGTAGAACTGCGTACCCTGCCCCGGCCGCGAGTAAACGCCCATCCGCCCACCGTGCAGCTGGACGATCTCCTTGCACAGCGCCAGGCCGAGCCCGGCCCCGCCCTTTTTCCTGCCGACCTGGACGAAGGGTTCGAAAATCCGCCCTTGCTGACCGTAGGCAATCCCTTCGCCGTTGTCTTCGACGCTGATGATCACCCGTTCGCCGTGCCGCCGGGCCTGCAAACGGATCAGCCCGCCGCGCGCGGTGTGGCGCAGGGCGTTGTCGATCAGGTTGTCGAGGACACGATCGAGCTGCGCCTGATCCGCCTGCAAGCGTGGCAGCGGGCCCTGCGCTTCGACATTCAGGGCAACGCCCTTCTGCGCTGCTGAATCGGCGAAACGCAAACGCGCCCGCTCCAGCAGTTCCTCGATGGAGCAAGGCGCCAACGTGAGTTTTTGCAAACCACTCTGATAGCGCGAGAAGTTCAGCAGATCGTTGATCAGCTGCATCAGGCGCTGCATTTCCTCATTAACCGTGTCGAGCAGGTCGGACTCCCGAGACTCCTCAGGAAACTTGGCCCGCTCGCGGAACAGTCCGAACGCCATGTGCATGCCCGTGACCGGTGTACGCAGTTCGTGAGACGCACGCAGGACAAACTCGCTGCGTACCCGTTCGAAGGCGCGTTGCTCGGTGACGTCATGCAAGACCATCACAGCACCGAGGATATGTCCCTGGGTATGACTGACGGGCGTCAGGCTGTAGGTCAGCAGGCGCGATTCGCCATCAACCTCGATGCTCAAATCTTCCGGTGCCCGTTCAAGGGTGCCGCCGCGCAGTACCAATTGCAGTTGTGCATCCAGCTCGGGTCGCTGAAGCGCGGTGCCGAGGCCCTCGCCGAAACGATCGCTGTCCCAGCCCAGTTGCCGCTGGGCCACCGGGTTCAAGTGTTCCAGTCGACCCTGACGGTCGATCATCAACAAGCCGTCATCGATGCTGTCGAGTACCGCTTGCAGACGCTGCTGGCCGGCAAGCAATTCGTCGACGTTGGTCGCCTGATGTTCGCGCAGGGCTTCGGCCATGAGCCCGAAGCGCCGGGTCAGGAGGTTGATCTCCATCGCCGAGGACACCGGCAGGGTCACCTCGAAATTGCCTTGGCCGATATTGTCCGCCGCTTTGGCCAGCGCTTCGATCGGCGCACCAAAACGCCGGGCAATGCCCTGGGCGGTAACGAAGCCAATGATCAGCACTGCCAGCCCCACCAGTCCCAACAGGCCGGCGATCAGCAACGCGCGGTCGCGAGCGGCGTGCTGGACCGAATTGATGTTGTTCAGCGCGTGTTTGTGTTCGGTGATCAACCCGTTGCGCAGGGTGTTGAACCGTTCACGCAAATCACCCGCACCACTCAGGGCGGCGGCCGGGTCTCGAGTGATGTCGAACGCCTCGAGAAAGCTCAGGTAATCGGCTTTGGCCTGACTGAAACCATACTGACGGTCATCGTCTTTCTGTTCCTGAGCGATGCCTTCATCGAGCAACTGGAAGTAATGCTGCTTGGACGCTTCGAACGCCACGGGATCGGGCTTTTCGGCGAGCATCATGATCAGTTGATCGCCGAGTGTCTGGCGCAGCTTGAGCCCCAGATCCAGGGTGACAAAGTTGTTGCGGATCAGCGCCTCCTGAGTGCCGGCCATCTGCATCACACTGACCAGCCCGAGCATCAGCCCGAGCAAGGCCACGGTGATCAGCGCGGAAATGCTCAGGAACAAGCGAGTCCGCAACTTCATCGCCAGTTTCATCGGCGGATGCTCACAGGTTGTACTGCTTGCGCTTGCGATACAGGGTCGAGGCGTCGATCCCCAGAGTCTTGGCAGCCTGATCGAGGGTCCCGGCGGTCGCCAGTACTGCGCCGATGTGGGCCTTCTCCAGTTCGTCGAGACTCAGCGCGGCGCCGACCCGTGGCGCGTTGTTGGCCGGTTGCTCGGCCATGCCGAGGTGGCTGATTTCCACGCGCTCCTGCGGGCAAATGATGCTCGCCCGCTCGACCACGTTGCGCAGCTCACGGATGTTGCCGGGCCAACGGTAGCCCAGCAGTGCTTCGCGAGCCTCGTCGCTGAAGCCCCGGGCCGGACGCGCATACTCCTTCACGAAACGGGCGAGGAAACGGTCGGCCAGGGTCAGGATGTCTTCGGCCCGCTCACGCAGCGGCGGCAGATGCAGGGTGATGACGTTCAGGCGATAGAGCAGGTCTTCGCGGAAACGTCCGTCGCGCACCATGTCCTCAAGGTTGAGGTTGGTGGCGGCAAGGATGCGCACATCGGCGCGGCGGGTGACCGGATCCCCTACCCGCTCATATTCCTTGTCCTGAATGAAACGCAGCAACTTGGGTTGCAATGTCAGGGGAAAATCGCCGATTTCGTCAAGAAACAGCGTACCTCCATCGGCTTGATTGACGCGACCCAGGGTGCTTTCGCTGGCCCCGGTGAATGCGCCACGACTGTGACCGAACAGTTCGCTTTCCATCAGTTCGGCCGTCAGCGACGGGCAATTGATGGTGACGCAGGATTTCTTCTCGCGCTTGCTCCAGCCGTGAATGGCTCGGGCCAGTTCACCTTTACCGGTGCCGGACTCGCCGAGGATCAGGATGTTGGCGTCGGTGCCCGCCACTTGCCGCGCTGTTTCCAGTACGACTTTCATCGCCGGGCTGTGGGAATCGAGGCCGTCCTTGGGTTTGCGGATCTCGCCTTCGAGGGCTTCCAGACGCGCCGACAGCTGGCGCACTTCAAGCTGCTTGGCGGTCGCCAGGCGCAATTGATCCGGGCTGCACGGTTTGACCAGATAATCGGCAGCGCCGGCCTGAATCGCGTCTACCGCGGTATCGACGGCCGAATGGGCGGTAACGATGACCACCCGCATCCACGGCGCCTGAATGCGCATCTGCGCCAATACATCCAGGCCGTTGTCTTCACCCAGGCGCAAATCAAGGAAGCACAGGTCGAACACCTGGCGTTGCAGCAGCGCGTCAGCCTGAGCCGCGCTGTTGGCGGTGGCGACGGTATAACCTTCGTCTTCGAGGCAATAACGAAAGGTTCGCAGGATGGCGGATTCATCGTCCACCAGCAGAATGCGGCCTTGGTGCTCAGTGGCTGATTCCATTTTTCCTACGCTCCATAAGTGAATGTCTTGGGTTAGTCCCGGAAAAATCGGGCAAGTTGCATGGTTGATTCTGATCGATTCCAGTCATAGCAGGGTAGCTCTCTCCTGCCATAACGGCTAATCCACTGATTTCATTGGTTTTTTAAACATCGCACAGTTTCAGGTCGGTTTCCTGCCTACTTTTCTGACATCCGTACCCTGTCCTCAATTCAAAAATAATGATTTCTCCTACGAAATAATCGTGCATTACGCACGACCCTGCGCGGGCCATCGTGCAGGATGCGTCGTCATGAATTTCCATACCGTTTGTAACTTGCTGATTTTATTGGTTTTTTTCAAACAAAAAAGCTGGCACGCAGGCTGCAATACCTCTTTCAGCCCGGGCAGATATGCACTGCCCCAATCGAACAAGAGTGAGGAACCCAGGATGACTCGCCCACGTGCCGCCCAAATGCGTATCTCGCCACTGCACTTGCAGCAGGCCCTGTTTGGCGCACTTGCGCTGCTGATCACTTTGATCGCCTGCCAGCAATACCTGCGCTGGGAGCACAGTCAGCAACCTGAGCCTTTGATCTCGACGCAACACGCGACGCAGACGCACTTCAGCGCCGTCAGCAGCAGCCAGGCCGACAACGGCGCGATGCGCATGATGGACGTCGACCAGCCACAGCCACTGGGCGACATGCCCCGTGAAGAACGCTGGGTTTTCTGATCAACGAATCTGGGCGCCGCTGCGCCGAGACCGGCAACATCCCTAAATAGAAGCAAGGAGAATCACCATGTTGAGCTGGGCAATCACATTCCTGATCATTGCCATCATCGCCGCAGTACTGGGCTTCGGTGGTATCGCGGGCACCGCCACGGGTATCGCCAAGATTCTCTTTGTCGTGTTCCTGGTGATGTTCATCGCTTCCTTCTTCTTTGGCCGTCGCGGTCGAGGTTGAACATGAAGGGTTTAAAGACATTGGCAGCCGCCCTGCTTCTGGGCGGTAGTGCCTTGGCGATGGCGGCCAATGACGGCCAGACGCGGGTCAACGAACTGTTGAGTTCAGACCCGCAATACAGGGAAACCTGGGAAGGCGTGGTGAAGAAGGAAGAACGCCTGCCGGAATGGGTGATGAACCTGTCCGGCACGCCTGACCAGCAGATGAATGCCGTGACCGAGGATGGCGACAAGTATCTGGTCGGCCCGCTCTGCGAATCCGCAGACAAGTGCATGAACCATCGCTTGATCGTCGCGTTCAGTTTCGACAAGAAAGATGCTTACGCCATGCTTGTGGATGTGCCTGAAGGGCTGCCGGCAGACAAGTCGCCCACGCGACATGCCACTTACCGCTTCCTCGGCAAACCCGATCAGGGCATGCAGGATCTTCTGATGGAAACGCTGAAGAAAGATCCGAACTGGTATTGAACACGAGGGCAGCCGAAAGGCTGTCCTCCATTGTGTCGGCCCGAGGAAGGCCGGTGCATGACCAGGGGGCCGGGATGTTCTGACTGTTGCAGGGTCGGAGTGACCTACGGGTACAGGGAGTGCCTGCGATGAGGGCCGGGTCAGGGTAAAAGCTGCGACGCAAGTTCGCCAACCGAAGCGGTTTGACGGACTTGCGCTGAGCTTTCAACGTGACAAAACGTTGATCCAGAGCGTTCTGCTCTTCATTTTTATCGCCCACACTGCGTGCGAAAGCATTTCGCGGTGTTTCCTGGCGACCGTATATCGAGAAAGAGTCGATCCACCAAGTCGGACATTTAGTTTCCGAACGTAGGCTTTTTCCTAAATTTTTCGTCGAAATCACTCGTTCAAAAAACAACCAACCTAGGCTGTAATGGCCGGTTCACGGCACTTATGCCTGCCGAAATGTCGTATTCGAACCGGTTGGGACGCCAGTTTCATTTAAAAAAGCTCATGCCGATTCGGCATAGGGTAGGCGTTTACGGCATTAGACGGCGCAACCTTGCATCGGAATAGTTGCGCCTTTTTTCGCCTGCCGGAGAGCCGTAAACACGCGCTTCGGGGCACCTTATACGGAGGCAGATGCACAGACTTTTCCGCTGATGAGCGTTCCAGTTCCTGCATGTGCCTGAGTCAAACGCAAGTAAGGGTAAAGATAATGAAGAAGGCAAAGCTTAGCCTCGCCTGGCAGATCCTCATCGGTCTGGTATTGGGAATTGCAATCGGTGCGTTGCTCAACCACTTCAGTGCCGAAAAGGCCTGGTGGATCAGCAATGTCCTGCAACCGGCAGGCGATATCTTTATCCGTCTGATCAAGATGATCGTGATCCCGATCGTTATCTCTTCCCTGATCGTCGGCATTGCCGGCGTGGGCGACGCCAAGAAGCTCGGGCGCATCGGCCTGAAGACCATCATCTACTTCGAAATCGTCACCACCATCGCCATCGTTGTCGGCCTGCTGCTGGCCAACCTGTTCCACCCGGGTGCCGGCATCGACATGAGCACCCTGGGCACTGTGGACATCTCCAAGTACCAGGCGACCGCCGCCGAAGTGCAGCATGAACACGCGTTCATCGAGACCATCCTCAACCTGATCCCGTCGAACATCTTCGCGGCCATGGCACGCGGCGAAATGCTGCCGATCATCTTCTTCTCCGTACTGTTCGGTCTCGGTCTGTCGAGCCTGCAGTCGGACCTGCGCGAGCCGCTGGTGAAGATGTTCCAGGGCGTCTCGGAAAGCATGTTCAAAGTCACCCACATGATCATGAACTACGCCCCGATCGGCGTATTCGCCCTGATCGCGGTGACCGTGGCCAACTTCGGTTTCGCCTCGCTGCTGCCGCTGGCCAAACTGGTGATCCTGGTTTACGTCGCCATCGCCTTCTTCGCCTTCGTGATTCTGGGCCTGATCGCCAAGATGTTCGGCTTCTCGGTGATCAAGCTGATGCGTATCTTCAAGGATGAGCTGGTGCTGGCTTACTCCACCGCGTCTTCGGAAACCGTGCTGCCACGTGTGATCGAGAAGATGGAAGCCTACGGCGCACCGAAAGCCATCTGCAGCTTCGTAGTACCGACCGGCTACTCGTTCAACCTCGACGGCTCGACCCTGTACCAGTCCATCGCGGCGATCTTCATTGCTCAGCTGTATGGCATCGACCTGTCGATCAGCCAGCAACTGCTGTTGGTCCTGACCCTGATGGTCACCTCCAAAGGCATCGCCGGCGTACCGGGCGTGTCCTTCGTGGTACTGCTGGCTACTCTGGGCAGCGTCGGTATTCCGCTTGAAGGCCTGGCCTTCATCGCCGGTGTCGACCGCATCATGGACATGGCACGTACCGCCCTGAACGTGATCGGCAACGCCCTCGCCGTACTGGTCATCGCCCGTTGGGAAGGCATGTACGACGACGCCAAGGGCCAGCGCTACTGGAACTCGCTGCCGCACTGGCGCAGCAAGGAAAAACTGCCGGCCGGCGAGATTTCCAAGAACTGATCGCCGCCTCTGTGCAGCCCTGACAAACCCCGGAGAAATCCGGGGTTTGTCGTTTCTGGCAGCCCCGCTATCATTCGCCGCATCTTCCGGGAGATTTGACTGATGCTTAATGGCCTGTGGCTTGGCTTCTTCGTCGTCGCAGCCGTTTCGGCGCTGGGGCAATGGCTGATCGGCGGCAACGCCGGGATCTTCGCGGCGATGGTGGAAAGCATTTTTGCCATGGCCAAGCTGTCGGTCGAAGTCATGGTGCTGCTGTTCGGCACGCTGACCCTGTGGCTGGGTTTCCTGCGCATTGCCGAAAAGGCCGGCATCGTTGAATGGCTGGCCAAAGTGCTCGGGCCACTGTTCCTGCGGCTGATGCCGGAGGTTCCGGCCGGGCATCCCGCGCTGGGCCTGATCACCCTGAATTTCGCCGCCAACGGCCTGGGCCTGGACAACGCCGCCACGCCGATCGGCCTCAAAGCCATGAAGGCGCTGCAAGAGCTCAACCCCAGCTCGACCATCGCCAGCAACGCGCAAATCCTGTTCCTCGTGCTCAACGCTTCGTCCCTGACTCTGTTGCCGGTGACGATCTTCATGTACCGCGCCCAGCAAGGCGCGCCGGACCCGACGCTGGTGTTCCTGCCGATCCTGCTGGCCACCAGTTGCTCGACCATCGTCGGCTTCCTGTCGGTGGCGTTCATGCAGCGCCTGCGCGTGTGGGACCCGGTGGTGCTGGCCTACCTGATTCCCGGCGCGCTGATCCTCGGCGGCTTTATGGCGTTGCTCGCGACAATGTCGGCCACTGCGCTGGCGGGGCTTTCCTCGATCCTCGGCAACCTGACGCTGTTCGGCCTGATCATGCTGTTCCTGGTAATCGGCGCCTTGCGCAAAGTGAAGGTCTACGAAGCGTTCGTCGAAGGTGCGAAGGAAGGTTTCGACGTTGCCAAGAACCTGCTGCCGTATCTGGTGGCGATGCTCTGCGCGATCGGTGTATTGCGCGCATCGGGCGCGCTGGACTTCGGCCTCGATGGCATCCGTCATCTGGTGGAGTGGGCAGGGTGGGACACGCGCTTCGTCGATGCGCTGCCGACGGCGATGGTCAAACCGTTCTCCGGCAGCGCCGCCCGGGCGATGCTGATCGAGACGATGAAGACCTCGGGCGTGGACAGCTTCCCGGCGCTGGTGGCCGCAACGATCCAGGGCAGCACCGAAACCACGTTCTACGTATTGGCGGTGTACTTCGGCGCGGTGGGCATCCAGCGCGCCCGGCATGCCGTCGGTTGTGCGCTGCTGGCCGAACTCGCGGGCGTGCTCGGCGCTATCGGCGTCTGCTACTGGTTCTTCGGTTAAGCCTCAAGGCCGGGCAGGTGGGGCAACCTTCTGCCCTTGCTCCACCGCCCACGCCACGACTTTCGCGGTGAGACGATCACTGGCCTGCCCGAACCCGGCCACCACCGCCGGAACCTTCACATCACTGAGCGGCTGACGCTCTTCAAAGCGACGACTGGCGAGAATCCGCTGGTCGTAACCGCGCACCAGCAACGCATCGACACGCACCACCACGCTGGCCTGTGTGCCCTGATACTCGGTCTGAAACGCCTGCAGGCTGCCGCCCAGTTCCAGATCCGCCTGGAAATTGCTGTCGTCGGTGCTCAACAGCGATACCCGGCCATCGCGCTGAAAACCATCGAGCAAGCGGTTACGCACCAGCGCCGGCGCCGGATCGCTCCAGCGCGAGGCCTTGTAGCTGCTGATCACATCGCCCTGAGGAATCACCGCGATGCTTGGTCGGTTCAGCGCTTCGCTGGCCTGCAGTTTGTTCAGGCGCAGCGACCAGTGCTGCGTAGATGCCGAACTGGCCGAGGCGGGCGCCTGTGCGGCTGGCAAACGGTAGACGTCCAGCGGTTCGGACTTGGGCAGGATCGAGCACGCGCCGATCAACGTGAAGCCGGCGAGGAGGGCGAGGCGAGTCAGCTTCATGGCGTGAACTCCTTGTTCTTGTCACTGCCCAGCAGGTAACCGCTGGGGTTGGCCTCCAGGCGTTGGGAAATGGCGCGCAGCGAGTTCAGGGTTTCACGCAGTTCGCGGATCGCCGGTGCCAGGCCGTTGAGGCCCTGCATGCCGCTGTCGAGGGAATTCTGATTCTTGCTGAGCAGGCCGTTGATGGTGACGCTGCTTTGCTCCAGGGATTTCATCGCCTGTTCGGCACTGCCCAGCGCCTGTTTGCCCTGATCGTTGAGCAAGCCGTTGGCGTTGCGCATCAGCGCAGACGTCTGTTCGAGCATGTTGCCGGCCTGTTTACCCACTGTCGCCAGTTGCTGCATGGCCTGGCGCAGGTCGCCGCGCTGATCGTTGATCGAACCGGTGGTCTGCTCCAGATGCTCAAGGGTTTTGCTCACGCGCTCAATGTTGTCGGTAGAGAACATCTGATTGGCATTACTGAGCAAGGTCGTGACCCCGCTCATCAGGTCCGTGCTGTCATTGAGCAGCCGCGAGATCGGCGAGGGCGAGGCGACGATGGTTGGCAGATTCCCATCGTGCCCCTTGAGTTTCGGGCTCTCTGGCGTGCCTCCGCTGAGCTGGATGATCGAGGTACCGGTGATCCCGGCCAGGGCCAGTTTGGCCTGAGTGTCTTCCTTGACCGGCGTATCACCCGCCAGGCGAATCCGTGCCAGCACTCGACGCGGATCCTTCGGGTCGAGGCGCAGGCTGACCACATCGCCGACCTTGATCCCGCTGTACTGCACCGGGCTGCCCCGGGACAGACCGCTGACCGCCTCGTTGAAGACGACTTCGTAATCCTTGAACTCGGTATCGACACTGGACTTGGCCAGCCACAGGCCGAAGAGCAGGGCGCCTGCCACCACAATCACCGTGAACAGGCCGATCAATACATGATGGGCTCGGGTTTCCATGTCAGACCTCGTTGAGCTGTGTGGCGGCGTCCAGCGCCGAGCGGCCGCGAGGGCCGTGGAAGTATTCGTGAATCCACGCGTCGTCGGTTTCCGAGACCACGTCGATGGGACCGGCCACCAGCACTTTCTTCTGCGCCAGTACCGCGACGCGGTCGGTGATGGTGTAGAGCGTGTCGAGGTCGTGAGTCACCAGAAACACGCTCAGGCCCAGCGCGTCGCGCAAGGTCAGGATCAATTGGTCGAACTGCGCCGCGCCGATCGGATCGAGGCCGGCGGTGGGTTCGTCGAGAAACAGGATGTCAGGGTCCAGCGCCAACGCCCGGGCCAGTGCCGCGCGCTTGATCATCCCGCCGGACAGTGAGGCCGGGTACTTGTCCGCCGCCGACAGCGGCAGCCCGGCCAGCGCCAGCTTCACTGCCGCCAGATGCTCGGCGTCGTCGCGGCTGAGCCCGGCGTGTTCGATGAGGGGCAGGGCGACGTTCTCGGTGACGGTCAGCGACGAGAACAGCGCGCCCTTCTGGAACAGCACACCGAAGCGCCGCTCGATCAGCGAACGCTCATGCTCCGCCAGGCTCGGCAGGTTCTGGCCGAACACCTTGACCATGCCTTCGCTGGGCTGGCGCAGGCCGACGATGCTGCGCAGCAGCACCGATTTACCGCTGCCGGAACCGCCGACCACGGCCAGGATCTCGCCTTTGTACAAGTCGAGGTCAAGGTTCTCGTGCACGCTCTGGCGGCCGAAGCGATTGCACAGGCCACGGACTTCGATCACCGCCTCGGACGGCGCGCGGGGTAGACGACTCACCAACCCATCTCCATGAAGAACAACGCGGCGACCGCATCGAGCACGATCACCACGAAAATCGATTGCACCACGCTGGAGGTGGTGTGGGCGCCGACCGATTCGGCGCTGCCGCTGACCTTGAAGCCTTCCAGACAGCCGATAGCGGCGATCAGGAACGCAAAGATCGGGGCTTTGACCAGGCCCACCAGGAAATGTTGAATCCCTATGTCGCTTTGCAGCAGCGACAGGAACATCGCCGGCGAGATATCCAGCGACACCGCGCAGACCACCGCACCGCCGACGATCCCGCAGATCATCGCCAGAAAGGTCAGCATCGGCAGGGCCACCAGCAGCGCCAGCACCCGCGGCACCACCAGCAATTCCATGGGATCGAGGCCGAGGGTACGAATCGCGTCGATTTCCTCGTTGGCCTTCATCGAACCGATCTGCGCGGTGAAGGCACTGGCGGTGCGGCCGGCCATCAGGATCGCTGTGAGCAACACACCGAACTCGCGCAGGAAGGCGAAGCCGACCAGATCCACGGTGAACACGCTGGCGCCGAAACTGGCCAGCACCGTCGCCCCGAGGAACGCCACCACCGCGCCCACCAGAAAGGTCAGCAACGCCACGATGGGAGCGGCGTCGAGGCCGGTCTGTTCGATGTGGGCGATCATCGGCGTGATCCGCCAGCGCTTGGGCCGGAACAGGCTGCGGGCGATGGTTTCGAGGATCAGGCCGACGAAGCCGAGCAATTGCAGGGTGTCTTGCCAGACCGTGTCGACGGCCCGACCGATGCGCGTCAGCAGTTGCACGCTGACGCTGATTTCCGGCTCCTTGATCGGCACGCAGAAATCGGTCAGCGAGCGATACACGGTTTGCAGCAAGGCGCGGTCGGCGCTGGAAATCGTGCAGTCGGGGTGTTCGGCGGACTTGCCCAGCCGCTCGGAGCCGAGCAGTTCCACCAGCAGCGACGCGCCGGCGGTGTCGAGGGCGCCGAGGCCGTTGAGATCGATGGGGGTGTTGGCGTCGTACTGGCCGTGGAGCGTTTCGCTCAGTTGCTTGAGCTCGGCGTAATGGGCAAGCGTCCAGTCCCCGGTCACCCGCAGGCGGGCAGGGGTGATCGAGGTGTCCAGGCGGGCACTGCCGGTCGTTGGGCTGCTGGTCATAAGCTCCGTGCTTGTTCGGCTTTTGAGACGAACCTACGTAATAGCACGAACCCGGTTACTTTTCTTTGGTC
The DNA here is from genome assembly GCF_029967985.1 of Pseudomonas sp. V88_4. Classification (NCBI taxonomy): domain Bacteria; kingdom Pseudomonadati; phylum Pseudomonadota; class Gammaproteobacteria; order Pseudomonadales; family Pseudomonadaceae; genus Pseudomonas; species Pseudomonas sp. V88_4. The sequence goes on from NZ_JASCAF010000044.1 coordinate 78,754, forward strand.
GGTGTGCTGTCCGTGACCTCGAAGCGCAGCACGCCGATCACCTGTCCGTCCTCGGTCAACACCCGCACCTGCCACTTGCCCGCCGGGTTGCCGGGGAAATTCTGTTTGTGGGTCCAGGCCCGGTAGCCTTCCTTGCGCCCGCCGTGAATGTCGAGGGCGATGCGGTCGACCTCTTTGCCGTTGAACTGCCAGACGTGATAAATCCGCTCATCGAGCCCGCGCGGTGCGTTGATCGCGGTGTAGGCGTAGAGCCCGCCGCCACGAATCTGTTCGGCGCTGACTTCCTTGAGGCTGGCGCCCGGAACCCGGTCCTGCACCTGGGTGCTGATCGCCACGTCAGTCATCCACAGCGTCGCCGGCGGCACCCATGAACGCAGGACCCAGCCCACGCCGCCGATCCCGATAGTGATGCTGAGAATCGCCAGCGCGTTGCGCACGGTGCGGATCGGGAAGATCGACGCCAGGCTCGGGAACGACAACACCACCGCAATCCCCAGCGCCCATTTGAAGCTTTGCGAGGTGGTCAGGTGCATGATCACCGGCAGCGCCGTAAGCAGGGCGGCGAACAGGGTCAGAGTGTGCAGCGCGAGGAACGCCCAGCGCCGTGGCGCCAGCCACTTGTAGTAGAGCGGGTCGATGATCGAGATCAGCGCCGCGATGCACAGCAGTCCGGTGAAAAACAGCTGGCCGCTGTTCCAGGTGGTGGTGATGAAGAAGAACGGCAGGACGAAAAACAGGCTTTCCTGGTGGATCATCTGCGTCGCGTAACGCAGCAGCGGCTGAGGAATTTCCCGTTTGAAGATCCGCGTGAACAGCCTGGTCAGGCTGTTTTCCAGCATCAGCCAGATCCAGCTCAGCAGCATGATCGTGGTGATCCAGCTCGCCAGTCCCTGTTGCCGGTCGACCAGAATGAAGCTGCCGACCCCGGAAATGAAACCGCCGAGCGCAATGACCCCGGGGTAGCGCTTCATCAGTTCGAGAATGCGCTGGATCAGGAGGGTCAATTTAGACATGGGGGCGGTTCACGACTGGATAGGAAAAAAACCTCGACAGAGTACCGCCCGCCGGGCCCCGTGGCGAGGCTGCCGGTCAGTCTGGATCCACGGGCTTGCGCCGATGCAGGCGCCAGCCCAGCAGAATCAGCACCAGCACGCCCAATCCGCCCGCCAGCAGCCACAGCACCTGATCATCACTGAGCAGCGCCTTCTCGATCCGCAGATAGCCGGGTTGCAGCAGCAACTCGCGCATGGCCTTGTTCGCCGCCTCCAGCGTCACGCCTTGCAGCTCCCGCGCAGGATCGGCAAAGCGGCCATCCTCGTAGTCGCCCAGCGCGCTCCAGTAGTAGTCGGCCAGGGCACTGGTGCCTTGCACGGCCCAGGCCTGATGGGCGATGGCGGCTTGTTTCAAGCGATTGAAAGTGTCCGCGTCGAGGCCGTTTTTTAGCAGGTCGGCCTTGAGGTCTTCCAGCACTTGTTCGGCTTCGGCGATGTCACCGCGATCCAGGTCGGCGTTGAGGCTCATGAAGCCGACACCGCCGAACACTTCGCGCTCGGCCCACGGCCCGTAGGACAAGCCGTGGTTCAAACGCAATTGGCGGTACAGCGCCCACTCCAGGTACTCCTTGAGCAGGTCGAAGGTTTCATCGTACTGATCGTCCAGCACCGGCTCCGGCACCAGCCAGTGCAGCTTGGCGCTGTTGCCGATGAAGCCGCGCATTATCGTGCGTTCGTGGGCGGCGCTGGCGCGGATGTCCGGCAATGGACGGTGCTCGCTCGGCTCGACCGCTTCCAGCGCGCCCCACGCCCGTTCCAGATAGGCCGGCAGCAGTTTGTCGAGGTCACCGACGACGATCAGGGTCATATTGTTCGGCGCGTACCAGGCCTTGCGCACCTTATCCAGCTGCTCGCGGGTCAGGCCATCGACTTCGGCCCGCTGCGGGCACTTCAGGCCCAGCTCGACCGCCAGTTGATTGCTCGCGGTGTGGCCCAGATCCTGCCGGTCGAGGAAGCGTTGCAGGCGGGTGTAATGGCCGCCGTCCTCACGCTCGACCACCCGCTTGGCGGCGTTGATCGCGTTGTCGTCGAAGCGGGTCTGGGTCAGCAGAGCCAGCAGCAGGTCGAGGACCTTGCGCTGGTTTTTCGCCGGGGCTTCGATGACGAACGTGGTATCGGCGTTGCTGGTGAAGGCATTCCAGTCACCGCCGAGGGCCTGCATGCGCTCTTCGAGGCCACCTTCGCCGGTGGCGTCGATGCCGCTGAACAGCAAGTGTTCGAGCAGGTGCGGCAGCTCCTTTTCATTGCAGTCGAAATCGTCGAGACCGACGCCGATCACCAGCCGGATCGCCACGTGCCCACGCTCGGTGCCGGGCTTGAGCAGCAATTGCAGACCGTTGGGCAGCGCATAGCCTTCGACCTGAAAACGATCCAGGGCGAAGGCGGGCAGGGAACCGAGCAGCAGACAAGCGAACAACAGGCAACGCATAACGAGCTTCCATACGGCTGAATTGGAGATCCGTGTCGTCAGTCCGGCCGCGAGGCCAAACCTTGAGTTACTGACTGACCACAACCCCAGACGTTCAAGGCGAATGCGTGATGTCCGCCATATCGTCCGCCGCCAGCGCGCCGGTATCGGAAGTTTCCAGCACCACATAGGCGCTGCTGCAGAACAGCGAGTTCAGGCGTTTCATGTCGGCAATCAACTCCAGGTGCAACGAACTGGTCTCGATACTCTGCACGATCTTGCGTTGCAATCGGCTGACATGGGCGTGGGCCAGGCGCCGTTCCTGGGCGCGAAAGCGCCGTTTCTCGCGCAGCAACTGGCGGGCGCTTTCCTTGTCGCCGCTGAGGAACACCGACAGCCCCAGCCGCAGGTTGGCAATTAATTGCTGGTGCAGGCCGGCCAGCTCTTCCAGCCCGTCTTCGGAAAACGACCGGCGTTGCGAGGTCTTCTGCTGCTGCACTTTGCGCAGCATGCGTTCGATCAGATCGCTGGCGAGTTTAAGGTTGATCGCCAGCTCGATAATTTCCGCCCAGCGCCGACTGTCCTGTTCGCCGAGATCCTCGCGGGGCATCTGCGCCAGATACAGCTTGATCGCGCTGTACAGCGCTTCGACGTCATCGGTCAGCTTGCGCATTTCCTGGGTGACGGCGGTCTGCTTGCCGCGCAGCACGTCGAGGGTCGCGTCGAGCATGTTGTCGATCAGGTCGCCCATGCGCAGGGTTTCCCGGGCGGCGTTGGCCAGCGCCAGACTCGGCGTGACCAGCGCGGTGGGATCAAGGTGACGGGGCTTGGCGGTGCCGTTGACCTCCGGCCGCTCCGGCAGCAGCCAGGCGCACAACCGCGCCATCGGCCCGACGCTCGGCAGCAGGATCAGGCAACGCGCGGTGTTGTAGAGCAGATGGAAGCCGATGACCATTTCCTGGGGGCTGAAATCCAGGCTGTCGATCCAGTGCACCAGCGGGTCGAGCACCGGGATGATCAGCAGCAGTCCGATCAGTTTGTACAGCAGGCTGCCCAGCGCCACCTGCCGGCCGGCGGCGTTCTGCATGCTGGTGCTCATGAACGCCAGCACACCACTGCCGATGTTGGCGCCAATCACCAGACCGATCGCCACCGGCAGGCTGATCACCGCAGCGCCAGCGAGCGTCGCGGTCAGCAGCACAGCCGCCAGGCTGGAATAGGAAATCATCGCGAACAGCGCACCGACCAGGGCGTCGAGCAGGATATCGCCGGTCAACGACGCGAAAATCACCTTCACCCCTTGGGCATGGGTGATCGGCGCGGCAGCCTCGACGATCAGTTGCAGCGCCAGAATGATCAGCCCCAGCCCGATCGACACACGGCCCATCTGCCCGAGCCGCGTCTGTTTGCGCGACAGAAAGAAAATCACCCCGATAAAAATCAGCAGAGGCGACAGCCACGACAGGTCGAACGTCAGCACCCGCGCCATAAGCGCCGTACCAACGTCGGCGCCGAGCATGGTCGCCAGGGCCGGGGTCAACGCCATCAGGCCCTGACCGACAAAGGACGTCACGAGCATGGCGGTGGCGTTGCTGCTCTGCACCATCGCGGTGACGACGATGCCGGCGACAAAGGCCAGCCAGCGCCTGGACATGTTCTGGCCGATCACGTGGCGCAGATTGGTGCCGTACACCCGCAGGATGCCGGTTCGGACGATGTGCGTGCCCCAGATCAGCAGGGCCACGGCAGACAGCAAATTGAGCAGGGTGAGCATGCAGACCCCCTGTAATAGCAGCGCCCCAGAGGGGCAAGTTGACGGTACCGCGCAATTTCTACGTTCTGATACTTAAGCTGTAGTTGGCTAACGGTCTGGGCGCCAGCATTGCACAGCTAAAGCGGGGATTGAAACAAAAGTGTCATGAAAACAGGTTCATGCGGCCATGAAAAAAGGGCCCGAAGGCCCTTTGATCATCAGTGCAGCATTCGGGTTACTGACCCGGAATATCCTTGCGCAGTTTTACCGGATCCTGCTGTTTCTTCTTTTTTGCGATGGCGGTGCGCATCTTGATGTTGATCGCTTCGACCGCCAGCGAGAACGCCATGGCGAAGTAGACGTAGCCTTTCGGTACATGCACATCGAACGATTCGGCAATCAGCACGGTACCAACCACCAGCAGGAACGACAGCGCGAGCATTTTCAGCGACGGGTGCTTGTCGATGAATTCGCTGATCTTGCCCGAGGCCGCCATCATCACCAGCACCGCCACGATGATCGCCGCGACCATCACCGGTACGTGGGACACCATGCCGACGGCGGTGATCACCGAGTCCAGCGAGAACACGATGTCGATGATCGCGATCTGGATGATGGTGTAGAGGAAGTTGCCGCCCTTGCCCGAAGGCTCGTCGTCGCTTTCGTCTTCACCTTCCAGTGCGTGGTACATCTCCTGGGAGCTTTTCCACAGCAGGAACAGGCCACCGAAGAACAGGATCAGGTCGCGGCCGGAAATGCCCTGGCCGAACACTTCGAACAGGTCGGCAGTGAGGCGCATGACCCAGGTGATCGACAGCAGCAACAGGATTCGCGTGATCATGGCCAGGCCAAGACCGAAGATCCGGGTGCGCTGCTGCATGTGTTTGGGCATGCGGCTGACCAGGATCGAAATCATGATGATGTTATCGATGCCCAGAACGATTTCCAGGGCGGTCAGGGTGAAGAAGGCAACCCAGATCTCAGGGTTGGTCAGCCATTCCATGTGTATTCCTTTGAGCGAGTGTTAAACCAGGACGCCAGCAATCAGCTGGCGTCCGGGTGAGTTTGGTGCCGTTACAACGTGCTGAACAGCGGGAAAGTCCCCAACAGCAAGGCTGCGACCAGTATGCACAGGCAGACCAGCACTGCCCACTTCAGGGTGAAACGCTGATGATCGCCGAATTCGATCCCCGCCAGTGCGACCAGCAGGTACGTCGACGGCACCAGTGGGCTCAGCAGGTGAACCGGCTGGCCGACGATCGAAGCACGGGCCATTTCCACTGCGGTAATGCCGTAATGGCTGGCCGCTTCGGACAACACAGGCAACACACCGTAGTAGAACGCGTCGTTCGACATGAAGAACGTGAACGGCATGCTCACCAGCGCCGTGATCACCGCCAGGTACGGGCCGAGGAAATCAGGGATCACCGCCAGCAGGCTTTTCGACATGGCATCGACCATGCCGGTGCCCGACAGGATACCGGTGAAAATGCCCGCCGCGAAGATCAGACTGACCACCGACAGCACGCTGCCGGCGTGGGCCGCGACACGATCCTTCTGCATTTGCAGGCACGGATAGTTGACGATCATGGCAATACTGAACGCCACCATGAACAGCACCGGCAGCGGCAGCAGGCCGGCGATCAGGGTGCACATCAGAGCCAGAGTCAGCAGGCCGTTGAACCAGATCAGTTTCGGACGACGGGCATCCGGGAATTGCGAGACGCTGATTTCGCTGTGATCGATTTCGTCGCCGATCAGGTGCAGCTCACCCAGACGCGCACGCTCACGTTTGCCGTAGAAGTAGGCAATGATCAGGATCGCCACCACACCGGCAGCCATGGCCGGGATCATCGGTACGAAGATGTCCGACGGGTCCACGTGCAGCGCGCTCGCCGCACGGGCGGTCGGGCCACCCCAAGGGGTCATGTTCATCACGCCACCGGCGAGGATGATCAGACCGGCCATGATTCGCGGGCTCATGCCAATGCGGCTGTACAGCGGCAGCATCGCGGCCACGCAGATCATGTAAGTGGTCGCGCCGTCACCATCGAGGGAAACGACGAGCGCCAGTACGGCGGTGCCGACCGAAACTTTCAGCGGGTCGCCCTTGACCAGTTTGAGGATCTTGCGCACGGCCGGGTCGAACAGGCCGGAGTCGATCATCAGGGCGAAATACAGAATGGCGAACATCAGCATCACGCCGGTCGGCGCAAGCTTGGTAATACCTTCGAGCATCATCGGGCCGATCTTCGGCGCGAAACCACCGAACAGGGCGAACAGGATCGGGATGATGATCAGAGCGATCAGCGCAGACAGGCGCTTGGTCATGATCAGGAACATGAACGTGATGACCATGGCGAAGCCAAGGAAAGTCAGCATGGGAATACTCCAGGCGTAGCGCGGCTAGGTAAGTGAGCGGATCGGGCGGGATCAGCGCAGAACGGGAAGCACGAGACGTACGGGCGGAGTTGCAGCGAAGAGGCGGGTTGCAGAGGACATCAGAATCACCATTGTTGTTGTTAATTGGGCCTGTCGTGCGAGCAATCACACGCGTTGGCCAACCGGTCTGTTGCCGGCAGTGGGGGCGATCCTAATCGGGGAACCTTTCAGCTACCTTTCGCGCAAGAAAGCTTTGGGCGAACGGCCAACCGGCCGTCGGATGCGGGCTAAAGTCAATGAACACTGGAAGCGGAGGACAGGGCGATGGCTGATTTACACGGCGGTGGCTGTCACTGCGGACATATCCGCTATCAGTTCAGCGGAGCGTTGCACGACATCGCCCACTGTCATTGTTCGATCTGTCGAAAGGTCAGCGGCGGCATCGTCACCACCTGGATCACGCTGCCAGCAGCGAACTTCCAGTGGCTGGCGGGGAAACCTTCGCGCTACGACTCCTCGACGAGTTGCGCTCGGTTCTTCTGTCCGAACTGCGGCGCACAACTGGCGCTGGTAACGTTGCTCAGTCCCGAGAGCATCGATCTGACCGTCGCCACCCTGGATCACCCGGAGCGGGCCGCCGCCGAGCGGCACATCTGGACCGACAGCCAGTTGCCATGGCTGCACCTGGACGAGCATTTGCCTGGCGAAGCCGAAGAAACCATCTGATCAAAAAACAGACAGATCCAGCGGCCGCATCGCGCCCATCCAGATTGCGTGTTCGGTGTGATCGAGCAAGTCATCGCCGGTGTCCGGGTGGAGGAACACCACCAACCCTTTGCGATTGAGCGCCAGCCACGGCAGCACGTCGCCGATCAGCTCCGGGCCGAAGGCCAACTGGCAGCTCCAGTCCGGGTGCGGGCCGACCGGACGTTCGTGCACGCGGCCCATCTTCAATGGAAACAGCGCTGCTGCCTGCTCACACAGAGCCCGCGCCTGTTTGATCGTGTCGACATCGTAATAAACGTGGGCGTGATAACCCTTGATCGCCTGCATCGCAAACCCTCTGAATCGGTTCGAACCCTCGCCGTTGACCGTATGTCACACGCCATACAAGGGAAAACAAAAGGGAACTCAGCCATGAAAAATGCCGAAACCCCGGCGGTGAAAGTGGTGCTCTATGGTGCCATGAGTAGCTTGGGCAGTGCGTTGATGGCTGAACTGCTGCGTCGCCAGCATGAAGTCATCGCGATCCTCGACGATTTGACGGCGCTCGCGCCTCGGCCGGGTCTGCGCACTAAAAGCGGCGACCTGCTCGATGCCGAGCGGGTCAACCAGAGTGTCGCCGGCAGCTCGGCAGTGATCTGCCTGCTGAATGCGCCGGGCTTGCCGCTGAGCAGCGATCATGTCGAGAAATCCGTGGTGTTGGGGCCGGTGGAACAGGTGCTGGCGGTGGATGCGTTGATCGACGGGCTGCAGGCGGCGAACGTCTCGCGGCTGTTTGTCATCGGCGAATTCGAAGCACTGGACGATCCGGAAAACGCCGACCCGCTGCAACGCCACGCCGCTCAAGAGGTGCGCGAAGCCCTGCAAAGCAGCCCGCTGCACTGGACGCTGGTGAACGCACCGCGCGGCGTGGCCGGGCTGACGATCGAGCATTTCAGTCAGGTCGGCCGCACGCTTGAATCGGGCCTGGCAGAACCGCTGGAGCGCCTGAACCGGGTGGCGGTGGGCATTGCCGATGAGCTGCGGCTGAATTTGCATCTGCGCCAGCACGTGGATTTTGTCGCCGCTTCTTGAACCGTTACACAGCAATCGACGGCAACGGCAGCCCGGCCAGGGATTCGGCGCTGCTGGCTTGTTCGGCCATCAGCCAATCCACGAACGTCTGGATCAACGCGCCCCGACGTTTGCGCTGCGGCAGCACCACGTAATAACCGAGGCGCGACAGGGTGGTTTCGGCGATCGGTCGGCACAACAAACCCTGGGTGAGCAAGTTATCCACAAGGTGGCGCCAGCCGATTGCCACGCCCTGACCGCCAATCGCTGCTTGAATCAGCAAGGTGTAATTGTCGAAGCGCAACTGGCCCGGGGCCGGCGGCGTGCTGATGTTCAGCGCGCGGAACAGACCGCTCCAGTCGAACCAGTTACTGCTGTTTTCCCCGCGCAGGTGCAGCAGCGGAAACTCCATCAATGCCTGGGCCGGCAAGGGCAGGGAACGATCCTTGAGCAATTGCGGACTGCACACCGGAAACACTTCTTCGCTGAATAGCCAGTGACTTTCGCCCTGTTTGAAGCGACCGTCGCCAAACAGTACGGCAACGTCGATATCCGGGCGCAGCATGTTGTGATTGCGCTCGCTGGTGACCAGGCTCACGTCCACCTGTGGATAAGCTTCATGGAAGCGGTGCAGACGCGGCATCAGCCAATACGCGGCGAAGGCGAAATCGGTGGCGACCTGCAGTACTTCATGTTGCTGCTGCGTGCTGATCGCGCTCAATCCTGCGTCGATATTCTGCAAACCGAGGGTAACCTGCTCGAACAGGATCGAGCCGACCTCGGTCAGTTCGATGCCCCGGTAGATGCGGTCGAACAGCCGCGTCCCGAGCTGTTCCTCAAGCCGCTTGATCTGCTGGCTGATGGCCGGTTGGGTCGTGCCGAGCTCCACCGCCGCAGCGGTAAAACTGCGATGACGGGCCGCCGCCTCGAAGGCGCGCAGCAGGTCCAGCGACAAATCACCGAGGGCGTCATACATAAGCTGTGCTTATCCTAGTCATTGTCCGGCGCGGGCTTTACCGGATATCGCGGGGAATCCATGCTCGATCGCAGCAATGTCGCATAAATATTCACTATGGAATGCCGCGATCACATGAAGCGCAAGAACATTCTTTTCATCATGGCCGATCAAATGGCCGCGCCAATGTTGCCGTTCTACGGCCCGTCGCCAATCAAACTGCCGAATCTCAGCCGCCTCGCCGAACAAGGCGTGGTGTTCGATGCCGCGTACTGCAACAGCCCGCTGTGCGCACCGTCGCGTTTCACCCTGGTCAGCGGGCAGTTGCCGAGCAAGATCGGCGCCTACGACAACGCCGCCGATTTCCCCGCCGACATTCCCACCTACGCCCATTACCTGCGCCGCCTCGGTTACCGCACCGCACTCTCCGGCAAGATGCACTTCTGCGGCCCCGATCAACTGCACGGTTACGAAGAACGCCTGACCAGTGATATCTACCCGGCCGACTACGGCTGGGCGGTGAACTGGGACGAGCCCGATGTGCGGCCGAGCTGGTACCACAACATGTCTTCGGTGTTGCAGGCCGGGCCGTGCGTGCGCACCAACCAGCTCGACTTCGATGAAGAGGTGGTGTTCAAGGCTCAGCAATATCTGTACGACCACATTCGCGAAGACGGCGACCAGCCGTTCTGCCTGACTGTGTCGATGACTCACCCGCACGATCCGTACACGATTCCCAAGGCATTCTGGGATTTGTACGACGAGGCGGATATCCCGCTTCCGACGACGCCGGACCAACATTCGCTCGATCCGCACTCACAGCGCTTGCTCAAGGTTTATGACCTGTGGGACAAGCCGCTGCCTGTGGATAAAATTCGCGATGCGCGCCGTGCCTACTTCGGTGCTTGCAGCTATATCGACGCCAACGTCGGCAAACTTCTGCAAACTCTCGAAGATTGTGGACTGGTGGACGACACGGTCATCGTGTTTTCCGGTGACCATGGCGACATGCTCGGCGAGAAGGGCCTCTGGTACAAAATGCACTGGTTCGAAATGGCCGCGCGGGTTCCCCTGTTGATAAGTGCACCCGGTCAGTTCAAATCGGGCCGTGTCAGCGCTGCCGTCTCTACCGCCGACCTGTTGCCGACCTTCGTCGAACTGGCTGGCGGTAGCCTGGAACCGAATCTGCCGCTGGACGGCCGCTCGCTGGTTCCGCACCTGAACGGGCAAGGCGGTCACGACGAAGTGTTCGGCGAATACATGGCCGAAGGCACCGTCAGCCCGCTGATGATGATCCGGCGTGGCGCCTACAAATTTATCTACAGCGAAACCGACCCTTGCCTACTCTTCGATGTGGATAACGATCCACGCGAGCAGGAAGAACTCAGCCAATCGCCACAACATCGCCAACTGTTCGACGATTTTCTCGCCGAAGCGCGGGCCAAGTGGGACATCCCGGCCATCCACCGCGAAGTCCTCGAAAGCCAGCGCCGCCGGCGTTTCGTCGCCGAGGCGCTGACGATCGGCAAACTGAAGAGCTGGGATCACCAGCCGCTGGTGGACGCCAGTCAGCAATACATGCGCAACCACATCGATCTCGATGACCTGGAGCGCAAGGCCCGTTATCCACAACCCTGCCAAAACCAATAACGTTAAGGGGAAGTCCATGGTCAAGTTATCCACAGTCGTGACGGTCAGTCTGCTGGCACTGGGCAGCGCATCCGCGTTCGCCGAGAGCTGCGACACGGTGAAAATGGCCGATCCGGGCTGGAGCGACATCGCCGCGACCAACGCCATCACCGGGTTTCTGCTCGATGGCATGGGCTACAAGGCCAAGGTCGACACGCTCGCGGTGCCGATCACCTTCGGCGGCTTGAAGGATGGCCAGGTCGATGTGTTCCTCGGCAACTGGATGCCGGCGCAGCAGGGTTTCTACGACAAGTTCGTCGCCACCGGGGACGTCACGCAACTGGCGAAGAACCTAGACGGAACCGAATTCACCCTGGCCGTGCCGGATTACGTGTGGGATGCGGGTGTGCATAACTTTGCCGACCTGAACAAGTACGCCGATAAATTCGAGAAGAAGATCTACGGCATCGGCTCTGGCGCGCCGGCGAACATTTCGCTGCAAGAGATCATCAAGAAGAACGACTTCGACCTGGGCCAGTGGAAGCTGATCGAGTCCAGCGAACAGGCGATGCTGGCCGAAGTGTCGCGGGCGGTGAAGAAGCAGAAGTTCGTCACCTTCCTCGGCTGGACCCCGCACCCGATGAACGTGCAGCTGAAAATGCATTACCTCAAGGGCGGCGAGAAGTACTTTGGCGACACCGGCAGCGTCTACACCCTGACCCGCAAGGGTTACGCCGAAGCCTGTCCGAATGTGGGTAAATTGCTGACCAATCTTTCGTTCACTCAGGAGATGGAGAACAGCATCATGGCCGAGGTGGTGAACAAGAAGGTCAGCAATGCGGAGGCGGTGAAGGCTTGGATCAAGGCGAATCCGGGGGTGTTGGATAAGTGGCTTGATGGCGTGAAGACCGTGGACGGCAAAGATGCGTTGCCGGCAGTTAAAGCCAAACTGTAACTGCGCGGGCCGATCGTTCCCACGCTCTGCGTGGGAATGCCGCAATGCACGCTCCGCGTCCCGGGCTGCGTACAATGCGCAAAATTTCACCCGCGAGGATCCATGGCCCTCCCCAGCCGTCGCTCACTGTTCCCCTTCCTGACCTGGCTGCCGCGGCAGACCCGCGCCAGCGTCGGGCGCGACCTGGTCGTCGGCCTCAGCGGCGCGATTCTCGCGTTGCCCCAGTCGATTGCCTACGCCCTGATCGCCGGTCTCCCACCGGAATACGGGCTCTACGCCGCCATCGTTCCGGTGTTGATCGCCTGCCTGTGGGGTTCGTCGTGGCATCTGATCTGCGGCCCGACAGCAGCGATTTCGATTGTGCTGTTTGCCAGCGTCAGCCCACTGGCCGTGCCGGCATCGCAGGACTACATCACCCTGATCCTGCTGCTGACCTTCCTCGCGGGGATTTTCCAGTGGCTGCTCGGCCTGTTGCGCTTTGGCGCGCTGGTGAATTTTGTCTCGCATTCCGTGGTGCTGGGTTTCACCCTCGGCGCGGCAGTGGTGATCGCCATCGGCCAATTGCCGAATCTGCTGGGACTGGAGCTGCCGGCCAAGGCCACGGCGCTGGACAGTCTGATGGATCTGCTGCGCCACCTCGGGGCTGTGGATAAACCGTCACTTGTCCTCGGTGGGGCGACGGTGGTGGTTGGCGCCTTGCTCAAACAATGGCTGCCACGCTGGCCGACGCTGTTGATGACCTTGGTGCTCGGCAGTCTGGTGGTGTGGCTGTGGCCGGCGATGTTCGGCCATGTTCAATTGGTCAGCGCGTTTGTCGGGCGCCTGCCACCGTTCAGTGGATTGCCGCTGGATATGGACCTGATCCTGCGCCTGCTGCCCAGCGCCGTGGCGGTGGGCATGCTCGGGCTGGTCACCAGCCTGTCGATTGCCCGTTCGATTTCCGCGCGCTCGCAACAGCTGCTCGATGCCAATCAGGAAGTCCGCGCGCAGGGTCTTTCGAACATTGTCGGGGCGTTCTTTTCGGGATCGCTGTCCGCCGGCTCGTTCACCCGTTCCGGGCTGAGTTATGAGGCCGGGGCCTGCTCGCCGCTGGCCGGGGTGTTTTCGGCGTTGTGGGTGGCGTTGTTCGCGATTTTCGGTGCCGGGCTGATCGCGCACATTCCGATTCCGGCCATGGCCGGCAGCATTCTGCTGATTGCCTGGGGACTGGTGGATCATCGCGGCATCCGTGCGTTGCTGCGGGTCAGCCGGGCGGAATTTGTGGTGATGAGCCTGACCTGCGTCGCCACGTTGCTGCTGGAGTTGCAGACGGCGATCTATGCCGGCGTGCTGGCCTCGCTGTTTTTCTACCTTAAGCGCACCTCGCAACCCAGGGTGCAGCATTGGCGTGATGGCGAGGACGATGTGCTACGGGTCGGCGGCTCGATCTTTTTCGGCGCCAGCCACTACCTGCAAGTGCGCCTGCAACGGATGCATGGCGCGCGGGTGGTGATCGAGGCGCAACAGATCAACTTCATCGACTATTCAGGCGTGGAAATGCTCCATCAGGAAGCCCGGCGCCTGCTGCGCCAGGATCGCAGCCTGACCTTGCGCCAGGCGCGACCGCAGGTGGTGGAGGAATTGCGCAAGCTCGAAGGGCCGGAGAAATGTCCGATCCGCTTTGAGGATTGATCTGATATTCAGTGTCGACTTCCATCGCTGGCAAGCCAGCTCCCACCAGGATCAGCTGAATCCCTGTGGCAGCTGGCTTGCCAGCGATGCTTTTAAAGTGCCAGTTGGCGGCGTAGCTCAGCCAGCACTGGCGCCGTGTCGGGACGCACACCGCGCCACAGGAAAAACGCCTCGGCAGCCTGCTCCGCCAGCATGCCCAAGCCATCCATCACCACGCCTGCGCCGTGCTCGCTGGCCCAGCGGCAGAACGCGGTCGGTTCCTTGCCGTACATCATGTCGTAGCACAGCGTTTTGCCGGGTTGGATCAGGCTTGGGGCAATCGGCGGCACATCGCCGGTGAGGCTGGCGGAGGTGGCGTTGATGATCACGTCCACCGGCTCGCGCAACCAGTCGAAACCGCTTGCCGACACTGGCCCCAGGTCGCAGAACAGTTCGGCCAGCAGCTCGGCCTTGTCCACTGTGCGGTTGGCGATGATCACCGAGGCCGGTTTCTCCGCCAGTAACGGCTCCAGCGCACCGCGCACCGCGCCACCGGCGCCGAGCAGCAGAATGCGTTTGCCGGTGAGGCTGAACCCGGCGTTGACCGTCAGGTCGCGCACCAGCCCGGCGCCGTCGGTGTTATCGCCGAGCAGGCTGCCGTCGTCGAGCTTGCTCAAAGTGTTCACCGCACCCGCGCGTTCGGCGCGGGCGGTCAGGCTGTTGGCCAGGCGATAAGCATCTTCCTTGAACGGCACGGTCACGTTGGCGCCGCGACCTTCCTGGAAAAACGCCGTGGCGCAGCCGGAAAAATCGTCGAGCGGCGCCAGCAGGGTGCTGTAGTCGAGGCTCTGCCCGGTCTGTTCGGCGAACAGTTTGTGAATCATCGGCGACTTGCTGTGGCCGATCGGGTTACCGAAAACGACGTAACGATCCATCAGAAGTCCTCAGGCCTGGGCCAGCCAGTCGCGGTCTTGCAGGAAGTACTCGGTCAGGCGCGCTTCTTCGCTGCCCGGCTCGGCTTTCCAGTCGTAGGCCCAGCGCACTTGCGGTGGCAGCGACATCAGGATCGATTCGGTACGCCCGCCCGATTGCAGGCCGAACAGGGTTCCACGGTCGTAAACCAGGTTGAACTCGACGTAGCGACCGCGGCGGAATTCCTGGAACTCGCGCTGTTTGGCGGTGAAGGCGTCGTTTTTGCGGCGCTGCACGATCGGCAGGTAAGCGTCGATGTACGCATCGCCGATGGCGCGCATGAAGGCGAAACTGGTGTCGAAATCCCACTCGTTCAGGTCATCGAAGAACAGGCCGCCGATGCCGCGCGGCTCGTGGCGATGCTTGATGTGGAAGTAGGTGTCGCACCAGGCCTTGTAGCGCGGGTAGACGTCCGGACCGAACGGCGCGCACGCCTGTTCGGCAACGCGGTGCCAATGAATGCAGTCTTCTTCGTTGCCGTAATACGGGGTCAGGTCAAAGCCACCGCCGAACCACCAGACCGGTTCTTCACCTTCCTTCTCGGCGATGAAAAAACGCACGTTGGCGTGGGACGTCGGCACATGCGGGTTGTGCGGGTGGATCACCAGCGACACGCCGAGGGCTTCGAAACCACGCCCGGCCAGCTCCGGCCGATGGGCACTGGCGGACGGTGGCAGGCCACTGCCGAAGACGTGGGAAAAATTGACGCCGCCCTTTTCGATCACTGTGCCGTTCTCGATCACCCGGGTCCGACCGCCACCGCCGGCCGGACGGGTCCAGGCGTCTTCGACGAAGCGCGTGCCGCCGTCTTCAGTTTCCAGCGCGGCGCAGATGCGGTCTTGCAGGTCGAGCAGATAGGCCTTTACGGCGTCGGTGCGGGTCGTCATGGCTTCACCTTGGATCGGGCGGAACTGCGCGGCGCCCCGCGCAAATGGGCGCGTAGCATACCATCGCAAACCGGCACGCCGCAGTTGACGAAGATCAAGCATGAGCGTTCGATAGGGACCTTCCCGAATGACCCAAGGAGTAGGCAGATGGCCAAGCGAATCCAGTTCCGCGCCCACGGCGGCCCCGAAGTGCTCGAGTACGTTGACTATCAACCGGCCGAACCCGGTCCGCAGCAGGTTCGCGTGAGCAACAAGGCCATCGGCCTGAACTTCATCGACACCTACTACCGCAGCGGTCTGTACGCGCCACCGGCCTTGCCGTCGGGCGTGGGTGCCGAAGGCGCCGGCATTGTCGAAGCAGTGGGCAGCGAGGTCACCCGGTTCAAGGTCGGTGACCGCGTGGCTTACGGCAGTGGTCCACTGGGTGCTTATAGCGATGTCCACGTCCTGCCGGAAGCGAATCTGGTTCACCTGCCGGACGCCATCAGCTTCGAAACCGCCGCCGGCGTGATGCTCAAGGGCCTGACCGTGCAGTACCTGCTGCGCCAGACCTACGAACTCAAGGGTGGCGAAACCATTCTGTTCCACGCGGCGGCCGGAGGTGTCGGCCTGCTTGCCTGCCAATGGGCCAAGGCCCTGGGCGTGAAGCTGATCGGCACTGTCAGCTCGAAAGCCAAAGCCGATCTGGCCAAGGCCCACGGCGCCTGGGAAACCATCGATTACAGCCACGAAAACGTCGCCCAACGGGTACTGGAGTTGACCGACGGAAAAAAAGTCCCGGTGGTCTATGACGGCGTCGGCAAGGACACCTGGCCAGCGTCGCTCGACAGCGTGGCGCCCCGTGGCCTGCTCGTGAGCTTCGGCAATGCGTCGGGCGCGGTGGACGGCGTGAACCTGGGGATTCTGGCGGCGAAAGGTTCGCTGTACGTCACCCGGCCGACCCTGGCGACCTACGCCAACAACGCCGAGAACCTGCAGCGCATGGCGGATGAGCTGTTCGGGATGATCATCAGCGGCAAGCTGAAAGTGGATATCAGCCAGCGTTATCCACTGGCTGACGCGGCGAAAGCGCAAACCGAGCTGTCGGCGCGGCGCACGACAGGTTCGACTGTTTTACTGCCTTAAGGCGTCATCGCCGGCAAGCCGGCGATTGAAGGCACCCGGCCTCAGGCCGGGCGCACGATATTACCGGTGGCAAGATCCCGAATCAGGCTCGGGTTCTTGCGACCGCCAAGCGCTCCGCCGAGCACCAGATCGACCTGACCACGGAAATACTGCTCGACCCGCAAGCGCGTGCGCGCTGCCGGCCGCCCTTGCGGATTGGCCGACGTCGAAATCAACGGTCCCACCAGCGAGCACAGATCCCGCACCTGCGGATGATCGCTGACCCGCAGCGCCACGGTGTCATGCACCCCGGTCACCCACTCCGGCAGCAGGTTCTGATGCGGCACCAGCCAGGTGTTCGGGCCGGGCCAGGTGCTGGCCATGCGGTCGATCCAGTCCTGGGGGAAATCCTCGAACAGAAAATCGAACTGACGAATGTTGTCGGCGACCAGGATCAACCCCTTGTCCACCGAACGGTTCTTGATCGCCAACAGACGATCCACCGCCTCTTCATTCCAAGGATCGCACCCCAGCCCCCAGACGGCTTCGGTTGGATAGGCAATCACCGCCCCGGCGCGAATCTCTCGTGCGGCTTGTTGCACACGCCAACTGTTGACCATGAAAAACTCTCCGCAAACAGGTTTCGCGCAGTTTACCGATCTTCAATGTAAAACCTAGCTTGCGCGTGCAAACCAGCGGCCGTTTTCGCAAACGGCGCGGCCATCCATCTCCAGTTCGGTCAATGCCGCCAACACTTTGGGCAACGCCCAGCCACTGCTGTCGGCCAGACCTTCGCTGGTGTGTGGCGCCGCGTGCAACAAGCTCAACAACGGGTTCTCCGGATTCGCTTCGGCTGTGGATACCGGCAGATGCTGCCAGCCGCGCAGGGCTTCGAGAATGTGCTCGATGGTTTCCACCAACACGGCTCCGTCACGGATCAGTTGATGACAGCCGCGAGCGCCGGGGTGATGGATCGACCCCGGAATGGCGTATACCTCGCGACCCTGTTCCGCCGCCAGCCGCGCAGTGATCAACGAACCGCTGGCCACGCTGGCCTCGACCACCAGCACGCCAAGGGACAAGCCGCTGATGATCCGATTGCGTCTTGGGAAGTTGCTGGCCGTCGGCCCGGTGTCCAGAGGAAATTCCGAAACCACCGCACTGCCGGACGCAATCATCACGTCCGCCAACCGCCGATTGCGCTGTGGATAAAAGTTTTCCAGGCCGGTACCGAGCACGCCGATCGTCTGCCCGCCGACGTCGACAGCGGCTTGATGCGCCGCCGCATCGATGCCCAGCGCCAGACCGCTGGTGATAACGAACCCGGCCCCGGCGAGGCTGCGGGAAAACGCAGCGGCGGTGTCCATGCCAGGGCGTGAAGCACGTCGACTGCCGACCATCGCCAGTTGCGGTTTTTCCAGAATCTGCGGGTCGCCAGCGACAAACAGCAGGGGCGGCGGGTCGGGAATCTGCGCCAGCAAGGCCGGGTAATCCGGGTGATCCCACATCAGCAAATGTTGACCCGCACGCTCTAGCCAGCGCAATGCGTGGCTGGCGCCGTCGCGAACTTCAGGACAGCGCCGGGCCTCGGCACAAGCCGCCGGCAAACCCAGCGAGCGCCAGGCGCTGGCCGGCGCGCTGATTGCCTTGGAGGCAGAGCCGAAGGCTTCGAGCAGTTTGGCAAAACGTTTGGGACCGACTTCCGGCAAGCGGTGCAGGCGCAGGCGCGCTTCCAGTTCCGCCGGGGAAACCGACGCAGAGAAAGGCATCATCATGGATCATCCTTGATCGTTATAAGGCCCGAACCTTTCGGAACAAGCTGTGGATAACTCTGTTGGTAACTTGTGAAGCCAGCTAAGGATTTCGCACCTTGTCCAGCACCGCGAGCGAGCGCGATGCGTTCAGCACGAGGCCGTAACTGAGTTTGTCGTAGGTGCGGAACACCATCAGCAATCCGGCGCGTTCATCGGGAATTTTCAGTGGCTGGCCAGTGATTCGGTCGCGCACGGTTTCCCCGGTTTTCATCACCACCAGCACGTTGCCCTCGGCCAGGCCGTCGCGTTTGCCCTTGTTCAGGGTCACCACGTCCATCGCGCCGATTTGAGTGACGCCGCGCGGCACATCGATGATCAGGCCATTGATGTCAGTGGCGGGAGCGCTGGGCATGAAGGTCGAGTTGATTGATCGCTCCTCGCCGCTGAACAAGCGATCACCGAGGCGCACTTCCTGGGTCGTGCGTTGCAGGGCGAGGGTGGCGACGTCTCCTTCAGTGGCGACGATTTCGCCGCCGCCGATGTCGTCGGCGTTGATCCCCAGAAACTCCTTGGTCTGCGGATCGGTGTAGACCTTGCCCTGGCGGAAGATGCCGTAGACCGGCTGATTGGGGTCGAAATGGCCTCGAGCGAAGATCCGGTCGCCGGTGCCGCTGAGCACCCGTTCGGCATCGCCGGCGACGATGTACGGCGCCTTGTCGAAGTCCTCGACCTTGTCGACGATGCGGTTGCTCAGCAGAAAGCTGTTGATGGATTTGAGCGGAATGCTCGGAATCGCCTCGGCCACCGGGCTGGTGCGGATGCGCGGCGACAATTTGATGGTGCCGCGAGACTCACCGCGATTGACAGTCAGGCGCGGCTGGCCGTTGACGTAAGTGAGTGTCAGCGTGTCGCCCGGATAGATCAGGTTGGGGTTTTCGATCTGCGGATTGGCCCGCCACAGCTGCGGCCACTGCCAGGGTTCGCGCAAATATTTACCGGAGATGTCCCAGAGCGTGTCCCCCGAAACCACCGTGTATTGCTGTGGAAAACCTTCCTTGAGTTGCACTTGCCCGTGCGCGGCGCCGGCCGAGGCCAGAAACAGCAGGGCGAGTAGTGATTTCCTCATGCGGTGAATCCCTTTATTATGTGCGTTCGCGTGAAACGCCAGAGCCCCCGTGGCTCGCTCCCTGCTCTATGCTGAAAATCAAGGAGCTACGTTTCACAACGGTAGCCTGCATCTTCGGACCCGCCAGGCCATCGCCCGACTTTACCTCACACGTGCAGCAATCAAGCTTATGGCCATTTTGAACATCCTCGAATTTCCGGACCCGCGTCTGCGCACTATCGCCAAACCTGTGGCTGTAGTGGACGACGAAGTGCGTCAACTGGTCGATGACATGTTTGAAACAATGTATGAAGCGCCGGGCATCGGCCTTGCCGCGACCCAGGTCAACGTGCACAAACGTATCGTCGTGATGGACCTTTCCGAAGACCGCACCGAACCCCGGGTGTTCATCAACCCCGAGTTCGAATCGCTGACCGACGAAATGGAGCAATACCAGGAAGGCTGCCTCTCGGTGCCGGGTTTCTACGAAAACGTCGACCGCCCGCAGAAGGTCAAGATCAAGGCTCTGGACCGTGACGGCAAGCCTTATGAACTGATCGCCGAAGGCCTGCTCGCGGTGTGCATCCAGCACGAATGCGACCACCTCAACGGCAAGTTGTTCGTCGATTACCTGTCCACGCTCAAACGCGACCGGATCAAGAAGAAACTGGAAAAGCAGCACCGCCAGAACGCTTGATGCCCCTCTCCAAAGGCTTGCTGCGGCAAGCCTTTTTCTTTTTATGAGACTCCCCCATGACTGAGCCACTGCGCATCGTTTTTGCCGGCACCCCGGAATTCGCCGCCGAACACCTCAAGGCCCTGCTGGACAGCCCTTACGAGATCGTTGCGGTCTACACCCAACCGGATCGCCCGGCCGGTCGCGGACAAAAACTGATGCCGAGCCCGGTCAAACAGCTTGCCCTGGAAAACAATATCCAGGTGTTGCAGCCGCCGACCCTGCGCAACGCCGACGCTCAGGCCGAGCTCGCTGCGCTCAAGCCGGATTTGATGGTGGTGGTTGCCTACGGCCTGATTCTGCCGCAAGCAGTGCTGGATATTCCGCGTCTGGGTTGCATCAACAGCCACGCCTCGCTGCTGCCACGCTGGCGCGGTGCGGCGCCGATCCAGCGCGCCGTGGAAGCGGGCGACGCCGAGAGCGGCGTGACCGTGATGCGCATGGAAGCCGGCCTGGATACCGGGCCGATGCTGCTTAAAGTCGTGACCCCGATCAGCGCCGAAGACACCGGCGGCAGCCTCCATGATCGCCTGGCCGAAATGGGCCCGCCCGCCGTGGTGCAGGCAATTGCCGGTCTGGCCGCCGGCACCCTGGAAGGCGAAGTGCAGAACGACGAACTCGCCACCTACGCACACAAACTGAACAAGGACGAAGCACGCATCGACTGGAGCCGCCCGGCCGTTGAGCTGGAACGTCTGGTCCGTGCCTTCAATCCATGGCCGATCACCCATAGCACGCTCAACGGCGAAGCGCTGAAAGTGCTGGCAGCGACACTGGCCGAAGGCAAAGGCGCACCGGGCACCATCCTCGGCGCCAGCAAGGACGGTCTGATCGTCGCCTGTGGCGAACAGGCGCTGTGCCTGACCCGTCTGCAATTGCCCGGCGGCAAGGCGCTTAACTTCAGCGATCTGTTCAACAGCCGTCGTGAGAAATTCGCCACCGGCATCGTGCTGGGTGCAGCGGTGGACGCGCAATGAACCCGCGTCTGGCCGCCGCCAAGGCACTCGCCGCTGTTCTCAGTGGCAAGGCTTCGCTCAACAGCTCCCTGCCTACACAACTGGACAAGGTCGAGGATCGCGATCGCGGCTTCACTCAGGATCTGGCGTTCGGCACCGCGCGCTGGCAGCCACGGTTGTCGGCGCTGGCGGAAAAACTGCTGCAAAAGCCGTTCAAGGCGGCGGACGCCGATGTCGAGGCGCTGCTGCTGGTCGGTCTCTATCAACTGCTCTATACCCGCGTCCCGCCACACGCCGCCATCGGCGAAACCGTCGGTTGCGCCGACAAGCTGAAAAAACCGTGGGCCAAAGGCTTGCTCAACGCCGTACTGCGCAATGCCCAGCGCGAACATGAGGCGATCTTCGCCGAACTGGAACGCGATCCGGTGGTGCGCACCGCTCACCCGCGCTGGCTGCAAAAATCCCTGAAGGCCTTCTGGCCTGAGCAATGGGAAGCCATCTGCGAAGCCAACAACGCGCATCCGCCGATGATCCTGCGGGTCAACCGCCGTCATCACAGCCGGGACGCGTACCTGGGTCTGCTGACTGAAGCGGGTATCGCCGCGCAGCCGTGCATTTTCAGTCGCGACGGTATCGTGCTGGAGGCCGCCGCCGACGTGCGCAGCCTGCCGGGCTTCGCCGAAGGCTGGATCAGCGTGCAGGATGAAGCCGCGCAACTGGCCGCCGACCTGCTCGACCTCGCACCGGGCCAGCGAGTGCTGGACGCCTGCTGTGCACCGGGCGGCAAGACGTGCCACATCCTCGAAGCCGAACCGGCGCTGGCCGGCGTGGTGGCGGTGGACCTGGAAGCCAAACGTCTGGTGCGAGTGAAGGAAAACCTTGAGCGTCTCGGCCTGAACGCCGAACTGATCGCCGCCGACGGTCGCGACACGGCAGCGTGGTGGGACGGCAAACCGTTCCAGCGCATCCTGCTCGACGCGCCGTGCTCGGCCACCGGGGTGATCCGCCGTCACCCGGACATCAAGCTGACCCGTCAGGCCGACGACATCGCTGCCCTCGCGCAACTGCAAGGCGAACTGCTCGACGCGATGTGGAAAACCCTCGAAGTGGGCGGCATCCTGCTCTACGCCACCTGCTCGACCTTGCCGACCGAGAACACCGAAGTGATCGCCGCGTTCCTTGAGCGCACACCGGGTGCCCGGGAACTGGATCTGGCCACCGCCGCCGGGATCAAGCAGCCCCATGGTCGCCAATTGCTGGCCCAGCAGGGCGGGCATGACGGGTTCTATTACGCCAAGCTGATCAAGATCGCTGCCGCGCGCGGCTAAACGGATTCAACGGAGTGACTGGATGAAAATCATCATCCTCGGTGCGGGACAGGTCGGCGGTTCGCTGGCTGAACATCTGGCCAGCGAGGCCAACGACATCACGGTGGTCGACACTGACGGCGACCGTCTGCGCGATCTTGGCGACCGCCTCGACATCCGCACCGTGCAGGGCCGTGGCTCGCTGCCGACCGTGCTGCGTCAGGCCGGTGCCGACGACGCCGACATGCTGGTGGCGGTGACCAACAGCGACGAAACCAACATGGTTGCCTGCCAGGTTGCTCACACCCTGTTCCACACCCCGACCAAGATTGCCCGGGTGCGCGAAGCTTCGTACCTCACCCGCGAGGAGCAACTGTTCCAGAACGAGGCGATTCCGGTCGACGTGCTGATCAGTCCCGAGCAGGTCGTCACCAACTACATCAAGCGTTTGATCCAGCACCCTGGCGCGTTGCAGGTGATCGATTTCGCCGAAGGCCAGGCGCAACTGGTCGCGGTGCGCGCCTATTACGGCGGGCCGCTGGTAGGCCAGCAACTGCGCCAGTTGCGCGAGCACATGCCGAATGTGGAAACCCGAGTGGCCGCGATTTTCCGCCGCGACCGACCAATCCTTCCTCAGGGCGACACGGTGATCGAGGCCGACGACGAAGTCTTCTTCATCGCCGCCCGTGCGAACATTCGCGCGGTGATGAGCGAAATGCGCCGGCTCGACGAAAGCTACAAACGCATCGTCATCGCCGGCGGCGGGCAGATCGGCGAGCGCCTGGCCGAGGCCATCGAAAGCCGCTATCAGGTAAAGATCATCGAGATGAACCCGGCACGCTGCCGTTATCTCTCCGATACCCTCGACAGCACCGTGGTGCTGCAGGGCAGCGCGTCGGATCGCGACCTGCTGCTGGAAGAGAACATCGCCGACGCGGACATCTTCCTCGCGCTGACCAACGATGACGAAGCCAACATCATGTCGTCGCTGCTGGCCAAGCGTCTGGGCGCGAAGAAGGTAATGACGATCATCAACAACCCGGCCTACGTCGACCTGATCCAGGGCGGCGACATCGACATCGCCATCAGCCCGCAACTGGCGACCATCGGCACCTTGCTGGCCCACGTGCGGCGCGGCGATATCGTCAGCGTGCACTCGTTGCGGCGGGGCGCGGCGGAAGCCATCGAAGCGGTGGCCCATGGCGATTCGAAGTCGAGCAAGGTCATCGGCAAGGCCATCGAAAACATCGCGCTGCCACCGGGAACCACCATCGGCGCGATCATCCGCGATGAAGAAGTGATCATTGCCCACGACGACACGGTGATCGCAGCAGGCGACCACGTGATCCTGTTCCTTGTGGATAAAAAGCATATTCGCGATGTGGAGAAGCTGTTCCACGTGGGCCTGAGTTTCTTCTGATTTTCGTCATTGACTGCACTGGTCCCATCGCTGGCAAGCCAGCTCCCACATCGTTCTCGGGTGAACATGGCAATTGTGAACAAACGAAGGTTCTGTGGGAGCTGGCTTGCCAGCGATGGCGGTTTCAGCAACACCATGATTCTGACCTGACACTTCTCATGCAAGGAGTCCACCGATGATCGAATCCCTGGAAAAAATGCTCGCCAAGGGTGTGGATAACTCGCTGCTCCGCTTCGGCCTGGGCAAGGGCTATCTGGATCTGGGGGACAATGCGAAGGCGGCCGAGCATTTCCAGCGGTGTGTCGGCTTCGATCCGAAGTATTCGGCTGCTTGGAAACTGCTGGGCAAGGCGCAACTGGCGCTGGGTGACCTGACGGCTGCGCGGCAGGCGTGGGAGCAGGGGGTGGAAGCGGCCCGGGCCCATGGCGACAAGCAGGCCGAGAAGGAAATGACGGTGTTTCTGAAGAAGCTCGATCGGCAGAAACCGTGACGGCTGTGGATATCCCGTTTGATCAGGTTATCCACAATTGCCCAGGTCTGATCAGTACCAGCGCGCCTCACCCGGAGGACGCTTCTTGAAGCGCTTCATGCTCCACATGTACTGGCTCGGATAAGCCGCCACATAACGCTCGACCACCTGACTCATCGCCGCGCAGGAGGTTTCGGTGTCGGTGCTGTACATGGCTTCCGGCGCCGCTTCGAGGATCACCTTGTAACCGGAACCGTCCGGCAGGCGCAGGGCATGCAGGAACACCCCAACGGCTTTGCCACCGGCGAGCATGTTCGGCACGAACTTGCTGGTCAGGGCCTGGGTGGCGAAGAACGGCACGAAGATCCCGGCGGATTCGGCCGGTTCCGGGTCCGCAGGAATCCCCACCTGACCGCCCTTGCGCACTTCCTTGATGACACTGAGAATGCCTTCCTTGGTCGACGCCGCTACGCGGTTGCCCAATTGCACCCGCTGCTTGCGCAGCAATTCATCCACAGCCTTGAGCTTGGGCGGGCGGTAGAAAATGATCGGTTTGCACTGGCTGCAATAGAAGTGGTTGAGCACTTCCCAGTTGCCCAGGTGGCTGGTGATGCCGACTACGCCTTTGCCTGACGCCAATGCATCCTTGAGGATGTCGAGGCCTTCGACCTCGCGCACCAGGTCAATGGAACGCTGGGCCGGCCAGATCCAGGCGCAAGCGCTTTCGGTCAGGGACTTGCCGATGTCTTTCAGGCTCTGGCCGACCAGACGCTCGCGTTCGGCCGGATCCATCTGTGGAAAACATTTGGCCAGGTTGATCCGCACCACATCCCGGGAACGGTTGGGGGTTTTCCACATGATCCAGCCGATCGCCGAACCCACGGCCTGCACGGCCCGCCACGGAAGCAGGGCAAACAGCCGCAGAGCGCCAACCAGCATGGCGCCTTTAAACTTTTCCACAGGTCACTCCTGATCTTGTGCTGTGCGCGAGGCGGCCATTCTAACCGCCGTTGGCGAGCTGCGCGTAGCGGTCGCAGTCCTGAGTGTGATCCATGACCATGCCCGAGGCCTGCATCAACGCATAGCAAATGGTTGGACCGACGAAGGTGAAGCCGGCCTTTTTCAGGCCTTTGCTCATGGCCACGGCTTGCGGGGTAATGGCCGGGACTTCGCTGCGATCCTTGAAATGATTGATCACCGGGCGGTTATCCACAAACGACCAAAGGAACGCCACCGGATCTTCCAGCGCCAGCCAGGCCTGAGCGTTGCGTCGAGCGGCATTGAGCTTGAGGCGGTTGCGGATGATCCCCGGATCGAGCATCAATTGATCGATTTCCGCGTCGCTCATCTGCGCCACGCGCTGTACGTCGAAGCCGAACAGCACCTCGCGATATCGCTCACGTTTGCGCAGCACGGTGATCCACGAAAGCCCGGCCTGGAACCCTTCGAGCAAAAGCAACTCGAACAAACCCTGCGCATCGCGTAGCGGCGTGCCCCACTCCTGATCGTGGTAAGCCATGTACAGCGGATCTTCGTTGCACCAAAAGCAGCGTGGCATAAGGCTCCAGGGGGTGGAGGTGCGACTGAATCGGGTATACTCCCGCTCTTTAAATCGCAGCCCAAGAAACAGGTGAATTTCGTGAGCCAGCCTACGCCAGCCGTGCGTACCTTCCAAGACTTGATCCTCGCGCTCCAGCAATACTGGGCCGAGCAAGGTTGTGTGGTACTTCAGCCCTACGATATGGAAGTAGGCGCCGGCACTTTCCACACCGCGACATTCCTGCGCGCCATCGGCCCGGAAACCTGGAACGCCGCCTACGTGCAGCCAAGCCGCCGTCCGACTGACGGCCGTTACGGCGAAAACCCGAACCGTCTGCAGCACTACTACCAGTTCCAGGTCGTCCTGAAGCCGAACCCGGACAATTTCCAGGAGCTGTACCTGGGCTCGCTCAAGCATGTCGGCCTGGACCCGCTGGTCCACGACATCCGCTTCGTCGAAGACAACTGGGAATCGCCGACTCTCGGCGCCTGGGGTCTGGGCTGGGAAGTCTGGCTGAACGGCATGGAAGTGACCCAGTTCACTTACTTCCAGCAGGCGGGCGGCATCGAGTGCTACCCGGTGACCGGCGAGATCACCTACGGTCTGGAGCGTCTGGCCATGTACCTGCAGGGCGTGGATTCGGTCTACGACCTGGTCTGGGCTGACGGTCCGTTCGGCAAAGTGACCTACGGCGACGTGTTCCACCAGAACGAAGTGGAGCAGTCCACCTACAACTTCGAACACGCCAACGTCGACAAGCTGTTCGAGCTGTTCGATTTCTATGAAAGCGAAGCCAAGCGCCTGATCGAACTCGACCAGCCGCTGCCGTTGCCAAGCTACGAAATGGTCCTGAAGGCCTCGCACACCTTCAACCTGCTGGATGCGCGCCGGGCGATCTCGGTGACTGCGCGTCAGCAATACATTCTGCGCGTTCGCACCCTGGCGCGTTCCGTCGCCCAAGCCTACCTGCTGGCCCGCGCCAAGCTGGGCTTCCCGATGGCAACCCCGGACCTGCGTGACGAAGTACTGGCCAAGCTGGAGGCTGCACAATGAGTGCTCAAGATTTTCTGGTTGAACTGGGCACCGAAGAACTGCCACCCAAAGCCCTGAATACCCTGGCCGAAGCGTTCCTGGCCGGTATAGACAAGGGCCTGCAAGCTGCCGGCCTGAATTACGAGAGCAAAACCGTCTACGCCGCGCCGCGTCGTCTGGCTGTGCTGATCACCGCGCTGGCCACCCAGCAGCCGGATCGCAGCATCAACCTCGACGGCCCGCCACGTCAGGCCGCATTCGATGCCGAAGGCAACCCGACTCAAGCGGCACTGGGCTTCGCCAAAAAGTGCGGCGTAGAGCTGAGCGAAATCGACCAGAGCGGTCCGAAACTGCGCTACAGCCAGAACATCGCCGGCAAGCCGACCGCCAGCCTGCTGCCGACCATCGTCGAAGACTCGCTGAACGACCTGCCGATCCCGAAACGCATGCGTTGGGGTGCGCGCAAGGAAGAGTTCGTGCGTCCGACCCAATGGCTGGTAATGCTGCTCGGCGACCAGGTCATCGACTGCACGATCCTCGCGCAGAAGGCTGGCCGTGAGTCCCGTGGCCACCGTTTCCATCACCCGCAAAGCGTGCGCATCGGTTCGCCGTCCAGCTACCTGGCCGACCTGCGTGCCGCCTACGTGCTGGCCGATGCCAACGAGCGTCGCGAAATCATCAGCAAGCGCACCGAAGAGCTGGCAACCCGTCAGGAAGGCACCGCGATCGTGCCTCCTGCGTTGCTCGACGAAGTGACCGCGCTGGTCGAGTGGCCGGTGCCGCTGGTGTGCTCGTTCGAGGAACGTTTCCTCGACGTGCCGCAGGAAGCGCTGATCACCACCATGCAGGACAACCAGAAGTACTTCTGCCTGCTGGATGCCGACGGCAAGTTGCTGCCGCGTTTCATCACTGTGGCCAACATCGAATCCAAAGACCCGCAGCAGATCATCGCCGGTAACGAGAAGGTGGTTCGCCCACGCCTCACCGACGCCGAGTTTTTCTTCAAGCAGGACAAGAAGCAGAAGCTCGAAGCCTTCAACGATCGCCTGCAGAACGTGGTGTTCCAGGAAAAACTCGGCAGCGTCTACGACAAGGCCGAGCGCGTGTCGAAACTGGCGGCGTACATCGCCGCACGCATCGGCGGCAACGCTTCGTGGGCTGCCCGCGCAGGCCTGCTGTCGAAGTGCGACCTGGCCACCGAAATGGTCGGCGAGTTCCCGGAGATGCAAGGTGTCGCCGGCTACTACTACGCCCTCAATGACGGCGAGCCGGAAGACGTCGCCCTGGCGCTGAACGAGCAGTACATGCCACGCGGTGCCGGCGCTGAACTGCCAGCCACCCTGACCGGTGCGGCCGTGGCCATCGCCGACAAGCTCGACACCCTGGTCGGCATCTTCGGCATCGGCATGCTGCCGACCGGTAGCAAAGACCCGTATGCCCTGCGCCGTGCAGCACTGGGCGTGCTGCGGATTCTGATCGAGAAACAACTGGATCTGGACCTGAACGACGCCGTGGCGTTCGCCGTGAATGCGTTCGGTGCCAAGGTCAAGGCTGCCGGCCTGAACGACGCGGTGCTGGAGTTCATCTTCGACCGTCTGCGTGCCCGTTACGAAGACGAAGGCGTGGATGTCGCCACCTACCTGTCGGTACGTGCCCTGAAGCCGGGTTCGGCGCTGGACTTCGACCAGCGTGTGCAAGCGGTTCAGGCCTTCCGCAAACTGCCGGAAGCGGCAGCGCTGGCGGCGGTTAACAAGCGCGTATCGAACCTGTTGAGCAAGGTGGAAGGCTCGGTACCGACCGAAGTCCAGGCCAAGTACTTCGACAACGCCAACGAGTTCTCGCTGTACTCGGCGATCCAGCAAGCGGACCAGGCTGTACAGCCAATGGCCGCAGCGCGTCAGTACAACGAATCGCTGGCACGCCTGGCCGCCCTGCGCGAGCCGGTGGACGCGTTCTTCGACGCGGTGATGGTCAATGCCGAAGACGCCAATGTGCGGGCCAACCGTTACGCGCTGCTGGCGCGTCTGCGTGGCCTGTTCCTGGGCGTTGCCGACATTTCGCTGCTGGGTTGAGGGACTGCTGTTGAAACTGCTGATTCTCGATCGGGACGGAGTGATCAATTACGACTCCGACGCTTACATCAAGTCGGTGGAGGAGTGGATTCCGCTGCCCGGCTCGATCGAAGCGATTGCGCAGTTGAGCAAGGCCGGCTGGACGGTGGCGGTCGCCACCAACCAGTCGGGCATTGCTCGCGGCTACTACGACCTCGCCACCCTTGATGCCATGCACGCGCGCCTGCGCGAACTGGTGGCGGAGCAGGGCGGTGAAATCGGGCTGATCGTGTATTGCCCGCATGGGCCGGACGAAGGTTGCGACTGCCGCAAGCCGAAACCGGGGATGTTGAAAACCATCGCGCAGCATTACAACGTCGCGCTGACGAATGTCTGGTTCGTCGGCGACAGCCTAGGTGACCTGGAGGCCGCCAAAGCCGTCGATTCACAGCCCGTTTTGGTAAAGACCGGGAAAGGCGAAAAGACTCAGGCCAAGACCTTGCCGGTGGGCACCCTGATTTTTGACGATCTCGCGGCGATTGCCGCAGAACTTATCCACAACTAGAGTGCTTCTGAAGTTCCTGACCAGGGATTGATCGGGAGTGCGCTTGAACAGTCGGGCATTGCCCGTAACGGTAAACGTCGCCATGTCGATACTGCAGGCCATCAGAATCTTCCTCTTTTACCTGCTGCTGGGCACCACCGCCCTGCTGTGGTGCAGCCTGAGCTTTTTTATCGCGCCCTTTCTGTCGTTCAAGGCGCGCTATCGTTTCATCAACGTGTACTGGTGCCGTTGTGCCTTGTGGTTGACCAAGGTGTTTCTCGGTATCCGTTACGAAGTCAAAGGCGCGGAAAACGTGCCTGACCGGCCCTGCGTGATTCAATCGAACCACCAGAGCACCTGGGAGACGTTCTTTCTTTCCGCTTATTTCTCGCCCTTGAGCCAGGTGCTCAAGCGCGAATTGCTGTACGTGCCGTTCTTCGGCTGGGCGATGGCCATGCTGCGGCCGATCGCGATTGACCGCGACAACCCGAAAGCCGCCCTCAAGCAGGTCGCGGCGAAAGGTGATGAGTTGCTCAAGGACAATGTCTGGGTGCTGATCTTCCCTGAAGGCACTCGCGTTCCTCATGGCACCATCGGCAAGTTCTCCCGCAGTGGCAGCGCATTGGCGGTGAATGCGGCGCTTCCGGTACTGCCGATTGCACACAATGCCGGGAAATTCTGGCCGAAAATCGGTTGGGGTAAAAAGCAGGGTGTGATTACCGTGATCATCGGTGAGCCGATGTACGCCGAGGGCAGTGGTCCCCGCGCCATCGCTGATCTGAACGACCGGGTGCAGGCGTGGAACGAGAAAACCCAGCGGGAAATGGGCTCGCTGCCTCCGGCCCCTCAGGCACCGGCTGCGAACAATCAGATCGCTGTCTGAGTTTTGTGGATAACCTGTGTACGGTTTGTTCGTAAAGTCCCGAATTATCAAATTAAGTGACTGATTTACTTATATATTTCCGAAGCTGATAAAACACCGTAAAAGGTGCATAAGTTTTTTTCGGAAGTAAGGAAACCGGCTGATATAGCCGGTTTTTTTATGCCTGCTCTTCGGGAATCAGCGGCAGTTCCAGACAAAACGTCGTACCTTTATCGACCACGCTCAGACACTCGATCCGACCGCCATGGTGATCCACCACGGCTTTGACCATCGACAACCCCAGGCCCACGCCATCGATACCCTGCGCAGAGGAAAAACGCCGGTACTGACTGAACAGGTCGGGCAGTTCCTCTGCAGCGATGCCTTTACCTTGATCGGACAGTTCACAACGCAGCCAATCGTCGTGGCAACTGACACGCAGGCCGACGGTGGATTCGGCCGGGCTGTACTTGATTGCATTTTCCAGCAGGTTGAACAGCGCGCGGGTCAACAAACCCTGATCGGCCATAATCAGACGCTCCTGTGATTGTTCGTCCATGTCGCTCAAGAGCTCGATGCGTTTTTGCTGAGCGATGGGCAACGCCTGATCCAGCACGTCCATGACCAGCATCCCGAACAGACTCGGTTGAAACTGATACGCCTCGGACTCGGCCCGGGCCAACAGAACGAAGCCATCGGTCAGTTCCAGCGCCCGACGGACCTGGCGTTCAATCTGTTCGAACAGCGGCGAATCAGTCCCCGTCTGATGCCGGTGTACTTCGAGCAGGGCAAGAATCGCCGAGTGGGGAGCGCGCAGGTCATGGGACAGGAAGCGCAGCAACACACCGCGCTGTTCCTCGGCGGCGCGTTCGGCGCTCAGGTCAGTGAGACTCAGCAGCCAGCCAATCGGTATGTCGCCATCCACTGGTAACAACGCGGCACGTTCCAGGCGCAGGCTACGTTCCTTGTGATCGCGGAACTCCAGCAGAGGCAGCTCGGACAGCGGCGGGCGCGGCATTGTGGATAACTCCGGGTAGCCCAGGCGCGCCAGCTGCTCGAGGACATCCTCGCCCACCAGAGTGTGATCGAACAGGTTCCGGGCCTTGCGATTGCCCAACAGGACCTGCCCTCGAGGATCACTGATCAGGGTTGCAACCGGCAGATACTCCAGCCCATCGGCAATGAAGCGGCGGGTATCGCGGGTGCGGCTCATGGCTTGCTCAAGCGCCATGATCTGCCCCTGCAAGCGGTCGGCGCTGGGAAACTGCGCCCGACGTCGTTCGGGAAAGACTTTCGGTTCGCTGTCCAGCCGCGCCAGCTCCCAGCCGAAGTAGGTGAGCACTACACTCAAGCGACGCCAGTTCCAGATCAGATAGCCGAACAGCATGCCCAGCACCGCCGGCGTCGGCGACCACCAACGCCTCATCTCCGCCAGGCCTGCACTGGTCAGCAGCACGCCGGCCATTCCGCCCAATGTCAGCCAGAGCGCCAGACGCGGGCGCCACAGCAACAACCCGAGCACGCACGCGACCAAGGCAACTGAAAGTCCCGCGCCCATCAACGGGGCCGGGTCGTGCAAATTGATCTGCGCCCGCCAGGAAAGCAGTGCAGTCAGCGGCAACAGCACTAGACTTATCCACACCCACTCGCGCACCAGTTGCCGGAACAAACGCTGAACCTGGCTGGGTACGCGGCTTTCGTGTCGGCGGTGGTTATTCATGGGGAACAGGGCAGGGCGGGTTGAATGGTTTCATAGGCAACCGGTCTGAGGACGTAGACCCGAAGAATCATAGCGGCTCACCCCACGGCGTGCCGCTTACTTTCACTGCATGGAGTGAGCCGATCCGGTCGGCACCCATTGCCCGAGCGACAAGGAACCACCGCGTATGCGCGTTGCGATACTGGACGATGAACCCGCCGAACTGCGTCGGGTCGAGCAGACCCTGCAACAAATGGCCGAGGCCGGAGGACAGCCCTGGTCACTGCACAGCTTCGAAAGCGGCGAAGATCTGCTACGCCAGTTGCGCCGGGAAACCTTCGACCTGCTGATCCTCGACTGGCAATTGCCCGACCTCACCGGGCTGGCGCTGCTGCGCTGGACCCGAGAACACATGGAAGCGCCGCCAGCGGCCATCATGCTGACCAGCCGCGATGGTGAGAGCGATATCGTCCAGGCCCTGAATGCCGGGGCCGACGATTACGTCAGCAAGCCGTTTCGGCCCAATGAACTGAAGGCCCGCGTGGCGGCGGTACTGCGCCGGCACAGCCTGCAACGTAACGCCCCGGCCGACGTCCTGCGTTTCAATGACCTGGTGTTCGACGACGCCGAACTGACCGTCACCCGCGACGGGAAACCGATTGTCATGACCGAGCGCGAGTATCGCCTCGCCCATTGCCTGTTCAGTAACCTCGGCCGACCGCTGTCACGGGATTACCTGTACGAACGATTCTGGCCCCACGAAGAAATGTCCACGTCGCGACCGCTGGACACGCATATCTATCGCCTGCGCAACAAGCTCGGGCTGACGGCGGATCGAGGTTGGCAGTTACTGACGATCTATGGGTATGGGTATCGGTTGGAGAGTGTGGCAGCGGGGGAGTAAATCGCAGGCAATAAAAAAGGCCAACGCTGGTGCGTTGGCCTTTTCGTTGGTGCCGACCGGGATCAGAAATCCAGGTTGGACACCGCCAGAGCGTTGCTCTCGATGAAGTCACGGCGAGGTTCGACCGCATCACCCATCAGGGTGTTGAAGATCTGGTCTGCGCCAATGGCGTCTTCGATGGTGACTTTCAGCATGCGGCGCACGCTTGGGTCCATGGTGGTTTCCCACAGCTGATCCGGGTTCATTTCGCCCAGACCTTTGTATCGCTGAATGGTGTGGCGCTTGGTGCTTTCGGCCATCAGCCAGTCCAGGGCTTCCTTGAACTCGGTGACCGCTTTCTTGCGCTCGCCACGCTGGATGTACGCACCTTCGTCGAGCAGGGTGCTCAACTGAGCGCCGAGGGTGACGACGGTCTTGTAGTCGTTGCTGCCAAAGAAGTCGCGGTTGAAGGTGACGTAGTTCGACAGGCCGTGGGAGATCAGTTCGACCTCTGGCAGCCACACGCCACGCTCGCGGTCTTCACGCAGGCTGGCCTTGTAAACCAGGCCCGACTTCTCGACGGTGCGCAGACGGACTTCGTACTGGGCCAGCCAGTCCTGCATCTTCGCGTGATCGCCGAGCATTTCCAGGCTCACCGCCGGCAGGTAGATGAAGTGCTCGGTCAGCTCCTGCGGGTACAGGCGCGACAGACGCTTGAGGGTCTTCATCACCATGCGGAAGTCGTTCACCAGACGTTCCAGCGCTTCACCGGAAATACCCGGGGCGTCTTCGTTCAGGTGCAGGCTCGCATCTTCCAGGGCCGACTGCGTCATGTACTCTTCCATGGCGTCGTCGTCTTTGATGTATTGCTCTTGCTTGCCTTTCTTGACCTTGTACAGCGGCGGCTGGGCGATGTAGATGTACCCACGCTCGATCAGCTCCGGCAACTGACGGAAGAAGAAGGTCAGCAGCAGGGTACGGATGTGCGAACCGTCGACGTCAGCATCGGTCATGATGATGATGTTGTGATAGCGCAGCTTGTCGATGTTGTACTCTTCGCGACCGATACCGCAGCCCAGCGCGGTGATCAGGGTGCCCACTTCCTGGGACGAGATCATCTTGTCGAAACGGGCTTTCTCGACGTTGAGGATCTTGCCCTTCAGCGGCAGGATGGCCTGCGTCTTGCGGTTACGTCCCTGCTTGGCAGAGCCGCCCGCGGAGTCACCTTCCACGAGGTACAGTTCGGACAGCGCCGGGTCTTTTTCCTGGCAGTCAGCGAGTTTGCCCGGCAGGCCGGCGATGTCCAGCGCGCCTTTGCGGCGGGTCATCTCACGGGCCTTGCGCGCCGCTTCACGGGCACGTGCAGCGTCGATCATCTTGCCGACGACCAGTTTGGCTTCGTTCGGGTTTTCCAGCAGGAAGTCCGAGAAGTACTTGCCCATTTCCTGTTCGACCGCGGTCTTCACCTCGGAAGACACCAGCTTGTCTTTGGTCTGGGAGCTGAACTTCGGATCCGGCACCTTCACCGAGATGATCGCGGTCAGGCCTTCGCGGGCATCGTCACCGGTGGTGGCGACTTTGTGCTTCTTCGCCAGGCCTTCCTGCTCGATGTAGTTGTTCAGGTTACGCGTCAGTGCGGAACGGAAGCCCACCAGGTGAGTGCCACCGTCGCGCTGCGGAATGTTGTTGGTGAAGCACAACAGGTTCTCGTTGAAGCTGTCGTTCCACTGCAGGGCGATTTCCACGCCGATGCCATCTTCACGCTGGATGTTGAAGTGGAACACCTGGTTGACCGCAGTCTTGTTGGTGTTCAGGTATTCAACGAACGCACGCAGCCCGCCTTCGTATTTGAACAGCTCT
Organism: Pseudomonas sp. V88_4; assembly: GCF_029967985.1. Classification (NCBI taxonomy): domain Bacteria; kingdom Pseudomonadati; phylum Pseudomonadota; class Gammaproteobacteria; order Pseudomonadales; family Pseudomonadaceae; genus Pseudomonas; species Pseudomonas sp. V88_4. The sequence goes on from NZ_JASCAF010000044.1 coordinate 113,495, forward strand.
TCCTTGCCGCTGCGCTCGTCCTTGAGGACGATACCGACACCGGAGTTGAGGAAGGACAGTTCACGAATGCGCTTGGCCAGGATGTCCCAGCTGAAGTGAATATTCTTGAAGGTTTCCTTGGAAGCCTTGAAGTGAATCTGAGTACCGGTCGTTTCGCTGTCGCCGACGATCGCCATCGGTGCCTGAGGCACGCCGTGGACGTAGGTCTGTTCCCAGATCTTGCCGCTGCGGCGAACGGTCAGGACCAGTTCTTCGGACAGCGCGTTCACCACCGATACACCTACACCGTGCAGACCGCCGGATACCTTGTAGGAGTTATCGTCGAACTTACCGCCGGCGTGGAGGACGGTCATGATGACCTCGGCGGCGGAAACGCCTTCCTCTTTGTGCACGTCTACCGGGATGCCACGGCCGTTGTCTTTAACGGTGATGGACTCATCCGGGTGGATGATGATGCTGATGTCGTCGCAGTGGCCGGCGAGGGCTTCGTCGATCGAGTTGTCGACCACTTCGAACACCATGTGGTGCAGACCGCTGCCATCGTCGGTGTCACCAATGTACATACCGGGACGTTTGCGCACGGCATCCAGGCCTTTCAGCACTTTAATGCTCGATGAGTCGTACGTATTTTCTTCGCTCAATGCCTTCACTCCCGATGGTCGTGGGTCTGGGTGATACGGCCCTGTTCCACGTGGAACAGAGCAACTGGCGTTTCCGTCTGCCAGCCTTCCCTCAATAATTCGTGATCTACACAGGTGATAAAAACCTGGCAGCGTAAGTCTTCCAGCAAGCGGCATAGCGCGCGTCGGTGGCACTCGTCCAGTTCGGACGGCAAGTCATCCACCAGATAAATACACTGGCCGCGTCGGGCCTGGCTCACCAGATGCCCCTGGGCAATCCGCAATGCACAGACAACCAACTTCTGCTGACCCCGGGACAAGATGTCCGCGGCGTTGTGTGCGCCCAATCTAAGACGCAAGTCAGCCCGTTGTGGCCCGGCCTGGGTATGACCCATCTGCTGGTCCCGTTGAACGGATCCGGCAAGCACGGCACTCAATTCCCGGTCCTTGTCCCAGCCTCGGTAATAGCTGAGCGTCAAACCTTCGAGCTCAACCAGTTCGCTCAGGGTTTGTTCAAAGACCGGTTTCAAGGCTTTGATATAAGCGCGGCGGTATTCATCGATTTCAGCGCTGGCCTGGCACAGTTCCCTGTCCCAAACCGCTTGCGAAACGGCGTCAAGTGTACCATGCCGCAGCCAGGAGTTTCTCTGGCGCAAGGCCTTCTGCAAACGCTGCCAGGTGGCCATGAACCGCGGCTCGACGTGGAACACGCCCCAGTCGAGAAACTGCCGGCGAATCTTCGGCGCGCCTTCCAGCAGGCGAAAGCTGTCGGGGTTGATCAACTGCAGCGGCAGGATCTCCGCCAGTTGCGCAGCGCTGCGAGCGTTCTGACCGTCAATGCGGATCTGGAACTCGCCCTGACGGTCACGAGATATGCCCAATGCGCTGTGGCCACCCTCGGCGAGCTCGACCTGGCCGAATACGGTGCAGGCTATCTGCTCGTACTGGATGACCGGCAACAGCCGCGTGCTACGAAACGAACGCGCAAGCCCCAGCAGGTGAATGGCTTCCAGAACACTGGTTTTGCCGCTGCCGTTGGCGCCGTAAAGAATGTTGATTCGGGGGGAGGGGGAGAAGGTCACCGGGTGCAGATTGCGTACCGCGGTGACCGAGACGCGACTTAAAGACATCCAGAGTCAGCTGATTACAGACGCATCGGCATAACAACGTAAGCCGAATCGTCGTTGTCGGACTCTTGCACCAGCGCACTGCTGTTGGAGTCGGACAGGATCAGGCGAACCTGCTCGGTGGTCATCACACCCAGCACGTCGAGCAGATAGCTGACGTTGAAGCCGATTTCCAGGGAGCCGCCGTTGTATTCCACGCCTACTTCTTCTTCCGCCTCTTCCTGCTCCGGGTTGTTGGCCTGGATCTTCAACTGACCGCTGGCCAGTTGCAGACGGATACCGCGGTACTTCTCGTTGGACAGAATCGCGGTACGGCTGAACGCTTCGCGCAGCGCCTGACGATCGCCCAGTACCAGCTTGTCGCCGCCCTTCGGCAGAACGCGCTCGTAGTCCGGGAACTTGCCGTCGACCAGTTTCGAGGTGAAGGTGAATTCGCCGGTGGTCGCGCGAATATGGTGCTGGCCCAGCACGATGCTGACGTTGCCGTCCGGCTCGGTGAGCAGACGTGCCAGTTCGAGAATACCTTTGCGCGGCACGATCACCTGATGGCGTTCCTGCTGACCGATGTCGGCCTGCATCGAGCACATGGCCAGACGGTGACCGTCGGTGGCCACGGCACGGATCACACCGGTCGACACTTCCAGCAACATGCCGTTGAGGTAATAACGCACGTCCTGCTGGGCCATGGCGAAACTGGTGCGTTCGATCAGACGACGCAGCTTGCTCTGTTCCAGGCTGGTGGTCAGCGAACCCGGACCTTCTTCCACAGTCGGGAAGTCGTTGGCCGGCAGGGTCGACAGGGTGAAACGGCTACGGCCGGCTTTCACCACCAGCTTCTGCTCGTCGACCTTGATGTCGATCAGCGCATCGTTCGGCAGGCTCTTGCAGATGTCCATCAGCTTGCGCGCAGGCACAGTGATGGAACCTGTCTCAGCCGGCTCCTCGAGTTGCACGCGACCGACCAGCTCGACTTCCAGGTCGGTACCGGTCAGCGACAGTTGCTGGCCATCGACAACCAGCAGCACGTTGGACAGTACCGGCAAGGTCTGTCGGCGCTCGACGACGCCTGCGACCAGTTGCAGGGGTTTCAACAGGGCTTCGCGTTGAATGGTGAAATGCATGGTCTAGTCCCTTGCCTTAATAAGCTGCGCTGGTGTTCATCAAGTGGTCAGTGTACGCAGCAGGTTCTTGTAGTCCTCGCGGATGTCCGCGTCGGATTCCTTAAGTTCGTTGATCTTGCGGCAAGCGTGCAGCACGGTTGTGTGGTCGCGACCGCCAAACACATCGCCGATTTCCGGCAGGCTGTGGTTGGTCAGTTCCTTGGACAATGCCATGGCCACCTGACGCGGACGAGCGACCGAACGCGAGCGGCGCTTGGACAGCAAGTCGGAAATCTTGATCTTGTAGTACTCGGCGACGGTGCGCTGAATGTTATCCACAGAGACCAGTTTGTCCTGCAGCGCCAACAGGTCTTTCAGGGATTCGCGGATCAACTCGATGGTGATGTCGCGGCCCATGAAGTGCGAGTGGGCGATCACGCGTTTCAGCGCGCCTTCCAGCTCACGGACGTTGGAGCGAATACGTTGGGCAATGAAGAATGCCGCATCGTGTGGCAACTCGACTTTGGCCTGGTCGGCCTTCTTCATCAAGATCGCGACGCGGGTTTCCAGTTCCGGCGGCTCGACGGCAACCGTCAGGCCCCAGCCGAAGCGGGATTTGAGGCGCTCTTCAAGGCCTTCGATTTCTTTCGGGTAGCGGTCACTGGTGAGAATGACCTGCTGGCCACCTTCAAGCAGGGCGTTGAAGGTGTGGAAAAACTCTTCCTGGGAACGTTCCTTGCGGGCGAAGAACTGAATGTCGTCGATCAGCAGGGCGTCCACCGAACGGTAGAAACGCTTGAACTCGTTGATCGCGTTCAGTTGCAGCGCCTTGACCATGTCAGCCACGAAACGCTCGGAATGCAGGTACACGACCTTGGCATTCGGGTTCTTCTTTAATAGGTGGTTACCCACCGCGTGCATCAAGTGAGTCTTACCAAGACCTACGCCCCCATAAAGGAAGAGCGGGTTGTAGCCGTGCTTCGGGTTGTCCGCCACCTGCCAGGCCGCCGCACGGGCGAGCTGGTTGGATTTACCTTCGACGAAGTTTTCAAAGGTGAAGGTGCGATTCAGGTAGCTGGTGTGTTTGAGCGCGCCTTCGACCTGCACGGTGCGCTGTTCGGCACGAACCGGCGCCTGTTGCGAAGCGGCACCAGCCATCGGATCGAAGCTGTCACGGGACGGCTCTTCACTGATTTCTTCGGTTTTCTGCGTCGAACGCTTGGTCGGTGCAGGCGTATGAGCTGGCGCTGGCGCACTGGCCGGCACTGCGTTGGCCTGAGCCTGGGACACTTGCGCCGCGGCCAAGGGTGCATTCGGCGCGGCACGCGGGGCCGAACTGCGTTTGCTGCCTATTAACAAGGAAAGCGACGGTGCCAGACCGTTGCCATGCTCATCCAGCAGTTCAAGGACGCGCCCCAGGTACTTTTCGTTGACCCAGTCCAGAACAAAACGGTTCGGTGCGTAGACGCGCAACTCGTCGCCTTCGGCTTCGACCTGTAGTGGACGGATCCAGGTGTTGAATTGTTGGGCAGGCAGCTCTTCGCGCAAAAGCTCCACGCACTGCTGCCAAAGTTCCACTGACACGGATATCCCCTAAGTTGAAAGCCGGTGAGGCAAAAACAAGCGGCCATTGTAGCGGCCAGTCGTCCACTTATCCACATGCAGGTTGCCCGGTGGACATGATTTATCAATGCGTTAAAGGAGAAAAAGGCGACCGACGGTGTGTGCATAAGCTCTGTGGATAACCCTATCTGAGCACACTGGACAACCGGGGGCGAAAGTCGGTGGATAACCAGCCTGTGGATAACCATCCATTCCACGCACAGGTTATCCGACAGTGCGGCACAGGCTGAACACGGTTTTCCACTGTAGTTGTCATTCTCTGTACACCGCTTGATACAAGGCCTTGAGCCAGTTATCCACAGAGAAGGGCATACCTAGCTTTTACAAGCTTTACAGAAAAGCTTTAAATAATTCCCTTCTTTATTTTTATCTCTGGCAAACGGGTAATCAGGTTCCGGACGCTCCGAAGATCTATTTATAAGGAAACGTTGGTTGGAAATTGACCTATGGACTTGCTTTCTCTAGAATCCCCGGTCTCTTAAAACGGGGGCCATTCCGGCCCGTTGTGGACGAACCAGGTAACACGACATGAAACGTACTTTCCAACCAAGCACTATCAAACGCGCTCGTACCCACGGTTTCCGTGCTCGCATGGCTACCAAGAACGGTCGTGCCGTACTGTCGCGTCGTCGCGCCAAAGGCCGCGCACGTCTGGCAGTTTGATAATCCGGCACTGGAGGTGAGTCAGGACTTCAGTCGGGAAAAGCGTCTGCTTACTCCCCGGCATTTCAAGGCAGTCTTTGACTCCCCTACCGGCAAGGTTCCGGGGAAAAATCTCCTGCTCCTTGCGCGCAACAACGATCTCGATCACCCCCGTCTCGGGCTGGTTATCGGGAAAAAGAGCGTCAAGCTCTCCGTCGAGCGCAATCGCCTCAAACGTCTGATGCGCGAATCGTTTCGCCTGCACCAGGATTCACTGGTCGGCTGGGACATTGTTATCGTCGCGCGCAAAGGTTTGGGTGACGTAGAAAACCCCGAATTGATTCAGCATTTCGGCAAACTCTGGAAGCGTCTGGCACGCAACAAGCCGGTACCAGCAGTCAAAACCGAAACTGTAGGGGTAGACAGTCCAGATGCGTAAACTGGCACTCGTTCCGATCCAGTTTTATCGCTATGCCATTAGTCCCCTGATGGCCAGTCACTGTCGTTTCTACCCCAGTTGTTCTTGCTACGCGTATGAAGCCATCGAAAATCATGGCCTTCTGCGCGGTGGCTGGCTGACCTTTCGTCGTTTAGGTCGCTGTCATCCGTGGAATCCCGGTGGTTATGACCCGGTTCCACCTATCCCTACCTCCCGTTCTTCTTCGATGGCCGAGTAATCATGGATATCAAACGCACGATCCTGATCGTCGCCCTGGCAATCGTGTCCTACGTCATGGTCCTTAAATGGAACCAGGACTACGGCCAGGCTGCCCTGCCGACTCAGAATGTTGCTTCCAGTACGACTACATCCGGTTTGCCGGACACCGCCACTGGCAATAACGCTGCCGCCAGTGACGATATTCCGCGCGCCGCAAGCGATACCAGCGCACCTGCCGAAACGCCGGTCGCCGCCAGCAAGGATCTGATCCAGATCAAAACCGACGTGCTCGATCTTTCGATCGATCCACAAGGTGGTGATGTTGCTCAGTTGACGTTGCCGCTGTATCCACGTCGTCAGGATCGTCCGGACGTTCCGTTCCAGCTGTTCGACAACGGTGGCGAACGTACCTATCTGGCACAGAGCGGTCTGATTGGCACCAACGGTCCGGATGCAAACCCGGCCGGTCGCCCGATCTACTCTTCGGAGAAGAAGACTTATCAACTGGCTGACGGTCAGGACCAACTGGTCGTCGACCTGAAATTCAGCAAGGACGGCGTCAATTACATCAAGCGTTTCACTCTGAAACGTGGCCTGTATGACGTGACCGTGACCTATCTGATCGACAACCAGAGCGCTCAGCCTTGGTCCGGTTCGATGTTCGCCCAGCTGAAACGCGACGCCAGCGCCGATCCTTCTTCCACGACTGCTACCGGTACCGCGACCTACCTGGGCGCCGCCCTGTGGACAAGTTCCGAGCCGTACAAGAAAGTGTCCATGAAGGACATGGACAAGGCTCAGCTCAAGGAAACCGTCACCGGTGGCTGGGTAGCCTGGCTGCAACATTACTTCGTGACTGCATGGGTTGCTCCGAAGGGCGAAAACAACATCGTCCAGACCCGTAAAGACAGCAAAGGCAACTACATCATCGGTTACACCGGTCCTTCGCTGACCGCTGCACCGGGTGCGAAAGTCGAAACCAGCGCTGTTCTGTACGCCGGTCCAAAAAGCCAGGCGGTGCTGAAAGAGTTGTCCCCAGGTCTGGAACTGACCGTCGACTACGGCATTCTGTGGTTCATTGCCCAGCCAATCTTCTGGCTGCTGCAACATATCCACAGCATCGTCGGCAACTGGGGCTGGTCGATCATCTTCCTGACCATGCTGATCAAAGGGATTTTCTTCCCTCTGTCGGCCGCCAGCTACAAGTCGATGGCCCGCATGCGCGCCGTGGCTCCGAAACTGGCTGCACTGAAAGAGCAACATGGCGATGACCGGCAGAAAATGTCGCAAGCCATGATGGAGCTGTACAAGAAAGAGAAGATCAATCCGCTGGGCGGCTGCTTGCCGATCCTGGTGCAGATGCCGGTTTTCCTTTCCCTGTACTGGGTTCTGCTGGAAAGCGTGGAAATGCGCCAGGCGCCGTTCATGCTGTGGATTACCGACCTGTCGATCAAGGATCCGTTCTTCATCCTGCCGATCATCATGGGCGCGACCATGTTCATCCAGCAGCGTTTGAACCCTACACCTCCGGATCCGATGCAGGCCAAGGTGATGAAAATGATGCCGATCATCTTCACCTTCTTCTTCCTGTGGTTCCCGGCGGGTCTGGTGCTGTACTGGGTGGTGAACAACTGCCTGTCGATTGCCCAACAGTGGTACATCACGCGTAAGATCGAAGCGGCGACGAAAAAAGCCGAGGCGTAACTTACTCTGTGGATAACACCACTCAAAACGCCCCCTAGTGGGGCGTTTTGCTATCTGCCATTTTTGTCTGGAAACCGGTTTATGAGCGCACCTCGTGAAACCATCGCAGCCGTCGCCACCGCTCAGGGCCGTGGCGGCGTGGGCATCGTTCGAATTTCGGGGCCGCTGGCCAGCGTCGCGGCCAAAGCCATCAGCGGCCGCGAACTGAAACCACGGTTTGCCCACTACGGCCCGTTCTTCAGTGACGATAAACAGGTGCTGGATGAAGGTCTGGCGCTGTATTTCCCGGGGCCGAACTCGTTCACCGGTGAAGATGTGCTGGAACTGCAGGGCCACGGCGGCCCGATCGTTCTCGACATGTTGCTCAAGCGTTGCCTGGAACTGGGCTGCCGTCTGGCCCGTCCCGGTGAGTTCAGCGAAAGAGCATTCCTCAATGACAAACTCGACCTGGCTCAGGCCGAGGCCATCGCCGACCTGATCGAAGCCAGTTCTGCGCAGGCTGCACGCAACGCGTTGCGTTCCTTACAGGGAGCGTTTTCCCAGCGTGTGCATAACCTCACCGAACAACTGATCGGCTTGAGGATTTATGTCGAGGCAGCCATCGACTTCCCTGAAGAGGAAATCGACTTCCTCGCCGACGGCCACGTGCTGAGCATGCTCGACAAGGTTCGTAACGAGTTATCCACCGTATTGCGCGAAGCCGGGCAGGGTGCATTGCTGCGTGACGGCATGACCGTGGTGATTGCCGGTCGTCCGAATGCCGGCAAATCCAGCCTGCTCAACGCCCTGGCCGGTCGCGAAGCCGCGATCGTGACCGAAATCGCCGGCACCACCCGGGATATCCTGCGCGAACATATCCACATCGATGGCATGCCGCTGCACGTTGTGGACACTGCCGGTCTGCGTGACACCGATGACCATGTGGAAAAAATCGGCGTTGAACGAGCATTGAAAGCCATTGGCGAGGCTGATCGAGTGCTGCTGGTCGTCGATGCCACAGCACCTGAAGCTGCCGACCCGTTCGCCCTGTGGCCTGAATTCCTCGAAACCCGGCCGGACCCGGCGAAGGTCACGTTGATCCGTAACAAAGCTGATCTCACCGGCGAACCCATTGCCCTGGAAGTCAGTGACGATGGCCATGTAACGATCAGCCTGAGCGCCAAATCCGCTGGTGAGGGGCTGGACTTGCTGCGCGATCACCTCAAGGCCTGCATGGGCTACGAACAAACGTCGGAAAGCAGTTTCAGCGCACGCCGCCGGCACCTGGAAGCCCTGCGTCATGCCAGTGATGCTCTGGAACATGGACGTGCCCAGCTGACGTTGGCGGGTGCTGGTGAACTACTGGCCGAAGACCTGCGTCAGGCCCAGCAGTCTCTTGGGGAAATCACTGGAGCGTTCAGCTCGGATGATCTGCTGGGACGGATCTTTTCCAGCTTCTGTATCGGCAAATGACAAAAGGGGCTGTGGACATTTTATCCACAGCCCTTTTTTCTTCTTACCAGTTATAGGAAACCGTACCGAGCAAGGTGCGATCCTCACCCCAGTAGCAGCGGCCGGCATCGTTGCAGCCCGACACATATTCCTTGTCGAAAAGGTTCTTCGCGTTCAGATCGACAGTCCAGTGCGTGTCGATCTGATAACCGATCGCCGCATCCACCAGTGTCACATCGCCGGCGTCCAGCTTTCCGTACAGGGAAGGCGAGGTATAAGCGAATGCACTGTCGAAGTAACGCACACCACCACCCACGTAAAACCCCTTAAGGTCGCCATCAAGGAAGCGGTATTTCGCCCAGACCGAGGCCTGATTACGCGGCACGCCGGTCATCTGATGGCCTCTGACCAGTGATGTCGCTGCATCTTTGGTGATTCTCGCATCGGTATAGGTGTAGGCCGCAGTGACATTCAGGTTTTGTGTCAGATTGCTGTTGAGTTCAAGTTCCACGCCTTTGGAGCGACTTTCGCCCACCTGACGATAACTCGAGGTAGTGGCATCGAAGTAGGTATCGTCCTTTTTGCGCAGGTCATACACCGAGGCCGTGAACGCGGTGTCCCAGCCGTTCGGTTCGAATTTGAGACCCACTTCATACTGGCTGCTGGTGATCGGATCGAGAGGTGCACCGGCGTTGGAGATCTGTTGCACCGGCACGAACGAAGTGGAATAGCTGACATACGGCGTCATACCGTTTTCGAATTGGTACATCACTCCGCCCTGATAGGTGAACTTCCTGTCCTCGGAACTGATGTCGCTGGAGCGGGCCACCTTGTCGCGGAAATCACTGTCGACCCAGTCCTGACGGCCACCGAGCAGGAACAGCCAGCGGTCGTATTTGCTCTGGATCTGTGCATAAACACCTTTCATCTTTTGTTCGAGCAGGGTGTTTTGCACTGCGATCGGCGTGGTCGGATCGCGCAGATAGACAGGGTTATACACATCAATTGACCCGACCAGCCCCGCATTCCAGTCCTGATTGAAGGAGGTACGATCGTAGCTGGCGCCGACCAGCACGGTATTCTCCAGGCTACCGACCTGGAATTTGCCCTCCAGTTGGTTATCCAGCGAGTACACCATCGACTTATTAAAGCGATCGTAGGCGGTCATGTTCAGACGCGTGCCGAACCCGGCGTTGTTAAGGTTGCCCGGCCAGGTCTCATGTCGGGTGATGCGCGACTGCATGTAGCGAGAGTTCTGACGAAACTGCCAGTCATCGTTGAACGAGTGGGTGAATTCATAGCCACTGCTCCACGTTTCCCTTTCGAAGGTGTTCCAGTCGGGGTCTCCGAGCATGGTGCCTTTGGATAACTTGCCGTTGGGGTTTGTCAGCAAAGTCCCGGCGGCCGGCAGGCCCAGTTCCATGTTGGTGTGATCCTTCTGGTAGTTGGCCAGCAGGGTCAGGGTGTTGAAATCATCAAAATTCAGGGTCAGGGAGGGGGCGATGTAGATCCGATCATCCGGGACATGATCGGTCTGGGTGTCCGACTTGCGCCCGAGCATCACCACCCGGCCGAGAATGTTGCCGCTGTCGTTGAGCGGGCCGGATACATCGACGCCGACCTGCCGGCGATTGTTTGAGCCATAACCCAGTTGCACTTCACCCTGAGGGACAGCGGTTGGACGTTTGCTCACCAGATTAACCAGTCCGCCCGGTGCGTTTTCCCCATAAAGCAGTGAAGACGGGCCGCGGAAAATCTCGACTCGCTCAAGTCCGTAAGGCTCGGTACTGGTGTCATAACGGTTGCCCTGTACGCGCAGTCCATCACGCAACAGACCGTAGCCGTAATCGGTGGCGTTAAAACCGCGAATATAGAACAGATCCCCGGCCAGACTGTCGCCAGCGGCAAACGGTGGCGCAAAGATCCCCGGGACGTAGCCAAGTACTTCGGTGAGTGTCTGAGATTTCTGGTCCTTCATGCGTTGGGCGGTCACGACTGACACCGAACGTGGTGTTTCCGACAAAGGTGTACTGGTTTTCGTACCGACCCGGCTGTTCTGCGCCTTGTAACCGACGTCTGCGGCGTAATCCAGGTTCATCGGGTTTGCCAACTGAGCATTGATATTGGTGGGTGCCAGCTCCAGTGAATCGCCGTTTGGCAGGGCTTGCAAAATGTAGCTGCCCGGCGCCTGTGGCACGGCTTGCAATCCCGACCCTTGCAGCAGTTGGGCAAACCCCTGTTCCACGCTGAAGTTGCCGTTCAGCCCGGCGCTGCGCAAACGGCTGGTCTGTTGCGGCGAGAACGACAGAATCACATTGGCGGCAGCGGCGAACTGGCTCAGGGCATTGTCCAGCGGGCCGGAAGCAATGGTGTAACGTTGAGCCGCTTCCGCAGCGAAGGCGTCATTGGTGATGACCAGGCAGGACGCAGCACTGGTCATTAGTAAGCTGTAGGCAATGCAGTGGTGGGAAAAACGCTGACGGATCGTGGGAAGACGCATGTGTGGATAAGCCCTGAAGGTGGCAAAGAGCCGCGTTTATCGCGATTACCTGTAGGGCCGGGTCAGAGCAAAAAAAGATAACCCCTGTTCTTGTTTATTTTTCCCAAGGTGTTTTCGCTCAGGCGTTGTGACGGATAGAAACCCAGTAACGAGTGAAGTACCGGACGTTGATCGGTAGCGAGGCCTGGAGGTTGGCCAGCACTGCGTCGGTGGAATCGAGGCGAAAGGTGCCGGAAACCCTAAGATCCCGGACGCGTGTATCGCAATGCAAAACACCGCTGCGATAGCGCCCCAATTCGTCGATCACATCGCCCAACCGCCCATCGAGCACGATCAGTTGGCCGTTGGTCCACGCTACTTCCGAGGATTTGAAAGGTTGAATCAACCCGATGTGCCGACGATCAAAGTCTGCACCTTCGCCCGCCTTCAGGATCATTGCGGCTGTCGACAGGTCGGCGGGCTGGACGCTGACCCGGTCCTCCAACACTCCCACCCGGGTAGAACCCGATAATTGATGTACGGAGAACCGAGTGCCCAGCGCTTGAACTCGGCCATCGCGGGTTTCGACGAAAAAAGGCCGTTGATCACCGAGCTTGCCGGTTTGAATCAGGATCTCTCCAGTACGTAAACGGATCAATCGCTGGGCTGCGTCAAAAGACACATCAATCGCTGTGCCGGTATTGAGTTGAATCTGGCTGCCATCGGCCAATGCAATGTTGCGGCGCTGGCCGACGCCGGTTTTATAGTCGGCCCAGACATCGCCAAGAGAGGTACGCTGCTGAACATTCCAGCCAACGAAACCTGTCCCCGCGGCGAGCAACAACAACTTCAGCACCTGGCGCCGTTGCTGGCCGGTATTCAGCGCGCGACGTTTCAAATCCTGCGGCAGGGTACCGAGGTGACGCTGCAGTTGTTCAATCTGGTTCCACGCCGCCAGATGCGCTGGATCACTATCTATCCACAGTTGCCAGGCTTTCTGTTCGACGACGGTCGGCGGGTCGGCTTGAAACTGCACGTACCAACTGGCGGCGGTTTCGAAAACCTTGCGGCTGGGTGCAATGGCCATCAACGCTGCGCCATGATCAGGGCACATTCCGTCAAAGCGCGGATCATGTGCTTCTTCACTGTTGTCAGCGACACCTTCAACTGCACGGCGATCTGTTGATAAGTCAGCCCATCGATCTGCGAAAGCATGAAGATCCGCTGTGTTCGTGCGCCGAGGCCGGCCAAGGCTTTATCCACGGCAACCAGAGTTTCGATGATCAGCGCCTTGTCTTCTTCGCTGATGGCTGTGGCTTCGGGTCTGGCGGCGAGGGTCTGCAAATACGCGGCCTCGATCGCGCGTCTTCTATACCGATCAATGACCAGGCCGCGCGCAACGGTGGCCAGATAATCCCGAGGTTCGCGAATCTGAGCCGCATTGCGGGCGGCCAGAATCCGCAAAAACGTGTCATGCGCAACATCGGCTGCATCGCAAGCGTCATGCAGTTTTCCCTTCAGCCATCCATATAGCCACGAATGGTGTTGCTCGTAGATTTGCTCGATCGCAGCGTTATGTGCGGGTAGGGACATGGGAGCGACTGGTGAGTTAATGATAATGGCTATTATTAGCCTCTGTTACGTTCTCTCACAATAGCCCTGTCACTACCCTCCTGCGGCTCTTCTGTCATCACCTGTCCTGAGAGGCGCTTTCATGGCGCCCTGAAAAAGTCGTTTGGTCGATTTTCTGTGGATTAAGCCCTGTGAATAACTGCCGCTGAGGGCAGTTGATAACAGGGCCTGAAAACTGAACATAACTGCCTCTGTGGATAACCACCTCATTCATCCACAGGCTTACACCGGTTATCCAAGGGCCTCATGGCGACATGGCCACAGGGTTTTAAATCTCTGTACACATTGAAAATAGAGGCCTGTAGAGATCTATCCACAGAAAAGAAGGGCAGTAAGAATAAGCTTTAAAACAAAGGTTTTATAAATTTCTCTCTTTTTTATTCTTTTAACCGCGAGTTCTCCACAGCTGGTTAAATTTTGTGCAAAGGGTTCTTTAGGAAGGGCGAAGTCCCTATACTTGCCGACCAGGTCCAGAAACCTGATCTCAAACTATTCCTGAATGACCTACTTAAGCAGGCACGAGGTGCGTGGTGGATTTCCCTTCCCGTTTTGAAGTGATCGTCATCGGCGGCGGTCATGCCGGTACCGAGGCAGCACTGGCCTCAGCACGCATGGGTGCAAAAACCCTTCTGCTGACGCATAACGTGGAAACCCTCGGTGCCATGAGTTGCAACCCGGCCATTGGTGGCATTGGAAAAAGCCATCTGGTGAAGGAAATCGACGCCCTCGGCGGTGCGATGGCCATGGCTACCGATTTGGGCGGTATCCAGTTTCGCGTGTTGAACAGCCGCAAAGGTCCGGCTGTACGGGCGACCCGTGCACAAGCCGACCGTATTCTTTACAAGGCCGCTGTTCGCGAAATTCTGGAAAATCAGCCGAACCTGTGGATATTTCAACAAGCCGCTGACGACCTGATCGTCGAGCAGGAACAAGTGCGCGGTGTCGTCACGCAGATGGGTCTGCGGTTCTTCGCCGATTCCGTGGTGTTGACCACCGGTACGTTCCTGGGCGGACTTATCCACATCGGTTTGCAGAATTTTTCCGGCGGTCGCGCCGGTGATCCACCGTCGATCGCCCTGGCGCATCGTCTGCGCGAACTGCCGCTGCGCGTAGGTCGCCTTAAAACCGGTACGCCACCGCGTATCGACGGCAAGTCTGTGGATTTCTCGGTGATGACCGAGCAGCCAGGCGATACGCCGATCCCGGTGATGTCGTTCATGGGCAACAAGGAACAACATCCACGGCAAGTCAGTTGCTGGATTACCCATACCAACGCGCGCACCCACGAAATCATTGCCGCGAACCTCGACCGTTCGCCGATGTATTCCGCTGCAGGCGAAATCGAAGGCATTGGTCCGCGTTATTGCCCGTCGATCGAAGACAAGATTCACCGCTTTGCCGACAAGGAAAGCCATCAGGTGTTCATCGAGCCGGAAGGCCTGACCACCCATGAGCTGTATCCGAACGGGATATCCACAAGCCTGCCGTTCGACGTTCAATTGCAGATCGTGCAATCGATTCGCGGCATGGAAAACGCGCACATCGTGCGTCCGGGTTATGCGATCGAGTACGACTATTTCGATCCGCGTGATCTGAAGTACAGCCTGGAAACCAAAGTCATCGGCGGTCTGTTCTTCGCTGGCCAGATCAACGGCACCACCGGTTATGAAGAAGCCGGTGCGCAAGGTTTGCTGGCCGGTGCCAACGCCGCATTGCGTGCGAAGGGCAAAGAAGCCTGGTGCCCGCGTCGCGATGAAGCGTACATCGGGGTATTGGTTGACGACCTGATTACCCTCGGTACCCAAGAGCCGTACCGCATGTTCACTTCCCGTGCCGAGTACCGCCTGATCCTGCGTGAAGACAACGCGGACCTGCGTCTGACCGAAAAAGGTCGCGAACTGGGTCTGGTCGATGACGTGCGCTGGGCAGCGTTCTGCAAGAAACGCGAAAGTATCGAACTCGAAGAGCAGCGCCTGAAAAGTACCTGGGTTCGCCCGGGCACTCCGCAGGGCGATGCGATTGCCGAGAAATTCGGTACGCCGCTGACTCACGAATACAACTTGCTCAATCTCTTGAGCCGTCCGGAAATCGACTACGCTGGTCTGGTCGAAGTGACCGGGCAGGGCGCCGAAGATCCACAGGTCGCCGAGCAGGTCGAGATCAAGACCAAATACGCCGGTTACATCGATCGCCAACAGGACGAAATCGCCCGTCTGCGTGCAAGCGAAGACACGAAACTGCCTGTGGATATCGATTACACCAACATTTCCGGTCTCTCCAAGGAGATCCAGAGCAAGCTTGGCGCCACGCGTCCAGAGACGCTTGGCCAGGCTTCGCGGATCCCGGGCGTGACCCCAGCAGCGATTTCGCTGTTGATGATTCATTTGAAAAAACGCGGCGCGGGCCGTCAGTTGGAGCAAAGCGCTTGAGTTCTAAGGTCACTTCGCAACACGCCGAAGAGTTATCCACAGGAGCACGCGAGCTCGGTGTCAACCTCACTGAAACCCAGCATGAATTGCTGCTGGGTTATCTGGCCCTGTTGATCAAATGGAACCAGGCCTACAACCTGACTGCCGTTCGCGATCCGGACGAAATGGTGTCCCGTCACTTGCTCGACAGCCTCAGCGTGATGTCGTTCATCGAAAACGGCCGCTGGCTGGATGTCGGCAGCGGCGGCGGCATGCCGGGGATCCCTCTGGCGATCCTGTATCCGGACTCGCAAGTGACCTGCCTGGACAGCAACGGCAAGAAAACCCGCTTTCTGACCCAGGTCAAACTCGAACTCAAACTGGATAACCTGCAAGTTATCCACAGCCGCGTCGAAGCCTTCCAGCCTGCACAGCCGTTCAACGGGATCATTTCCCGGGCATTCAGTAGCATGGAGAACTTCACCAACTGGACTCGCCACCTCGGCGACGCCGATACGCGCTGGCTGGCAATGAAGGGCGTTCATCCGGCCGATGAGCTGGTAGCATTGCCGGCAGACTTCAAACTCGATAGCGAACACGCCCTGGCCGTACCCGGTTGCCAAGGCCAACGCCATCTGCTGATACTGCGCCGCACGGCATGATTGGGAACACAAGCAAGAATGGCTAAGGTATTCGCGATAGCGAACCAGAAGGGTGGTGTGGGCAAGACCACCACCTGCATCAACCTCGCAGCATCCCTGGTCGCGACCAAGCGCCGGGTGCTGTTGATCGATCTCGATCCACAGGGCAACGCCACCATGGGTAGCGGTGTGGATAAACATGGCCTGGAAAACTCGGTCTACGACCTGCTGATCGGTGAATGCGATCTGGCCCAGGCCATGCACTATTCGGAACATGGCGGTTATCAACTGCTGCCGGCCAACCGTGATCTGACGGCGGCTGAAGTGGTCCTGCTGGAAATGCAGATGAAAGAAAGCCGCCTGCGCAGCGCGCTGGCGCCGGTCCGTGAAAACTACGATTACATCCTGATCGACTGCCCGCCGTCGCTGTCGATGCTCACGCTGAACGCACTGGTCGCTGCTGACGGGGTGATTATCCCCATGCAGTGCGAGTACTTTGCGCTCGAAGGTCTGAGTGACCTTGTGGATAACATCAAACGCATCGCCGAACTGCTGAACCCGAACCTGAAAGTCGAAGGCCTGCTGCGGACCATGTACGACCCGCGCCTGAGCCTGATGAACGACGTTTCGGCGCAGCTCAAGGAACACTTTGGCGATCAGCTGTACGACACGGTGATCCCGCGCAACATCCGCCTCGCCGAAGCCCCGAGCTATGGCATGCCGGCGCTGGCTTACGACAAGCAATCGCGTGGTGCGCTGGCCTACCTGGCCCTGGCGGGCGAGATGGTTCGCCGTCAGCGCAAAAATTCACGCATCGCCGCTGCCCAGCCAACTTAAGGAATCCCCATGGCCGTCAAGAAACGAGGTCTCGGACGAGGACTGGACGCGCTGCTGAGCGGTC
Source organism: Pseudomonas sp. V88_4 (assembly GCF_029967985.1). Lineage (NCBI taxonomy): Bacteria > Pseudomonadati > Pseudomonadota > Gammaproteobacteria > Pseudomonadales > Pseudomonadaceae > Pseudomonas > Pseudomonas sp. V88_4. The sequence goes on from NZ_JASCAF010000044.1 coordinate 130,461, forward strand.
CGACTGTCAGCTCGCTGGAAGAACAGGCGGCGCAGGCTGACAGCCGTGAGTTGCAGCACCTGCCACTGGACCTGCTGCAGCGCGGCAAGTATCAGCCACGCCGGGACATGGATCCGCAGGCGCTGGAAGAGCTTGCGCAGTCGATCAAGGCCCAGGGCGTGATGCAGCCGATCGTGGTTCGCCCGATTGGTGGTGGTCGCTTCGAGATCATCGCCGGTGAACGTCGCTGGCGTGCAAGTCAGCAGGCCGGGCAGGAAACCATCCCGGCAATGGTCCGTGATGTGCCGGATGAAACGGCAATCGCCATTGCGCTGATCGAGAACATCCAGCGCGAGGACCTGAACCCGATCGAAGAAGCGGTGGCCCTGCAGCGCTTGCAGCAGGAATTCCAGCTCACTCAGCAACAGGTTGCCGACGCTGTGGGTAAGTCCCGCGTCACCGTGGCCAACCTGTTGCGCCTGATTGCGCTGCCGGAAGTGATAAAGACCATGTTGTCCCACGGCGACCTGGAGATGGGTCATGCCCGTGCATTGCTCGGTCTGCCGGACAATCAACAGGTGGAAGGGGCGCGACATGTTGTCGCACGCGGTCTCACTGTGCGCCAAACTGAGGCACTGGTTCGCCAATGGTTGAGTGGCAAACCGGAGCCGGTAGAGCCTGCGAAACCTGATCCGGATATCGCCCGCCTCGAACAGCGTCTGGCCGAGCGCCTAGGCTCTGCGGTGCAGATCCGCCACGGCAAGAAGGGCAGGGGGCAATTGGTGATTGGTTACAACTCCCTCGATGAGCTTCAAGGTGTGCTCGCACACATCCGCTGAAACAATTCCTCTTGTAGCGCGCAGTCGGAAATCACTACCTGACAGTTGAATAGGGGCAGAACCGCCCCTATACTCTGCGCGCATTTTGTCGGCACAAATTATGCCAAGTTATTGAATTTCGGCAGCCGACCATTGGAGAGCAATAGTGATGGAAACCCGCAAGCCAAACCGCCTGCCGTTCCATCGCCTGGCGGTCTTTCCGGTGTTGATGGCTCAATTTGTCATTTTGCTCATTGTCGCTTTGGCGCTCTGGCAATGGCACGGAGTCGTTGCCGGATACTCGGGACTTTGCGGAGGCCTGATAGCCTTGCTGCCCAATGTTTATTTCGCTCACAAGGCATTTCGGTTTTCCGGCGCCCGAGCAGCCCAGTCCATCGTCCGGTCTTTCTATGCCGGCGAGGCAGGCAAACTGATTTTGACGGCAGTGCTGTTTGCACTGGTGTTTGCAGGTGTGAAGCCACTGGCGCCGATCGCTGTATTCGGCGCCTTCGTGCTGACTCAGTCGGTCAGCTGGTTCGCTCCCCTGCTGATGAGAACAAGACTTTCGAGACCTTAGGGCGTTTGAGGCAACCATGGCAGAAACAACCGCTTCGGGCTATATCCAGCACCACTTGCAGAACCTGACCTTCGGTCAGCTACCCAACGGCGGCTGGGGCTTTGCCCACACCGCAGCAGAAGCCAAGGAAATGGGCTTCTGGGCTTTCCACGTCGATACTCTCGGCTGGTCGGTCGCACTGGGTCTGATCTTCGTCATTCTTTTCCGCATGGCGGCCAAGAAGGCGACTTCCGGTCAGCCGGGTGCACTGCAGAACTTCGTTGAAGTCCTGGTCGAATTCGTCGATGGCAGCGTGAAAGACAGCTTCCATGGCCGTAGCCCGGTGATCGCACCGCTGGCACTGACCATCTTCGTCTGGGTGTTCCTGATGAACGCCGTCGACCTGGTACCGGTCGACTGGATTCCTCAGCTGGCCATCCTGATCTCCGGCGACCACCACATCCCGTTCCGCGCCGTGTCGACGACCGACCCGAACGCGACCCTGGGCATGGCGTTCTCGGTTTTCGCACTGATCATTTTCTATAGCATCAAGGTCAAGGGCATCGGCGGCTTCATCGGCGAGCTGACCCTGCACCCGTTCGGCAGCAAGAACATCTTCGTTCAGGCCCTGCTGATCCCGGTGAACTTCCTGCTGGAATTCGTGACCCTGATCGCCAAACCGATCTCTCTGGCTCTGCGTCTGTTCGGCAACATGTATGCCGGCGAGCTGGTGTTCATCCTGATCGCTGTGATGTTCGGCAGCGGCCTGCTCTGGCTCAGCGGCCTGGGCGTTGTCCTGCAGTGGGCGTGGGCTGTGTTCCACATCCTGATCATCACCCTGCAGGCGTTCATCTTCATGATGCTGACCATCGTCTACCTGTCGATGGCGCACGAAGAAAACCATTAAGACCAGTCTCGACTAGTCTGATGTCCTTCCCGGTCAAACGGGAAGGGGCTCCTCACGGGGCACCATGAAACGATTTGTTTTACCGCTTTAATCTAAAAAACCTAAACCATACGACGTAAAAGTCGGGAGGAAAGATGGAAACTGTAGTTGGTCTAACCGCTATCGCTGTTGCACTGTTGATCGGCCTGGGCGCACTGGGTACCGCAATTGGTTTCGGCCTGCTGGGCGGCAAGTTCCTGGAAGGCGCAGCGCGTCAGCCAGAAATGGTTCCAATGCTGCAAGTTAAAATGTTCATCGTTGCCGGTCTGCTCGACGCCGTAACCATGATCGGTGTTGGTATCGCTCTGTTCTTCACCTTTGCGAACCCGTTCGTTGGTCAGATCGCTGGCTAATCATTCGGATCTCCGAGTGATTTGGTGTGATGGACAACGTAACTGCGAGGTGTTGGCGTGAACATTAATGCGACCCTGATTGGCCAGTCCGTTGCGTTCCTGATTTTTGTACTGTTCTGCATGAAGTTCGTATGGCCTCCGGTCATCGCGGCTCTGCACGAACGTCAAAAGAAGATCGCTGATGGTCTGGACGCTGCCAGCCGTGCAGCTCGCGACCTGGAGTTGGCCCAAGAGAAAGCGGGTCAGCAACTGCGCGAAGCGAAAGCTCAGGCAGCTGAAATCATCGAGCAAGCCAAGAAACGCGGTAACCAGATTGTCGAAGAGGCCGTTGAAAAGGCCCGCGTCGACGCTGACCGTGTGAAGGTTCAGGCTCAAGCCGAGATCGAACAGGAACTGAACAGTGTCAAAGACAAGCTGCGCGCCCAAGTGGGCTTGCTGGCTGTCGGCGGCGCCGAGAAGATCCTGGGTGCCACAATCGATCAAAACGCGCACGCAGAGCTGGTTAACCAACTGGCTGCTGAAATCTAAGCGAGGGCGATCATGGCAGAACTGACCACGTTGGCCCGACCTTACGCTAAGGCGGCCTTCGAGCACGCTCAGGCCCACCAGCAACTGGCCAATTGGTCAGCCATGCTCGGCCTGGCAGCAGCGGTGTCGCAAGACGACACCATGCAGCGCGTGCTCAAGGCCCCGCGACTGACGAGCGCAGAAAAGGCCGCCACGTTCATTGACGTGTGCGGCGACAAGTTTGATGCCAAGGCACAAAACTTCATCAATGTCGTTGCCGAAAACGACCGTCTCCCGCTTCTGCCGGAGATCGCCGCTCTGTTCGACCTGTACAAGGCCGAGCAAGAGAAATCGGTAGACGTTGAAGTGACCAGTGCTTTTGCATTGAACCAAGAACAGCAAGACAAACTCGCCAAGGTTCTCAGTGCACGACTCAACCGGGAAGTGCGCCTGCAAGTCGAGGAAGACAGCTCCCTTATCGGGGGGGTGGTCATCCGCGCCGGCGACCTGGTTATCGATGGCTCGATTCGCGGCAAAATCGCGAAACTTGCCGAAGCATTGAAATCTTGAGTTTGAAGGGGCAGCAGAGCAATGCAGCAACTCAATCCTTCCGAAATAAGTGAAATTATCAAGGGCCGCATCGAAAAGCTCGATGTGACCTCCCAAGCCCGTAACGAAGGCACTGTCGTCAGCGTATCTGACGGTATCGTGCGGATTCACGGTCTGGCCGACGTCATGTACGGCGAGATGATCGAGTTTCCGGGCGGCGTCTACGGTATGGCCCTCAACCTGGAGCAAGACTCCGTAGGTGCCGTTGTACTGGGCGCATACACCAGTCTGGCTGAAGGCATGAGCGCCAAGTGCACCGGCCGCATCCTCGAAGTTCCGGTTGGCAAGGAACTGCTGGGTCGCGTTGTCGACGCACTGGGTAACCCTGTTGACGGCAAAGGTCCACTGGGCAACACCGAGACCGACGCGGTCGAGAAAGTTGCTCCGGGCGTGATCTGGCGTAAGTCGGTAGATCAGCCTGTACAGACTGGCTACAAGGCTGTCGATGCCATGATCCCTGTCGGCCGTGGCCAGCGTGAGCTGATCATCGGTGACCGTCAGATCGGTAAAACCGCTCTGGCGATCGACGCGATCATCAACCAGAAAGACAGCGGCATTTTCTGCGTCTACGTTGCAATCGGTCAGAAGCAATCGACCATCGCCAACGTGGTTCGCAAGCTGGAAGAAAACGGTGCACTGGCTAACACCATCATCGTTGCTGCGAGCGCTTCGGAATCTGCAGCACTGCAATTCCTGGCTCCGTACTCCGGCTGCACCATGGGTGAATTCTTCCGCGACCGCGGTGAAGACGCGCTGATTGTTTATGACGATCTGTCCAAGCAAGCAGTGGCTTACCGCCAGATTTCCCTGCTGCTGCGCCGTCCACCAGGCCGTGAAGCTTACCCAGGCGACGTGTTCTATCTCCACTCCCGTCTGCTGGAGCGCGCATCCCGCGTTTCGGAAGAGTACGTAGAGAAGTTCACCAACGGCGCAGTGACCGGCAAAACCGGTTCCCTGACCGCACTGCCGATCATCGAAACCCAGGCTGGCGACGTTTCCGCGTTCGTTCCGACCAACGTGATTTCCATCACCGACGGTCAGATCTTCCTGGAATCGGCCATGTTCAACTCGGGCATCCGCCCTGCAGTGAACGCCGGTGTTTCGGTATCCCGTGTGGGTGGTGCCGCTCAGACCAAGATCATCAAGAAGCTGTCCGGTGGTATCCGTACCGCTCTGGCTCAGTACCGTGAACTGGCGGCATTCGCCCAGTTCGCTTCTGACCTGGACGAAGCGACCCGCAAGCAACTTGAGCATGGTCAGCGCGTTACCGAGCTGATGAAGCAGAAGCAATACGCGCCAATGTCGATCGCCGACATGTCGCTGTCGCTGTATGCCGCTGAGCGTGGGTTCCTGACTGACATTGAAATCGCCAAGATCGGCAGCTTCGAACAAGCGCTGATCGCTTTCTTCAACCGCGATCACGCCGACTTGATGGCCAAGATCAACGTTAAAGGTGACTTCAATGACGAAATCGACGCTGGCCTGAAGGCTGGTATCGAGAAGTTCAAGGCCACCCAAACCTGGTAAGCCGCAGCGGGAGCCGCAAGGCTCCCGCTTGCTAACCTGATAGGTGTTACATGGCAGGCGCAAAAGAGATTCGCAGTAAGATTGCGAGCATCAAAAGCACGCAAAAAATTACCAGCGCCATGGAAAAAGTGGCGGTCAGCAAAATGCGCAAGGCACAAATGCGCATGGCTGCTAGCCGTCCTTATGCGGAGCGTATCCGCCAGGTAATTGGGCATCTGGCCAACGCCAACCCGGAATACCGCCACCCGTTCATGATCGATCGCGAAGTAAAGCGCGTCGGTTATGTCGTCGTGAGCAGTGACCGTGGTCTGTGCGGCGGCTTGAACACCAACCTGTTCAAGGCCCTGGTCAAGGACATGGCGGTAAACCGCGAAAACGGCGTCGAGATCGATCTGTGTGTCGTTGGTAGCAAGGGTGCGGCCTTTTTCCGCAACTTCGGCGGAAACGTCGTTGCAGCTATCAGCCACCTGGGTGAAGAGCCGTCGATCAATGATCTGATCGGCAGCGTCAAGGTGATGCTGGATGCCTATCTGGACGGCCGTATCGACCGCCTGTCCGTGGTATCCAACAAGTTCATCAACACCATGACACAACAGCCTACCGTGGAGCAGTTGATTCCACTGGTGGCAACCCCGGATCAGGATCTCAAGCACCACTGGGACTATCTCTACGAACCGGACGCCAAAGAGCTGCTTGACGGCCTGATGGTGCGTTACGTGGAGTCGCAGGTGTACCAGGCGGTGGTCGAGAACAACGCGGCCGAACAAGCTGCGCGGATGATCGCGATGAAGAACGCTACCGACAACGCCGGTGATTTGATCAGCGATTTGCAGCTGATCTACAACAAGGCGCGTCAGGCTGCGATCACCCAAGAGATCTCGGAAATCGTCGGCGGCGCTGCCGCGGTTTAACGGTTCAAATATTCAGAGGATCCAGCTATGAGTAGCGGACGTATCGTTCAAATCATCGGCGCCGTTATCGACGTGGAATTTCCACGCGACAGCGTACCGAGCATCTACGACGCCTTGAAGGTTCAAGGCGCCGAAACCACTCTGGAAGTTCAGCAGCAGCTGGGCGACGGCGTGGTTCGTACCATTGCGATGGGCTCCACCGAAGGCTTGAAGCGCGGTCTGGACGTCAACAACACTGGCGCAGCCATCTCCGTACCGGTCGGTAAAGCGACTCTGGGCCGGATCATGGACGTACTGGGCAACCCGATCGACGAAGCTGGCCCGATCGGCGAAGAAGAGCGTTGGGGTATCCACCGCGCCGCTCCTTCCTTCGCAGAACAAGCTGGCGGCAACGAGCTGCTGGAAACAGGCATCAAGGTTATTGACCTGGTTTGCCCGTTCGCCAAGGGCGGTAAAGTCGGTCTGTTCGGTGGTGCCGGTGTAGGCAAGACCGTAAACATGATGGAACTGATCCGTAACATCGCCATCGAGCACAGCGGTTATTCCGTGTTCGCCGGTGTGGGTGAGCGTACTCGTGAGGGTAACGACTTCTACCACGAGATGAAGGACTCCAACGTTCTCGACAAGGTAGCCCTGGTCTACGGTCAGATGAACGAGCCACCGGGAAACCGTCTGCGCGTAGCGCTGACCGGTCTGACCATGGCCGAGAAGTTCCGTGACGAAGGTAACGACGTTCTGCTGTTCGTCGACAACATCTATCGTTACACCCTGGCCGGTACCGAAGTATCCGCACTGCTGGGCCGTATGCCTTCGGCAGTAGGTTACCAGCCGACCCTGGCTGAAGAGATGGGCGTGCTGCAAGAGCGCATCACTTCGACCAAGCAAGGTTCGATTACTTCGATCCAGGCCGTATACGTACCAGCGGACGACTTGACTGACCCGTCGCCAGCGACCACGTTTGCTCACTTGGACGCTACTGTCGTTCTGTCCCGTGACATCGCTTCCCTGGGTATCTACCCGGCGGTAGACCCACTGGACTCGACTTCGCGTCAGCTGGACCCGAACGTGATTGGCAACGATCACTACGAGACCGCTCGTGGCGTTCAGTACGTGCTGCAGCGTTACAAAGAACTGAAGGACATCATCGCGATCCTGGGTATGGACGAGCTGTCGGAAGCCGACAAGCAGTTGGTAAACCGTGCTCGTAAGATCCAGCGCTTCTTGTCGCAGCCGTTCTTCGTGGCTGAAGTCTTCACCGGTGCTTCGGGTAAATACGTTTCCCTGAAAGACACCATTGCTGGCTTCAAAGGCATCCTCAACGGTGACTACGACCACCTGCCAGAACAAGCGTTCTACATGGTCGGCGGCATCGAAGAAGCGATCGAGAAAGCCAAGAAACTGTAATCCCGGCGCCCGGCAACGGGCGCTAATTTAGGTTGAGGCAATCAGATGGCTATGACAGTCCATTGCGATATCGTCAGCGCGGAAGGAGAAATCTTTTCCGGTCTGGTCGAGATGGTGATTGCGCACGGTGCTCTGGGTGATCTTGGTATCGCTCTGGGCCACGCGCCGCTGATCACTAATCTGAAGCCAGGTCCGATCCGCCTGATCAAGCAAGGCGGGGAAGCCGAGGTGTTCTACATCTCCGGTGGTTTCCTCGAGGTTCAGCCGAACATGGTCAAGGTGCTTGCCGATACCGTGCAACGTGCCGCCGACCTGGATGAAGCTCAGGCTCAAGCAGCTCTCAAGGCTGCCGAAGCTGCTCTGCACGAGAAGAGCGCAGATTTCGACTACGGAGCTGCGTCCGCACGTCTGGCCGAGGCTGCAGCTCAGCTGCGCACCGTCCAGCAGATCCGCAAGAAGTTTGGCGGTTGATCCGTCAGCCACTTTTTGTGCGATTGTTAAAAAAGGGTAGCCTCGGCTACCCTTTTTTCTTTTCAGAATTCTACAAACCCGGTCGCAGTTGCTGACCACCCAGGATTGGTAGCCAGTCATGTCTCTTGAAATCGTTATCCTCGCGGCCGGCCAAGGCACCCGCATGCGCTCCGCGCTGCCAAAAGTGCTGCACCCGATTGCCGGCAATTCCATGCTCGGTCATGTTATCCACAGTGCCCGTCAACTTGATCCACAGCGCATTCATGTGGTCATCGGCCACGGCGCTGATGTGGTGCGTGAACGTCTGGCCGCGGACGATCTGAATTTCGTGTTGCAGGACAAGCAACTGGGCACAGGCCACGCCACCGCCCAGGCTGTTCCGTTCATCACAGCCGATACCGTACTGATTCTCTACGGCGATGTGCCGCTGATCGAAGTCGAGACCCTGCAGCGTCTGCTCAAGCACGTCGTACCCGGGCAGATGGGCTTGCTCACCGTCGAGCTGGACGACCCGACCGGTTATGGCCGCATCGTGCGCGATGCCGATGGCAAGGTCGCCGCGATCGTCGAACACAAGGACGCCAGCGAAGCGCAGCGGGCGATTACTGAAGGCAATACCGGCATCCTGGCGGTGCCGGCCAATCGCCTGGCGGACTGGATGAGTCGCCTGTCGAACAACAACGCGCAGGGCGAGTATTACCTGACCGACGTGATCGAGATGGCGGTCAGCGATGGCCTGACGGTCGCCACCGAACAACCTCACGACCCGATGGAAGTGCAGGGCGCCAACGATCGCAAACAGTTGTCCGAGCTGGAGCGTCATTACCAGTTGCGCGCCGGTCGTCGACTGATGGCTCAGGGTGTCACCCTGCGCGACCCGGCCCGTTTCGATGTACGGGGCGAAGTGACCGTCGGTCGCGACGTGCTGATCGACATCAACGTGATTCTCGAAGGCAAGGTCGTCATCGAGGACGACGTGGTCATCGGCCCGAACTGCGTGATCAAGGACAGCACCCTGCGCAAAGGCGTGGTGGTCAAGGCCAACAGCCACATCGAAGGTGCGGTGCTGGGCGAAGGCAGCGATGCCGGCCCGTTTGCCCGTCTGCGTCCGGGTACCGTACTGGAGGCCCGCGCCCATGTGGGTAACTTCGTCGAACTGAAAAACGCCCGGATGGGCGAGGGCGCCAAGGCCGGACACCTGACTTATCTGGGCGATGCCGAGATTGGTGCCCGCACGAACATCGGCGCCGGCACCATCACCTGCAACTACGACGGCGCCAACAAGTGGAAAACCGTGCTGGGTGAGGACGTGTTCATCGGTTCCAACAACTCGCTGGTGGCGCCTGTGGATATCTCCGCCGGTGCAACCACCGCTGCCGGTTCGACCATCACCCAAAATGTGGATAACGCGCAATTGGCTGTTGGCCGCGCACGGCAGAAGAACATCGATGGCTGGAAGCGGCCGGAGAAGATCAAGAAGAGCTGAGTTATCCACAACGCTGGAATCAAAAAAGACCGCCGCCAGCGGTCTTTTTTTATGGGCGTCGGCTTGACGATTTGCAGCTGATAGGTTTTGATTGCTTCCGTTATCTTTCGAATCGAAACTTACTCAGCCATGTCGAAACGCAACACACCTCAGCGCCGTCACAGCATTCTGGCTTTGCTCAATGAGCAGGGCGAAGTGAGTGTGGATGAACTGGCCAAGCGCTTCGAAACTTCGGAAGTTACGATTCGCAAGGATCTCGCAGCCCTGGAAAGTCATGGCTTGCTGCTGCGTCGCTATGGTGGCGCGATCACCATGCCCCAGGAACTGGTGGCGGACGTCAGTCAGAACGTTTCCAAATACAAACAGGCGATCGCCCGCGCTGCCGTCACACGCATCCGCGAGCACGCCCGCATCATCATCGACAGCGGCAGCACCACCGCCGCCATGATTCCCGAGCTCGGTCAGCAGCCAGGTCTGGTGGTGATGACCAACTCCCTGCACGTGGCCAACGCCCTGAGCGAACTCGAACACGAGCCTGTGCTGCTGATGACCGGCGGCACCTGGGATCCGCACTCGGAATCCTTCCAGGGCCAGGTCGCCGAGCAGGTACTACGCTCTTACGACTTCGACCAGTTGTTTATCGGTGCCGATGGCATCGACCTGGTGCGTGGTACCACCACCTTCAATGAATTGCTCGGACTGAGCCGGGTGATGGCGGAAGTGGCGCGGGAAGTGATCGTAATGGTCGAGGCCGACAAGATTGGTCGCAAGATTCCCAACCTGGAGCTGCCATGGAGCAGCGTCCATACCCTAATTACCGATGATCGCCTGCCCCTTGATGCGCGCGATCAGATTCAGGCTCGCGGTATCAACTTGATTTGCGCGACCGTCAGTCAGGAGAAATAAGCATGTGTGGAATTGTCGGCGCGGTAGCTGAACGTAACATCACCGCCATTCTGGTCGAAGGCCTCAAACGCCTCGAATACCGGGGCTATGACAGCGCAGGCGTGGCTGTCTTGACCAATGACGGAACCCTCGAGCGCACTCGTCGTGTCGGCAAGGTCAGCGAACTCGACGCGGCGCTGGCCGAACATCCGCTGGTCGGCCGTCTCGGTATTGCCCACACCCGCTGGGCCACCCACGGGGCGCCGAGCGAGCGCAATGCCCACCCGCATTTCTCCGGCGACGTCGCTGTCGTGCACAACGGCATCATCGAAAACCATGAAGCGCTGCGTGAGCAACTCAAGGCGCAGGGTTATGTGTTCTCTTCCGACACCGACACCGAAGTCATCGCCCACCTGCTGACCGAAAAACTCAAGAACCTGCCGGATCTGACCGACGCCGTGAAGGCAACGGTCAAGGATCTGCATGGCGCCTACGGTCTTGCGGTTATCCACGCACAGCAGCCGGATCGACTGGTTGCTGCTCGCAGTGGCAGCCCGCTGGTGATCGGTCTGGGCCTGGGCGAAAACTTCCTCGCTTCCGACCAACTGGCCCTGCGTCAGGTCACCGACCGTTTCATGTATCTGGAAGAGGGCGATATCGCCGAAATCCAGCGTGACAAGGTGCAGATCTGGGACGTGACCGGCAAAGCCGTCGAGCGCCAGACCGTGCAGTACACGGATGGTGCGGAAGCCGCCGACAAAGGCGAGTTCCGTCATTACATGCTCAAGGAAATCCACGAGCAGCCGTCCGTGGTGCAACGCACCCTCGAAGGTCGCCTGAGCCCGAACCAGGTGCTGGTGCAGGCTTTCGGCCCGCAAGCCGCCGAACTGTTCGCCAAAGTGCGCAACGTGCAGGTTGTTGCGTGCGGCACCAGTTATCACGCCGGTATGGTTGCCCGTTACTGGCTCGAAGAGCTGGCCGGAATCCCGTGCCAGGTCGAAGTGGCCAGTGAGTTCCGCTACCGCAAGGTCGTGGTTCAGCCGGACACGCTGTTCGTCACCATTTCTCAGTCCGGCGAAACCGCCGACACCCTGGCGGCCCTGCGCAACGCCAAGGAACTGGGTTTCCTGGGCAGCCTGGCGATCTGCAACGTCGGCATCAGTTCGCTGGTGCGCGAATCCGACCTGACCCTGCTGACCCAGGCCGGTCGTGAAATCGGCGTGGCCTCGACCAAGGCGTTCACCACACAATTGGTTGGTCTGCTGCTGCTGACCCTGTCTCTGGGTCAGGTGCGCGGTACTTTGGGTGAGGGCGTAGAAGCTACGCTGGTCGAAGAACTGCGCCGTCTGCCAACCCGTCTGGGCGAAGCGCTGGCGATGGACAGCACTGTGGAAAAAATCGCAGAGCTGTTCGCCGAGAAAAACCACACGCTGTTCCTGGGCCGTGGTGCGCAATTCCCGGTGGCGATGGAAGGGGCCCTGAAACTCAAGGAAATCTCTTATATCCACGCCGAAGCCTACCCGGCCGGTGAATTGAAGCATGGCCCGCTGGCGCTTGTGGATAACGACATGCCGGTGGTCACTGTCGCACCGAACAACGAGCTTCTTGAGAAGCTCAAGTCCAACCTGCAGGAAGTCCGCGCCCGCGGTGGTGAACTGATCGTGTTCGCCGACGAAAAGGCCGGGATGACCAACGGTGAAGGCACTCACGTGGTACAGATGCCGCACATCCACGACATCCTGTCGCCGATTCTCTACACCATTCCGCTGCAGCTGCTGTCGTACTACGTCGCTGTGCTCAAGGGCACCGACGTGGATCAGCCGCGTAACCTGGCGAAGTCGGTGACGGTGGAATAAGTTATCCACAGTTGATCACCCCATAAAATCGCAGCTTCGGCTGCGATTTTTTTATCCGGATCGAGGGCACCATGGATCGCTTCCAGGAAATGCAGGTTTTCGCCATCGTCGCCCAGGAACAGGGTTTTTCCGCCGCTGCGCGGCGTTTGGGTCTGTCGGCGGCGAGCGTGACCCGGGCGGTGGCGGCGCTGGAGCAGCGAATTGGTACGCAGTTGTTGATCCGGACCACCCGCAGCGTGCATTTGAGCGAAGCCGGTCTGCGTTATCTGGAAGACTGTCGGAGAATTCTCGCCGAGGTGCAGGAAGCGGAGGATTCCGCTGCCGGCAGTCATGCCGAGCCCCGCGGCCAGTTGACGGTAACGGCGCCTGTTTTATTCGGTGAACTGTTTGTCACGCCGGTGATGGCGCGTTATCTGACGCAATACCCGGACGTTTCCATCAACGCCCTGTTGCTCGACCGGGTGGTGAGCATGGTCGAGGAGGGCGTCGACGTCGCGGTGCGAATCGGCGAGTTGCCGGACAGCAATCAGCATGCGATCCGGGTCGGTGAGGTGCGGCGGGTAATTTGCGGCTCGCCGGAATACTTCGCGGTCCATGGTCGGCCTGCCCATCCGCAGGCCTTGGCCGGGGCGCCAGTGGTGGCGACATCGGCCATCGGTCAACAGCGCAGTTGGCCATTCATGGAACACGGTGAACTCATCGGCGTAAAACCGGAACCGCGTCTGGTGGTCACTGCCAATCAGGCCGCGATCACAGCAGCGTCGCTGGGCCTGGGGCTGACTCGGGTGCTGTCTTATCAGGTGGCCAGCAAGGTGGCTTCCGGCGAGCTGGAAATCGTCCTCGCCGAGTTCGAATTGCCTGCTCTGCCGATCCATGTGGTGTATCAGGGCGGGCGCAAGGCGCCGGCGCGGATACGCAGTTTTGTCGACTTCATAGTGCAGGCGCTGCGCGAGCATCCGGCGCTGAAAAACGCTGCGTTATTTCATCCAGAGAAATAATGGATTGCATTTGCTGGTGATTCTTTTGTTTTCGCGATCAGGGGAAGATGGCTCCCACGGCCACCGTCCATCCTGAACGGCGCCATCATCCAGCGGAGTCGACCATGCAAGCGATCAAACTCTACAACTTCCCGCGTTCCGGCCACGCCCATCGCGTCGAACTGATGTTGTCACTGTTGCAACTGCCGACCGAGCTGATCTTCGTCGATCTGGCCAAGGGCGAACATAAACAGGCGGCATATCTGGCCATCAACAGTTTCGGTCAGGTTCCGGCCATTGATGACAATGGTGTGGTGCTCGCGGACTCCAACGCGATTCTTGTCTACCTGGCACAGAAATACGGCAATGGCCGCTGGCTGCCAAGTGATCCGGTCGGCGCCGCGCACGTGCAGCGCTGGTTGTCGGCCGCCGCCGGGCCGATTGCTTTCGGACCCGCTGCCGCACGCTTGATCACAGTGTTCGGGGCGAAATTCAACGCCGAGGAAGTCATCACCCGTGCACACAATTTTCTCAAGGTGATGGATGCGGAACTGGGCAAAACCCCGTACCTGACCGGCACTGAGCCGACCATTGCCGATGTCTCGGCCTACAGCTATATCGCCCACTCGCCGGAAGGCAATGTATCGCTGGACGACTACGCTAACGTTCGCGCCTGGCTCTCGCGTATCGAAGCGCTGCCCGGTTTTGTCGGCATGCCGCGCACCGTTGCCGGCCTGCAAACCACCGTCTGACATTCAATCTGTGCCGACGGCGCAGGGGAGAGACCGTGATGGAACGTTCACCGTGGCACGCTGGCGAGCAACAGTTGCAGGCCCATGTCGGCGTTGCCGAGCGCATGGAGGAATTCGGTCGTAAGGTGATTCGCACCTGGATGCCGGATCAACACCGCCAGTTCTATCAGCAATTGCCATTCATGCTGTACGGCGCGGTGGATACCGAAGGTCGCCCCTGGGCCAGTGTGCTGGAGGGGGAGCCGGGCTTTGCTCACTCTCCCGAGCCGACGCAACTGCAGTTCGCCAGTCTGCCGGCTGCCGATGACCCGGCGCAGTTACACGCCGGCGCCGCGATCGGCCTGCTTGGTATCGAACTGCACACCCGCCGGCGCAATCGGCTCAATGGCCACATCGATCATCTCGACGCGAACGGCTTCGGGTTGACGGTCGATCAGTCGTTCGGCAACTGCCCGCAGTACATTCAGCTGCGTCAGTTTCAGCGGGTACCACTGACGGATCCGCAGAGCCGCAAAGCCGAACACCGTGACAGCCTCGATGATGCCGCCATTGCGCTGATTGAAAGTGCCGACACCTTCTTCGTCGCCAGTTACGTTGATGTCGACGGTGAGCGTTCAGTCGATGTTTCCCACCGCGGTGGTCAGCCCGGTTTTGTGCGGATTGAAGGCAATCGCCTGACGATTCCGGATTTTGCCGGCAACCTGCACTTCAATACCCTCGGCAATCTGTTGCTCAATCCCTTGGCCGGCTTGCTGTTCATCGACTTTTCCACAGGCGACGTGTTGCAGCTCAGCGGTCGCACCGAGGTCATTCTTGAAGCGCCGCAAATCGAAGCGTTTCAGGGCGCCGAGCGGCTGTGGACATTTGAGGTGGAAAAACTGGTCCGGCGTCCTGCGGCACTGGCACTGCGCTGGCGCTTCGACGGGATGTCGCCCACCAGTCTCCTGACCGGCAACTGGGCCCAGGCCGATGCACGGTTGCAGGCCAAGGCATTAGGTGACAGCTGGCGCCCATTGCGCGTGGCAAGAGTCGAAATGGAAAGCCGTCACATCCGCTCGATCTACCTGGAGCCGGACGATGGTGCGGGGCTGCCGGTGTTTCTCGCCGGGCAGCATCTGCCGCTGCGGTTCAACCTCGATGGTGAGATGCACATCCGCACCTACAGCCTGTCGGGTGCGCCGTCGGACGATTTCTTCCGGATCAGCGTCAAACGTGAAGGTCGGGTGTCGACGCATCTGCATGAGCAGATTCGTGTGGGCGATGTGCTGGAGGCGCGCTTGCCCCAGGGGCATTTCACGGTCGCGGCGCTGGAGCGCCGTCCGCTGGTGCTGTTGGCGGCCGGGGTCGGCATCACGCCGTTGCTGTCGATGCTGCGTGAGGTGGTCTATCAGGGCCTGCGGACGCGGCGGATTCGTCCGACCCTGTTTGTTCAGAGTTCCCGCAGCCTCGCCGACCAGCCGTTCCGCGCAGAGGTGGATCGTTTGCTGGAGGATGCCGGTGACGCCGTGAAAGTGTTGCGAGTGCTCAGCCAGCCGGAAGACGATCTGGTCGAAGGAAAAGACTTCGACCTGCGTGGCCGTATCGATGGCGATCTGTTGCGCAATCTGCTCACCGATGAGGACTTCGATCAGGTCGACTTCGTGCTCTGCGGTCCCGGCGGCTTTACCCAAGGCCTCTACGACATCTTGCGCGAACTGGATGTGCGGGACGGGCAGATCCACGCAGAAACCTTTGGTCCTTCGACCCTCAAGCGTCAACCCGATCCGGATGCGATCGTGATGGAACAACCGCCGGCCGCGACCACGTCAGTACCGGTGGTGTTCGACCGTTCGGCCAAGGAGGCGCGCTGGCAGCCCGACGGCGGCAGTCTGCTGGAGCTGGCGGAAAGCCGCGGCCTGCGGCCGGAATTCAGTTGCCGCGGTGGTTCGTGCGGCACCTGCAAGACGCGGCTGATCAGCGGCGCGGTGAATTATCCACAGCCTCCGGCTGAAGTACCGGAGGAAGGGCAGGTGTTGATCTGCTGCGCGGTGCCGGCCCAGAGTGCCCAGCCGCTGGTGCTGGATCTGTAACGGATCAGGCGTAGGACAACGCCTTTTCCTCCAGCAGCTCCTGATACAGCTCGGTCCATTTGCGGCCCATTTCATCGGCTGTGAATAACTGCCGATAGCGGGCCTCGGCCTTGAGGCCCATTTCGGCAGCGAGGGCCGGGTTTTCCCACAGGGTGCGCATCGCTTCGCGAAACGCCTGTGGATGACTCGGTGGCACCACCAGTCCCGTTTCTTTGTGGATATTGATGTAGCTGGTGCCGGTGCCGATCTCGCTGGAAATCATCGGTTTGCCATACATCGCGCCTTCGAGCAGCGAAATGCCGAACGCTTCCGAGCGCAGGTGCGACGGGAAGACGATGGCGTAGCTCAGTTGCAGCAGGGCGACCTTGTCTTCGTCGCTCAAACGACCGAGGAAATGAATGTTACGCAGACCCAGGGCGGCGGCCTGGGCGTGCAGTTCCTGCTCCAGCGGGCCGGCGCCGACGATCACCACCGGGTAATCCACATCCTTCAATGCATCGAGCAGGATGTGCAGGCCTTTGTAATAGCGCATTACCCCGACAAACAGGAAAAACTTATCCCCAAGCTGCTGCCGCCAGCGGTTCATGCGCTCAACGTCAGGCTGTGGATAACCGGCCTTGTTCAAGCCATACGGGATGACGCGGGTCTTGTCCTGAAATTGCTGCAACACATCGCTGGTGTGCAGATAGTTCGGCGAAGCCGCGACAATCCGGTCGGCGCTGGCGAGAAAGCGGTTCATCAGCGGGCGATACAGTTTGAGCAGGTGCTTCTGGCGAATGATGTCCGAGTGGTACGTCACCACCGTCGGTTTGTTCACGCCGCTGGCGAAATGCACCAAATCCATAAACGGCCACGGGAAGTGGTAGTTGATTACGTCGGCTTCGGCGGCCAGTTCACGAAACTGCTTGAACACGCTCCAGGAAAAACCCGTGGAGGCGAACTGGATATCCAGTTTGGCCCGATGCACCTCGTGCTGGCCGAGACGCACCACCGCAGGCTCTGGATTGGCGCTGAGGGTCAGCACCTGGCCTTCGATACCGTGCTGGGCGCCACTCTCGCAGAGTTGAAAGATGACTTGTTCGATACCGCCGACCGAGTCAGGCAGGTACGTCTTGAAGAAATGAAGAACTCGCATTCAACCTCCCATGGCCTGGTGGTAGGCGCCGGCCGTGGCCTGCGCGCAACGCTTCCAGGAAAAAAGCCGTGCCTGCTGCAATCCGGCTTCCCGGCATGCCTGCCAGTGCGCTTGATCATCGATCAGTCGGCTCATCGCATTACGCAAGCCGTCTGCATCGTCAGCTTCAATATAGTTGCCAGCGTCTCCCGCCACTTCCGGCATGGCCGAAGAGCGGGTGAGCACCACCGGCGTGCCGCTGGCCATCGCTTCCAGCACCGGCAGGCCGAAACCTTCATACAGCGAAGGAAAAATCAGCGCCCGGGCGCCGGCCAGCAATTGCGCGACTTGCTCATCGGGCAAATAGCCGAGCAGGCACACGTGCCCGCAAGCCAGGGCCTGATTCAATTCTTCACTGAACTGGTCGCGCTGCCAGCCGGCCATGCCGACGATCAACAGCGGGAAACGCTGGCGCACGGGATCCGGTAACAGCGCGTGGGCGCGCAGGGCCAGGTTCAGGTTCTTGCGTGGCTCCAGAGTGCCGACGCAGAGGAAATACTCCCGATACTCGACCGCATGGGCCTTGAGCACCGCATTGATGTCCTGCGGCTCGCGCGGATGGAAACGCTCGGCGACACCCAGCGGCGCGACCACGAAGCGCTCGGCGGGCAGTCCGAAATACTCCCGGGCCTCGTCAGCGATGGCTTGCGAGTCGGTCAGAATGATCCGCGCCTGGCGTACGCCTTCGGCGAGCCGGCGCTCGATTTCCCGCAGCCGCGCTGGCGGCTGGGTCTCGGGGAAATGCAGGTGCGTGAGATCGTGCAGGGTAATCACGGTCGGGCCATCGAAGGCCAGCGGCCACAGGCTCGGTTCGTGATACAGATCGACCGGTTGCGCCGGGCCCTGATCGAAGCGTTTCTGCTCAAGCCACCGGCGCGCCTGATAGGCCCCGGGGATCTTCCGCAGCAGCGGGGTCAGGCGCGAATAACCGGGCATCGCCGCTTCCGGCAGTTGCGAGCTCCAGCCCCAGCCATGGAACAGCGCCACGTCGATATCGGTTTCGGCGTGCAAGGCATTCACCAGTTCGGCCACGTAATGGCCGATGCCGGTGCGCGGCGCCTGGAGAATGCGGGCGTTAAGGGCTATGCGCATGTTGCCTCGCCGGCACCTGAGGCGCCTCCAGCACATGGCGCGCGGTACGCTCGGCCAGTTGCGCACTGGCTTCACGCCAGCCGATCCATTGCCAGTCGCTGACATCGCGGGCGGCGGGGAATCGACCGCTGCGCTCAAAGCTCTGCACCAGATCGGCGAGGCTTTGCGGTGACTGCAGGTCGAAATACGCCATGAACTCGCCACCGATCTCGCGAAATACCGGGATGTCGCTGCCCATCGCCGGCAGCCCGCGCTGCATGGCTTCCACCAGTGGCAGGCCGAAACCTTCGACGAACGATGGAAACACCAGCGCGCTGGCATGGGCGTAGGCGTGTTCGAGGCTGGTGTCGCTCAAGTCGTTGAACATGAACAGGCGTCGGTTCAGCTCGGGATGATGATGGATCCGGGCCAGCAGTGCGTCGCACTTCCAGCCAATGCGCCCGGCAATGCACAACCGGGCTTTCGAGCCGTTCGCCCAGGCGTGGTCGAAGGCATCCAGCAGATAGTCGTGGTTCTTGCGCGGCTCGATGGTGCTGACCATCAGGAACACAGGCTCCTTTGTTGCGAACAGCTTTTGTAGACGTGGTTCGACGGCGGCTTCGACGCTCTGCAGATCCAGCTCCGACCCGAGGTGAAAGTAGTCGAACCAGCGTTTGCCGACTTGTGCCGAACCCAGGCGACGTTGCAGTTCTGCACGTAGCTGATCGCGCACGGTGGCGGAAATCGCCATGAAGCCGTCGGCATTGCGGGCGATCCAGTCGAACCACTCGCTGTACACCTCGACCAGCCGCGTGTCGTAGAACTGCGGGTGGGACAGGGGAATCAGGTCGTAGATCACCGCAACGATGCCCATGCCTTCCTGTTTGAGGCGCTCGGCATGCAGGAAAAAGTCGGAATGCCAGGACGAATCCAGCAGGACCAGTTGATCGCCCGGCTGGTGTTGCAGCGGCTCACAGCGTTGGGGCATTTGATAGCGATTGACTAGCCCGACCAGCCGCAGCGGTAGCCCGAATGCACCGAACGAGGTCAGGCGATAGCCGACGTACAACACGCGCCTTGCCAGTTTTGTGCGGCAACGGGTGTCCAGCCGTTGATGCAGCTGCCAGAAACGATGAGCCAGCCGTTCCAGACGTTCGCCAAACGTGACGATGGCATTGAACAGCGGCGAATCCAGCGGCGCCAGACGCTTCACTCGGTACAACTGGCCCTTGAGCAGAACCACCGGCACGCATTCGACCCCTTCGGCGCTCGGCGGCAGCTGTTTGATGACGTTGCGCACCACCCGCTGAATCCCCGAATTGACCTTCGGGTGTTTGAACACGTGGGTGCATTCGACCAGCAGACGAGTCATGGCGCACGCTCCGCGAGGCTGTCCGCATGGCGGGTGATCGAGGTGCTGGCACCCAGCCAGGAACAGCCGACGAAATCTTCCTGACGGTTGTTGATCACGTGAAACACCAGGCCGTAGTCACGCCATTCGAAGTTGCGGTCCAGATGCGAGTCCAGTCGCGACAGACTCAGGGCCACGGAGTAATTGCCCTTGCCCAGGCCCATGACGAACGTGAAGCGATAGGTGACGCGTTCACCCGCACGCAGGTCTTCCAGCGCCTGGTTCTGACGGTGGGTGTTGATGCCGTACATGGCCTGACCCAGGCGATCCTTGATCATGAAGCCGAGCACCAGTCGCTCGATGTCCTGGCGAATCTCCACTTCGACTTCCAGGGTCACCGGCTGACCGACTTCGGCGGCGTCGATGGAACGTTCGCGTTCATCGAGCAGGCGTACGCTGAGGATCCCGGCCTCGCCGGTGCCGGACACAGTGCGCACCTGTCCGCCGTCGAGCAGTTCCTGGCGCACGGTCTGGCCTTCGCGTTCGGCGAGCAGGGCGTTGTAGTAATCCATGACCGCTTCGGGCTTGTCGTGCATCACCATGTGACCGCCTTCGAGCAGGATCGCCGAGTCGCAGATCGACTGGATCGCCGAGCGGTCGTGGGACACGATGAGCAGCGTGGTGCCGGCCTTGCGGAAGCTGCGGATGCGGTCGAAGCTCTTGTGCTGAAAGTAGGCATCGCCCACCGACAGCGCTTCGTCGACGATCAGAATGTCCGGGCGGCGCGCGGTGGCGACGCTGAAGGCCAGGCGCATCTGCATGCCGCTGGAGTAAGTGCGCACCGGGTGATCGATGGCCTCGCCGATTTCCGCGAAGCGTTCGATGTCCGGCATCAGTGCTTCGATGTCTTCGACCTGCATGCCCAGCAGTTGCCCGGCCATGATTGCGTTCTGTCGGCCGGTGAAGTCCGGATGAAACCCCATGCCCAGTTCCAGCAGCGCCGCGACCCGGCCCTCGAGCTGGATTTGGCCGCAGGTCGGTTGGGTGGTGCCGGTGATCATTTTCAGCAGGGTGCTTTTTCCGGCGCCGTTGACCCCGACAATGCCCACCGCTTCACCGGGGGCGATCTCGAAATTGATGTCCTGCAACACCCAGTACTGGCGATGGCGCATCGGCGAAAACGGAATCAGCCATTCGGCCAGGCGACTCCAGCGGGTGGGGTACTGCTTGTAGGCCTTGCCCAGGCCTGTGACGCGTATGTGCCCCATCAGAGTTCATCCACCATTTCGCCGACCCGCCGGCGAAACAGGCGCAGGCCGACCGCGCACAACAGCAGGCCGATGACGAAGATCGGCAGCAGCGAACTCCACACCGGCCACTGGCCGTAGAGAAACAGGTTCTGGTAGCTGCCGATCAGGTTGGTCAGCGGATTGAGTTGCAGCAGACGCTGCACCCACTCGGGCAGGATGCTCAGCGGATACACGATCGGCGTCAGCCAGAACCAGAATTGCAGGCAGATGGCGAACAATTGCCCGACATCGCGAAAGAACACGTTGAGCACGCCGAGGATCATCCCCAACCCGGCGCAGAACAGCACTTGCAACGCCAGCAGCGGCACCAGTGCCAACAGGGCCATGCCCGGCCAGCGTCCGCTGATCAACAGAAAACCGAGGAACAGGCCGATGATGATCGCGAAGTTGATTCCGGCATTGAGCAGCACGATCACCGGCAGGCACAGGCGCGGGAAGCTGATTTTCTTCAGCAGGTTGGCGTTTTCCAGAAACATGTTCTGGCTGCGCAGGGTGATTTCCGAGAACAGGCCCCAGGTCAGCAGCCCGGCGCACAGGTAGACGCTGTAGGCCATGCCGTCGTCCACGCCGGGCAGACGGGCGCGCATGATGTGGGAAAAGATCACCGTGTACACGATGATCATCGACAGCGGGTTGAGTACCGTCCACAGCGCGCCGAACAGCGAATTGCGATACCGCGCTTGAAACTCCCGCTTGACGCTACCGAGGATGAAACCCCGATAGTCGTGCAGCGAGCGGTACAGGGAAAGCAGCATTCACACCGTCCTGCCGTATTGGTCTTCGAAGCGGACGATGTCGTCCTCTCCCAGGTATTCGCCACTTTGCACTTCGATGATCACCAGGTCGATCACGCCGGGGTTTTCCAGACGGTGCTTGTGACCGGCGGCGATGAACGTCGATTCGTTCTTCGCCACTAGGGTCGTGCCGCTGCCGTTGTTGGTGACCTTGGCCATGCCTTCGACTACCACCCAGTGTTCATTGCGGTGATGGTGCATCTGCAACGACAACTTGCCGCCGGGCTTGACCACGATACGTTTGATCTTGAAGCGCGGGCCTTCCTCGAGCACCGTGTAGGTGCCCCACGGACGGCTGACCGTGCGGTGCAGGCGATAGGCTTCGTGGGATTTGTCCTTGAGCTGCTTGGCCACCCGCCGCACATCCTGGGCACGGTCGGCGTGGGCTACCAGTACCGCGTCGGCGGTGTCGATGACGATCAGGTCTTGCACACCCACAGCGGCCACCAGCCGGCCTTCGCTTTGAACGAAGTTGTTGCGGCTGTCGATGAAGATCGCCTCACCGCTCGCACGGTTGTTATCAGCGTCGGCCGGCACCAGCGCGGCGACCGCGCTCCACGATCCGATGTCGCTCCAGTCGAAACCGGCGGGAACCACCACGACTTTCTCCGAGCGTTCCATCAAGGCGTAGTCAATGGAGATGTCGGTGATCTCGGCGAACAGCTGCGCGGACAATTCCTGTTGCAGGCAACCGGCGGTTTCCACCGGTTCGCTGGCGGCCATGCAGGCGCGCGTCTGTTCCAGCAACTCGGGGGCGTGCAGCGCCAGTTCGGCAATCACCGTTGCGGTGGAGAAGCAGAACATCCCCGAATTCCACAGGAAGTTGCCGCTTTCCAGGTAATGGGTGGCGGTTTGCAGGTCGGGTTTTTCCACGAAGCGCTGCACCTTGGCCGCGCCCCGATCGTTGAGCGGTGCGCCTGTCTCAATGTAGCCGAAGCCGGTTTCCGGGGCGGTCGGCACCACGCCGAAGGTCACCAGATAGCCGTCCTTCGCCAGATTGACCGCGTGTTCGACCGCGCTTTTGAGCGCCTCCTCGTTGACGATCAAATGGTCGGCGGGCATCACCACCATGATCGCGGCATCACCGTGCAGGGCTTGCAGCGACAGTGCCGCCGCCGCAATGGCCGGTGCGGTGTTGCGCCCTGTGGGCTCGAGCAGGAAGTGCCCGCGATGCCGGGAAAGGCGCGCGGCCTGATAGTGATCCTTGCTCTGGAAGTAATATTCGCGGTTGGTCACCGTGACAATGTCGCCCCAGCCGTCCAGCAGCGCGGCGGCGCGGCGGTAGGTCTTGCCCAGCAGCGACTGGCCGTCGGGCAGGGTCATGAACGGCTTGGGATGGCCCTCCCGGGACACCGGCCACAAACGGGTGCCGGCACCGCCGGACAGAATCACGGGGATCAGCATGGCCTACTCCTTGGCGACGCGTTTCATGTCCGCATCCATCATCATGCGGATCAGGGTGTCGAGGTCGGTTTTCGGTTTCCAGCCCAGCACGCGCTGGGCCTTGGCCGGATTGCCGAGCAGCACTTCGACTTCCGCGGGGCGGAAAAACGCCGGGTCGATCTTCACGTAATCCCGATAGTTGAGGCCGACGTGATCGAAGGCGATGCGGCACATCTCGCGCACGGTGGTGGTGACGCCGGTGGCGACCACGAAATCGTCGGGCTTGTCCTGTTGCAGCATCAGCCACATGGCCTCGACGTAGTCACCGGCAAAGCCCCAGTCGCGCTTGGCATCGATGTTGCCCAGGGCCAGCTCCTGCTGTTTGCCGTGTTTGATCCGGGCGGCGGCATCGGTGACCTTGCGGGTCACGAATTCGATGCCGCGCAGGGGCGATTCATGATTGAACAAAATGCCGCTGCTGGCGTGCAGGTTGAAGCTTTCGCGGTAGTTGACGGTGATCCAGTGGCCATAGAGTTTGGCCACGCCGTAAGGACTGCGCGGGTAGAACGGGGTGTTCTCGTCCTGTTGCTCGGCCTGGATCAGACCGAACATTTCGCTGGTGGACGCCTGATAGAAACGCGTGTGCGGGCTGAACTGACGGATCGCTTCGAGCAGGTGAGTCACGCCCAGGCCATCGACGATGCCGGTGGTTACCGGTTGGTCCCAGGAGGCGGCAACGAAGCTCTGGGCCGCCAGGTTATACACCTCGTGCGGCGCCGACTTGATCACCGCGCGCTGCACCGAGCAGGCATCGGCCATGTCGCCATCCAGGTAGACGATGTCTGCTTCGACGCCCATCTCCCTCAGGCGCCAGCGTGAATCGCTGCTGCGCCGTGCGACAAGGCCGTGAACCTTGTAACCCTTGTCGAGCAGCAGCTTGGCCAGATACGCCCCGTCCTGACCGGTGATGCCGGTGATCAATGCACTTTTTGTCATTCTTGTCGTACTCGCGTCTCCCAGTCGGACAGGATCGCCCGCAGGGATTGTTGTGTAGTGATTTGCGGCGTCCATCCTGTGGTCCGGGCCAGCCGTTGGTGGCTGCCGCAGACGCGACGCTGATCCGCGCGGCGCATGCGTGCCGGATCCTGAACCAGTTGCAGCTTGACCTGGGCCAGGTCGGCCATCTGTTCGATGAGGCTGCGGATGCTTTGCTCATGGCCCGAGCAAATGTTGTAGACCTGTCCCGGCGTGCCTTTTTCCAGCAGCGCGAAATAGGCCGAGACCACGTCGCCGACGTCGAGGAAATCGCGGGTGACATCAATGTCACCGACTTCCAGTTGCGGCGCTTGCAGCCCTTGCCTGATGCGGTTGATCTGCCGTGCGGCGCTGGCGATGACGAAGCTTTCTTTCTGCCCGGTGCCGATGTGATTGAACGGGCGCGCCACCAGCACCGGCCAGCCTTCGCTCAACCCCCATTGCAGGCTGAGAAACTCGGCCGACAGCTTGCTGACTGCATAAGGATTGCGCGGGCAGGGTGGTTGTTGCTCGGTGATCGGCAGCGCGGGTTCTTCGACCTGGCCGTAGACATCGCCCGAGCTGACATACACAAACGTGCCCTTGAAGCCGCGGGCCTTGAGGGCCTGCAACAGGTTCAGGGTGCCAAGCAGGTTGATGTCGAAGGTACGTGCCGGATCGCGGAACGCTTCAGGGACAAAGGTCTGGCCGGCCAGATGAATCACCGCATCGGGCAGTTGCGGCCACAGGTCGATGAGGCTGTCCGGGTTTGTCAGGTCATAGGCAGAGGCGACAGGCAGCAGTTGCCACGACGCGTCTTCCCCTTGCAGACGTGACTGGATGTGTTGTCCTACGAACCCACTCAGGCCCGTGATGAACAGACTTTTTTTCAAACAGCGACCCCTTGGTCTTTAACTTTCACCTCTTCCCACAGGCTTTAAGGGAATGTCCGTCAGACTGAGAGAAAATCCGGCCGAGACAAAGGGTGAAGTCATTGTTGTAGTTGTTTGGCTGCCAATCTGTGCCAATTGCGCAGCAATTTCAACCGGCCAAACCGTGACCGGTCAGTTCTCGTCAGAGTAGTCGGGTTTTTCTCGCCGGGCGGTTCCCGAAGGCGCGACGGATGTGTTTAGAATGCCCCTCGTCGCGATCCCCGGCGGCTTTTCGCAAGGATCGTGCGACAGGGTAAAACCGACCATTAAAACAAGAACAGAGACGTGCCCGATGACGCAGGACGAACAGCGCTGATGCCGGTTCGATCCGACGCTCGGCCGTCATAGCGTGAAGCTGCCGGGATGGCGGTTGCACCGTGGGATGCCATGAATTTCATTCTCTACTCGGACGTCAACGACCGCTCCATCAGCCAGAGTCTGGGGCGTCCCGAATACAGCTACTACTTCGTGCTCAAGGCCTATCGCCCGGTGCTGGAAAGCCTGGGGCGGGTGCATGTGGTGTCTACCAGCGCCGAGGTTGATCCACTCTATCGGCAACTGCTCGCCGCCGGTGAAAGCAGCGTTTTCCTGTCCTTCACGCCGCCACAAAATACCCCGACCGACCTTGAGTGCCCGACGATCTGCGTGATTGCATGGGAATTCGATTCGATCCCCGATGAATCATGGGACGATGATCCGCGTCACGACTGGACGCAAATGCTCGCCCGACAGGGACGGGTCATTACGCTGTCGAGCCACACCGCCCGCGCGATTCGCCGCGCCATGGGCGAGGACTTTCCGGTACTCGTGCTGCCGACGCCCTTGTGGGAAAACTTCTCCGCCATTCGTGAGCAACATGTCAGTGCGCCGATCAATCCCGGCGCGACCCTGGCCATCAAGGGCTGCATTTTCGACAGTCGCATGCTGGGTCTTTGCGCCGATGACCTGTTGCCCAAGCCGCTGACTGCCGAGCAACTGGCCGAAATCGAGGCGCTACGCCCACCACCGCTGACGTTCAAACGCCGCCTGGTGATTGCCCGCCATTATCTGCGTCTGTGGTGGCTGGGGGCGGGTGGAGACCGGGTGACGTTCCTGCATCACTGGTATTGGGAAGGTGTGCAGGATCTGCTCTCGGATCGCATGCACGCCTGGCTCGAGAAACGCCTGCCGGCCATTGCCGCAGCGCATGCGGTGGCCGTAGCCGAGCCACCGCCGCTGGATCTGCCGGACACGTCCTCGGTGGTCGAGGCCACGGTAGAAGGCGTGATCTACGTGACCGTGTTCAACCCCAGGGACGGCCGCAAGAACTGGCATCATCTGGTTACCGCGTTCTGCTGGGCCTTTCGCGAAACGCCTGACGCGACGCTGGTGCTGAAGATTACCCAGAACGATCTGGCGTCCTACTACAGCGAACTGATGACCCTGCTCGCACAACTGACACCGTTCGCCTGCCGGGTGCTGGTGATGCACGGTTATCTGGACGATGCGCAATACGCGCGGCTTTACCAGGCCGCCAGTTTTTACGTCAACGCTTCACGCTGCGAAGGCCTGTGCCTGCCGTTGATGGAATTCATGTCCAGCGGCAAACCGGTGATCGCCCCGGATCACACGGCCATGGAAGACTACATCGACGACACCGTGGCCTTCGTCGTCCGGTCCAGCGAAGAGCTGACGATCTGGCCCCAGGACACCCGCATCATTTACCGCACTTTGCGCTATCGGCCGGACTGGGCTTCGCTCAAAAGCGCCTATGAGAACAGCTACCGGATGGCCAAGGCGCAGCCGCAGGAGTACGCGCGGATGTCTGCCGCTGCTGTCGAGCGCATGCACGACTACTGCGCGTTCGCCCCGGTGCAGCAGCGCATGGCGGACTTTTTCGGCCTCGCACCACTGACCGTCGATGCCGCCCCCGTGACGGACAACGCCTCATGCTGATCATCATTCACTCGGAAACCAACCAGCACACCATTGCGCAGAACCTCGGTCGTTCGGAGTACAGCTATTACTTCGTGCTCAAGGAATACCGACCGGTGCTGGAACGCCTTGGGCGTGTGGTGGAAGTCGTCGATCCGGCGCGCGAAGTCGATGCGCTGTACCTGGAGTGCCTGTCCCGTGGCGAGCCGTGCGTGTTCCTGTCGTTCTCGCCGCCGCACCGCACGCCGATCCACCTGGCATGCCCGACGTTGCCGGTGTTCGCCTGGGAATTCAGCACCATCCCCAACGAACCCTTCGACAACGAACCACGCAATGACTGGCGCATGGTGCTCCGGGCCTGCGGCGCGGCGATCACCCATTCCACCTACACGGTCAATGCCGTGCACGAAGCCATGGGCGCCGATTACCCGATTGTCGCGGTGCCGGCGCCGGTGTGGGATCGCTTTGCGGCCCGGGGCGCGCAGCTTCAGGGGCAACCCTCGACGGGTCCGGTGCGCCTGACGATCAAGGGACTGGTCGCCGACAGCCGTCAGCTCGACCTCGACGCGTTTGGCCCGAAACATTTGCGCCGTGGCCAGGGCATCGATTTCCAGGCACCGGTGCGTGAGCAGGAGTTGTTGCTGGACGGTGTCGTCTACACGTCGGTGTTCAATCCCGGTGACGGACGCAAGAACTGGGAAGACATGCTCAGCGCCTTCTGCGTGACGTTCCGCGACATCGAAGACGCGACGCTGGTGCTCAAGCTCACGCACCACGATGCCGAAGAAGCGCTCAGCGACATTCTTCATCACCTGTATAAAAACCAGACCTACCGCTGCCGCATCGTGCTGATTTACGGCTACCTCGCGGACGCCGACTACGAGCGTCTGGTGCAGGCCACCCGTTACGTGGTCAACACTTCCTACGGTGAGGGCCAGTGCCTGCCGCTGATGGAATTCATGTCCTGCGGCAAACCGGCCGTGGCGCCGCGTACCACGGCGATGATCGATTACCTGAGCACCGACAACGCGTTCCTGGTCGAGTCCACCGATGAACTCACGGCCTGGCCGCACGACCCGCGCAGGGCATTTCGCACGTTGCGCTACATGACCAACTGGGCATCGGTCTGCGTGGCCTATCGCGACAGCTATGAGGTGGCGAAGAACGATCCCGGGCGTTATGCGCAAATGTCGGCGCAAGCCGTTGCCAGTCTCCAGGGGTTCTGCAGTCAGGCGGTGGCCGAGCAGCGTTTGCGCGATTTTCTCGCTCATGTGCACGAGCTCCGCGCTGTCGCTGCAACGGAAGTCTCGGGCACATGATCCGCGCATGGCTGAGGCGTTTGCGTCCGGTTGCGCCATCGGTGCCGGACTCTCTGCCGAATCCTGTGTCCGTCAGCGTGTCGCCGCGGGACGTCGGCCTGCACGATGCCATGCTCGACGG
Organism: Pseudomonas sp. V88_4; assembly: GCF_029967985.1. NCBI lineage: Bacteria > Pseudomonadati > Pseudomonadota > Gammaproteobacteria > Pseudomonadales > Pseudomonadaceae > Pseudomonas > Pseudomonas sp. V88_4. The sequence continues at coordinate 158,950 of NZ_JASCAF010000044.1, forward strand.
CTGGTTTCACGGCGACAGTGGCGAGTTGCTCAAGGGCTTTGCCATTGACGCGGACGACACCCTGCTCGACGTGGGGTGCGGTGAGGGCGTGGCGACATTGTTCGCCGTGCGCCAGGGGGCCTCGGTGATCTTCACCGACAGCGAACACGACAAGGTGCGCGACCTCGCCCGGCAAGTCGAAGCGCAGAGCCGCAAGGCCAGTCTCGGCCTGGTCAGCAACAGCCTGCCACTGCCTCTGGCCGATGGTTGCGCAAGCAAAGTGGTGTGCATGGAAGTGCTGGAGCACATCGATCAGCCCGAGCCGTTCATGGCCGAGCTGGTACGCATGGGCCGGCCCGGTGCGCTGTACCTGCTCAGTGTGCCGGCGCCGTTGGGCGAGCATTTGCAGCAGGGCATTGCCCCGGCGGGTTATTACCAGTCGCCCAATCATGTGCAGATCTTTACCCCGGAACGCTTCGCGGCATTGGTTGAGGATGCCGGTCTGGTGATTGAGCATCGTCAGGCCACGGGGTTTTTCTGGGTCATGGGCATGATCTTTTTCTGGGCCAGCGAACGGGCTGCCGGCCGTGACCTCGGCGGTGCCGTGCGCGACCGGATCCAGGCGCCGTATCCACCGTTGATGGAGAGTTGGGCCAGGACCTGGCAGGACTTGCTGGCGCAGCCCGATGGCTTGGCGATCAAACAGATGCTGGACCGGTTCATGCCCAAGAGTCAGGTGATCATCGCTCGCAAACCGCTCGATGCAGGACGTGTGTCATGAGCGGCAAGCGGATCATGGACATCGAAGTGCTGCGGGCTATTGCGGTACTCGGTGTGCTGTTTCATCACTTGCAGGGCAGCCTGTTCACCGACCCGGTGCCGCTGCTTGAAAGGATCCATGCCTTGGCTCAGCCATGGTGGGGCGTTGATCTGTTTTTTGCGATCTCCGGGTTTGTCATCGCCCGCAGCCTGATCCCGGCGCTGCGCGGTTGCAGCAACCGCCGGGAATACTGGGAGCAGACGCGCAATTTCTGGCTGCGTCGGGCGTTTCGTCTGTTGCCCTCGGCCTGGCTGTGGCTGGCGCTGATGCTGCTGGCGTGCGTATTTCTCAATCGATCAGGGGCGTTCGGCACGTGGTCCGCCAACGTCCAGGCCACTCTGGCCGGGGTGCTGCAGTACGCCAACTTCCGCTTTGCCGATGCGTTCTTTCATTACGAATACGGCAGCAGTTTCGTCTACTGGAGTCTGGCGCTGGAGGAGCAGTTCTACCTGTTGTTCCCGCTGGTGATCCTGCTGTGCCGCAAGCATCTGGTGTGGGCATTGCTGGCACTGGTGGCGGTGCAATTGTTCACCGTGCGTACGCCGCTGCTGATGGTGATTCGCACCGATGCGCTGGCGCTGGGCGTGCTGTTGGCGATGTGGAGCGTGCAGCCGGGTTATCGCCGTTGGGAGCCGGTATTCCTGCGGCGGCCATGGGCCGGAGTGTTGGCGCTGATCGGCCTTGGAGCGCTGCTGAGCTTCATGGCCACCGACCGTTTCACCTTTGCCGGTTACCGCATCGGGTCTATCGCCGTGCTCAGCGCCGTGCTGGTGTGGATCGCTTCGTACGACCGCGATTACCTGCTGCCGGCCGGCAGGCTGCAACGACCGATGGCCTGGATCGGCAGCCGCTCCTACGGCATTTACCTGATCCACATCCCGGCCTATCAACTGGTGCGGGAACTGACCTTTCGTTTGCAGAGCGCTGGTCTGCCGAGTCCGGCGGGGCATCCGATCGTGACGCTGCTGATAGCCGGTGGTCTGATCGTGCTGCTCAGCGAACTCAATTACCGCTTGATCGAAATGCCCATGCGCAATCGAGGCGCCACGCTGGTGAAACGCCTCGGCACCTCGCGAACCGTCGTCTCGTCCCCTGGAGCCACCTCATGCTGAGCCTTTTGAAAAAACTCACGGCGGCTCCGGCCCCCGCACAAGCTGTCGCACCGGTCGCCGACAAGGTCGACCCTTACATGCTCGGCCTGCACGACGCGATGCTCAGCGGCTGGTTCAACCAGCAAACCGGTGAGCTGTTCAAAGGTTTCCCGGTAACCGCCGATGACACCTTGCTCGACGTTGGCTGCGGCGACGGTGGCAACGTGCATTTCTGCGGCATGCGCGGGGCGAAGATCATCATTGCCGACATCGACGGCGCCAAGGTCGAGGCGACCCGCCAGCGCCTGAGCGATACGCCGGCGCGCAGCGTCGAATGCCACGTGACCGACTGCAATCCGTTGCCGATTGCCGATGGCACCGCCACTCGCGTGGTGTCCACGGAAGTCATCGAGCACGTCGACGACCCGGCGCAGTTTCTTGCCGAACTGGTGCGTGTCGGCCAGTCGGGCGCGCTGTATTTGCTGAGCGTGCCGCACCCCAGCTCCGAAGACCTGCAAAAGGACATCGCCGCGCCGGAGTATTTCCAGAAGCCCAACCATATTCGCATCATCAGCGAAGAGCAGTTCAAGGCGATGGTCAGCGAGGCGGGGCTCGAGATCATCAGCCACAGTCAGTACGGCTTTTACTGGTCAATGTGGATGATGCTGTTCTGGGAGGCCAAGGTCGAATTCAGCAACCCGGATCATCCGCTGCTCAACCATTGGGCCGATACCTGGCAAGCGGTGCTCGACTCGCCGCGCGGCGCGCAGATCAAGCAGGCGCTGGATGCGGTGGTGGCGAAAAGTCAGGTCATCATTGCCCGCAAGCCCTGAACGCTTTTGTGTAACCTTGCAGCCTGATGTCTCAGGGATCTGCAAGGTATGCGCTTTATCATCGGGTGGGCAGCCCTGGCGGCTGTGTTGCTGCTGTGTGCTTGTGAACGACAGGACGCAGTGCCGCTCGACCAGCAGCTTTACGTCTGGCAACGGCAATGGACGCCGGCCCATGAGCTTGCCCTGAACGACAGTCGCAACGACTTTTCGACGTTGCGGGTCTTGGCGTTGCAGGCGTTCCCGAATGCCGGATGGAGCCGGGCACGAATCGATACCGCGCTGCTGAAACGCGATGCCCGGCCATTGATCGCGGTGATTCGCCTCGACGGCCAGCTCAAGGCGCTCGACCCGCAAGCGGTTACGGCGCAAATCCTTCAAGTGCTCGCTGACTGGCAAGGGCAGGGACTGACCCTGAGTGGCGTCGAGATCGACCATGACGCCGGCAGTGCCCGACTGTCCGCTTACACCGAATTCCTCACCCACTTGCGCGGCGCATTGCCGGCCAACCTGCCTCTGAGCATCACTGCGTTGCCCGCCTGGCTCGACAGCCCGCAGTTGCCGGCGCTGTTGGCGGCTGTCGACAGCAGTGTGTTGCAGGTGCACGCCGTCAGCGATCCGCGTCGCGGTCTGTTCGATCCCGAGCAGGCGCGGCGCTGGGCCAAGGCCTGGGGGCGGGTGACCGACAAACCGTTTTATCTGGCGCTGCCGGCTTATGGCGTGGCGCTGTTGGCGGAGGCCGATGGCGCCCCGGTGGTGGAAAGCGAAGTGCCGCTTGAGCGCGGTGGCCAGCGGCGCGAATTGCTCGCCGATCCGCAACAACTGGGCCGACTGGCCAATGAGTTACGCGAGGATCGCCCGGCGCATCTGGCCGGTCTGATCTGGTTTCGCCTGCCGTTGGCCAACGACCGCAGAGCCTGGAGCCTGAGCACGCTGCATGCGGTCGCCCGAGGCGATGCGTTGAGCAGCCAGCTCGGCGTGGTGTTTACCGAACAGAATGGCCTGCAAGACATTGCCCTGCGTAATGTCGGTAACCTCGACAGCGCCTGGCCCGCCCGCATCACCCTCAAGGCCCGGGGCTGCGAAGGGGCTGACGCGCTCGCCGGTTATGCGTTGCAACAGACGGCGGATCTGCTTACCTTCACCCGCCTGCGCGACGGCCGCCTGCCGGCGGGCGGGCAGCGGGCGATCGGTTGGGCACGCTGCGCAAATATTGATCAAGGAGGTTCGCATGTTGACCCGTAACTGGCCCCGCTATCTGCTTTGCCTGAGCCTCAGCCTGCCGCTGGGCTCGGCGCTGGCCTGCGGCCCGGATTTTCCGATGCGTCTGCTCGATGATCGTGGGCAATCACTGGCGGAACTGCCGGAGGGCAACTTCAGATTCGAGATCAGTCGCCTCGGCAAAACCATCGCCGGGCTGAAGAACGTCACCGCCGCCACCCACAATCCGGATGAGCTCTACGCCGAGGCGCCAGATCCCGCCGAGGTGCGCGACAAGGCCGAGCAGATCGGCCTGACCCCTGAACAGCAAGCGCTGGTCAAACAACTGCGCAGCCTGACCGATGCGCATCAGGTCGACGTGCAGGGCGCGAGTCTGCCGGCGGAACTGCGTCTGTATGTGGCGGGCGCGGTGGCGTTCGGCGCCGGTGACCATCAACTGGCGGTCGAGTATTTCCGTCAGTTGCTGGCGCTGCCGGCCGATCAGCGTGCGTTGCGCAGCACCTGGGCTGCCTATTCTCTGGGCCGGGCGTACTTTGCCATGAGCAGCGAAGCGGGCGATGCGCTCGAAGCCTGGGAAAACGCTATCGACGCGTTCCGCCAGACGCGGCAACTGAGCATCGACGGCTTCAGCGATCCGCTGGAGCTGGGCGTGGCCAGCCTCGGCGAAGAGGCGCGGGCGCTGCGCATGGCGGGTGACTGGAACAGCGCCATCAAGCTGTATGCCGCGCAAAACCTGCACGGCTCGAACGTCGGGTATACCTCGCTGAAGCAGTTGATGAACGAACTGGCCGAGGAGCCCGAAGATCGGCTGGCGAAATTGCTGCGCCGCGAAGCGGTGCAGCAACTGGTGACCGCCTCGCTGATTAGCCGGATCGGCTGGTCGTTCGGCGATGAACCGCCGAACGAGAAGAAGCTGGTCAAGGCGCTGCAAGCAAGCACCCGCGGCAGCCTCGATAACGCCGATCGCCTGGCGGCGATGAATTATCAACAGGGCGATTACGCCAGCGCCAAGGCGTTCCTCGAACACGCTGGCGACAGCGGTCTGGCGTGGTGGCTGCGGGCAAAACTGGCGGTGCGCGATGGCGACAGGAACGCAGCGGCTGCGGCCTACGCGAAGGCCGCGCAAGCGTTCCCGCAGGACGAATCCTGGGGCGAGCGGCGCACCGCCGACTGGAATCTCGAAACCGTGCAGCCCAAATGCCGGGTCGAAGGTGAAAGCGCAATTCTTGCGCTGCAACGTGGCGAGTACCTGCAGGCCTTCGACCAGTTGTATCGCAGCCAGCATATTTACTGGTTCGACGCCGCGACCGTGGCCGAGCGAGTGCTGACGGTCGATGAGCTGAAAAACTATGTCGATACCAACGTCCCGGCACCGCCCGCGCTGAGCCAGCAGGATCGCGACAATTACGTGCCGCTGCCAGTGGCCGCCAGCCTGCGCAATCTGCTGGGTCGGCGCCTGTTGCGTGAGGGGCATTACGAAGAAGCGGTCGGTTATTTCGACAATGCTGATCTGCAGAACAAGGCTCGGCTCTATGGCCAGCAACGCCTGAAGGCAGATTCAGCATGGTGGCCGACCAAGCGTGCCAGCGCGCTGTTCAATGCCGCGTGGACGGCCCGTGAGTGGGGCATGGACATCCTGGGCTATGAAATGGCTCCGGATTACGCGACCTTCGGCGGCAACTACAGCCTGGAAAATACCGAGCTGAAAGTCGGGCCGCTGGTCAGCGAAGCCGAAGTGCAGCGTCAGAAGACCAGTGAAGCGCAGCCGGATGAGCGTTTTCACTATCGGTTTGTCGCCACGGCGCTGGCCAGCCGTGCGGCGGACAATCTGCCGCACACCAGTCAGGCGTTCGCCGCCGTGTTGTGCTCGGCGGCGGGCTGGAACAGCAGCCTGGAAGAGCAGAGTGCCTTGTACAAACGCTATGTCGACGAAGGGCCGTACGTGCCGTGGGCCGTGGATTTCGGCCATCAGTGTCCTTATCCGGACTTCGAAAGTGCCGACAAGCGCTACGTCACTCAGGTGACCGACTCGGTGCGTTCGACACTGCGGCCGTACAAGTGGCCGGTGCAGATCGGTGCGATCGTGGCCTTCACCGCGGTGGCGTTGTTGCTGATCACCCGCCGCCAGCGCAAGGCCCGTAAAGCCTAAGCCTGCTGGACGAAGGTCAGGCGCACCGCAAAGCCGATCAACAGGCTGCCGAACAGCCACTGTTGCACCCGTTGGGCCGTCGGGCAGTGTTTCAGCCAGCGGCCCAGCGCGGCGCCGGTCAGGGCGTAGGCGCTGTCGAACAGCAGACCGGCGCCCACCAGCATCGCGCCGAGCACGGCGAATTGCGTCAGCACCGGTGCGCCATTTGCCACGATGAACTGCGGCAACAGCACCGAGCAGAACAGCAACGCTTTCGGGTTGAGCAGGTTGGTCAACAGGCCGCGACGGATGGCGGCGTACCACTGCGCATGACTGTCCGTGACGGTGCCGGCGTTCAGATCCGGCAGCAACGTGGTGCGCAGGCATTGAATACCGATCCACAGCAAATACGCCGCCCCGGCGATTCGCACGGTATCGAACGTCCACGGCGCCGCCTTGAACAGCGCTGCCAGCCCCAACGCTGCGAGCGCTACATGACAGCCTCGGGCAACGGCCAGGCCCACCGCCGTGGCCAGCGCTGCGCCGCGTCCCTGACGGGCACCGGTCTGCAACAGCAGGATCATGTCCGGGCCGGGCAACAGAAAGACCACTGCCAGCGCCAGGAAAAACAGCCAGAGACTTGCCATGTCGCACCCCTTTCGTTGTCGATTCGGTCGCCTCAGTCTAGGGCCGAAGGGCAGGGCAGGTGGTTGCGTAGTCAGCTTCTAAAGGCCTCTGAATTGGCATAATCTGCGCTTTTTCACCGCGTAAACCATCAGGATCTGCCAACCATGAAACTGGATGCCTTCGACCGCAAGATTCTCGCCGCGCTGCAACGGGACGGGCGCCTGAGCAACGTGCAGTTGGCCGACGAAATCGGTCTGTCGGCATCGCCGTGCCTGCGCCGGGTGCGAATGCTGGAGGAGGCCGGGGTGATTCGCGGTTATCAGGCCAATCTGGATCGTGATGAAGTGGGGTTGGGGCTGACGGTGTTTGTCGGGGTCAAAGTCGAGCGGCACAACGACGAACAGGCCGAGGCGTTTCATCGGGCGGTCACGGCGTTACCGGAGGTGATTTCGGCGTTTCTGGTGTCCGGGGAATCGGACTTTCTGCTGCAAGTGGTGGTGCCGGATCTGCGCGCCTATGACCGCTTTCTCACCGGGTGTCTGTTGAAGCTGCCGGGGGTGAGCGATATCCGCAGCAATTTTGCGATCCACACGGTGAAGACGCCCGGCGCGTTGCCGCTGGGGCATCTGCCATCCTGATACTTCCCGCATTGCACGGGAAGTATTCACACAGGGCTTACATCTGCGTCGCCATCCCCTCGACATTCATCGCCGCCTGACGCAACGCTTCGGAGCGGGTTGGGTGCGGGTGACAGGTCAGCGCGATGTCCTCGGCCGAGGCGCTGAACTCCATGGCCACGCAGAACTCGCCGATCATTTCACTGACGCTCGGGCCGACCAGGTGCACGCCGAGGACTTCGTCGGTGCGCTCATCGGCGATGACTTTGGCGAAACCTTCAGTCTCGTGATTGATCTTCGCCCGGCTGTTGGCGGTGAACGGGAATTTGCCGACCTTGTACGCCCGGCCTTCGGCCTTCAGCTGCTCTTCGGTCTTGCCGACGCTGGCCAGCTCGGGGCGGGTGTAGATCACGTTGGGAATCAGGTCGTAATTGACCTCGCCGGCCTTGCCGACGATCTGTTCGATGCAGGCCATGGCTTCGTCTTCGGCCTTGTGCGCGAGCATCGGCCCGGAGGTCACGTCACCGATCACCCACACGCCGGGCGCTTCAGTGCGATGCTGTTTATTGGCGAGCATGCCGCGTTTGTCGGTGCTCAGGCCGACGTTTTCCAGGCCCAGGCCCTGGGTGTACGGACGACGACCGATGGCCACCAGCACGTAATCGGCTTCAAGGATTTCCGCGCTGCCGCCAGCGGCGGGCTCGACGCTGAGCTGTACGCCGTTGGCCGATGAAGTGGCACTGGTCACTTTCGAGCTCAGCCTGAAGCTGATGCCCTGTTTGCTCAGCGAGCGTTGCAGGGTCTTGCCGGCTTCGCCGTCGACGCCGGGGCAGATGCGATCGAGGTATTCCACCACGGTCACCTGCGCGCCGAGCCGGCGCCAGACCGAGCCGAGTTCGAGACCGATTACGCCCGCACCGATCACCACTAGATGCTTGGGCACTTCGCTCAAGGACAGCGCACCGGTCGAGTCGAGGATGCGCTTGTTGTCGATCTCCACACCGGGCAGGGGAGTGGGCTCGGAGCCGGTGGCGATGACGATGTCCTTGGCAGTCAGTTCAATCCGGCTGCCCTGATCACCGGTCACGCTGACTTTTCCGGGGCCGTCGATGTGGCCCCAGCCCTTGATCCAGTCGACCTTGTTTTTGCGGAACAGGAATTCGATGCCTTTGGTCAGGCCGCTCACGCTTTCGTCTTTCTGCTTCATCATTTGCGCAAGGTTGAGCGTGGGTTTGACTTCGATGCCGAGGTTGGCGAACTCCGCTCCCAGGGCCGCTTCGTACAGCTCGGACGCATGCAAAAGCGCCTTGGACGGCATGCAGCCGACGTTCAGGCAGGTGCCACCCAGCGTGGCGCGGCCCTCGACGCACGCGGCCTTGAGGCCCAACTGGCCGGCGCGGATCGCTGCGTTATAACCGCCGGGGCCACCGCCCAGAATCACCACGTCATAGTTGCTCATGCTCTTGCTCCTGGCTGAAGGATGCGGATCAGTAAAAGTAGTTCGTGCTAAAAATTACGAACGTAATATGAGCGTTTCCCGACATTTCGGTCAAGGCTTCAGGCAAGCGACAGGTTGCGCATCTTTGAATGGCGCAAATGAGTACAAATATTTCACGACTTTCGTTATATCGTAACGATATGTGCAGTGAGCCAAGGGTTTTGGGGGGATATGCAAGTCGATCTGGATGAAGGCACGCCGGTCACCGGGTTGCCGCGCTTTCAGCAAGCGGCGACGCAGGGCCGGCGTTTGCGTCGCCTGGCGATCGGTCTGGCTGCGTTGGCCGGGGCAGGGTGGGTGCTGGCATTTTTTGTCGGGCTGTTTGCGCCGCAATCGCTGTGGCCCGCGCTGCTGGTCAATCAGAGCGCGGCACTGCTGGTGCTGGTGGCCGGGCTGCAATCGGCGTGGTGGGTGACGCAATGGCGGGCGCGGGTGATCAATCCCGTCGTGCCGGTGACGGCTGCTGAAGAGCCTGCGCCAGACGGCTGGTACGAGCGACTGCTGGATCGCATGAGTCAGCGCAGTCTGCACCTGCTAGGACAGATCGGCGCGCCCACATTGTGGCTGGGCGGGTGGTCGGTGCTGGTGCTGTTAAGCATCGAGCAAATGTGGAATCTGACGCTGCCGGCGGCGGGTATGGGGCTGTCCGCCACGGTCGGCGCGGCCATCGCGTTGCTGCTGGCGTTCGCTCTGCTGGTACTGGAGCGGCAGCTGGCGCAGGAAAACCCGGCGCAATGGCCCGAGGCCGGAGCGCTGGCGCAGCTGGCGCGGGTGGCAATCATCAGTCTGGTGCTGGGCGCGTTGTGTCTGTTGTTCGCCAGTGACAGTGCAATCTGGCCGGTGCGGCTGGCAGTGTTGATCGGCATTTTGCCGGGGTTGGTTGCCCTGGAATTGTTGCTGCGTGCGCTGCTGTCGCTGTTCAGCCCGCGCCGCGAACAACTCGAACCGGTGCTGCTGGCCCGCAGTTTTGTCGCTGATCTGCTGCGTTGGCCGCCACAACCGTTGCTCGCGTTGCAGCATGAACTGCATAACCGCTTCGGCATCGATCTGCGTCAGATCTGGGCTTTCAGTTACATGCGTCGCGCGTTCTTGCCGGTGTTGATACTGGTGGCAGCGGTAGGCTGGTTGCTCACCGGCCTTCACGAAATTCCGATGCAAAGCCGTGGCATTTACGAGCGCTTCGGTAAACCGGTGCAGGTGTTCGGGCCGGGGCTGCACGCCGGTTTGCCCTGGCCGCTGGGGCGGGTGCTGACCGTTGAAAACGGCGTGGTGCATGAACTGGCGACCAGCGTCGGTGAAAACTCCGCACCCGTGCAGTTGGACCCGGCAGAAGGCCCGGCGCCTCTCACCGCGAATCGTTTGTGGGACGCCAGCCACGTCAATGACAAGTCACAGGTGATCGCCAGCAGCCGTGGCGATCAGCAGAGCTTTCAGATCGTCAACATGGATGTGCGCTTCGTCTATCGCATCGGCCTCAGTGATCAAGACGCGCTGGCCGCCACCTACAACAGCGCGGACGTGCCGACGCTGATTCGCAGCACCGCCAGCCGGATTCTGGTGCACGACTTTGCCTCGCGCACCCTCGACGGATTGCTTGGCGAGGACAGAACCGGGCTCGCCGAAGAAATCGGCCGTGCCGTACAAAGCGATCTGCAGAAACTCGACAGCGGTGTGGAAATTCTTGCCACGGTGGTCGAAGCGATTCACCCGCCGGCCGGGGCGGCCAATGCCTATCACAGTGTGCAGGCGGCTCAGATCGGAGCTCAGGCGTTAATCTCCCGCGAGCGCGGTGCCGCTGCCGAAGCGAGTAATCAGGCGCAGTTGCAGGCCAGCCTCGCTCGGGATCAGGCCAGTGCCAACGCCCATGAAATCAACGCCACCGCCCGGGCGGCGGATCTGAAATTCAGCGCCGAACAAAAAGCCTACGCCAGCGCCGGCCAGGCCTTCGTGCTGGAGCAATACCTCAGCCAACTCAGCCAGGGTTTGAGCAAAGCCAAACTGTTGGTACTCGACCATCGCCTGGGCGGCAGCAGTAACGCACCGACCATCGACCTGCGTACGTTCACGCTGCCGGCAGATCCGGCGCGCACCACCGCTCAGCCAGGAGCCACCCATTGAGCCAGTCGCACACTCACGATCACCATGACCACAGCGGCCACGATCATGCTCATGGCGGCGGTCATCACCATCACGGGCATCATCACCATCACCACGGTGCGCCGGAAGAGGCGGGGCCTTTTCCGTGGAAACGCATGGGCTGGGCGGCATTGCTGGTGGCGTTCGCCATCGCGGCGGCGAGCCTGGTGCAAGTGCGCTCCGGTGAAGCCACGGTCATCACCCGGTTCGGCAACCCGTCCCGCGTGTTGCTGGAACCGGGACTGAGCTGGCGTTGGCCGGCGCCGTTCGAAGCGGCGATTCCGGTGGACCTGCGTTTGCGCACGACCTCCAGCGGCTTGCAGGATGTCGGTACTCGCGACGGTTTGCGCATCATCGTGCAGGCGTACGTGGCCTGGCAGGTGCAGGGCGATCCCGACAACGTGCAGCGCTTCATGCGCGCGGTGCAGAACCAGCCGGACGAAGCGGCGCGGCAGATTCGCACGTTTGTCGGCTCGGCACTGGAAACCACGGCCAGCAGTTTTGATCTGGCCAATCTGGTCAATACAGATGCCAGCCAGGTTCGCATCGACGATTTTGAAGCGCAGTTGCGTCAGCAAATCGATCAGCAACTGCTCGCCACTTATGGCGTTCGCGTGGTGCAGGTGGGCATCGAACGGCTGACATTGCCATCGGTGACCCTGACCGCAACGGTTGAGCGGATGCGCGCAGAGCGTGAAACCATCGCCACCGAACGCACCGCCATCGGCAAACGTGAAGCGGCGCAGATCCGCTCCGCCGCCGAACGCGATGCGCGAATCGTGCAAGCCGATGCCACGGTGAAAGCCGCCGATATCGAAGCCCAATCGCGAGTGGAAGCGGCGCAGATTTACGGGCGTGCTTACGCCGGTTCGCCGCAGCTGTACAACTTGCTTCGTTCGCTGGACACCCTCGGCACTATCGTTTCGCCAGACACCAAACTGATCCTGCGCACCGACGCCGCGCCATTCCGGGTGTTGGTCGACGGTCCGCCGAATCTCGACAGCAAGAGCGGATTGCAGCCATGAATGAAGTTCCACGTGGAACACATTCGCTGAACAGTCCGTGGATTCAAGCAGGACGTTTGGCGTTTTTCGCGCTGTACGCGGTTACCGTGCTCGCGGCATTGGCCTGGGCATTTTCCAATGTCCGGCAGATCGATCCGCAAAACCGTGCGGTGGTTCTGCATTTCGGAGCGCTGGATCGCATTCAGAATGCCGGTTTGTTATTGGCCTGGCCGCAGCCGTTCGAGCAGGTGGTTTTGTTGCCAGCGGCGGATCGGGTCATTGAGCGCAGGGTGGAAAATCTGTTGCGCAGTGATCAGGCCTTGCAGGCGGATCGCGTTGCAACCTTTGCTACGCCGTTGAGTGATGCGCTGGCTGGCTCCGGTTATCTGCTCACGGGTGATGCCGGTGTTGTGCAGCTGGATGTGCGGGTGTTCTACAAAGTCACCGATCCCTATGACTTCGTACTGCAAGGCGAACATGTGCTGCCGGCGCTGGATCGAGTGGTAACGCGCAGCGCCGTCGCACTGACGGCAGCGCGGGATCTGGACACCATTCTGGTGGCGCGACCGGAGTTGATCGGCGCTGATAATCAGGCGGCCGAACGTCGCGAACGGTTGCGCGGTGATCTGGTGCAAGGCATCAACCGACGACTTGCCGAGTTGAAGGCGAGCGGGCAGGGCATCGGCATCGAAGTGGCGCGGGTCGATGTGCAATCGAGTCTGCCAGAGCCGGCGGTCAGTGCTTTCAACGCCGTCCTCACCGCCAGCCAGCAAGCCGACAAGGCGGTTGCCAATGCCCGCACCGAGGCCGAGAAACTTACCCAGTCCGCCAACGAACAGGCCGACCGCACCCTGCAAGTCGCCCACGCCCAGGCCGGTGAGCGCCTGGCCAAAGCCTCCGCCGACACGGCGACGGTGTTGAGCCTGGCCAAGGCGCAACAGCAGGGTACGGACCCGCAACTGCTGTTGCGTCTGTACCGCGAGCGGATGCCGAAGATTCTCGGTCAGGCCGGTTCGGTCACCACGGTCGATCCGAAAGACGATTCCCGCCTGATCATTCAGGGAGCCAGCCAATGACCGCAACCACCTCTGCACCGAGCCTGTTGTCCTCGGCCGAACAACGCCGCGCCGCGCGCCAGTTGACCCTGGCGATGCTCGCCCTCGGCTTGCTCGGTCTGGGGCTGATCTGGCGCTGGCTGATGCCGGAGCAAACCGGCGTCAGTCAGTTGTTGCTCGGATTCGCTTCTTTATTAGTCGCGGTGCCGGTAATGCGTTCGGCGTGGTTCAGCCTGCGTTATCCGAGCCTGCACGGCATCACCGATCAGTTGATCGCCCTGGCGATGATCGGGGCCTGGGCCACGGGCGATCTGCTCACGGCCGCGCTGTTGCCGATCATCATGATCTTCGGCCACGTGCTGGAAGAACGCAGCGTGATCGGCTCCCAGGAAGCGATTCATGCCCTCGGCCAACTGACCCGCAGCCATGCGCGCAAGGTGCAGGCCGACGGCTCGATCATCGAAGTCGACAACGGCACGCTCAAGGCCGGCGATAACGTCGAAGTGCGCGCCGGGGATCGAGTGCCGGCGGACGGTCGGGTTTTGTCCGGCCAGGCCAGCCTCGATACGGCGTCGATCACCGGTGAGTCGGTGCCGGTGGAGGCGGGCGTCGGCATGGCGGTGTTCGGCGGCGCGATCAACCTCGACGGGTTGCTGCGAATCGAAGTGACCCGTACCGGGGATGAGTCCACCCTCGGCAAGGTCATCGCGCTGATGCAGAACGCCGAACGCTCCAAGCCACCAATCACCCGTTTGCTCGAACGTTATGCCGGCAGTTACATGGTGCTGGTGTTGTTGCTCGCGGCGGTGACCTGGTTCATCACCAACGATGCACAGGCGATGCTCGCGGTGCTGGTGGCGGCATGCCCATGCGCGCTGGTGTTGTCAGCGCCGGCCACGGCGATTGCCGGAGTGGCGGTGGCGGCGCGGCACGGGATTCTGATCCGCAGTTCGGCGTTCCTTGAGGAATTGGCCGATCTCACTTCGCTGGTCGTCGACAAGACTGGCACTCTGACTTACGGCACGCTGCGTTTGCAGTCGATCAACAGCCCGCGAGCGGATCACGGGTCGGTGATGGCGCTGGCCGCGAGCCTGGGTGCGGCGAGCAGCCATCCGGTCAGCCGCGCGCTGGCCGGACTGGTCAGCGCGGAAGAGGTGCTGGTGCTGACCGATATTCATGAGCGACAGGGGTTGGGCGTGGTCGCCGGGACGGAGCAAGGCGAGGCCGCGCTCGGGCGCCCGGAGCTGTTTGCGCAGTTGGGCATCCCGACCACGGCGATCCCCGAACACGATGGCCCGATTGCCGGGTTGGCGCTGAACGGCGAATTCCTTGCCTGGCTGTTGCTGGCCGACACGGTCAAACCGGAAGCGCGATTTGCCCTGAGTGAACTGCGTGAGCTCGGGCTGGGGCGGCAACTGCTGTTGACCGGTGACCGGCAAAGCGTCGCGCAAACCCTGGCCAGGGATGTCGGCCTGCACGAAGTCGAAGCCCAGGCGTTGCCCGAAGACAAACTCAATCGAGTGCTCAAGGAAATCGACAACGGCTTCCGGCCGATGGTGGTCGGCGACGGGATCAACGATTCGCTGGCGCTCAAGGCGGGCGTGGTCGGAGTGGCGATGGGCGCGGGCGGCGCGGACATCGCGCTGGCGTCCGCCGACATTGTGCTGATTGGCAGTGACCTGCGTCGGCTCGGCACCTGCGTGCGCCTGAGTCGTCAGTGCCGACGCACCTTGCAAGTTAACGTCATCATCGGTCTGGGCTGGACGCTGGCCATCGTGGTGTTCGCTGCTTTCGGCTGGCTCGGTGCGGCGGGGGCGATGATCGCCGCGTTGCTGCACAACCTGAGCACGCTGTTGGTGCTGGGCAATGCCGGGCGCCTGCTGCGTTTTCAGGAACCACTGCTGAAGCTGAAAGCGTCGGACTGATCAATTTTCGAACTGTGCGCCGCTCTCGCAGTCATTTGAGAAGGCGCACTGAACCAGGGATGACAGCGCCATTACAGCCACTGCGGCTGATAGTCGGCGACTATCAAATCGATAGCCTGCTAATTTTCAAGGATGGTCTACCCTCAGATCAGACGTCTGAAACCAGGGGGATATTCCATGCTCGCGCAACTTCCACCGGCCTTACAGAATCTGCAGCTTCCGCTTCGCCTGCGACTCTGGGACGGCCATGAATTCAATCTGGGCCCGACGCCCAGCGTCACCATCGTGGTCAAGGACCCGTTGATGGTGTCCCAGTTGACCCATCCGAGTCTCGACGCGCTGGGGGCGGCGTTCGTCGAGGGCAAACTCGAACTGGAGGGCTCGATCAGCGAAGTCATCCGGGTGTGCGATGAGCTGAGCTCCGCGCTGCTCGATGAAGACGAGGACAGTCAGCCGGTGCGTACGCTCCACGACAAGGAAACCGACGCCAAAGCCATTTCCTATCACTACGACCTGTCCAACGCGTTCTACCAGCTGTGGCTGGACAGCGACATGGCGTATTCCTGTGCGTATTTCGAAACCGGCAGCGAATCCCTGGAGCAAGCCCAGCAAGCCAAGTTCCGGCACCTGTGCCGCAAGCTGCGCCTGCAGCCCGGCGACTATCTGTTGGACGTTGGTTGCGGTTGGGGCGGGCTGGCGCGGTACGCCGCCCGTGAGTTCGGCGCCAAGGTCTTCGGGATCACCCTGAGTAAAGAGCAACTGGCCCTGGCCCGCGAGCGGGTCAAAGACGAAGGTCTTGAAGACCAGATCGAACTGCAACTGCTCGACTACCGCGATCTGCCCCAGGACGGGCGTTTCGACAAAGTGGTCAGCGTCGGCATGTTCGAGCACGTCGGTCATGCCAATCTCGCCGAATACTGCAAAACCCTGTTCGGTGCGGTGAAAGAGGGCGGTCTGGTGATGAACCATGGCATCACCGCCAAGCACACCGATGGCCGCCCGGTTGGGCGCGGTGCCGGGGATTTCATCGAGAAGTATGTGTTCCCCAACGGCGAGCTGCCGCACCTGGCGATGATCTCGGCCGAGATCAGCGAAGCGGGTCTGGAGATCGTCGACGTCGAGAGTCTGCGCCTGCACTACGCGCGTACCCTGGACCACTGGAGCGAACGGCTGGAGGACAACCTCGAAGCCGCCGCGAAACTGGTGCCGGACCAGGCGCTGCGTATCTGGCGTCTGTACCTCGCGGGCTGCGCGTATGCATTTGCCCGTGGCTGGATCAATCTGCACCAGATCCTCGCCGTGAAGGCCCATGCCGACGGCAGCCATGACCTGCCGTGGACGAGGGACGACATCTACAATCCTTGAACCTAGAGAATCGGTGAAATAAGCCGGGCGATCCGCATGCCGACCTGTTGCAGGCGGTGGATCTCCCGGCTTTCTTCTTTGGCGACCTCGTAGGCCTGGGCGAAGTCGTCGTTGAGCATCTGTTCCACGCTGGCGGCGAATTCGCTGTCGACGGTCAGCAGCATCACCTCGAAATTCAGCCGGAACGAACGATTGTCCAGATTGGCGCTGCCGATGGCGCTGATCTCGCTGTCGATCAACACCACTTTCTGATGCAGGAACCCCGGTTCGTAGCGGAATACCCGCACGCCCGCGCGTACCGCTTCGAAGGCGTAAAGGCTGGAGGCGGCGTAGACGATGCGATGGTCGGGACGCGAAGGCAGCAACAGGCGCACGTCGACCCCGCGCAACACCGCGAGGCGTAATGCTGCGAACACGGCTTCGTCGGGAATGAAGTAGGGGCTGGTGATCCACACGCGCTCGGTGGCGGCGTGGATGGCCTCGACGAAGAACAGCGAGCAGGTTTCGTAGGCATCCGCCGGGCCGCTGGCGAGCAATTGGCAAAGCACGCCATCCTCGGGGTACGCGTCCGGCAGGATCAGCGGCGGCAATGTCCGCGCGGCCCAGAACCAGTCTTCGGCAAACGACTCCTGCATGCACGCCACCACGGGGCCGCGCACTTGGACGTGGGTGTCGCGCCACGGTGCCAGCGGTGGCTTTTCACCCATGTATTCGTCGCCGACGTTGTGACCGCCGACAAACCCGATCACCCCGTCGACCACCACGATCTTGCGGTGGTTGCGAAAATTCACCTGGAACCGATTGAGCCAGCCGCTGCGGGTGGCGAACGCCTTGACCTCGACGCCGCCATCACGCAGCGCTTGCACGTAGCTGTGGGGCAGGGCGTGGCTGCCGATGCGGTCGTAGAGCAAATGAATCACCACGCCTTCGGCCGCTTTTTTCAACAGCAGATCGCGCAGGCGCTGACCAAGACGATCGTCGTGAATGATGAAAAACTGGATCAGCACCGCTTCCCGCGCCTGGTCGATTGCGTGGAAAATCGCCTCGAAGGTGGCGGCACCGTTGATCAGCAATTGCACTTCATTGTTGGCCAGGCACGGCATGCGTCCCAGCTTCGGCATCGCGCGCAATGAGTCATAAGCATTCGAGGCGCGGGCGGTCAGGGCTTCTTCCACCCACGGCCGCCAGTTGAGTTCGGAAATCGCCTGGCGCATCTGTTCGTTGGCCTGGCGGCGGGCCTTGATGTAGCCATCGAAGGTGCTGCGGCCGAACACCAGATAAGGAATCAGGGTGAGGTAGGGAATAAAGATCAGCGACAGCGCCCAGGCGATCGAGCCTTGGGCGGTGCGTACGGTCAACACGGCATGGATCGCGGCGATCGAGCCGAGGGTGTGTATCAGGGCGATCAGATAACCGAAAATGTGCGGTCCGAAATAATCCATGGGGCAACCTTGCTCCTGAAGATTCAATGCTTAACAGACCATGTTCCACGGCGATTGTCGCTATTTGTTTTCAAGCCGTCAGCGCCCGCCATGAACCGAAACAGGCGGCCGGCGTCTAACGGCCACTACTGATCAGGAGTTTTTCAATGAACGTTCGTCTGCTGGGTTTGGCGCTGGGCCTGGGTTTGGCCTTGCCGGTGGTTGCTCAGGCGCAAATGCTGCAGCCGGGGTTGTGGGAAATGACGTCGAGCAATGTGAAGGTCGACGATCAGGTGATGGATGTGCAATCGATCCTCGGTCAGATTCAAGGCCAGATCACCCCGCAGCAGCGGGCTGAACTGGAGAAGCAGGGGATCAACATCGGCGGCAAGGGCATCCGCGCCTGCCTGACGCCACAGCAGGTGGCGACCAACGATATTCCGTTGGCGGACCCGCAGTCGGGCTGCAAGCAGCAGATCACCGAGCGCGTCGGCAACCAGTGGAAATTCCGCTTCAGTTGCCCGAAAGCCCAAGGCACCGGCGTCGCGACGTTCCTCAGTGACCGCGAGTTCACCACCGTCGCCAATGGCACCTTCAATGCCATCGGGATCAACCAGAAGGGCAGTCTGGAAACCCGGGCGGTCTGGCTGGGGCAGGATTGCGGCACCGTCAAACCGAGAGCGTAACGTCATTATCGAAACCGCCTCCACATCGAGTGGAGGCGGTTTTTTTTCAGCGCATGAACCGCAGCGGCAATCCCTGACAGTTGTCATGGATCCGATGGTCATGCCACGCGATCTGCCCCGACACCATCGTCGTGCTGACCCTATGCCGAAAGCTGCGCTGAGCGAACGGCGTCCAGCCGCATTGCGACAGAACCGGTTGGCGGGACACCGCGACACCTTTGGGCTCCGGTTGAACCAACACCAGATCCGCCCAATACCCCTCGCGCAAATAACCGCGATCCGGAATGGCAAACAGATCCGCCACCCGGTGGCTGGTTTTGGCCACCAGCGTGGTGATCGGCAGCACGCCATCCTCCACCAGTTCCAGCAACGCCGGCAGCGCGTGCTGCACCAGTGGCAGCCCGGACGGTGCCTGTTCATACGCTTGCTGTTTTTCCGCCCAGGTGTGCGGTGCGTGATCGCTGCCGATCACGTCCAGTCGATTGCTCAGCAGTGCCTGACGCAGGGCGTCACGATCGCTCCGGGACTTGATCGCCGGGTTGCATTTGATCAGGTTGCCGAGGGTCGGATAGTCACGGTCATCGAACAGTAAATGGTGCAGGCAGACTTCGGCAGTGATGCGTTTTTGCGTCAGCGGTTTATCTTCGAACAGGGCCAGCTCGCGGGCTGTGGTCAGGTGCAGGACGTGCAGGCGAGTGCCGTGACGTTTGGCCAGATCCACTGCCAGAGACGATGAGCGAAAGCAGCTGTCGGCATTGCGGATCTGCGCATGGGCATCGGGTGGCAGTTGGTTGCCGTACCGCTCACGCAGGTTCGCGGCATTCGCTTCGATGCTCGGCGTGTGTTCACAGTGGGCCAGCAGAATCGTCGGCACTTCAGCGAACAGGCGCTCGAGGGTGTGCGGGTCGTCCACCAGCATGTTGCCGGTGGACGCGCCCATGAACACTTTGACCCCGGCCACCTCGCTCGGGTTGAGTGCTGCGACCGTGTCCAGATTGTCGTGACTGACGCCAAAGTGAAAACCGTAGTTGGCCACCGAGTTGATTGCTGCCCGGCGTTTTTTGTCGGCCAGCGCTTCAAGGGTGAGGGTGGCAGGGTGGGTGTTGGGCATGTCCATGAAACTGGTGATGCCACCGGCCACGGCTGCACGGGACTCGGTGTGGATGCTGCCCTTGGCCGGCGCACCCGGCTCACGGAAATGCACCTGGTCATCAATCACTCCCGGCAGCAGCCATTGGCCGTTGGCGTCGATTTCCCGGGTCGCGTTTTCACCTTCGATGCTGCCGGCGATCTTGACGATGCGCCCGTGGCTGACCAGCAGATCGGCATCGAACTCACGCCCTTCGTTCACCAGTCGCGCATTGCGAATCAGCACACTGCTCATGATTCAGAACTCGTTCTGCAAGGCTTTGTAGCCGCGCACCAGGTCAACGTTGGTGCGCGCCACGTCTTCGGAGAACTCCGAAGCACTGACGCTCACCGGCGGGAATTGTGAGAGGTCGGTGCCCGGGCCGATGCGGGTGGTGGAGGGCACGTAGAACGCGTCCGGCAGGTCCCGGCCGTCAACCACCGAGTTGTGTCGCACCACGCAACCGTTGCCGACCACGCAGTTGAACAACACGCTGTTGAAGCCGATGAACACCCGATCGCCGACCGTGCACGGGCCATGCACGATCGAGCGGTGGGCGATCGAGCTGAATTCGCCGATGGTCACCGCCGCGCCGGATTTGGAGTGGATCACCACGCCGTCCTGGATGTTCGAATTGGCGCCGATGGTGATCGGCTCCATCTCGCCCGTGGCGTCCACTTCATCGGCGCGGATCACCGCGTACGGGCCGACGAACACGTTTTCACCGATGACGACTTTGCCGCAGATGATTGCGGTTTTATCGACGTAGGCAGACTCGGCAATCTGCGGCAAATCACCGGAAGGGTTTTTTCGGATCATGGTTGGCTCAGGGCTTGGTAGAGGGTGTTGAGGTTGTATTCGAACAGCCCGGTAAAGGTGCTGGCCGGACCGCTGGCGGCGAGGGCGTCGGAGTACAGCGTGCCGCCGATGTGTGCGCCGCTTTCGTCGGCGATCTGTTTCAGCAGGCGCGCGTCCTTGATGTTTTCCATGAACACCGCTTTGACTTTGGCCTGACGAATCTGGGTGATCAGCGCGGCGACTTCGGCAGCGGAGGGCTCGCGCTCGGTGGACAGACCTTGTGGCGCCATGAAGTCGATGCCGTAGGCCTGACCGAGATAACCGAACGCGTCGTGGCTGGTGACGATCTTGCGGTTACCAGGCGGCAATGAACCGAGCTTGGCTTTCGCTTGGGCGAGGAGGGCGTAGATCTGTTTCAGGTAAGCCTGGCTGTTGCGCTCGTAGTCGGCTCTGTTGGCCGGGTCAGCAGCGATCAGCGCTTTGGTGATGTTGGCGACGTACAGCTCGGCATTCGCCAGGTTGTGCCACGCGTGAGGGTCGGGAACGGTTTCGTCGTCCTCATCCAGCGAGCGCGGAATCACGCCGCGACTGGCGCTGATCACCGGGGCTCTGGTGTCGGTGCTGGCGACCAGACGATCCAGCCAGGGCTCGAAACCCAGTCCGTTCTTGATGATCAGCTTTGCCTTGAGCAGTGCCTTGGCGTCATCTGGAGTGGGTTCGTAAGTGTGGGCATCGGCGTCAGGGCCGACCATGTTGGTGATCTGAATATGCTCGCCGCCGACCTTCTGCACCATGTCGGCAAGAATGCTGAAACTGGTGACCACCGGCAGTTTCTCCGCCGCCGATAACGACATCGACAGCATCAGGCTGAACAGCACGAGTAGAGCGCGCATCGGGAAACACCTCATTGGGATGTGAGCAAAGGCGGGCGGCGCAACAGACCGTGAACCGGTCCGAACACCACGGAAAACAGGTAACCGCCACCGGCGACCAGCACGATGGCCGGGCCACTGGGCAGCGAGTAGTGGAACGACAGCAACAGTCCAAGCCATACCGAAGCGCAACCGATGAGCGCGGCGATGGCGATCAGGATCGGCAGGCGTCGACTCCAGAAGCGCGAGGCGGCGGCAGGCAGCATCATCAACCCGACCACCATCAATGCACCGATCGCCTGAAAGCCGATCACCAGATTCAGCACCACCAGCGTCAGGAACACGCCATGGGCGACGGGGCCGAGTCGGCTGACCGTGCGCAGGAAAAACGGATCGAGGGTGTCGAGCAGCAACGGTTTGTAGATCAGCGCCATGGCCATCAGGCTGAGCGCCGATACCCACAACATGCCGTTGAGGGTCGGTCCGTCGACCGCCAATGCGGAGCCGAACAGCAGGTGCAGCAAATCGAGTCGCTTGCCGGCGATGCCGAGAATCAGCACACCGCTGGCCAGCGAGATGGGATAGATGGCCGCGAGGCTGGCGTCTTCGCGCAGCCCGGTGCGTCGGGTGATCCACGCGGCAAGTCCGGCCATGCTCAGACCGGCACCGAGTCCACCGAGGGTCAGCGCCGGCAGACTCAAACCGGCGAACCAGAACCCCAACGCGGCGCCGGGGAGGATGCCGTGGGCAACGGCGTCACCGATCAGGCTCATCCGGCGCAGGATCAGAAACACGCCCAGTGGTGCCGTGCTGCACGCCAGGACCAGACCGCCGAGCAGGGCCCGCCGCATGAAGACGAACTCGTGGAACGGCTGCCATAAATGGCTCAGCGTGAGCATCAGGCCACCTGCGTGTGAGGGATTTGCTGGATGAGGTCGGTGCTGCTGCCGAATGCGCAGCCGCTCTGTCTGATCAGCAAGGTCTGTGGAATGTGTTGGCGCACCGCGGCAAGGTCATGGCAAACCACGACCAGGGTTCGTCCTTGTTCATGCCAGGCGTGCAGGTGTTGCCACAATAGTGTCTGACCCAGTTCGTCGAGCGCGGCATGGGGTTCGTCGAGCAGCAGCAACGGTGTGTCAGCCAGACTCAGTCGAGCGAGCAGGGCGCGTTGCAGTTCTCCGCCGGAGAGGGCCATCAGCGGACGATGTTCCAGTCCGCTCAGGTGCCAGTCCTCGAGCGCAGCCTCGAGACGTTGGGCCCTCAGCTGGGACGACAGTCGGCGTCCCCAGAAACCGGCCGCCACTAGTTCCTGAAGACTGATCGGGAACTGTCGATCCAGATGCTGTTGCTGAGGCAGGAAGGACAAACCGCTTTGGCGTGGTACACCCAGTTCGACTTTGCCGGCCAGGGGTCGCTGTAATCCGGCGATGACTTTGAGCAGGCTGCTTTTGCCGCTGCCGTTGACGCCGATGATTGCCGTCAGACTGCCGTTTTCCAATCGGAGGTCGAGGGGCGCCGTGAGCGGTTGGCCGGGTATCCCCCAGCTCAGTTTATGGCAGCGAATCATGGCTGCTCCCGGCGCCAATGACTCTCGGCGACGGCGTCGTGAGCATGAAGGCTTTCGGCGTGGATGACTCGGACATGGAATTCGCTGACACCGGGTGAGCGACGCAGTGCCAGGTTCAGGCGTCGGGCGGCGTCTTCGCAGAACATCAGGTTCTGGCCGTTGGCTAGGGCGAAGGCCTGTTCGTCCGCGCGTTTCACAGCGGTTTGCACGGCGGTGCCGAGGGCTGCTTCGGCGTCGTTGATGATGGACGTCAGCGGTAGTTCGTCGACAAATTCGTCCAGGTGTAAATGCAACTGCGCGGTACTGCGCTGGCTGTGAGGTGTGGCCACGATGCCTTGTACCGAACCCAACCAAGTCAACACATCGGCGTGTTGCAGTGGCTTGTTGGCAAAGTCGTCGACGAATTGTTGCTGGATCAACTGCCTCGCCAATGCTGCGGAACAGGGGCAAGTTGAGGAGTAGGCGACGTCGATTTTCAGTTCCACGTGGAACACTTTGTTTTTTAGCAGGGTTGAAACGGTGATCGGATAGGTTTTCCATCCCGCCAAAGGACTGACCAATGCCGGTCTTCTGAGCAGTAAATCGGTGTGGATATTCAGATAAGCGGCGTCGGACAGATCTTCGTGGCTGTCGAGAAAACGCTGTAGAACCTGACGTAGGAGAGCGGGAGAAAGGTTCTGCTGCTCCAGCGCTTCCAGCCCCAGATAGAGCCGCGACATGTGAATGCCGCGTGCGTCTCCATCATCCAGACTGACGCCTGCATCCGCTTTGGCAGCCAAGCGTTGGCCTTCGATAAACACAGGTAATGCGATGCCGCACATCCCCACCCATTCGAGAGGCAGGGCCTGGCGGGCGGCTTGCGCCGCGACATCCGGCAAAGTCAGCGCGTTCATGAGCAGTTCCATCATGGTGATTGAATTTAATGTTACATTATAACAATTCAAACCACGATGCCTTTTTCATGAACAGGCTTTCATATGCACAGACGCCACTTGCTCAACCTCATGCTGGCCAGCGCGGCCTTTGTTTTGCCTTTTTCGGTGTCCGCCACGCAGATACGCAATGCGCGGCTTTGGCGTTCGGATGACAAGCTGCGTTTGGTGTTCGATCTAAGCGGGCCTGTGAGCTACAAGACATTCACTTTGAGCACGCCGGAGCGGTTGATAATCGATATGAGCGGGGCCAGTCTGAGTGGGGATTTCAGCCAATTGGCGTTATCCGGCACTCCGATTCGCTCAATTCGCTCCGGGCACTTTGGCCAGGGGAACACCCGGATCGTGCTGGATCTAAGCAGCCCGGTGCGGCTCAATTCATTCTTGCTGGCGCCTCAGAATGGGCAAGGACATCGCCTGGTTCTGGATTTGATGAGCGCATCAGCAGGACTCCCGGCGAGCGTTCCACGTGAAACACCCCAGGAAAAATCTCACCCCAAGCGCGACATCATGGTGGTGGTCGACCCAGGTCATGGCGGGAAAGATCCGGGTGCAATCGGCGCCAAAGGCGAGCGCGAAAAGGATGTGGTTTTGTCCATTGCACAACTGCTGGCACGTCGGCTTAAGCGAGAGAAAGGCTTTGATGTGAGGCTGGTTCGTAACGACGATTTCTTCGTCCCGTTACGTAAGCGCGTGGAGATCGCGCGTCGGCATAAGGCTGATATGTTCATCTCGGTGCACGCCGATGCTGCGCCGCGTCTGACGGCTTCCGGGGCGTCGGTGTATTGCTTGTCCGAAGGCGGCGCTACTTCCGCCACCGCGCGGTTCATGGCGCAGCGTGAGAACGGTGTGGATCTGCTCGGTGCAACCAGCCTGCTCAATCTCAAGGACAAGGACCCGATGCTCGCTGGCGTGATCCTCGACATGTCGATGAACGCAACCATCGCCGCCAGTTTGCAACTCGGAAGCACAGTGCTGGGCAGTCTGGCCGGCATCACCACGCTGCATCAAAAGCGCGTGGAACAGGCTGGATTTGCCGTTCTGAAGTCGCCGGATGTGCCGTCGATCCTGGTGGAAACCGGGTTCATTTCCAACCCGCGGGACAGTCAGCGTCTGGTAACCGCGCGTCATCAGCAGGCCGTGGCAGACGGTTTGTTTGAGGGCTTGCAGCGTTATTTCCAGAAGAATCCGCCTGTCGACAGCTACATGGCCTGGCAGCAAGAGCAGAAAGGATCGCGGGTTTAGCAGCCGTTGATCCGGCTGCAGGTGAACTTCGCACTGCTGCCGCCTGAGCTGGAGAACCGATTGATCGTCGTCCAGCCCACGCGGCGGTTGTAACCAACCCAGGCTTCTCCATCAGATGCGATGCCGGTGAAGAACGTCAGCTGGCCATAGCGGCTGTTGGTTTGTGCCCAGTAGCGGTTTCCCGCTTTCTCGAATCCGCGCAGGTAAATCGTGCTGCCGACGGTGTTGACGCTGTAGGCGTTGCCGTTGCCATCGATGCACGCCAACAAGTTCGCGCTGCGCGTGCAATTGGCGAGCCCCGGCACTTGTGCTTCTGCATTCAGCATCAGCAATGCCAGGCAAATGAACGAATATTTCAGCGCGGTTTTCATGATGTCACTCGGCGACGAACTGCTTGCAGCTTCCCGCCCTTTGTCACTTTGGGCAAGAAGAGAGTGGATTGGCTTTGTTGTTATACTATAACATTATTTGGACATGGCTTTCCGCGGCTCCCATTTCAAGCGTCCGCTTCCCTGGTGATCCCATCGAAGCCCAAGAACGCGCGCCCCGAGAGCCTCCAGCGCTGTTTAGCGACCGTCTGATGAGGTTTATCCAATGTCTTCCCGACTTCCCGTGACCGTTTTGTCCGGCTTTCTCGGTGCCGGAAAAAGTACACTTTTGAATTACGTACTACGTAACAGAGACGATCTGCGCGTCGCTGTTATCGTCAATGATATGAGCGAGATCAACATCGATGGCAGCGAAGTCCAGCGTGATGTCAGCCTGAACCGTGCCGAAGAGAAGCTCGTGGAAATGAGCAACGGCTGTATCTGCTGTACGTTACGCGAAGACCTGCTTGAAGAAGTCAGTCAACTGGCCCGTGAAGGGCGCTTCGATTACCTGCTGATCGAGTCCACGGGAATCTCCGAGCCGTTACCCGTGGCCGAGACATTCACCTTCCGTGATGAGCAGGGGCAAAGCCTCGCCGACATCGCTCGCCTCGACACTATGGTTACTGTAGTCGACGGTATGAATTTCCTGCCGGACTACCAGGCCGCGGAATACCTCGCCTCTCGTGGCGAATTTCTTGGTGAAGAAGATGAGCGTTCGATCACCGATCTGCTGATCGAACAGATCGAGTTCGCCGACGTCCTGTTGATCAGCAAGATCGACCTGATCAGCAGCCGCGAGCGGGAAGAGCTGATGGCCATTCTCAGACGTCTCAACGCTCAGGCCGAGATCATTCCGATGGTCATGGGTGAGGTACCGCTGGAGAAAATTCTCAATACCGGTCGTTTCGACTTCGAAAAAGCCGCCCAGGCCCCGGGCTGGCTGCAGGAACTACGTGGGGAACATGTGCCGGAAACCGAGGAGTACGGCATCGCCTCCACGGCTTATCGGGCACGCCGGCCCTTTCATCCGCAGCGTTTCTTCGACTTCATTGATCGCCCCTGGGTAAACGGCAAATTGCTGCGCTCCAAAGGCTTCTTCTGGCTGGCCAGCAAACCCACCGACGCCGGTAGCTGGTCTCAGGCAGGTGGCCTGATGCGCCACGGTTTCGCCGGGCGCTGGTGGCGCTTCGTACCGAAAGAACAGTGGCCGCAGGATCAGGAAAGTACCGCCGCGATCATGGAAAACTGGATCGCCAGCGTAGGCGATTGTCGTCAGGAACTGGTGTTTATCGGGCAGAACATCGATTTCGCACAGCTAGCGTCGGAACTGGATGATTGCCTGCTGACCGATGCGGAAATGGCGCTCGGTACTCAAGGCTGGCTACAACTACGCGATCCGTTTGGCTCCTGGCACGACGAGGTCGCCTGATGCTCGCCCTGAAATCGCTGCCAGGCAGCATTCGTCATCAGTCTTTCGGCCAGACCCCGCAGGCACTGGCGAACATTCTCGACGACGAGATCAACCTCGCGGTCTGGCAGCGCCAGCTTCCGCTGCACATTGCCGAGTTCGCTGACTTGTTGTTGTCTCTGAACGAGCCTTATGCCGAGGCGCTGTGCCTGGAATTGCCGGACGAAGACGCAGAACCGGATCTCACGGGACTGGCCAGCGGCTTTCGCGATCTGGAAGGCTACGAAGGGTTTATCACCGACTTGAAATGGCTGGTCAGTGCCTTCGCCTGCTTGCTCGGCGCGCGGCGGATCGGCTTGCGCCTGCGTGTGCTGGACAAGGCGATGTGTCCGCGTTTTCACGTCGATCATGTGCCGGTGCGGTTGATCACGACCTATTCAGGCGTTGGCAGCGAATGGCTCAAGGAAGGGGAAATGGACCGTCGGCAACTGGGACAGCCGCAAGCCGAGCCGCAGGAAACTTCACGGATTCAGCAATTGAATCGGGGCGAAGTGGCGTTGCTCAAGGGCGAAAAATGGCACGGCAACGAAGGTTTCGGGCTGATCCATCGCTCGCCGCAACCGGCGCCGGGTGAGCGGCGGCTGATGCTGACCCTCGACTGGCTCGGATAGCGCCTCAGGGCTTGAGCCATTTCCCCTGGCTCTGAGCCTCGCAATAGGGCTGCAAATACGCCGCATCGGTGGCCACACCGTAATAGTGGATATCTTGGCGATAAGGCATATTGGCGACTTGCGCGTTGCTGCACACGCCGAACGCGCCGGCGGGGCACTGGTCGACGTATTGAACCTCGACTTTCTGCCCGGCCAGGGTCGGCTGGCAGAAGCCGTCGCTGAACAGTTTTTCCGGGATGTTGCGGTTCTGCTGGCAGACCTTCACGTCGAGCCGCTCCGCCTGGCTGTGCACCACGCAGGCCTGTGCCAATGCCTGGCCAGATACCAGCGTCAGCAGCAACGACCATCCCATCCACCGCATCTTTGGCCTCCAGAAACCTTGATCATGTTGCAGAACATTCCCACCCACGTCATCGCCGGCCCCTTGGGCGCGGGCAAGACCAGCCTGATCCGCCAGCTCATGGTGCAGCGCCCGGCGGGCGAGCGCTGGGCGGTGCTGATCAACGAGTTCGGCCAGATCGGGCTCGACGCTGCGCTGTTGACCTGCGACGCCGATGGTATCGCACTGGGCGAAGTGGCCGGGGGCTGTTTGTGTTGCGTGAACGGTGCGCCGTTCCAGATCGGTCTGGGGCGTTTGTTGCGCAAGGCGCAGCCGGATCGCCTGTTCATTGAGCCCTCGGGGCTCGGGCATCCGGCGCAGTTGCTGAAGCAACTGAACGAGGCGCCGTGGCAAGGCGTACTCGCCGTACAACCTTGCGTGCTGGTGCTGGACGCCCAGGCCCTCGCCGCGGGCAAACCGCTGCCGGACGCGCAGCAGGAAACCTTGTCCAGTGCAGGCTTGCTGCTGTTGAACAAGGCAGAAAACCTCGACGAGCCCGCGCGTGAGCGAATCATTCGACAGTTGCCGCCTGTCCGACTGATCTGGACGCAACAGGCGATGTTGTCGCTCAGCGAGCTGCCGGGGCTGGCCGTACAGGCGCAGGCCGGTGTGGATAAGTTGATCGTCCCCCAAGGGCTGGCGCAGATGCCGGCCATCTGGAGCGATCCGGCATTGCCGATCTGCCTGAGTCAGGCGCAGGAGAGTGGCTGGAGCATCGGTTGGCGCTGGCATCCGAGCCAGGTATTCGATGTGTCGGGGATAACCCAATGGCTGAAAAGCCTGAACTGGCGGCGGGCCAAACTGGTGATTCACAGTCTGGACGGCTGGCAGTCAGCCAATGCGCTGGACAATGCCGAGCTTAGCTGGCTGCCCAGTGAATGGCGCAAGGATTCCCGGATCGAGCTGATTTTTGACGAACCGCAAGCGGTCGGTGAATTACAGGCCGGTCTGGCCAAGTGTCGGCTTCAGACAGGCTGATTCAAGGCTTCCACTTGGTGTGTTCCTGACGCCACTGGCTCAGCTCGATCACTTCACCACGCGGCTTGGTCACTTCCACTACAGGCGGTGTGTCATCGAACGGTGCCGGGTAGGGCGCCAGTTCAATCTGCGCGCTGTGTGCGCCGAATTGAGTGATGGTGCCGTTGTGTCGGGTTTCGCCGGTCACGGTAAATTCGAAATTGTAGACCCGGGCCAGGCGTCGCCGACCGCTGGCGTCCTTGATCAGGCCGATCTTCTTCAGCGCCACGTTACCGTCGAGCAACTCGACGCCGACATTCGCGCAATGCTGTTTGACCCGCTCCAGCGCCCGCTCGCGCAAGCCGTGGTTGTGCCAGAGCCACGCACCGGCGACGGCGAACAGCATCAGCACGAAAATGTTTTCCAGGGTGAGCATCAACACGAAACTCCAAATGATGGCGTCAGCTTAACTGCGTCGCCGGTCTGTCGTACAGGCTGCGTTTCGTCGCATACTGCGCGGCTTGAATTTCAATCGTTTTACGGAAAAACCCGAATGAAACGTACGCCTCATCTGCTCGCCATCCAGTCCCATGTGGTGTTCGGCCACGCCGGCAACAGCGCTGCGGTTTTTCCGATTCAGCGGGTCGGGGTGAATGTCTGGCCGCTCAATACGGTGCAGTTCTCCAACCACACGCAGTACGGCCAGTGGGCCGGAGAAGTGCTGGCGCCGCACCGGATCCCCGAACTGGTCGAAGGCATCGCCGCTATCGGTGAGCTGGGCAATTGCGATGCGGTGCTGTCAGGTTATCTCGGTAGCGCGGCGCAGGGCCGGGCGATTCTCAGTGGCATCGAGCGGATCAAGGCGGTCAACCCGAAAGCCCTTTATCTGTGCGACCCGGTAATGGGGCATCCGGAAAAGGGTTGCAGCGTTCCCGCCGAGGTCAGTGACTTCCTGCTGGAAGAAGCCGCTGCCGTTGCGGATTTCATGTGCCCGAACCAGTTGGAGCTGGACAGCTTTTCCGGACGCAAACCGCAGTCGCTGTTCGATTGCCTGGCGATGGCGCGGGCTCTGTTGGCACGTGGGCCGAAAGCGGTACTGGTCAAACATCTGGATTATCCGGGCAAACCGGCGGATGGCTTTGAAATGTTGCTGGTGACGGCCGAGGGCAGCTGGCATCTGCGGCGTCCGCTGCTCGCATTCCCGCGTCAGCCGGTCGGTGTGGGCGACCTGACGTCCGGCCTGTTCCTGGCGCGGGTACTGCTCGGCGACAGCCTGGTGGCGGCGTTTGAATTCACCGCGGCGGCGGTGCATGAAGTGCTGCTGGAAACCCAGGCCTGCGCCAGTTACGAGCTGCAGCTGGTGCGAGCGCAGGACCGGATTGCGCATCCGCGGGTGAAGTTCGAGGCCACGCCGATCAGTCTGTAATACCGAGCTGCCCCCATTCGCGAGCAAGCCCGCTCCCACAGGAACAACGCATTCCAAATGTGGGAGCGGGGTTCCTCGCTAAAGCTATCTACAGAGCGCCATAGATCCAAGGGCTGATCAGGCGTCGCCCTTGATTTCCTGATAGCGCTTTTCCAGCTCCTGACGGATCTGCCGGCGTTGCTGCGCCTGCATGTAGCGGCGCTTGTCTTCGCTGTTTTGCGGTTGCAGCGGCGGTACGGCGGCGGGTTTGCGCTTATCGTCCACCGCGACCATGGTGAAGAAGCAGCTGTTGGTGTGGCGCACCGAGCGCTCGCGGATGTTTTCGGTCACCACTTTGATGCCGACTTCCATCGAGGTGTTGCCGGTGTAGTTGACCGACGCGAGGAAGGTCACGAGTTCGCCGACATGGATCGGCTCGCGGAAAATCACCTGATCCACCGACAAGGTCACCACGTAGCGGCCGGCATAGCGGCTGGCACAGGCATAGGCCACTTCGTCGAGGTATTTGAGCAGGGTGCCGCCGTGGACATTGCCAGAGAAGTTGGCCATGTCAGGGGTCATCAGTACCGTCATCGACAGCTGGGCGTTTCCGGGTTCCATAACGTTCTCACGGGTCAAGGCAGGGTTGCTGGAAGAAACACCTCTGCGGGTGCCTGGTCGCTTTTCAAAAGCACCGATATCGGGACGCCAGGCAACTGGTCGCCGTCACGCCCGAAGCGATCTGTTTCCATATATTGCACCGCCTTTCAGCCGGAAGTCGCGGTGTTACCCTGCAAAAGCGCCGCCCCAAGGGCGATTCCTACACCCAAAGCGGATTTTTACTCAGCTCGCCCAGACATTTCCCATGCCTGCGTGAGCCTCGTCATTCAAGGAGCCCACACCATGCATGCCATCAGCTTTATTCAGGATCTGGCGGTGATCATGCTGGTCGCAGGTGTGGTGACCGTGCTGTTCCACCGCTTCAAGCAGCCGGTAGTGCTCGGCTACATCGTCGCCGGTTTCATCATCGGCCCCCACACGCCGCCGTTCGGCCTGATCCACGACGAAGAAACCATCAAGACACTCGCCGAGCTGGGGGTGATTTTCCTGATGTTCTGCCTGGGTCTGGAGTTCAGCCTGCGCAAGCTGTTCAAGGTTGGCGCCACGGCCTTCATCGCAGCGTTCCTCGAAATTGTCCTGATGATCTGGATCGGCTACGAAATCGGCCGCTGGTTCGACTGGAACACCATGGATTCGCTGTTCCTCGGCGCGATCCTGGCGATTTCCTCGACCACCATCATCGTCAAGGCGCTCAACGACCTGAGGATGAAAAACGAGCGCTTTGCGCAGCTGATCTTTGGCGTGCTGATCGTCGAGGACATTCTCGGTATCGGTATCATCGCCTTGCTGTCGAGCATCGCAGTCAGTGGCACGGTGAGTTCCGGCGAAGTGTTTTCCACGGTCGGCAAGCTCTCGCTGTTCATGATCGTCGCCCTGGTGGTCGGCATTCTGCTGGTGCCGCGACTGTTGGCCTATGTGGCGAAATTCGAAAGCAACGAGATGCTGCTGATCACCGTGCTGGGCCTGTGTTTCGGCTTCTGCCTGCTGGTGGTCAAACTTGAGTACAGCATGGTGCTCGGCGCGTTCCTGATCGGCGCGATCATGGCCGAGTCGCGGCAACTGCTGAAAATCGAGCGCCTGATCGAGCCGGTTCGCGACCTGTTCAGCGCAATCTTCTTCGTCGCCATCGGCCTGATGCTCGATCCGATGATCCTTCTGCAATACGCGTGGCCGATTGCGGTAATCACTGTCGCCGTAGTGCTAGGCAAGATGCTGTCCTGCGGTCTGGGTGCCTTTATCGCGGGGAATGACGGACGCACCTCACTGCGGGTCGGGATGGGGCTTTCGCAGATTGGCGAATTCTCCTTCATCATCGCGGCGCTGGGCATGACCCTGCAGGTCACCAGCAACTTCCTGTATCCGGTGGCCGTGGCGGTTTCGGTGATTACCACGTTACTGACGCCGTACCTGATCCGGGCTGCCGATCCGCTGTCGATCAAGCTGTCCGCTGCCATGCCGCAGCGCCTCGGTCGAGTGTTCGGGATGTACGGCGAATGGCTGCGCAGCATCCAGCCCCAGGGTGAGGGCGCGATGCTGGCCTCGATGATCCGGCGAATCCTGCTGCAGGTCGGGGTCAATCTGGCGCTGGTGATCGCGATCTTCTTTGCCGGCGCTTTCTTTGCCGGACGTCTTTCGATCTGGATGCAGGACTGGATCAGCGATCCAAGCTGGCAGAAGGCGTTGATCTGGGGTGGGGCGTTGCTGGTGTCGTTGCCGTTCCTGATCGCGGCCTATCGCAAGCTCAAGGCCCTGTCGATGCTGCTGGCGGAGATGGGCGTGAAGCCGGAAATGGCCGGGCGTCACACGCAGCGAGTGCGCCGGGTGATCGCCGAAGTGATCCCGATCATCTCGCTGCTGGTGATCTTCCTGCTGCTGGCAGCCTTGTCGGCCAGTATCTTGCCGACCAACAAGCTGCTGGTGCTGATTGCCGTGGTCGCGGCCGCCGTGGCAGCGCTACTCTGGCGCTGGTTCATCCGGGTGCACACGCGGATGCAGGTGGCCTTGCTGGAAACCCTCGACAACCACAAGGAGCCGTCGGGGCACTGACCACCCATCGAGGCGGGGCGTGTCAGCTTTCCAGCCAGACGTCCCGTGCCCAGTGCCAGACCGACTCCCAGGACTCTTCGGTGATCAGCTCTTCTTCGCCCGACCACAGCACCACGGTGCCGTCTTCTTCGACGCAGTAGTAGTCGTCGCCGTCCTGGCAGATCGGGATCAGGTCGCGCGGCACGCCGGCATCCCAGGCATTGGCAGCGACGTCCGGCAGGTAGGTGTGGGATTGCGGGTCGGTAACGGTTACCGGCTCCAGGCTGCCGTAAACCACGTCGCTGACGGTCAGCAGAAACTCCTTGAAGACGAACGGGATGTTGATGAAGAGTTCTTCTTCGATTTCCACCAACTGGTCTTCGTCGGGCAACTCCAAAGGAACCGGTACGGGTTCGTTGGCTTCGCGCAGTTGTTCGATGATTTCTTCCACGTCCGGGATCCTCTTGCTTGAATGGCGCGGTTTATATGGGCCGGTTTATACAGTAGCTCGCTATAGATGCAACCGCGAAATAGAAAACCCCGGCCAAGGCCGGGGTTTTTATTGCAGCGGATAAAGCGTCGCAGGTGATCAGCCGTTCTGACGGATACCGGCGACCAGCCAAGGCTGGTTGTCACCCTGTGGACGTTCCATGTTCCAGCTTTCGCTGAACACTTCGCCCTGCTGGTCGAAACGCGAGGTTTTCGACACGCCGCTGAAGGTCAGGGTGGCGATGGTCTTGTCGGCACGGTCATCCACACCATCCAGTTGCACCTGGAGGTTGTCGATGTAGGTGGACTGGAAGGCATCACCCAGTTCCGCGCGCTCGCGCTTGAGGAACTCGAACATTTGCGGGGTCACGAACTCGGCGATCTTGTCCATTTCGTTGGCATCCCAGTGCTGCTGCAGCGCCTGGAAGTGGCTGCGGGCGGCTTCGAGGAAGCGCTGTTCGTTGAACCAGGCCGGCGCGTTGATCACCGGACGGGCGGCAGCAGGCGCGGCCGAACCACCGAAGATCGAACCCATGGCTGCCGGTTTCTGTTCGAACACTTCACGCTGCATCGGCGCGCCGGCCGGAGCGAACTGCTCCTGCTGCTTGCGGCGACGGGCGGCGATGAAGCGGAAGATCACGAACGCGATCACGGCCATGATCAGGATGTCGAAGAACTGCATGCCTTCGAAGCCGCCGCCCATGAACATGGAAGCGAGCAGGCCACCGGCCGCGATGCCGGCCAGAGGGCCGAGCCATTTCGAAGCACCGCCGGCCTTGGCCGCAGCGCCCGCGGCACCGGCAGCACCAGCGGTCGCCGCAGCGCCGCCCATGCCTGGGGAAGAAGGAGCCATCTGGCTGGTCTGGTGCGTCGGCGCAGCGCCGGCGCTTTTGCCACCACCAAAGCGCTTGGCGTTGGCGTCGAGGCTCATCGTCAGGCCGATGCACAACGCCATGGCGATGCTAAGAAAACGTTTCATAAAGGGAATTCCCGTTTGTGGAGACACGCGCGCCATGTTGCACAGCTGAAGTGTTACTGGCTAGCGAGAGAGTGTTTCGGGCTTTTGCCTGACAGGTTACGTTCAGCTCGGTCGGGGCAATAAGGGCATGTGCTTTTGTCTGTAGGAAAAGGCGATAGGTTCAGCAGGAAATGGATCAGCGCCGCAAGGCGAGCATCACCACACCGGCGGTGATCAGGCCGATGCCGCCCCACTGGCGCAGGTCGAGTTTCTCGCCCAGCAGGATCACACCGAGCACCGCCACGAAGACCACGCTGAGCTTGTCCACCGGGGCGACCAGCGACGCCGGGCCGACTTTCAACGCGCGGAAGTAGCACAGCCACGAAGCGCCGGTGCCCAGGCCAGACAACAGCAGGAACAGATAGCTCTTGGCGGAGATCGATCCCAAGGACTGATATTGGCCCGTGGCGTACAAAATCAAGGCCAGACTGACCAATACGACGATTGTGCGCAGGAGGGTGGCGAAGTCGGAGTTAACGTTTTCGATGCCGATCTTGGCGAAGATGGCCGTCAGTGCGGCGAAGGTGGCCGAGAGCAGGGCCCAGAATGTCCAGGAGGAAAAGAAGCCAGTGCCCATCGACGTTGCCTCCAGTGTTCGCTCCCGCGCCGGGCGCGGGAACGGACGGTGACTTATATGGCTTCCAGCTTCGCGTACCCGAGCATCAGCCACTTGCTGCCTTCGGCGAAATTCACCTGCACCCGGGCCTGGGCGCCGGCGCCTTCGAAGTTGAGAATCACGCCGTCGCCGAAGATCGAGTGACGGACAGCCTGCCCGAGGCTCAGGCCGGTTTCCGGTATCTCGCTGCCGCTGAACAGGTTGCTGCCGCCCATCGACTGGTTGCCGCCGAACGGTCGGCTGACGCTGTTGGACAGGCGTACTTCCTGAATCAGGCCTTTCGGTACTTCCCGTACGAAACGCGACACCTTGTTATAGGTTTCGCTGCCGTACAGGCGTCGGGTTTCAGCATAGGTCATCACCAGATTCTGCATCGCCCGGGTAATGCCGACATAGGCCAGTCGCCGCTCCTCCTCAAGGCGCCCCGGTTCTTCCAGGCTCATCTTGTGCGGGAACAGGCCTTCTTCCATGCCCACCAGGAACACGTAAGGGAATTCCAGGCCCTTGGCGCTGTGCAGGGTCATCAACTGAATGCTGTCTTCGTGTTCGTCGGCCTGGGTGTCACCGGCCTCCAGTGAAGCGTGGCCGAGAAATGCCGCCAGCGGCGTCAGCTCTTCGTCTTCTTCGGTGTTCTCGAAGTTGCGCGCGGCACTGACCAATTCCTCAAGGTTTTCCACCCGGGCCTGGCCTTTCTCGCCTTTTTCCGCTTCGTGGTAGGCGATCAGTCCGGATTGCTCGATGACGGTCTGGGTCATCAGGTGCAACGGCGTCTCGGCGCACTTGGCGGCGAGGTTCTCGATCAGCTCGATAAACGCACCGAGAGCACCGGCCGCACGACCGGTCAAGCCTTTGTTGGCCACCAGCTGACGCATGGCTTCCCACATCGAGACATCGCTGTGGCGTGCATGGTCGCGAATCGCTTCGACAGTTTTCTCGCCGATGCCGCGCGCCGGAACGTTGATCACCCGTTCCAGGGCCGCATCGTTGCCGCGACCTTCCAGCAAGCGCAGGTAAGCCATGGCGTTCTTGATTTCCGCCCGCTCGAAGAAGCGCTGGCCGCCATAGATGCGGTACGGAATGCGTTCACGCAGCAAGGCTTCTTCCAGAACGCGCGATTGGGCGTTGGAGCGGTAGAGAATCGCGATATCGCTGCGAGCCAGGCCGGTTTTCAGCGCGCTTTCGATGGTTTCGACAACGTAGCGTGCTTCATCGTGTTCGTTGAAGGCGGCGTAAAGATTGATCGCTTCGCCATCGCCGCCATCGGTCCACAGCTCTTTGCCCAGACGCCCGGTGTTGTTGGCGATCAGGGCGTTGGCGGCCTTGAGGATGCCGGCCGTGGAGCGGTAGTTCTGCTCCAGACGGATGGTCACCGAATCCGGGAAGTCCGAAGAATACTGGTGGATGTTCTCGATTTTCGCGCCGCGCCAGCCGTAGATCGACTGGTCGTCGTCGCCGACCACCATCAGGCTGTCGCCGCCCTTGCCCAGCAGACGCAACCAGGCGTACTGCACGGCGTTGGTGTCCTGGAATTCGTCCACCAGAATGTGCCGGAAGCGCTTCTGATAGTGCGCCAGCAGGCCCGGGTGGTCGCGCCACAGGTCGAGGGCGCGCAGCAGCAGTTCGGAGAAATCGATGACGCCGGCACGCTGGCATGCGGCCTCGTACGCTTCATAAATGCCGCGCATGGTGGCCAGGAACAGATCGCCGCTGGCTTGAATGTGTTGCGGACGCAGACCTTCGTCTTTCTGCCCGTTGATGAACCACTGGGCCTGACGGGCCGGCCAGCGTTGCTCGTCCAGCCCCAGCTCGCGGATCACCCGCTTGACCAGGCGTTGCTGGTCGTCGCTGTCGAGAATCTGGAAAGTCTGGCTCAGCCCGGCTTCCTGCCAGTGCGCCCGCAACAGGCGGTGCGCCAGGCCGTGGAAGGTGCCGACCCACATGCCGGCCGGGTTGATGCCCAGCAATTGCTCGATGCGGTGACGCATCTCGGCAGCGGCCTTGTTGGTGAAGGTCACCGACAGAATCGAGTGGGGCGAGGCGTTTTCGACCTGGATCAACCAGGCGATACGGTGCACCAGCACTCGGGTTTTGCCGGAGCCGGCACCGGCCAGGACCAATTGACGGCCAACGGGGGCCGCTACGGCCTGGCGTTGGGCATCGTTGAGGGAGTTCAGCAGAAGGGAGAGATCATCGCGCATCGGGGCATTCTAGGGTGCGCCGCAGGCCCGGGCAAACCGAGCTTTGCATTAGCCGATGAAAGTGCTGCCCGTGACGACCGGTCGGTCACCGGCTACAGACGCTGGCCCGCCTGGCGTCGGGGCTTTGGAGGGTGGCGAGCCGCGAAAAAGTTTCGGTGAAATTATGATCTGGGGCAGTTTGGCAAGTGGTTCGGCTTGTGTATGCTCCGTCCACGTTTCCGGGCGCATGCTCACACTTATAAGAACAAGAACGTTGCCTATGACCCTCAGCTTCGACCTGTCGGGCCCCTCTGTGGAACCCCGGGTAATCCGCAAGCTTTACGCCACCCAGATGGCGGTCGAGCGCACACGCCTTCTTTATCAGGGTTCGCTGTTGCCTACCCTGTTCATGTTGATCAATGGTCTGGTCTGCGCCGGTCTGCTCTGGAGCCCGCAGCGGTATTTTGTGGTCAGCGTCTGGCTGGTGTGGCTGTTGTCGCTGGTAGCGTTGCGGGTGATTCAGGTCGCCGCGTTCGATTCGGCGATTCCCGATCGCCAGGCCCAGCCGATCTGGGGGCGGATGTTCCTGCTCGGCTCGACCATGACCGGCCTGACCCTGGCCGGCGCCGGCATCGCCCTGGTCCCCGCCGACAATTTCATGCAGCAGGCCTGGGTGTTCGGCCTGATCGGCGCCGCGACCCTGTCGGCCAGCGTGGCTTACGCCGTGAGCATTCCGGCCTTTCTCTCCTTTACCTTGCCGTGCCTGCTGCCGGCCATCGGTTATCTGTTCTGGGGCGGCGACGAGCAGGCGCGGGGCTGGGGCTGGCTCGGACTGATCCTGCTGGGCTCCCTGAGCGTGGTGGCGTGGCAGGTCAATCGGCTGATTGATCGCGGTTTGCTGCGGCGCTTCCAGAACCAGCACCTGATCGAACACCTGCAACAAGCGCAAGCCCGCAGCGAACAGCTCAATCAGGAGCTGGCGAAGGAAATCGAGCACCGGCGCTGCGCCGAGGGCAAACTGCGCGAAGCCCAGGTCGAGCTGGAAGACCGGGTCGCCCAGCGCAGCCGGGAACTGGACGTCGCCAACCAGGCCCTGAGCAAAAGCGAGGCGCGTCTGGCTTTGGCATTGAAGGCCAGTGAGCTGGGGCTGTGGGACTGGAACCTGCAGACCGACGAAGTTCACCACACGCAGATTCAGGAACTGTTCGGTATTGATCCGGAATACGTCACCGGACTGCTCAGGCATCTGCGGCCAAGGCTGCACCCGGAAGATGTGCCGCCGCTCAAGCGCGCGTTGATCGAGCACTTGAAGGGGCGCACCGAGGACTATCAGATCGAGTACCGCGTGCGCCATGGCGACGGCCACTGGGTCTGGATCGAAGACCGTGGGCGTGCAGTGGAGCGCGACGAGAACGGGCGGGTCATCCGCATGGTCGGCACCCGTCGCGACATCAGCGTCAGCAAAAGCCTGGAAGCCCAGCAGCAATTGGCGGCGACGGTGTTCGAAGCGGCCAGCGAAGGCATCGTGATCCTTGACCCGAATTATTCGCTGATCGCCATCAATCAGGCCTTCAGTCGGGTCACCGGCTATGAAATCGACGACATGCTCGGGCGCAACGTCGTCGAATTGCCTTGCAGTCGCGACGCCCGTCGGCACTACGTCGCGATCCGTCACGCGTTGGAGCAGCACGGAAGTTGGCAAGGCGAACTGGTGGAAACCCGCAAGAACGGCGAGCTGTATCCGCAGTGGCTGCAACTGAATGCCGTGCGCGACAATCGGGGAAATGTGAGCCATATCGTCGGTTTCTTCGCCGATCTGTCGGCGCGCCGCGAATCCGAAGAGCGCATGCGCTACCTGACCCACTACGACGAGCTCACTGGCCTTGCCAATCGCTCGCTGTTCCGCGAACGCCTGCACGAAGCTCATCAGCGCGTGCGGCAGGGCGGGCGCCGGAGTCTGGCGCTGCTGCACATCAATCTGGATCGCTTCAAGCTGCTCAACGACAGCCTCGGCCACGAGATCGCCGACCAGTTGCTGCAAAAGATGTCTCGGCGTCTGGTCAACGCGCTGCCGGAGGCCGACACCATTGCCCGGCTGTCCGGCGATGAGTTCGCGGTACTGTTCGACGCCTACGGCAACCTGTCGAGCCTGGCGCGGGTCGCCACGCGACTGTCGAGCAAGCTGCGCCTGCCGTTGACCGTGGAAGGGCATGAGCTGGTGGTCAGCGCCTCGATGGGCATCAGCATGCTGCCGGACAACGCCCGGGAGATTTCTGCGCTGGTCAGCCAGTCGAACATGGCCATGCAACATGCCAAGCACCTGGGCGGCAACAACTTCCAGTTCTACACCGACAGCCTGCAGGCCAGTACGCTGGAACGCCTGCAACTGGAAAACCAGCTGCGCAAAG
Organism: Pseudomonas sp. V88_4; assembly: GCF_029967985.1. NCBI lineage: Bacteria > Pseudomonadati > Pseudomonadota > Gammaproteobacteria > Pseudomonadales > Pseudomonadaceae > Pseudomonas > Pseudomonas sp. V88_4. The sequence goes on from NZ_JASCAF010000044.1 coordinate 198,441, forward strand.
CCATCGAGGACAAGCAGCTCAATGTCTTCTATCAACCGAAACTGTGCCTGGCGACCGGCCGTCTCAACGCGGCAGAAGCGCTGGTGCGTTGGGATCACCCGACCATGGGCCGGGTGCCGCCGGGGGACTTCATCGGTCTGGCCGAAGAGACGGGGCTGATCGGGCCGATCGGTGAGTTCGTGCTGCGCCAGGCCTGTTGGCAGGCGTGCGAATGGCAACGCCAGGGGCTTACGCCGATCCGGGTTTCGGTGAATCTGTCGGTGCATCAACTGCGTCAGGGCAAACTGGTCAGCCTGGTGCGCCAGGTGCTGGAAGAAACCGGTCTGGCACCGCACTACCTCGAACTGGAACTGACCGAAAGCCAGCTGCTCGACAGCGTCGAACACATCATCGCCACGTTCCAGCAACTACGGGATCTGGGGGTGAAACTGGCGATCGATGATTTCGGCACCGGCTATTCATCGCTGAGTTATCTGAAACGGATTCCGGTGGACTACGTGAAGATCGATCAGGCCTTTATTCGCGGGTTGGGCGAGGGCAGCGAGGATGCGGCGATCACCCGGGCGATCATTGCGATGGCTCACGGGTTGTCACTGAAAGTTGTCGCTGAAGGTGTCGAGCGTTCCGAGCAACTGGCGTTTCTGAAAGCTGAAGGCTGCGACGAAGTGCAGGGCTATCTGATCAGCCGTCCGGTGGAGGCAGTCAGTCTTGCCGCGTTGTTGCATGAGCAGGAAAAACCGCTGTAAAGGGCTACATGCAGCGCATGTCGCCTGATCCGGGGGGATCCAGTTACGCAATGAGCAGGCAAAAAGCCGATTCATGTAGTATAACTACAAGCTTGCTACATCCCTGGCATCTGGCCAAAGCACATCTTTCCATAACAAGAGTCCAGCCCCTTGAATCTGCTGCAACACATCGCCCAGTCACGTCACCTGTTACGCAAGTCGGAGCTCAAGGTCGCCGACCACGTGCTGCTTGACCCTGCGGCAGTGATGCACAGTTCCATGGCCGACCTGGCCCACAGCGTCGGCATCAGCGAGCCGACCATCGTGCGCTTCTGCCGGGCCATCGGTTGCTCCGGTTTCCAGGATCTGAAACTCAAGCTCGCGCAAAGCCTCGCGGCCGGCGCCAGCTTCGGTCAGTTCGCGATCCATGAAGACGACTCCGTCGCCGACTACAGCCTGAAAATCTTCGACACCACCTTGCACACGCTGATGGAGGTTCGCGAGAAGCTCGACCCTCTGGAGCTGCAACGGGCGGTGACGCTGATGTCCCAGGCCCAGCGCGTCGAGTTCTATGGTTTTGGTGCGTCGGGCGCGGTGGCGGCGGATGCGCAGCACAAGTTTTTCCGTCTGCTACTGACCGCTGCGGCGTATTCCGATCCGCACATGCAGGCGATGTCGGCGGTGACGCTGAAGCCCACCGATGTGGCGATCTGCATTTCCCAGTCCGGCCGCTCCAAAGACCTGCTGATTACCGCCAACCTCGTTCGCGAGAGCGGTGCGTCGCTGATCACGTTGTGCCCGAGTCAGACTCCGCTGGCCGAACTGTCGACCGTCAACCTGGCGATCGATGTTCATGAAGACACCGAAATCTATACGCCGCTGACCTCGCGCATCGCCCACCTCGTGGTGATCGACGTGCTCGCGATGGGTGTGGCCATGGCGCGCGGGCCGAGCCTGGTCAACCATCTCAAGAGCGTCAAGCGCAGCCTGCGCAGCTTGCGGCTGTCGCCAAAATCGGTGAAAGCGCTGGACGACTGATTGTCTTGGGGTGACGGCAATCTTCATCTGCCTGTAACCCCGACGCAGCCAAATCGTCATCCCCCGCGCCTATCGTGAAACTCCCGTACTCGCCTTGGGAGACTCGAAATGGCTCAGCCCTACGAAGAACGTAACAGCGCCGCGAAAACCCGTCGTCAGCAGGAAGACCAGCGCCGAATGGAATTTCGCCGCGCCATCGAAGATCGCTTCGAACTTCGCCAGCTTCAGAGCGAAATCAGCGATTTTCCCGAGGACATTGAACTCAACTACTGGCAGGCCGCGCCGGCAGCTTCCCGTCGAAGCGCTCAACCAGCGCGCTGATCTGCACCCGTTCGCTGCGGATAAACGCCAGGAAGGCGTGCGCCACCGGTGACAGCCGTTTGGCTTTGGCTTGCACCAGGCACCAACTGCGAAACAGCGGCAACTCTTCGACCGGCAGCTCGACCAGGCCGCCGGTCGCCAGCTCCAGGTTCAGGGCGTGGCGTGTCAACAGCGCCAAGCCCAGACCCGCCACCACGCATTCACGCTGGGCTTCGGCCGACGCCACTTCCTGGGTCTGGGTGAAGTGCACGCGCTTCTCTTTGAAATACTCCTCGCAGGCCAGCCGCGTGCCCGAGCCGGGTTCGCGGATCAGCAAGGTATACGGTTCGAGATCCTGCAAGCGCAGCGGGCCCATGTGTGCCAGCGGATGATCCGGACGCGCCACGGCGACGATCGGATTGTTGAGGAACGGCAGGAACTCCAGGCCCATGTCCTGTGGCACCATCGACATGATCACCAGATCGTCGCGGTTGTCGGAGAGCCGGCGGATGACCTGGCCACGGTTGACCACCGTCAGTTGCAGGTTTACTTCGGGATGCTGGCGCTTGAATGCCGCGAACAGGTGCGGCACGAAGTATTTGGCGCTGGACTCCACCGCTAGCTTCAACTGGCCCTGCAGTGAGCCCTGCATGTCCGACAGCTGCATGTCGAGGTTTTCCAGGCGGCCGAAAATGTCCCGGCTGGCGCGCTGAAGTGCTTCGGCCGCTTCGGTCATGTAGAGTTTTTTGCCGACGTAATCGAATAATGGCTGGCCGATCAGCTCTTCGAGCTGACGAATCTGTAGGCTGACGGCCGGTTGTGTGAGCGACATTTCCTCGGCTGCGCGGCTGTAGGAGCGCAAATCACACACTTCGTTGAAGATCTGCAATTGACGCAATGTCATACGCATCAAGGACTTACGCATTTTCTACCGACTCTGGCCATTGGCTGATGCGCTGACTATAAGTCTTTACTTATGCCTGACCCAATTTTTATTCATTTTTGTTAATCCCTTGGCGGCGCTAGTGTGGAGCCGAGACCAGATTGAAACATTTGGTCACGTGCCGACCTGGGTCTAGCAGGTCGTGGTGCCACCGGCTCAAGGGAACCTCCAAGTGATAACAAAGATCCTGATCGCCAACCGTGGTGAGATTGCCGTACGAATCGTGCGTGCCTGCGCCGAGATGGGCATCCGCTCGGTCGCGATCTATTCCGACGCCGACCGGCATGCCTTGCATGTCAAGCGTGCGGACGAGGCCCACAGCATTGGTGCCGAGCCGCTGGCCGGTTACCTGAACCCGCGCAAGCTGGTGAACCTGGCCGTGGAAACCGGCTGTGATGCACTGCACCCTGGCTACGGTTTTCTCTCGGAAAACGCCGAGCTGGCAGACATTTGCGCCGAACGCGGTATCAAATTCATTGGCCCATCGGCGGAAGTCATCCGCCGCATGGGCGACAAGACCGAAGCGCGCCGCAGCATGATCAAGGCCGGCGTACCGGTCACGCCGGGCACCGAAGGCAACGTCTCGGGCATCGAGGAAGCATTGAGCGAGGGCGACCGCATCGGTTACCCGGTGATGCTCAAGGCCACTTCCGGTGGTGGCGGTCGCGGTATCCGTCGCTGCAACAGCCGCGAAGAACTCGAACAGAACTTCCCTCGCGTCATTTCCGAAGCCACCAAGGCCTTCGGTTCGGCGGAAGTGTTCCTGGAAAAATGTATCGTCAATCCCAAGCACATCGAAGCGCAGATCCTCGGCGACAGCTTCGGCAACGTGGTGCATCTGTTCGAACGCGACTGCTCGATCCAGCGCCGCAACCAGAAGCTGATCGAAATCGCCCCGAGCCCGCAGCTGACCCCGGAACAGCGCGCCTATATCGGCGACCTGTCGGTGCGTGCGGCCAAGGCCGTGGGTTACGAGAACGCCGGCACCGTGGAGTTTTTGCTCGCCGAGGGCGAGGTGTACTTCATGGAGATGAACACCCGGGTGCAGGTAGAGCACACCATCACCGAAGAAATCACCGGGATCGACATCGTCCGCGAACAGATCCGCATCGCCTCCGGGCTGCCGCTGTCGGTGAAGCAGGAGGACATTCAGCATCGCGGTTTTGCCCTGCAATTCCGGATCAACGCCGAAGACCCGAAGAACAACTTCCTGCCGAGCTTCGGCAAGATCACGCGCTACTACGCCCCCGGCGGACCAGGCGTGCGTACCGACACGGCGATCTACACCGGCTACACCATTCCGCCGTTCTACGACTCGATGTGCCTGAAACTGGTGGTCTGGGCGCTGACCTGGGAAGAGGCGATGGACCGTGGTTTGCGCGCGCTCGACGACATGCGTCTGCAAGGCGTGAAGACCACCGCCGCGTACTACCAGGAAATCCTGCGCAACCCGGAATTCCGTAGCGGCCAGTTCAATACCAGCTTCGTTGAAAGCCACCCTGAACTGACCAACTACTCGATCAAGCGCAAACCCGAAGAGCTGGCCCTGGCCATCGCCGCCGCCATCGCCGCCCACGCAGGCCTGTGAGGAATACAAGAATGAGCAAGAAGATCTTTGTCACCGATACCATCCTGCGCGACGCTCACCAATCGCTGCTCGCCACCCGCATGCGCACCGAAGACATGCTGCCGATCTGCGACAAGCTCGACAAAGTCGGCTACTGGTCACTGGAATGCTGGGGCGGCGCGACCTTCGACGCCTGCGTGCGTTTCCTGAAAGAAGACCCGTGGGAGCGTCTGCGCCAACTGCGCGCCGCGCTGCCCAACACCCGTCTGCAAATGCTCCTGCGCGGCCAGAACCTGCTGGGCTACCGCCACTACAGCGATGACGTGGTCAAGGCGTTCGTCGCCAAGGCCGCGGTCAACGGCATCGACGTGTTCCGCATCTTCGACGCGATGAACGATGTGCGTAACCTGCGCGTGGCGATCGAAGCGGTGAAGGCTGCCGGCAAACACGCCCAGGGCACCATCGCCTACACCACCAGCCCGGTGCACACCATCGACGCGTTCGTCGCCCAGGCCAAGCAAATGGAAGCCATGGGTTGCGACTCGGTGGCGATCAAGGACATGGCCGGTCTGTTGACCCCATACGCCACCGGTGAGCTGGTGCGTGCACTGAAAGCCGAGCAGTCGCTGCCAGTGTTCATCCATTCTCACGACACCGCTGGCCTGGCAGCCATGTGCCAGCTCAAGGCGATCGAAAACGGTGCCGACCACATCGACACCGCGATCTCCAGTTTCGCTTCGGGCACCAGTCACCCGGGCACCGAATCGATGGTTGCTGCGCTCAAAGGCACCGAGTTCGATACCGGTCTGAACCTGGAGCTGTTGCAGGAAATCGGCCTGTACTTCTACGCGGTGCGCAAGAAGTACCACCAGTTCGAAAGCGAATTCACCGCCGTCGACACCCGTGTTCAAGTCAACCAGGTGCCGGGCGGGATGATTTCCAACCTGGCCAACCAGTTGAAGGAGCAGGGCGCTCTGAACCGCATGGGTGAAGTGCTGGCGGAGATTCCGCGAGTACGTGAAGACCTCGGTTTCCCGCCGCTGGTGACCCCAACTTCGCAGATCGTTGGCACCCAGGCGTTCTTCAACGTGCTGGCCGGCGAGCGTTACAAGACCATCACCAACGAAGTGAAGCTTTACCTGCAAGGCGGCTACGGCAAGGCGCCGGGCACCGTGAACGAAAAACTTCGTCGTCAGGCCATCGGCAGCGAAGAGGTGATCGACGTACGTCCGGCCGATCTGCTCAAGCCGGAAATGGCCAAGCTGCGTGCCGATATCGGCGCACTGGCCAAGTCCGAAGAAGACGTGCTGACCTTCGCCATGTTCCCGGACATCGGCCGCAAGTTCCTCGAAGAACGTGCCGCCGGCACTCTCACCCCGGAAGTGCTGCTGCCGATCCCGGAAGCGGGCAAGGTGGCTTCGGCCGGCGGCGAAGGCGTACCGACCGAGTTCGTCATCGACGTTCACGGCGAAACCTACCGCGTGGACATCACCGGTGTCGGCGTCAAGGCTGAAGGCAAGCGTCACTTCTACCTGTCCATCGACGGCATGCCGGAAGAAGTGGTGTTCGAACCGCTCAACGAATTCGTCGGCGGCGGCAGCAGCAAGCGTAAGCAGGCTTCAGCTCCGGGGCACGTCAGCACCACCATGCCGGGCAACATCGTCGATGTACTGGTCAAGGAAGGCGACACCGTCAAGGCCGGCCAGGCTGTACTGATCACCGAAGCGATGAAGATGGAGACCGAAGTCCAGGCCGCGATTGCCGGCAAGGTCACCGCCATCCACGTTGCCAAGGGCGACCGGGTCAACCCGGGCGAAATCCTGATCGAGATCGAAGGCTGAAATAACGGCCTCGATACAACGCTTTAAACCTCGGGGGGGCATGTGCTCCCCTTTTTTTTGCTTTCAAGGCGCTGCCGCAACGTGCGGCAGCAACCCGTCTGGGCTCAGAACGCCATCCGCCACTGCCCCGATACGCCGTGGTTGAGGCTATCCGAGCCGATTTCTCCGGCCAGACCGACACCCAATGTGTGGTTGTTCGAGATTGCCAGATCCAGCCCGGTGTCGAGTTTCAGGCTGTTTCGATCCAGTTCGGCGCCGTAAACGGTGTAGTCATGACCGCCCTTGGCCAGACGTTGGCGGGTGCTGGTGTAGATTTCGCCAGAGACATGTTTCAAGGCAACGCTGAATCGCGGGGTGAGGCGCATGCCGTTATCCAGTGTGCTGACGTTCGCCATGCGCAGGCCGACGGTGGTGTTGAAGTTGCCTTGGGATTGATCATCCACCCTGAGCGCCGCCGCCCCGCCTTTCTCGGTGTAGCCGTCACGCTGGTAGCGTTGATAGCCGATACCGACAAAGGGTTCGATGCTGACGTTGGCCCGCCCCAGGTTGTATCCCGACTCGATGAACGCTTGCTGGGTGCTGGCGTGGTAGTTGCCTTTCAGTCGGTCATGGAAGCGACCGAACGCGACTTCGCGGCGGGTACTGCCTTCATGGTTGCTCCAGGCTGCGCCGAGCCGAAGTGCCAACGGACCGGTCTGGCGCATGGCGTAGGCACCGAGGTGCCAACTGTCGAGATCGCCGTCCAGTTCCTTGCTATCAATACGTGTGTCGGAGGTGCCGCCCATCAAGCCCAGGTGCCATTCTTCATTGAGGCGCCAGTCCGCACCGAGCAGCAGTCCTTTGGTGGAGTGCTGCATGGGCTCCACATCGCGATCCAGTTTGCCGCTGTGGCCGAGGGCCTGCAGCCAGACCCTGCCACTCTCGGCGTTTCCGGCCGCGTGGCGGGGTGCGCTTGGCTGGTTGTCATGCTGGTCGTCGAGCTGAAGCATGGCCGACAGCAGGCTGGCGCTGACCGGTGTGACGCTGCTCAATGTGGCCTTGGCGAGGTTGGCGTTGCTGCCGCCGGACAATTGATCGTAGGCGAGAGCGGCCGTAGTTTCGTCGGCAGCGAGCAGGGCTTCGATGGCTGCGTTCCCCGGAGGTAGAGGGGAATCCGTTGACGGCGGCTGGTCTACCACTTGGGTTTGTTGAGTTGCGGACGTTTCGGCCAGAACCGATTCCGGTAAGGGCGCTGGTTTTTCCAAGCTTTCTTTGAGTGCGCTGCCGCTTTGCGTCGTGGCGACTTTCTCGGAGGGAATGTCATCGGGTGCAGGAAGGGGGGCCGCTGGAATCTCAGTGCTGACCGGAAATGTTTCTGGCGTCGACGCGATACTTTCTGCAAGCAGTGGCTCTGGAGCGAGACTCGGCGGAGCAGGTTTTTCTTTCTTCTTGCGCGCAGGCTTGGGTTTCACTTCGTCCACGACGGGCGCATCGGGCTCCGACTGCTCTGCCAGAGAAAATTCTACGCAACCGATTGCCAGGGCAACCGCCAGGACAAGGTGTTGGAGCTTGTATTTGTATTGAATGGGCATTCCGTTTGCCTCAGGTGAAATGAGGTCAAACTGTAAAAGTCGATGCCGGTGCGCCGATGCCGGGCAATTCCGAACCGTGTGCAGGCGATGACGTCTGCTTTTGTAGTTCGGGCGCTGGCGGGTAATGAACCCGCCATGATTACCCGATCGCCCAGACGCCTTTACCTACAACACCCGCTGAAATCCGGATTGGCGAAATCTCAGAAACTCATCTGCCACTGCCCGATCAACCCGTGATTGCGACTGTTGCTGCCAATCTCGCCGCTGTATCCCAGCCCCAGCGTATGCCGCGCGGAAATACCAAGATCCAGTCCTGCTTCGAGTACGAGGCTGTCACGATCCAGCGAGCTCCCATCGACGTTGAACGCAGTGCCGCCAACAACGAACGCCTGACGAGTCGAGCTGCTGACATCGCCGTAGGTGTGCTTCCAGCCGGCGGCCATTCGCGGGGTCAGGCTCATGCCATTGTCCAGCGAGCCGAGGTGCGCCAGGCGCAGGCCGAAGGTGCTGCTGAAGTTGTCCTGGGTCTGGCTGTCGACCTGCAAGGCCGCCGCGCTGCCCTTTTCCTGATAGCGGTCGCGGTGATAGCGCTGGTAGCCGAGGCTGGCGAACGGTTCGGCGCTGAGCCGTCCGCTGCCCATGGCGTAGCCGAGTTCGGCGAAGGCTTGCTGGCTGTCGGCGTCGTAATCGCCTTTGGGGCGATCGCTGAAACCGTTGAACGCGATCGTGCGCTTGCTTTCGCCCTGATGACCGCTGTAAGCCGCGCCCAGGCGCAGGGCCAGCGGACCGTTTTGATGCAGCGCATAAACACCGGCGTGCCAGCTCTCGACATTGCCGTCGACGCCGGTGGCATCCAGATCGGTCTTCGAATAGCCACCGAGCACACCCAGGCGCCATTGCGGATTCAGTGCCCAGTCGGCGCCGAGCACGCTGCCCTTGGTACGTTGTTCCAGGCCGCTGCTGCCGTGTTCGCCATCCAGCTTGCCGTAGCCGCCGATGGCCTGCAGCCAGAGCCGGCCACGGGCGTTCGGATCATTCAGGTTTCGCGCTTCGGACGGTACGCCGTTGGCCGCGAGGATCGGTGCGTCGCGCTGATCGAGGCCGACCATCAAACCGGGACTGCCGCCCATTTGCCGCATTGCCGAAAGCATGCTGCTGCCGACCTGGCTGCTGGCACCGAGGGTGGCGCTGGTCAGGTTGGCGTTGCTGGCGCCGGCCAGTTGCTCGATGGCTGCGCCGGCACTGGATTGGGTGGTGTTGAGCAAGGCGTTGTACAGCGCATTGTTCTTGCCCATCGTGGCCAGGCTGTTGGCGGCGTTGCTGCCGTTGCCGGTGACGGCGAATTCATTGAACGCTACGTCATTGCGGGTATAGGTCAGGTCGACCTGAGTCGGCGTGTAGGCAAGCGTCGGCGTGAGGAAGGCGTAGTCGCTGGTGACCGCGCCGAACGTGCCGTTGACCCGCGCAGCCTGCAGCACCGTGTAATGGCTCCGCCACGGATAAGTGCCGCTGCCGGGGTTGACCGCCAACGTTGCGCCGTTGAGGTTGGCCGTACCGCCGACCTGGACCGGCGCGCTGCTGCCATCGGCGTTGACGCCGTAGGCGAGGGTGGATGCGCTGCCCATGTTCAAATCGTGCACGACGGTCGCGGTGCCGAGGCGGGTGTCGGTGCGCAACGTGCCATTCATGTTGAGGCTGCCCACTGAACCACCGCCGGCATACACACCGCCGGCGTCCACGGTCAGGTCGCCGGCGATGCCGCCCTGGTTGATCAGTGTGGCGCCGTTGCGCACGGCACCGCCGTCGCTGAAGTCGCCGCTGCCGGTCAGTGTCCAGGCACCTTGTTTGACTTCCAGCCATTCAAAGTTGCGGCTTGCACCGAAGCTGCCGCCGGCTGCGTCATCCATCACTACGCGGTCGTAACCGCTGCCACCATCGACCACGCCGACAAAGCGGCTGCCGTTGCGCAGGGTCAGGCTGTCATTGCCACCGCCCAGGTCCAGCGCCAGGCCGTTGCTGCCGCTGATGGTGCCGCCGTTGATCACGTTGTCGGCAAACTCACCGACGAATTTCACCCCGAAACCGTCGAGGCCCTGAATCGTGCCGTAGTTTTCCAGCGAGGTGGCTGCCAGCCCCGAACCACCGCTGCCGTCGTCTACCAGAATGGCGCTGTTGGCACCGCTGATCAGCGCATCCTTGGCGTTAAGAATGTAACCGCCGCCCAGCGCGATACCTTCACTGCCATTGGCAAAACCACCCTTGTCCACACCACCGGCGCCGACGCCCTGAATGGTGCCGTAGTTTTCGATGTGGGCGATCTTGTCGATGTCCACGCCGTCACCGTCGCCATTGGCTTGCAACCCGGAATAGGCGCCGGTAATGGTGCCGTGGTTGATCACCGTGCCGTCGCCGTCGGAACCGAAACCGGAGCCGTTGCGCCCGGTGATTTGCCCGTAGTTGACCAGCGTCGCTCCGAGGTCAGTGGTGATGCCATGCCGGCCGCCCGAAATCACGCCGTAGTTGGTCACGCTGACGCCGGTCGCGGTGTCGATATCGATGCCGTCGAACTTCTGATCGGCGTTGTGCGAGTCACCCGTGGAAATTTCGCCGTAGTTGCTGATGGTCGCATTGGCGCCGGTCTTCATACCGTCGCTGGCGTCACCGCGAATCAGCCCGCCCGCGCGGTTGATGATCGTGGTTTTCACCCCGGCGCTGCGCAGCGCATCCAGATCCAGGCCCTGGCCGGTGGTCGAGCGAATGGTGCCGCTGTTGTCGATCAACAGGCTGCCGCTGACGAAGTTGCTGTCGATGCGAATTGCGTCGTTGGAACCGAGAATCTGCCCGCCGCTGCGGTTATAGAGGGTGTAGATGCGCGCCTGGGTCAGGTCGCCGCTGCTGTCGATGGCCCGGCCACCGGTAGAAATGATCTTGCCGGCGTTGTCGATGATCACGCCGATCCCACTGGTACCATCCTTGAGGCTCACGGCCTTGCCGCTGTTGGTAATGCTGCCCGGTGCGGAAATCGTCAGCGTGTCGCTGCCGCCCAGTGTCTGCGCTGCAGTGATGGCGGTGTCGATCTGCACGGTCTTGCCGTGGGCGGCGCTGGTGGCGATCAGCAGGGCAATGGCAAACGACAGGCGCTGGGGCGGGAAGGGCATGGTGAGAACGTCCTTTTTGTTATAAGCGAGGGCGTTCTGTATAGCGGAGGGTTTTTACAGAATGATGTATGGCCTATGTGCATTCTTTTGCAGTTCAGGCCTCAGATTTGGACGTTCATCTGCAATTCATTGCAGATCCGACGGTGGTGCAGAGTCGAAATCGCAGCCTTGGACATCGCTTGAATGAGATGCCGCAGGCTGCGCTCTTTTACGTTCACTGGCTCAACCGCGGCACTCAACCAACCCCTTCACCTGCCCATCCGCCGTCTGATTCTCATCGCTCAACCAGCGTTCGAAACCCTCCGCAATCGCCGGCCATTCCGAGTCCAGAATCGAGTACCACGCGGTATCGCGGTTCTGGCCCTTGACCACCATGTGCTGGCGAAACACGCCTTCGAAGCTGAAGCCCAGACGCTCGGCCGCGTATTTGGAGCGGGCGTTGCCGTTGTTGCATTTCCATTCGAGGCGGCGGTAGCCGAGGGCGAAGGATTCTTTGGCCAGCAGGTAGACCGCCTCGGTGCTTTTCGGCGAGCGCTGCATCGGCGCGCCGAAGGTGACATGGCCGATTTCGATGCGGCCCTGGGCCGGGACGATCGACATCAGGCTGAGGATGCCTTGCACCTGGCCGCTGGTGCGGTCGATGACGCTGAAGAAGTACGGATCGCTGTGGGCCGCGTGATTGTTCAGCCAGTCATTGAAGGCACTGCGCTCCGGAAACGGGCCGTAGGGCAAATAGTCCCAGAGTTTCGGGTCGGCGCCGGGGCCTTGCAGGGCATTGAACAGGTCGTCGCCGTGGCGTGCCGGGTCGAGTTTTTCCAGGCGGATGAAGCGGCCTTCGATCAGGGTGGTGGAGGGCGGCGGCACGCCTTTCCAGTCAGCGAGAGAAATCGTCATGCACGTGGCTCCTTAAATGGCTTTGCGAAACTGGATGAAACCCGGGCGTTCGGCGATGCGCTCGTAGAGCTGGATCGCCGTGGCATTGGTTTCGTGGGTCAGCCAGTGCACCTTGCAGCAACCGTCCGCCTTGGCCGTGGCGTAGACGTGTTCGATCAGCAGGCGCCCGACGCCGGTGCCACGGGTTTGCGGCTCCACCAGCAGGTCTTGCAGGTAGCAGGAGTTTTCGATGCTCCAGTTCGAACGATGGTAGATGAAATGCACCATGCCCACCGCTTTGCCGTCGGCCCAGGCGAGGGCGGCGTGGGTCGGCTCGTTCGGGTCGAGAAATCGCTGCCAGGTGCTTTGGCTGACGGCGTCCGGCAATTCCGTGTTGTAGAAGCGCAGGTAGGCCTGCCACAGCGGTAGCCACGCCGCGTGATCGGCGGCGCTGACCGGGCGGATTTCGATCTGACTCATGGTGATTTCCTTAACGCATCAAGTGAGCGAGGGTTTGATCGTTGATGTCGGGGCTGGCGGCCAGGCCTTCGCGTACGCCGGCGATATCTTCGGCGCTGCGGTTCTGGCTGAGCTTGCGCTTGCCTTCGAGCCGGTCGATCGGAATGGCGAAACCGACGATGGCCTTGAGCATGCCGTCGATGTAATCCGCCGGAGCATCGTCGACCGACCAGGGCTGGGCGCGGCCCGCTTCATGGCGGTCGGTGAGGGTGCTGACGATGTCCAGCAGCCGACCGCCATCGCTGAAGGTTTCGGCGTGACCGTAGGCGTGCACGGCGACGTAGTTCCAGGTCGGCACGACTTTGCCGTGCTCGGCCTTGCTCGGGTAAAAGCCCGGGCTGACGTAGGCATCGGCACCGGGAAAAATCACCATCGCTTCGGCGCCGTCGCGCAGGTCTTTCCACTGCGGATTGGCCTTGGCCAGATGCCCGTACAGCGTGCCGTTCGGACCTTGTTCGCGATGCAGCAACACCGGCACATGACTGGCCTGCAAGCCTTGTTCGCCGTGGGTGACCAGGATGGCAAGGCGGGTGGCGAGGATCAGTTCGTGCAGTTGGGACAAGTCGTCGATGGCAAAGGCGCGTGGCGTGTACATGGAGAAAATTTCCTTGGCGAATGCCTGCATCGTAGGCAGGCTATTGGCCTGTTGTAAGAGCCATTGATGACCAATTTCATAGGTCCATTGTCATGCCCGATTCGACCACGCTGTCGCTGCCGTTCAACCCTGCCGGTATCGAGCTTGACCGCCGCAAAGGCCTGAGCCGTCAGCTCTATCAGGCCTTGCGCCTGCGGGTGCTCGACGGACGTCTGGCCAGCGGCACGCGCCTGCCGGCCAGTCGCGATCTGGCGGCAGCGCTGGGGATTTCCCGCAACAGCGTGGTGCGTGCCTACGATCAGCTGTATGCCGAGGGCTTCATTGAAGGCCGGGTCGGGGACGGCACTTATGTGGCGCAGTTACCGCAATCGGTGGCGCCCGCGAAAAAATTATCCACAAAAATATCCACAGGGTTTTCAACAGGCTTACCCACAGCTTTATCCACAATTTCGATCAATTCCACTGGGTATTTATCCAGCAAAGTTATCCACAGCGGTGCGCTGCAGCGGCTTGAGCAGAACCATTTACCGACGCCACCAAGCGGTCCGCCGCGAGCATTCCGGGTCGGTGTTCCGGCGTTTGATCTGTTCCCGTTCGACGTCTGGGCCAAGCTGAACGCGGCTTTCTGGCGCAAACCCGATTTGCAGCAACTGTGTTACGGCGACCCGGCCGGCGATGCGCGCCTGCGCGGCCTGATCGCCGCTTATTTGCGCAGCTCACGCGGCATGCAGTGTTCGGCTGAACAAATTGTGATCACCAGTGGCGCGCAACAGGGAATCAGCCTTTGTGCACAGTTGTTGGTGGAACCTGGCGCCGGAGTGGGCATCGAGAATCCCGGTTATCGCGCAGCGGGTCATGCGTTCGCGCTGGCCGGCGGTCGATTGCACGGCATTGCGGTGGATGAGGAGGGCATCGACTGCGCGGCACTGGCGGCCGCCGAAGATTGCCGGGTGGCTTATGTCACACCGTCTCATCAATATCCGACCGGGGTGGTGATGAGCCTGGCGCGACGTCTGGAACTGCTGGCCTGGGCCGAGCGCACTGGCGGCTGGATCGTCGAGGACGACTACGACGGCGAGTATCGCTACACCGGCGCACCCTTGGCCCCGCTGGCAGCACTCGACCGCCAGGGGCGCGTGCTATACGTCGGCACCTTCGGCAAAGTCGCGTTCCCGGCGCTGCGCCTGGGGTATCTGGTGTTGCCGCCGACACTGGTGGAGGCGTTTGCGCAGCGGCGGGCGGTGGATGTCCGGCATTCTGAAGTGAGCACTCAAGCGGTGATGGCCGAATTCATGGCGGCCGGGCACTTCCAGCGGCACATCCGGCGGATGCGTCGGGCCGCACTGAGCCGGCGCAATGTACTTCTCAATGGCTGGCCCGAGGGGCTGGCGGGTGTCGGCGAACTGCCAGCCGTGTCGGCCGGACTGCATCTCACCGTGGCGGTCGACAGCGTGGCCCGTGAACAGCAATTGATCGAACAGGCCGCCAGGGTAGAGGTGGAAGTCAATGGCTTGAGCAAATATTGGCTGCCGGACTCGACGACGCCGCTCGATCAGCGCGCCGGTCTGGTGCTGGGTTTTGCGGCGGTGCCGGAGCCGGCGATCGAGTCGGCCCTGGCCCGTTTGCGGCAAGCCTGGGGTGAGTGAAGACGCAGCGTCGCTACCCAAAGACCCGCCGGGGCGGGTCCGGGTTGGATGAGCAGGTCTCAGGTGCCGGATTTGATCTTCGTCCACGCCCGCGTGCGTGCCCGTTCCGCATCGCGCGGTAATGGCTGCAGGGTGTACAGCGTATTCATCGCCGCATCGGTCGGGTACAGATTCGGATTGTTGCGAATCGCCGGGTCGACAAGTTCGGTGGCGTCCTTGTTCGGGTTCGGATAACCGACAAAATCGCTGACCGGCGCGATCACCTGCGGTTGCAGCAGGTAGTTGATGAAGGTGTAGGCGTCCTGCGGGTTCTTCGCGCCTTTCGGGATCGCGAGCATGTCGAACCAGATCGGCGCGCCTTCCTTCGGCAGGCGCATGTCCACCACCACGCCGTTCTTCGCTTCCTTCGCACGGTTGGCCGCTTGCGAGAAGCTGCCCGAATAACCGACCGCGACGCAGATATCGCCGTTGGCGATATCGGCCATGTACTTGGACGAATGGAAGTACGTCACGTACGGGCGAATTTTCATCAACAGCGCTTCAGCCTTGGCGTAGTCCGCCGGGTTCTTGCTGTTGGGATCCAGGCCAAGGTGCTGCAGGGCCAGCGGCAGGATCTCCGACGGCGAATCGAGCAGGGCCACGCCGCACTGCTTGAGCTTGCTGATGTTCTCTTCCTTGAAGATCAGGTCCCAGCTGTCCACCGGCGCGTTGTCGCCCAGCGCGGCCTTGACCTTGGCCGGGTTGAAGCCGATCAGGATGGTGCCGTACATGTACGGCACGGCGAACTTATTGCCCGGATCGTTGGCCTCGATCAGCTTCATCAGTTTCGGGTCGAGGTGGTTCCAGTTCGGCAACTGGCTGCGATCCAGCGGCTGGAACACCCCGGCCTCGATCTGCTTGGCGAGGAACACGTTGGACGGCACAACCACGTCATAGCCGGAGTTGCCGGTCAGCAGCTTGGCTTCCAGCGCTTCGTTGGTGTCGAAGATGTCGTAGACCAGCCTGGTCTGGCTGTTCTGCGCCTTGAAATCTTCCAGTGCCTTTGGGGTGATGTAGTCGAACCAGTTGTAGACGCGCAGGGTGCGTTCTTCCGCGTGTGCGGCGCCGCTCAGCAGCGCCGCGCACAACGCCGGCGCGATGAAGTGCTTGAGTCTGCTCATTGTTCGAAACCTTCGAGCACGTTCACCGCGTTGATGCCGATTTCTTCCACCGCGTAGCCACCTTCCATGACGAACAGCGTCGGTTTGCCGAGCGCCGCGATGCGCTTGCCCATGGCCAGGTAGTCCGGGCTGTCGAGTTTGAACTGCGAGATCGGATCGTCCTTGAAGGTGTCCACACCCAGTGACACGACGATGATGTCGGCGCCGTAGTTGTCGATCTCCTGGCAGGCCTGATCCAGCGCCGCGCTCCAGACGTCCCAGCCGGAGCCG
The DNA here is from genome assembly GCF_029967985.1 of Pseudomonas sp. V88_4. Taxonomy (NCBI): domain Bacteria; kingdom Pseudomonadati; phylum Pseudomonadota; class Gammaproteobacteria; order Pseudomonadales; family Pseudomonadaceae; genus Pseudomonas; species Pseudomonas sp. V88_4. The sequence goes on from NZ_JASCAF010000044.1 coordinate 214,647, forward strand.
GCCGGCAGCGGATAGTTGAAGTTGAAGCCTTCACCGGCGCCTTCGCCGCGCTCGTCTTCGTAGCCGAGGAAGAACGGGAATTCCGCTTCCGGGTGGCCGTGGATCGAGGTGAACAGCACGTCACTGCGCTCGTAGAAAATCGATTGGGTGCCGTTGCCGTGGTGGTAGTCGACGTCGAGGATCGCGACTTTCTTGTGGCCCTGATCGAGGAATGCCTGCGCCGCGATGGCGGCGTTGTTGAGGTAGCAATAACCGCCCATCAAATCACCGGCAGCGTGGTGTCCCGGTGGACGGCACAGGGCGAAGGCACCCCGGGCGCCACGCTGGATTTCCGCTTGCGCGGTCAGCGCCACCTGCGCCGCGCTGTACGCCGCTTGCCAGGTGCCGGCGGTGATCGGTGCGCCGCCGTCGAAGCTGTAATAACCGAGCTGGCCGTGCAGGCTGGTCGGCTTGACCTGACGCAAGGTGCGCGCCGGCCAGGTGTAAGGCAGCAAATCGCCGTCGGTGTTGAATTCGGTCCAGCGCGCCCACGCGCCTTTGAAAAAGTCGAGGTAGTCGCGGCTGTGAATGCGCTCGATCGGCCCGAGGCCGAAATCCTTCGGCGCCTCGACCGGGCCGAGGTTTTGATTTTTTACCCGTTGCAGCACGTGGTCGGCGCGCGACGGCATCTCGAAGCAAGGCTTGAGTTGCCCGTCGATCAATTCGCAGCGGCCATGGTGCAGGTGGTGATCGTCAGAGTAGATCGTCAGCATTTGTTGTTCTCCGCAGGGGCTGATTCGGTTGGCTCCAGTGTTGCGGCGCGGGGCGAATCGGAGAACGGCCAGAGAGGCCAAAAGGGGATCGATATGGCCAAAAATACTGACCTGATATCGCCCCTCGACGGTTTAACCGTGTGGTCGGAACTGACTCGGCGCCACGCCGCTCCAGCGCACGAACGCATGGCGGAAGCTGGCGGTCTCGCTGAAACCCAGGGTTTCGGCGATGCGATAGATCGGCAACTGGTCCTCACAAAGCATCTGCTTGGCCCGCTCGAAACGCAGTTCGTCGAGCAGTTCCTGATAGCTGCAACCCATGTCCTTCAGATGCCGGCGCAGGGTGCGCGGCGAGCAGTTCATCTGCTGCGCCAGACCTTCCAGGCCCGGTGCGGCATTGAGTTGGGCGCTGAGCAACTGGCGGATCCGCCCCAGCCACGCCTGACGGCCGGTGAACTCGGTGTTCTGCTTGCGGCAGCGTTCGGCCATGGCCTGGTGGGTGATGATGTCGGCCAGCGGCAGCGGCTGGTCGAGCCAGCGCCGGTCGAAGGCGAAGGCGTTGTCCTTGGCGCCGAAGTGCAGGGGCGCCTTGAAGTGATCGGCGTAGCTGTCGCGGTAATCCGGCGCGGCGTGTTCGAAGCGCGCGGCCAGCAATGGCAGCGGATGGCCGAGCAGGTCGTCGCAGATGACTTTCAGCGACACCAGACAGAACTCTGCATTGAACACAGCCATCGCCGGGCTCTCGCGGTAATCGGCGGCAACGAACCAGATGCGCTCGCCGTCATCTTCCAGGCTCAGTTCGAAAAGTGTTCCCAGCAGCGCCGGATAACGAATCGCCAGCCGCAAAGCGTCACCGAAGGTGGCACAGGTCAGCAGCGCGTAACCGAGGATGCCGTAGCAGGAAACGTGCATGCGCCGGCCCAGCTCCAGACCGATGTCATGCTTGAGCGCGACGGCGTTGGCGCAGACCTGCATCTCCTGATTGGTGGTGATGCGAGTGTCGGCCCGGCTCAGATCCGCCGCGCTGATGCCGCTGCCGGCCAGCAGTGCTTCGCTGGACAGGCCTTGATCCCTGAAGGTGTTGAGCACCAGGGCGACGGCGTTGAGGGTGGTGAGGTGGGAGTGAAGCATAGGATCTTCCAGCCTTGGGATAGCTGGAACGCAGCAAGTTATATGCCGGACGAAGAGTCAATTGTGGGAGCGGGCTTGCTCGCGAATGCGTTGTGTCAGACGACATCAATGTATCTGACATGCCGCTTTCGCGAGCAAGCCTGCTTCCACTGGGGATGACGTGGTCTCAGACCAGCTCACCACACAAATCGAGTTCAACCAGGCGTCGTACTTCAGCTGTCTCAAGGCCTGCACCGAGCAATCCGTTCAACTTGCCGAACGCTGCTTCGCGGGTCATGCCGCCCCCGGACAACACGCCAACACCGCGCAAGCGGCTGCCGGCTTCATACACATCCAGCTCCACACCGCCTTCATGGCATTGCGTGACCGCAACCACGACCACGCCGCTGTCCCGCGCCCGGCCGAGGCTGGCGAGGAACTCCGGATTGTCGCTCGGCCCGGTGCCGCTGCCGTAGCACTCCAGCACCAGACCCTGAATGCCGCTGTCGAGCAGGCCGTCGATGATCTCGGCGCCGATACCCGGGAACAGCGGCAATACGGCAACTTTGGCCAGTTGCCTGGGTTGGTTGTAGTTCAGCGCGGCCGGCAGCGAGGTGGCTTTCACGCCACCGCCCTGACGTTCCAGGCGTTTGAATGGATGACGACCGAAGCTGCGCACTTTTGCGCAACGGGTCGGGGCCAACAGTTCGCCGTGGAAATACAGATGCACGCCCGGCGCGATACCGTGGCCGAGGGCGACCAGTGCGCCGCTGAGGTTTTCCCAGGCGTCGCTGTCGGTGACGCCGGCCGGCAGCATCGAGCCGGTGAAGCACACGCGAGCATGCAGGCCGAGCAGCTGGAAGCTCATGGCGGCGGCGCTGTAGGCCAGGGTGTCGGTGCCGTGCAGGATCAGCACACTGTCGCAGCCCTGCACATCGACGGCGTCGACCACCGCTTCACGCAGTTGCTGCCAGTAGGCCGGGGTCATGTTGGCGCTGTCGATCAGCGGCGACATCTCGCGAAAGCGCCACTGCGGTACCACCAGCTCAGGCTGGCTGTGCAGGTAATCGCGCATCCGCGCTTCGAAACCGGACGCCGGAGCCAGGCCATTGGCGCTGGCCTGCATGCCGATGGTGCCACCGGTGTACAGCACCATGACGTGCTGGGCGGCAGGGTAGGTCGAGGAATTCATGGGGAGTTCTCCTGAACGAAGACAGCATGCGGTCGAGCATGACGCCGACCGCCGCTTGTGTCACGCCGGGCGCAAGACATGCGCCCGGTTTTTACCCGATCAGCGTTGCGCTGCGGGGATGCCTTGCGGCTGAGCGTTGGCCTGGGTGTCGGCCGACGGGTTTGCAGGCCAGGCTTTCAGGTCCAGATCCAGGTCGCTGAACTTGCTGGAGTCGAACACTGGCTGGTCGACGCCTGCGCGGCGCTGCGCGTCGTAGTCGCGCATCACGCGCATGCCGACCTTGAACAGCAGGGCCAGGGCCATCAGGTTGACGAAGGCCAGGCAGGTCATGGTGATGTCGGCGAAGGCGAATACGGTCGACAGGTCTTGCATCGAACCCCAGACCACCAGCGCCAGCACCAGGCCGCGGAACGTCATCAGCGCAGCACGGTTGCGAGTGAGGAACTGCAGGCTGTTTTCGCCCAGGTAGTAGTTGTAGAGGATGCACGTGAAGACGAACAGCGACAGCGCGACGCTGACGAACATGCGGCCCCAGTCACCCACCACGGCGGCCAGCGAGTTCTGGGTCAGGACGATGCCGTCACCTTCGAAGCCCGGGGTGTAGAAGCCCGACAGCAGGATCAGCAGCGCGGTGCAGGTGCAGATCACGAAGGTGTCCAGGAACACGCTGAACGCCTGAACCACGCCCTGAGCGCCCGGGTGTTTCACGGCGGCCACGGCGGCCACGTTCGGCGCACTGCCCAGGCCCGCTTCGTTGGCAAACACGCCACGTTTTACGCCCATGACAATCGCGCTGCCGAGCAGGCCGCCGAAGGCCGGGTCGAGACCGAAGGCGCTTTTGAAAATGGTGACCAGCATGGCTGGCACGTGTTCGATCTGGGTGCCGATCACGTACAGGGTCACGCCGATGTAGGCCAGGGTCTTGATCGGCACCAGCAGGTCGGACACCGAAGCAATACGCTTGATGCCGCCGATGAAGGTGATGGCCAGCAGCACTGCCAGGACGATGCCGGTGTGTTGCGGATCAAAGGCAAAGGCGTTTTGCAGCGAGTGGGTCACGGTGTAGGACTGCAGGCCGATGAAGGCGAAGCCGTAGGTGACCAGCAGCAGGATCGAGAACACCACCGCCATGCCTTTAAGCTTCAGGCCGTGCTGGATGTAGTACGCCGGACCGCCACGGTACAGGCCGTCGCCATCGGCGCGCTTGTAGACCTGGGCCAGCGTACATTCGAAGAAGCTGCTGGACATGCCGACCAGAGCGGTCACCCACATCCAGAACACCGCACCCGGACCACCCAGGGTCACGGCGATGCCGACACCGGCGATGTTGCCTGCACCGACGCGGCCGGCGAGGCTGAGCATCAGGGCCTGGAACGAGCTGAGTTGCCCGGCGCTGCCTTTGAGGCTGTCGCGGAACACCGCGAACATGTGGAAGAAGTGGCGCAATTGAACGAAACGCGAGCGAATCGTGAAGTAGCTACCGAGCCCGACAATGAGCACGATCAGTACTTTCCCTGAGAGGAAGTCGTTGATGACTTCGAGCATGGATTTTTCCTCGCTGTTTATTGTTTAAGCAAATGCTGGATGGTCAGAAACATCGCGTTACACCGGTGTGCGTGCGGCACAACGGGCGAGGCGAGGGTTTCGTCCCGGATCCATATCGCGGGTTTGTTATTAGTTCGGGTTTCGCATGGGTTATGGCCTCGTTACCGACGACCGCTCACGCGAAGAGGGGCGGCACTATACCGATCAGTGCGGCGCCCGTCTGCACGGTTGTGGTGCAAGCGACGAAACGAAGCTTTGAAACACCCGACGTTACCGGCGTCGGGCTTGTCTGGGAGCCGGTTTGCAGCCAGCTTCCATACATACGGTTCTCAGGTTCAAACAGTTAAAAAAAAGGGCTCGGGGAATGCTCCCCAAGCCCTCAAAAGGTGAGAGGTGTCTAGTCCCTCGACCTGGTGAGCGGTGCTACACGTCACGCGTCGGCTCAGGCTTTGAGCGGAACCAGACGCGGAGCAATCATGTTTTCCGGGCGCAGGATGTCGGCGAGCATGGCTTCGTCGAGCAAACCTTCTTCGCGCACCAGTTCCAGCACGCCGCGGCCGCTTTCAAGGGCGATACGGGCGATACGGGTGGCGTTTTTGTAGCCGATGTACGGGTTCAGTGCGGTGACCAGACCGATCGAGTGTTCGACCAGTTCGCGGCAGCGCGCTTCGTTGGCGGTGATGCCGACGATGCAGTGCTCGCGCAGCATGTCCATGGCGCGTTGCAGCAGGCGGATCGAGTCGAGGATCTTGAAGGCGATCAGCGGCTCCATCACGTTCAGTTGCAGTTGGCCGCCTTCGGCTGCCATGGTCAGTGCCAGATCGTTACCGATGACCTGGAATGCAACCTGGTTCACGGCTTCCGGGATCACCGGGTTGACCTTGCCTGGCATGATCGAGCTGCCTGGCTGACGCGCCGGCAGGTTGATTTCGTTGATGCCGGTGCGCGGGCCGCTGGACAGCAGGCGCAGGTCGTTGCAGATCTTCGACAGTTTGACCGCGGTGCGCTTGAGCATGCCGGAGAACAGCACGAAGGCGCCCATGTCGGAGGTGGCTTCGATCAGGTCGGCGGCTGGAACCAGCGGTTGACCGCTGATCAGCGCCAGACGCTGTACGGCCAGGGCCTGGTAGCGCGGGTCGGCGTTGATGCCGGTACCGATCGCGGTACCGCCCAGGTTCACTTCGGTCAGCAGTTCCGGGGCCAGCGTCTTCAGACGGGCCAGGTCTTCGCCCATAGTGGTGGCGAAAGCACGGAATTCCTGACCCAGGGTCATCGGTACGGCGTCTTGCAGCTGGGTACGGCCCATCTTCAGGACGTGATTGAATTCTTCACCCTTGGCCGCGAACGCCTGAATCAGGCTGTCGAGGCTGGCCAGCAGCGCGTCGTGACCCAGCAGCAGACCCAGACGGATCGCGGTCGGATAGGCGTCGTTGGTCGACTGCGCCATGTTCACGTCGTCGTTCGGGTGCAGGTACTGGTATTCGCCTTTCTGGTGACCCATCGCTTCCAGCGCGATGTTGGCGATCACTTCGTTGGCGTTCATGTTGGTGGAGGTACCGGCGCCACCTTGAATCATGTCGACCACGAACTCTTCGTGGAAATCGCCGCGGATCAGACGGGCACAGGCTTCGCTGATGGCAGCGTGCTTGGCTTCGCTCAGGTGACCCAGCTCGCGGTTGGCGTCAGCGGCAGCCTGTTTGACCATCGCCAGACCGACAACCAGCTTCGGGTAGTGCGAAATCGGAACGCCCGAGAGACGGAAGTTGTTCACCGCTCGCAGGGTCTGGATGCCGTAATACGCTTGAGCAGGGACTTCGAGGGTGCCAAGCAGGTCGTTTTCTGTGCGGAATGATGCAGCGGAGGACATGATAGAAATCATCTCGATATGGACCCGGTCTGTGCCGGAACGCTGCGAATGCTAGGCTTGTGGGAATTTTTGGGCCAATGCTGTTAAACACTGCCCTATGCACATTCGGCATAATGCCCGTGTGACGCCGCGTGCGCGGCAGACGTGTGACCTGTTTTGGTGCGTGTCCGGGAGGACGTGATGAATCTGGAAAGCAAATGGCTCGAGGACTTCAGTGCTCTGGCCGCCACCCGCAGCTTCTCGCAGGCGGCCGAACGGCGCTTCGTGACCCAGCCGGCGTTCAGTCGGCGGATCCGCAGCCTGGAAGCGGCTCTCGGACTGACGCTGGTCAACCGCTCGCGTACGCCGATCGAGCTGACGGCGGCGGGACAACTGTTCCTGGTGACTGCACGCACCGTGGTCGAACAGCTCGGTGAAGTGTTGCGCCATTTGCATCACCTCGAAGGTGGGCAAGGCGAAGTGATCCAGGTCGCAGCGGCGCATTCGTTGGCGCTCGGATTCTTCCCGCGCTGGATTGCTCAACTGCGCAACGAAGGCCTGAACATTGCCACGCGGCTGGTAGCGACCAACGTCGGCGACGCGGTTCACGCGCTGCGGGAAGGTGGCTGCGATCTGATGCTTGCGTTCTATGACCCGGACGCCGCCATGCAGATGGACCCGGAAATCTTCCCGTCGCTGCACTTGGGCCAGACCGAAATGCTCCCGGTGTGCGCGGCGGATGCCGATGGCAAACCGATGTTCGATCTGGAAGGCGAGGGCAGTGTGCCGCTGCTGGCGTACAGCGCCGGGGCGTTCCTCGGGCGTTCGGTGAATGGCTTGCTGCGCCAGCGTCAGCTGCGTTTCACCACGATCTATGAAACTGCCATGGCCGACAGCCTGAAAAGCATGGCGCTGGAAGGCCTCGGTATCGCCTGGGTTCCGCAACTGAGCGTACGAGCCGAACTGGCCCGTGGCGAACTGGTGGTCTGCGGAGGTCCGCAATGGCATGTGCCGCTGGAGATCCGCCTGTACCGCTGCGCACTGGTGCGCAAGGCCAATGTGCGGTTGTTGTGGCGCAAGCTGGAAGGCGGTGCAGCGAGTGGCAATAACTGAATGAAAGCAGAGGCGAATGGTGTTTTTCGCCTCTGCCAAGCCGGGTGAGCTTTATTAAAATACGAGAGCTCGTGGGATGCGGCAGGTTTGCATCAGTTCAATCGTCGTCCCAGTCGTCTTGGGGGCGCGGCACGGCCCGCTGTGCAATCGGTTTGTCCAGGTAGTTGCGAATGTTCTCTCTGTTTTTATCACTGAAGCGGTTGGCATTGCTTCGAAGTGGTGAGAAATCATCATCACTCATGATTGTTTCGCTCCACCAGCCGTTGTACAGGATTTCGCTGTCTTCATGAGTCGCGCCGAACATGTGGCCTGCTTCGTGAGCAGGAACCATGTCGCTTCTTATCGAGGATATACCCGCGTAACCCTTGTTTTGTGCAATTCCCATTGTGCTCGGGTTTATATTGTCGCGGGTCAGCAATAGATACTTGTTGAATCTTGTGTGCGAGTCTTGCAGGAGTACGGAGCCGAAATGGCTTCTTAATTTTTCTGCCCAAGCGTCCAAAGAACTGGCGGCAGATATTTTTTTATAATCAAAACCACTCAAGGTTACTGCTTCTGACGGGGTGAACATATTAACTGTTAGCTTGCGGCCGGAAAGTTTCTGGATTTCGTCGGTAAACCAGGAAAAATGAGTGTTGTACAAGTCTCGTCTGCTGTCGTCCGATAAGTCCTCATGGATGAAGACATTCAGTGTTAAAGGCTGTTTGGCCATGTTCCGTTCCTTGGAAGATTGCAATTTACTTGATAGCGACAGGCAGGCCTGATGGTGCCAACTGTCCTGCCGTTGCGATTTTGGAAGTGTTTTCAAATATGGATTTGTTGCTGTGCAATATAAGTTTTGTTTTTTGGTGGGCTCTCTGTTTTTTTGTTTTGTGCTTGGTTGTATATCATTTAAATTTTGTTGTGGCTCTTGGGAATGTTTTGATTTTTATTACATGAACTCATGCGGAAATTTGAGTACGCTCTCCATCCGACCTGTTGTTCATGTTTCCCGTGTGAAAAAACGAAGCAGTATTCTTGAACCTCGAGTCAGCAAAATGTGTGGTTAGGTTCAGATGACAGATGGTCGCGACGGGGGCTGTTTATTGCTTTCTTTGCGGTATACTGCGCGGCCTTCGGCCGGTTCGTCCGGCCATTTTTCCTACAACAAGCCACGCATTCTGCGTGGCTTGTTGTTTTTGACGCGCCTGCGGGCGCCCAGAGAGAAGAGGCGCGACGATGAGTGCACTGGTTGGCGTGATCATGGGCTCCAAGTCCGATTGGTCCACCCTTAGCCACACCGCCGATATGCTGGAAAAGCTCGGCATCCCGTACGAGGTCAAGGTGGTTTCCGCCCACCGCACCCCCGATCTGCTGTTCCAGTACGCCGAAGAGGCTGAAGGCCGCGGCATCGAGGTGATCATCGCCGGTGCCGGTGGCGCAGCCCACCTGCCAGGCATGTGTGCGGCCAAGACCCACCTGCCGGTGCTGGGCGTTCCGGTCCAGTCGGCGATGCTCTCGGGCGTCGATTCGCTGCTGTCGATCGTGCAGATGCCGGCCGGCATTCCGGTTGCCACCCTGGCCATCGGCAAGGCGGGCGCGATCAACGCAGCCCTGCTGTCGGCGAGCATCCTGGGCGCCAAGCATCCACAATTCCACGCGGTACTGAAAACCTTCCGTGCCGAGCAGACAGACAGCGTCCTGGACAATCCAGACCCACGTATTGCCTGAGGTTGTTGAGATGAAGATCGGTGTAATCGGTGGCGGCCAGTTGGGTCGCATGTTGGCTCTGGCGGGCACTCCGCTGGGCATGAACTTCGCTTTCCTCGATCCTGCGCCGGATGCGTGCGCCGCTGCGCTGGGCGAACACCTGCGGGCCGATTACGGCGATCAGGATCATCTGCGCCAGTTGGCCGATGAAGTCGACCTGGTGACCTTCGAGTTCGAAAGCGTTCCGGCTGAAACCGTGGCGTTTCTTTCGCAATTCGTGCCGGTCTACCCGAGCGCCGAAGCGCTGCGCATCGCTCGCGACCGCTGGTTCGAAAAGAGCATGTTCAAGGACCTGGGGATTCCGACCCCGGCGTTCGCCGACATCCAGTCGCAAGCCGACCTGGACGCCGCCGTCGCGTCGATCGGCCTGCCGGCCGTGCTGAAAACCCGCACCCTGGGTTACGACGGCAAGGGCCAGAAAGTCCTGCGCAAGCCGGAAGACGTGGTCGGTACCTTCGCCGAACTGGGCAGCGTGCCTTGCCTGCTGGAAGGCTTCGTGCCATTCACTGGCGAAGTGTCGCTGATCGCCGTGCGCGCCCGCGATGGCGAGACGAAGTTCTATCCACTGGTGCATAACACCCACGACAGCGGCATCCTCAAGCTGTCGGTTGCCAGCTCCGATCACCCGCTCCAGGCCCTGGCCGAAGATTATTCCAGCCGCGTGCTCAAGCAGCTGGATTATGTCGGTGTGATGGCGTTCGAGTTCTTTGAAGTCGACGGCGGCCTCAAGGCCAACGAAATCGCACCGCGCGTGCACAACTCCGGGCACTGGACCACCGAAGGCGCCGAGTGCAGCCAGTTCGAAAACCACCTGCGGGCCGTTGCCGGTCTGCCGCTGGGTTCGACCGCCAAGGTCGGCGAGAGCGCGATGCTCAACTTCATCGGCGTTGTTCCGCCGGTTGAAAAAGTCATCGCCATCGACGATTGCCACCTGCATCACTACGGCAAGGCCTTCAAGGCCGGGCGCAAGGTCGGTCACGCCAACCTGCGCTGCAAGGACAAGGCGACTCTCGAGCAACAGATCCTCAAGGTCGAAGCGCTGATCGCCGAGTAACGACAGTTTCATCTGGCATCGGCGGAACCATTAAGGGGCCGCCGTTCTCTGATGGCAGGATGCGAAAGTCTGGCTAGGCTTCATCGCATATCTACCATTCAGAGGGAAATGCCATGGGAATTATCGGAACCATCTTTATCGGCCTCATCGTCGGCCTGCTGGCGCGGTTCCTGAAACCGGGCGATGACAGCATGGGCTGGATCATGACCATCCTGCTCGGTATCGGCGGTTCGCTGGCAGCCACCTACGGCGGCCAGGCCCTGGGCATCTATCAGGCGGGGCAGGGCGCAGGCTTCATCGGTGCACTGGTCGGCGCGATCGTGCTGCTGGTGATCTACGGCCTGATCAAAAAGAACTGATCCAAAGCGACAAAGCCCTCTCTGCCAATCGGCGGGGAGGGCTAGAATGCTCGGCGATTCAGCGTTCCCTCCCTATTCGAGCATCCTTTACCGAGCACTTTCATGCGCCGTCTTCTGTTGACTCTCCTTTTGCTGGGCAGTGGTCTGGCCCACGCCGGCGAACTGCCGGAAACCGACTGGCTGGAACTGATGCCCAAGTCGGACCAGAAAGCCCTCGAGGCCATGCCTGAAATCGACCACAACTCTCCGGAAGCCACCGGCACCTTCACCCAGAAAGGTGGGATGAAGCAGGCCAAAGGTTTGCCGGCGGTGATGTATTCGACCAAGACCGTGGCGTCGATGAACGACAAACACATCCGCATCGGTGGTTATCCGGTGCCGCTGGAATCCGACGCCAAGGGTCGCAGCACGCTGTTCTTCCTCGTGCCGTATCCGGGCGCGTGTATCCACGTGCCGCCACCGCCACCGAATCAACTGGTGCTGGTGCGCTATCCAAAGGGCTTGAAGCTGGATGACATCTACACACCGCTGTGGGTGACCGGCACGCTGAAGATCGAAAAGGTCAGCAATGATCTGGCCGATGCGGCGTACGCGCTGGAAGCGGACAAGGTGCGGGTGGTGCAGGAATCTGATCTGTAATAGGCATCCCAAAACAACTGTGGGAGCGAGCAGGCTCGCCCCCACATTTTGTTTTGCGGTACTGGTTAAAGCGGTTTGCTGCCGACACTGACGCCCATGGTGTGGCTAGCGCCCGGCGCCAAAGTCACCACGTCGTCCATCACGTTCGCCGTCTCGATGCACAGCATGCGCTGCCAGCCGTCGTTGTCCATGTCGCTGAGCGCCGCTGCGCGGTCGATCCACGGGTTCCAGATCACCGCTGTGCGCGAGCCGGTAGCCGTCAGCACAATGCGCCGCTCCCAGGCCGGGTCGACGATGCTCAGTTGCGGCGGGGCGTCGAGATAGATGCGGTCGGTTTCGCCGGCAAAGTGCAGGTCGCCTTGCTGGGTGCAGGTCTTCCAGTCGTCGAGGGTCTCGATGTAGTTCAAGCCATCGACGCCGGCGACGCGCACGTTGCGCACGTCGCTGACGGAAAAATACGTGTGCAACGCCTGACTGAGGCTGACGGTGTCGTTGCCACGGTTGTGGCTGGTCAGGCTGAACTGCAATTGCTCGGACAAGTGCAGGGTCAGGGTCAGGTCGACCTGATGCGGCCAGCCCGGCAGTCCGCCTTCAGGGCGGGGCAGCCTGAATTCGACCTTGACGCCGTCAGCCTCTGATTCGATGCCGCCCAGCTCCCAATCCATTGCCCGCACCAGGCCGTGCGCGGGGGCCGGTTGCGCACCTGTGTACATGGCCTGCACGCTCTGCGGGTTGCGTTCGAACTTGCCGAACCACGGCCAGCACACCGGCACACCGGCGCGGATGCTTTTGCCGGTCTGGAATACGGCCTTGTCGTTGAGCCAGATGATCGGCGGCTGGCCATCGATCTGATAACTGAGAATGTGCGCACCTTGCTGGGCCACCAGCACTTCGGCCTGACCGTGGCGGATGCGCCAGCAGTTCAGTTCATCCAGTTTCACGGCTTCAACGTTGGGCGTGTTCATGGGACAACTCTCGATCAGCAACTTGGACGACTATCGACCGTGAAACGGTCGCGAGGTTTAACGTGCGCGTGGCGGAACCGAACGGGTGCGACCGCTGCCATCGATGGCAACGAACACAAACACCGCTTCAGTCACCTTGCGCCACTCGCTGGACAGCGGGTCGTCGCTCCACACCTCGACCATCATCTGGATCGAGCTGCGGCCGATTTCCAGGGTCTGGGTATAAAAGGACAATTGCGCGCCGACGGCCACCGGGACCAGAAACGCCATGCGATCAATGGCAACGGTCGCGACACGGCCACCGGCAACACGGCTGGCCATGGCCGTGCCGGCCAGGTCCATCTGTGCCACCAGCCAGCCGCCGAAAATATCGCCGAAGCCGTTGGTTTCGCGGGGAAGCGCGGTGATTTGCAAAGCCAGGTCGCCTTGCGGGATCGGATCTTCTTGTTCTAGCTCTATCATGCCGGGGGGCCTCTGACCCGTGACTCTTCGTGGGTGCTGCTGGTAGTAGCCGTCTTCGGGAAAAACGATTCAGCACCGAACATACTACGTTCGTCACGTTTTCCATCAGGCGCCTAAGGAGAAACTCTGCGAAATCGGCTAATCCCGAGCAAAGGTCGGGCCAACGACGTTTTCGCACAGCAACCCCCTACAAACCGGAGCAAGGTTGCGAGTATATCGGTCGGTAGACTCCGCGACGACCGTCCGGTTCTCATTTCGACCGGCAAATACGCGCCTCTATGTGCTTTTTCGAACAATTTGCTATGGTGCCGAACCTGCCCGAGCCACAGCCAGCGTTGTTGTGGCGGCAGATCCGACTATAAGAGAAGACCTTGCCATGACCACAGCGCCCTCGAGCCTCGCGCAGCCCGACCAACCCGCACGACCGTTGACCCGCAATGACTACAAGACTCTGTCGCTATCGGCCCTGGGGGGCGCGCTGGAGTTCTACGATTTCATCATTTTCGTGTTCTTTGCCACCGTGGTCGGCAAATTGTTCTTCCCGGCCGACATGCCTGAGTGGCTGCGCCTGATGCAGACCTTCGGCATCTTTGCCGCCGGTTACCTGGCGCGGCCGCTGGGCGGAATCGTGATGGCGCACTTCGGCGACCTGCTGGGGCGCAAGAAGATGTTCACCCTGAGCATTTTCATGATGGCGGTGCCGACCCTGATCATGGGCCTGCTGCCGACCTACGCGCAGATCGGCCTGTGGGCGCCGATTCTGCTGCTGTTGATGCGCGTCATTCAGGGCGCGGCGATTGGCGGCGAAGTGCCGGGGGCGTGGGTCTTCGTTTCCGAACACGTGCCCGGCAAGCACATCGGCTACGCCTGCGGCACCCTGACCAGCGGCCTGACGGCGGGCATCCTGCTCGGTTCGCTGGTCGCTACGGCGATCAACAGCATCTATACCCCAACGGAAGTCTCGGATTACGCCTGGCGGATCCCGTTCCTGCTCGGCGGCGTGTTCGGTCTGTTCTCGGTCTACCTGCGTCGCTGGCTGCACGAGACCCCGGTGTTCGCCGAGCTGCAACTGCGTAAGGCGCTGGCCGAGGAAGTGCCGCTGCGCGCGGTGCTGCGAGACCATCGCGGGGCGATCGCGGTGTCGATGCTGCTGACCTGGCTGCTGTCCGCCGGCATCGTCGTGGTGATCCTGATGACCCCGACCGTGCTGCAGACGGTCTATCACTTCTCGCCGACCACCGCGCTGCAATCCAACAGCCTGGCAATCGTGTTCCTGAGCTTCGGTTGCATCATTTCCGGCGCGCTGGCGGATCGCTTTGGCGCCGGTCGCGTGTTTGTGTTCGGCTGCGCGGCTCTGCTTGCCAGTTCCTGGGCCTTCTATCACAGCCTCGCCGATCACCCGAACTGGCTGTTCCCGCTGTACGCGCTGACCGGTTTCCTGGTCGGCACCATCGGCGCGGTGCCTTATGTGATGGTCAAAGCGTTCCCGCCGGTGGTGCGCTTCAGCGGTCTGTCCTTCTCTTATAACGTCGCTTACGCCATCTTCGGTGGCCTGACCCCGATGGTGGTCAGCCTGCTGCTGAAAGAAAGCGCGATGGGGCCGGCCTACTATGTGGCGGTGCTGTGCGGGATGGGGATCCTGGTCGGCGCGTGGTTGTGGAGCAAAGGTCGCTAAGCCACCTTCACACTTGCGGTTACAACTGAAAGGCCAGCCTTCCGACAGGGATGCTGGCCTTTCATCCAATTGTCATATTTCAGCCATAGAGTGTTCACACGGCCTGCTGATACTTGGCCCCGACTTAACACACCCTATCTGCTAGGAGTAAGGCATGAAACTGAAGCGTTTGATGGCGGCAATGACTTTTGTCGCTGCTGGCGTTGCGACTGCCAACGCGGTTGCCGCTGTTGACCCTGCTATCCCGAGCTACACCAAGACCACTGGTGTGTCGGGCAATCTGTCCAGCGTCGGTTCCGATACCCTGGCCAACCTCATGACCCTCTGGGCTGAGAACTACAAAAAAGAATACCCGAACGTAAACATCCAGATTCAGGCGGCTGGCTCCGCTACCGCGCCACCTGCGCTGACTGAAGGCACCTCCAACCTGGGCCCGATGAGCCGCAAGATGAAGGACACCGAACTGGCGGCCTTCGAACAGAAATACGGCTACAAGCCAACCGCTATCCCGGTTGCCGTGGACGCCCTGGCTGTGTTCGTGCACAAGGACAACCCGATCCAGCACCTGACCATGGAACAGGTTGACGCGATCTTCTCGTCCACCCGTCTGTGCGGCGCCAAGACCGACGTGAAAACCTGGGGCGACCTGGGCGTGACCGGCGACCTGGCCAACAAGCCGGTTCAACTGTTCGGCCGGAACTCGGTATCCGGCACCTACGGCTACTTCAAGGAAGAAGCCCTGTGCAAAGGCGACTACAAGCCTAACGTCAACGAACAACCAGGCTCGGCTTCGGTCGTGCAGTCGATCAGCTCCTCGCTGAACGGCATCGGTTACTCGGGCATCGGCTACAAGACCGCCAGCGTGAAAACCGTTGCTCTGTCGAAGAAGGGCAGCACTGACTTCATCGAAGACACCGAAGAAAACGCCCTGAACGGCAAGTACCCGCTGTCGCGTTTCCTGTACGTGTACGTCAACAAGGCCCCGAACAAGCCTCTGGCCCCGCTGGAAGCCGAGTTCGTGAAACTGGTTCTGTCGAAACAGGGCCAGGAAGTGGTAGTGAAAGACGGCTACATCCCGCTGCCAGCCAAGGTTGCTGCAAAAGCACTGGCTGACCTGGGTCTGCAGGAAGGCGGCGCTGAAGTCGCAAAAAAGTAACAAACTGAGTCAGGGGTGAACCCCGCCTGACTCCCGTGTGGGGCCCGGCCCGCAAGCGGCCTGGCCCCCACACTCACCGAATTCTTCTATCCACTGCCAGTGCCCTGCTGGCGGCGGATTTGGTGCGTCACTGCATTGTCATCTTTCTGTCATACAGGATCGCTAGGGTGTGCGCATGAATGATCTGGCCAATTCCAAAATGACTACGAACCCTCCCAAGCGCATTGACTTCAATACGCCTGAGTTGCAACGCAAGCGCCGCATTCGCGCGCTCAAGGATCGCTTCACCCGCTGGTACGTCCTCGTCGGCGGTCTGGCGGTGCTGGCAGCCATCACCCTGATCTTCTTCTTCCTCGCCTACGTGGTCGCGCCGCTGTTCAAAGGTGCTGACCTGACTGCGAAAGATGCACTCACCCCGGCCTGGATGCAGGACGCCGGCAAGCCGCTGATGATTTCGCTCGAAGAGCAGAATCAGGTGGCCATGCGCGTTTCCGACAAGGGCCAGGCGCTGTTCTTCGACATCGACAGTGGCGCTGAATTGAAGCGCGTCGATCTGCCCCTGCCGGCAGGCGCCAGTGTGACCTCCATCGGCGAAGACCAGCCGGGCCATCCGCTGGTGGCCGTGGGCCTGTCCAACGGTCAGGCGCTGGTGTTCCGTCACACCTATAAAGTCAGCTACCCGGATGGCAAGAAGACCATCACTCCGGCCATCGAGTACCCGTACGGCGAGACACCGATCGCACTTAACGAAAGTGGCGGTGCGCTGGAGCATGTCAGCCTCAATGCCACCGATTCGACCCTGATGCTGGTCGGCTCCACCGGTTCGCAACTCAATGTGCTGTCGCTGACCAGCGAAGAAAACATGATGACCGGCGAAGTCACCAACGAGCAGAAGCGTATCGATCTGCCGCAGATGACCGAGCCTGTGAAAAACATCTTCGTCGACCCGCGCCAGCAATGGCTGTACGTGGTCAACGGGCGTGCCCAGGCCGACGTGTTCAGCCTGCGCGACAAGAGCCTCAACGGTCGCTACAAGCTGCTGGAAAACGCCGATGCCGAAGTCACCGCCGCCACGCAACTGGTGGGTGGCATCTCGCTGATCGTCGGTGACTCCAAGGGTGGCCTCGCCCAGTGGTTCATGGCCCGCGACACCGACGGCGAGCTGCGCCTGAAGCAGATCCGCACCTTCCAGATGGGCACCACGCCGATCGTGGAAATCTCCGCCGAAGAACGTCGCAAGGGCTTCCTGGCCCTGGATGCCAGCGGCAAGCTCGGCGTGTTCCACAGCACCGCGCACCGCACCTTGCTGGTCGATCAAGTCGTCGAAGGCCAGGGCCTGTTCGGCCTGTCGCCGCGCGCCAACCGCGTGATCGTCGAAGCCGGCGGCAAGCTGCAACCGCTGCTGCTCGACAACCCGCACCCGGAAGTCTCGTGGAGCGCGCTGTGGAGCAAGGTCTGGTACGAGAACTACGACGAGCCTAAATACGTCTGGCAATCGACTGCGGCCAACACCGATTTCGAACCGAAACTGAGCCTGTCGCCACTGACCTTCGGCACCCTGAAAGCCGCGTTCTACGCGATGCTGCTGGCTGCACCGCTGGCCGTCGCCGCTGCGATCTACACCGCGTACTTCATGGCCCCGGGCATGCGCCGCAAGGTCAAACCGGTGATCGAACTGATGGAAGCGATGCCGACGGTGATCCTCGGCTTCTTCGCCGGCCTGTTCCTCGCACCGTATGTAGAAGGGCATCTGCCGGGCATCTTCAGTCTGCTGATGCTGCTGCCGATCGGCATTCTGATCGCCGGTTTCACCTTCAGCCGCCTGCCTGAATCAATCCGCCTGAAAGTCCCGGACGGCTGGGAAAGTGCGTTGCTGATCCCGGTAATCCTGTTCGTGGGCTGGCTGTCGCTGTACATGAGCCCGTTCATGGAGAACTGGTTCTTCGGCGGTGACATGCGCATGTGGATCTCTCACGACCTGGGCATCACCTACGACCAGCGCAACGCCCTGGTGGTCGGTCTGGCCATGGGCTTTGCGGTGATTCCGAACATCTACTCGATCGCCGAAGACGCCGTGTTCAGTGTGCCGCGCGGCCTGACCCTGGGCTCGCTGGCCCTCGGTGCCACGCCGTGGCAGACCATGACTCGCGTGGTCATCCTGACTGCCAGCCCGGGCATTTTCTCGGCGCTGATGATCGGCATGGGCCGTGCGGTCGGCGAAACCATGATCGTGCTGATGGCCACCGGCAACACCCCGGTCATGGAAATGAACCTGTTCGAAGGCCTGCGTACCCTGGCCGCCAACGTCGCGGTGGAAATGCCGGAGTCGGAAGTGGGCGGCAGCCACTACCGCGTGCTGTTCCTTTCGGCGCTGGTGCTGCTGTTGTTCACCTTCGTCATGAACACCCTCGCGGAACTGATTCGTCAGCGTCTGCGCAAGAAATACTCGTCGCTTTAAGCAAAGGTAGAAGTCTGTGAAACAGAACTCCCTGAAAGGATGGTTCAAGAGCGGCGCCCCCGGCGTCTGGATCAGCGGCGGCGCGGTGTCCATCGCGGTCATCATGACCATTGGCCTGCTGGCGGTGATCGCCGTGCGCGGTCTGGGTCACTTCTGGCCGGCGGATCTGATCCACGCCAGCTATGACGTACCGGGCCAGGGCCAGCATCTGGTCGTGGGCGAAGTGGTGCAGAAAGAAGAAGTGCCGCGCGCCCGTCTGAAGAGCGCCGGCCTGCCGGTGCCGGACGAAGGTCCGGAATTCATGACCCGCGAGCTGATCAAGGTCGGTAACCGTGACCTGAACGGCAACGACTTCACCTGGATCGTCGGCGAGTGGCTGACCGACCAGAAGAATCCGCCGGAGCTGATGGCGCTGGAGCGTCGTGAGTGGGGCAACTTCTACGGCTACCTGGTCAACGTCAAACAGGACGGCAAGGTGATCGCCGAAGGCGAAGCCGCCTGGCCTGAGCTGCAAGCGCGGATCAACCGCGTGAACGGCCTCGCCGCGCAGCTCAAATCGCTGGAAAAAACCGACATCGGCGCGATCAACGCCGGTCTCGAGCGCATCCGTCTGCACGGTCGCAAGCTGGAGCTGGAAGGCAAGCTCGACGCCACCGCGCAAGCGGACATGGACGCCGAGCGTGCCGAGCTGAACGCCCGCTATCAGGACGTTGAAGCCCGTCTGGCCGACCTGCACGCGCAGTTCAACCGTGACGCTTTGACCGCTCGTGATGCGAACGGCAAGGAAATCGAAATCGGCCTGGGCAAAGTGGTTCACGCCTACCAGCCGAACGCGATGGGTACGTTCACCAAGATCGGTTTCTACTTCAGCAAGGTCTGGGAATTCCTGTCCGACGACCCGCGTGAAGCGAACACCGAAGGCGGGATTTTCCCGGCGATCTTCGGCACCGTGATGATGACCCTGATCATGGCGATGATCGTGACCCCGTTCGGTGTGCTGGCGGCGGTGTACCTGCGTGAATACGCCAGGCAGAACACCCTGACCCGGGTGATCCGGATCGCGGTGAATAACCTGGCGGGTGTTCCGGCGATTGTTTACGGCGTATTCGGTCTGGGCTTCTTCGTCTACGTGCTCGGTGGCTCGCTCGACCGTCTGTTCTTCCCTGAAGCGCTGCCGGCACCGACCTTCGGTACACCGGGTCTGCTCTGGGCTTCGTTGACCCTGGCGCTGCTGGCGGTGCCGGTGGTGATCGTGGCCACCGAAGAAGGTCTGGCGCGTATCCCGCGCACCGTGCGTGAAGGCTCGCTGGCCCTCGGCGCGACCAAGGCTGAAACCCTGTGGAAGATCGTTCTGCCGATGGCCAGTCCGGCCATGATGACCGGCATGATCCTCGCCGTGGCGCGTGCCGCCGGTGAAGTGGCGCCGCTGATGCTGGTAGGTGTGGTGAAACTGGCGCCGTCGCTGCCGGTGGACGGCAACTACCCGTACCTGCACCTGGATCAGAAGATCATGCACCTGGGCTTCCACATCTATGACGTTGGCTTCCAGAGCCCGAACGTCGAGGCCGCGCGGCCGCTGGTATACGCCACGGCGCTGCTGTTGGTGCTGGTGATCGCCACCCTGAACCTGTCGGCGGTGTACATCCGTAACCACCTGCGCGAGAAGTACAAAGCACTGGACAGCTAAAGCCATTAGCCACAAGCGGCAAGCTACATGCCGCTTTTGCTCAAACTTGCGGCTTGCAGCTAAAAGCTTGCAGCTACGAACGGAGTGAGACCCATGCAGCACGAAACACATACCCACGGCATCAACATGTCTGCCCTGGGCCGCGACAAGCAGAGCCTGAACCTCGAACAGGAAACCGTGGCCATCGAAGTGCCGGGCCTGAGCCTCTACTACGGCGAGAAACAGGCGCTGTTCGACGTCAGCATGAACATCCCGAAACAGCGCGTGACCGCCTTCATCGGCCCGTCCGGCTGCGGCAAGTCCACGCTGCTGCGTACCTTCAACCGCATGAACGACCTGGTGGACGGCTGCCGCGTCGAAGGCGCGATCAACCTGTACGGCAACAACATCTACCGCAAGGGCGAAGACGTGGCCGAGCTGCGTCGCCGGGTCGGCATGGTGTTCCAGAAGCCGAACCCGTTCCCGAAGACCATCTACGAAAACGTGGTCTACGGCCTGCGCATCCAGGGCATCAACAAGAAGCGCATCCTCGACGAAGCCGTCGAGTGGGCACTGAAAGGCGCGGCCCTGTGGGACGAAGTCAAAGACCGCCTGCATGACTCGGCCCTTGGCCTGTCCGGCGGTCAGCAACAGCGTCTGGTGATCGCCCGTACCATCGCCGTGGAACCGGAAGTGCTGCTGCTCGACGAACCGTGCTCGGCCCTCGACCCGATCTCGACCCTGAAAGTTGAAGAGCTGATCTATGAGCTCAAATCCAAGTTCACCATCGTCATCGTGACCCACAACATGCAGCAGGCAGCGCGGGTGTCCGACTACACGGCGTTCATGTACATGGGCAAACTGGTGGAATTCGGCGACACCGATACCTTGTTCACCAATCCGGCCAAGAAGCAGACCGAAGATTACATCACAGGGCGATACGGCTAGCCGTACAGCTGCAAGCGGCAAGCTTCAAGCGGCAAGTTAGAAGCGATGCGGCAGGGAACACCACATAACAGCTTGCAGCTCGTAGCTTGCAGCTCTTGGTTAAACGCTTTTTCGGAGCGAACGCATGATTTCCAAAGAAGGCCTCACCCATCACATTTCCGCGCAGTTCAACGCCGAACTGGAAGAAGTGCGCAGCCACCTGCTGGCCATGGGCGGGCTGGTCGAGAAGCAGGTCAACGACGCGGTCACCGCGCTGATCGAGGCCGACTCGGGCCTGGCCCAACAAGTGCGCGAGATCGACGACCAGATCAACCAGATGGAACGCAACATCGACGAAGAATGCCTGCGCATTCTGGCCCGTCGTCAGCCGGCGGCGTCCGACCTGCGGCTGATCATCAGCATCTCCAAGTCGGTGATCGACCTGGAGCGTATCGGCGACGAAGCGACCAAGATCGCCCGCCGTGCGATTCAGCTGTGCGAAGAAGGTGAAGCGCCGCGCGGTTACGTCGAAGTGCGTCACATCGGCGACCAGGTGCGCAATATGGTGCGTGATGCGCTGGACGCATTTGCCCGCTTCGACGCCGATCTGGCGTTGTCGGTGGCGCAGTACGACAAGATCATCGACCGCGAATACAAGACCGCTCTGCGCGAACTGGCGACCTACATGATGGAAGACCCGCGCTCTATCTCGCGGGTCTTGAGCATTATCTGGGTGCTGCGTTCGCTGGAGCGGATCGGCGACCACGCCCGCAACATCTCCGAGCTGGTGATCTACCTGGTGCGCGGCACCGACGTACGCCACATGGGCCTCAAGCGCATGAAGGAAGAAGTTGAAGGGACAAGTGGTGAAACCGCTAATGTTCCGGGCGATGCTGACGATAAGTAAGATTGCCTGAGAAAAGCGCCCGGCCCTTTGGCCGGGCGTTTTTGTTTCTGCTTTTCACAGGCAGAACCGAATTAAAAAGCAGCACCCGCGAACGAAAAGTCCCGGCGTGACTGAAGAGTTTTGGCAATGTGCCATCAGCCAGCGTTATGCTTGCCGGGATTTTAATAGGGGTGTTGGATGAGCAAGATCAGTGTGTTGGTCGTGGACGATGCATCGTTCATTCGTGACCTGGTGAAAAAGTGCCTGCGTAATTACTTCCCGGGGATTCGCACCGAGGACGCCATCAACGGCAAGAAGGCCCAGGCCATGCTGGCCAAGGAAGCCTTCGACCTGGTGCTGTGCGACTGGGAAATGCCGGAAATGTCCGGCCTCGAACTGCTGACCTGGTGCCGTGAGCAGGACAATCTCAAGACCATGCCGTTCATCATGGTTACCAGCCGTGGCGACAAGGAAAACGTCGTGCAGGCGATCCAGGCCGGCGTCACTGGTTACGTCAGCAAACCGTTCACCAACGAGCAACTGCTGACCAAGGTCAAGCAGGCTCTGAACAAGGTCGGCAAGCTCGACACCCTGATGAACAGCGCCCCGACCAAGATGAACTCGGCGTTCGGCAACGACTCCCTGAGCGCGTTGACCGGTGGCAAGGCTGCCGTGGTCGGTTCCGCACCTGCTGCTGCTGCGGCCAACCCGTTTGCCAAGCCTGCCGCGGCGGCCCCGGCACCTGCCGCCGCGCCACAACGTGGCCTGCTCAACAGCCCGCCGGTGAAAGCTCCGGCAGCCTCCAGCGCTCCGGCCGGTGGTCGTGGTCAGGGCCAACTGCGCTTGCCGAGCGGCACCCAGCAATGCGTGATCAAGGCCCTGAGCATCAAGGAAGCGCTGCTGGTGGTGAAACGCACCGACACCCTGCCGCAAATCCTCGACAGCGCCGTGCTCGATCTGGAGCAGGGCGACAACGCCGAAATCGCCCGCCTCAACGGCTACCTGCACGCCGTCGTCGCCCACGAGCCGAAACCCGACAGCGACTGGCTGCAACTGACCTTCCGCTTCGTCGACCAGGACGCGCAGAAGCTCGACTACATCTCCCGCCTGATCGCTCGCGGCACGGCGCAGAAGCACTTCGTACCGGGCGCTTGATCTTCGTCGCCTGATCGTCCGCCATCGCCAGCAGGCTGGCTCCCACAGGGTTCACACCGAACCTGTGGGAGCGGGTTTGCCCGCGAAGGGGCCATCAAAATCACCACCCATCTCTCGCGCTGCCCAATTTGAAACATCTGTCGACTAGCCTGGTCTGCTTCAGCTGCTAGGCTCATTCCCAGGCCTTACTCGACAGAATTTTTGCCCATGCCCCTGCGCCTGCTGTTTTTCTGTGGTCTGTTCATGGCCTCCACCTCGACTGTGGCCATGACGATCTACAAATCCACCGATGCCAACGGAGTGGTTTCGTACAGCGACCGTCCGAGCAAAGGCTCCCAGGTGTTCGTGTTTCAGGACCGGATGGTCGAGCGCCTCGAGCGCCAGGTCTATCTCGACATCAAGAAGCAGAAGGGCGCGGACCTGGTATTCGTGCGCAATGATCTGTATGCGCCGGTCGAGATTGCCCTGGCGTTTACCGGGATGAGCAACGTTCGCGGCGCACCGGCGCAAACGATCCGCCGGGTGCTGCCGGCGCGCAGCAATACGCGGCTGGCGCTGCTGACGGCGGTGTCCGGTGGCAAGCCGCTGGTGTACACGCCGCAGTTCCATTATTCCCTCGGTGACCCGGCCGGCGCGGCTCAGGGCTATCGCTATCCGTTTCCGTGGCGTGGCGG
Organism: Pseudomonas sp. V88_4; assembly: GCF_029967985.1. NCBI lineage: Bacteria > Pseudomonadati > Pseudomonadota > Gammaproteobacteria > Pseudomonadales > Pseudomonadaceae > Pseudomonas > Pseudomonas sp. V88_4. The sequence goes on from NZ_JASCAF010000044.1 coordinate 238,030, forward strand.
GCCGTTCCGCCTCAGCCAGGGCGCCAACGGCGACTACAGCCACTTCGGGCCGAAGAACAAGTACGCGATGGACATCGCCATGCCGGTCGGCACGCCGATCATTGCGGCGCGGGCCGGGGTGGTGGTGAAGACCGAGAATGCCCAGAACGGGCGCGGCACCGATCCCTCCGGCAACTTCGTGCGGATACTGCACGACGACGGCACGATGGGTGTGTACCTGCATCTCAAGCAAGGATCGGTGAGTGTCCGCGAGGGGCAGCGGGTGGCGGTGGGCAGTCCGCTGGCGCTGTCCGGCAATACCGGCAACAGCAGCGGCCCGCACCTGCACTTCGTGGTGCAGCGCAATACCGGGATGGGGCTGGTGTCGATTCCGTATCAGTTCAACCGGCCGCTGGGGGCGTTGCCCAACTTTGCGTTGGGCAAGCAGTAACCCCCCGTCAGTCGAGCATCAGCACCTTGGCCAGAATGATCTTCGGACCTTTCATCTTCTTGATGATGATCCGCAGGCCTTCGACTTCCAGCACTTCTTCCTCTTCCGGCACCCGTTTCAGGGTTTCGTAGATCAGCCCGGCGAGGGTTTCGGCTTCGATGTGGTCCAGGTCGATCCCCAGCAGGCGCTCGACCTTGAACAGCGGCGTATCGCCCCGCACCAGCAACTTGCCCGGCTGGTAGGCGAGGATCCCGCGTTCGGCCTTGCGGTGTTCGTCCTGGATATCGCCGACCAGCACTTCCAGCACGTCTTCCATGGTCAGGTAGCCGATGATGTTGCCGTCGGCTTCTTCGACCACGGCGAAGTGCGAGCCGCCCTTGCGGAACTGCTCCAGCAGCTGCGACAACGGCATGTGCCGCGACACACGTTCCAGCGGGCGGGTCAGTTCGGCGAGGTTGAACGACTCGGGAATGTGGTCCAGCGCTGCCAGTTCCAGCAGCAGGTCCTTGATGTGCAGCAGGCCGACGAACTCCTTGCGCTCGCTGTCGTACACCGGATAACGGCTGAACTTGTGGCGACGGAACATCGCCAGGATTTCTTTCAGCGGGGCGTTGAACTCAAGGGTGATCAGGTCTTCCCGGGAGTTGGCCCAGTCGACCACTTCCAGCTCGCCCATTTCCACCGCCGAGGCCAGCACGCGCATACCCTGGTCGCTCGGGTCCTGGCCACGGCTGGAGTGCAGGATCAGTTTCAGTTCTTCGCGGCTGTAATGGTGCTCGTGATGCGGGCCGGGTTCACCTTGACCCGCAATGCGCAGGATGGTGTTGGCGCTGGCATTGAGCAGGTAGATCGCCGGGTACATGGCCCAGTAGAACAGGTACAGCGGCACTGCCGTCCACAGCGACAGCAGTTCGGGTTTGCGGATCGCCCAGGATTTGGGTGCGAGTTCGCCGACCACGATGTGCAGGTAGGAAATGATGAAGAACGCGGTGAAGAACGAAATGCCTTTGACGACTTCGGCCGACTGCACGCCGACCGCGCTCAGCAGCGGTTCGAGAATGTGCGCGAACGCCGGCTCGCCGACCCAGCCCAGGCCGAGGGAGGCGAGGGTGATACCGAGCTGGCACGCCGAGAGGTAAGCATCGAGCTGACTGTGTACGGTGCGCAGGATGTGCCCGCGCCAGCCGTGCTGTTCAGCGATGGCTTCGACCCGGGTCGAGCGCAGTTTGACCATGGCGAACTCCGCCGCAACGAAGAAGCCGTTGAGCAGAACCAGGATCAGAGCGAAAAGAATCATGCCGAAATCGGCGAATATTGTTGCGAGGGACAAGCCAGGGGAAGGGTCCATGATGGAGTTTTGCGGGTTCCGTGTGATTCGAAAGAAAGAAAAATCCGCACCTGAAAGGCAGGCGCAAGTCAGCCAATGTAGCGGCTGACCTGGCGATTGCCTAGTCCGGCATTACTCAGCGGCGCTGATGACCCGTGCCTGAGCGACTTGGGCCGGGGCGAAATGGCAGGTGAACGTGCTGCCATGACCGGGCACGCTGCTGATCTCCATCCGTGCACGATGGCGCAGCAGCACGTGTTTGACGATGGCCAGGCCCAGACCCGTGCCGCCGGTGTTGGAGTTGCGGCTGGAGTCGACGCGGTAGAAGCGTTCGGTCAGGCGCGGCAGGTGTTTGCTGTCGATGCCGATCCCGGAGTCCTGCACGCTCAGGTGCGCGCCCTGATCGTCGCCCCACCAGCGGATGCGGATATTGCCTTCGGCCGGGGTGTATTTGACGGCGTTGAACACCAGGTTGGAAAACGCACTGCGCAGTTCCGCCTCGCTGCCCTTGAGCAGAATGCTGGTGTCGGCTTCCAGGGTGATTTTCTGATTCTTCGATCCCGACAGCTGCTGGGCGTCGCTCTTGATCGACTGCAACAGGGTGTCGATGTGCACCGGCTGATTGTCCGACGGGTAATCGGTGGCTTCCAGCTTGGCCAGCAACAGCAAGTCGTTGAGCAGGGTCTGCATGCGCCCGCCCTGTTGCTGCATCTGCTGCAGGGCGCGGCTCCAGCGCGGGTTCACTTCCTCGACGTTGTCGAGCAGGGTTTCCAGGTAGCCGCAGATTACCGTCAGCGGGGTGCGCAGCTCATGGGAGACGTTGGCGATGAAGTCTTTGCGCATCTGTTCAAGCTGATGGATGCGCGTGACGTCGCGCACCAGCATCAAGTGTTCGTTATTGCCGTAGCGCGTGAGGTACAGCTGAATGCGTACGCGATCGTTGGTGGGCGAGGGGATTTCCAGCGGCTCGGCGTAGCTTTCCTGCTCGAAGTATTCCTTGAAGCGCGGATGGCGGACCAGGTTGGTCACCGGTTGACCGCTGTCCTGCGGGGTCTTGAGGCCGAGCAGGGTTTCGGCGGCGCGGTTCCACCATTCCAGGTTGCCGTCGCTGTCGAGCATGATCACCGCGTCTTTCAGCGCAGCGGTGGACTCCTGGACGCGGTCGATCACCGCTTGCAGGCGCCCGCGTACCCGTTGGTCGCGGCGTTGCAGGTGGTAGATGCTGTCGAACACCTCGCCCCACAGGCCGTAACCGTCGGGCGGTGCTTCATCGGGTTGGTGCAGGCGCAGCCATTCGTGCAGGCGCAGCAGTTGCTTGAGCGTCCAGGCCAGGTACAGGCCCAGGCCCGCCGCCAGGCTCCAGCCGTAGTAGCCGGTGATCAGACCGATCACCAGGCAGCCGGTGACCAGCAACAGCATGTGGCGAATCAGGGTGCCATGCCAGTTTTGATTCACGGAGCGTCCTTAACGCAGCTTCAAGTTTCAAGCCGCAAGCTATAAGTCAGGGCGGCTCGCTGTTGCTTGCCGCTCGTAGCTCGCAGCTTGCGGCTGTTTTCAAGCTTTGGTGGAGAACCGGTAGCCGGTGCCGCGCACGGTTTGTACCAGATTTTCGTAGGCGTCGCCGAGCGCCTTGCGCAGGCGCCGGATGTGCACGTCGACGGTGCGCTCTTCAACATAGACGTTGCCGCCCCAGACCTGGTCCAGCAACTGGCCACGGGTGTAGGCGCGCTCCTGGTGGGTCATGAAGAATTGCAGCAGACGGTATTCGGTCGGGCCCATCTCGGCCGGTTTGCCGTCGATGGTCACGCGATGGCTGATCGGGTCGAGCAGCAGGCCGCCGACTTCGATCGGCGCTTCGCCATCGGTCGGGCCGGCGCGACGCAGCACAGCCTTGAGGCGTGCTACCAGTTCGCGTGGGGAAAACGGTTTGGTGATGTAGTCGTCGGCGCCGACTTCCAGGCCCTGGATCTTGTTGTCTTCTTCGCCCTTGGCGGTGAGCATGATGATCGGGATGTCCCCGGTCAGTTCGTCACGCTTGAGGCGGCGGGCCAACTCGATGCCGGAGGTGCCGGGCAGCATCCAGTCGAGCAGGATCAGGTCCGGCTTGCGGTCGACGATGATGGCGTGGGCCTGCTGCGAGTTCTCTGCCTCGAGGCAGTCATAGCCGGCCATTTCCAACGCAACGGCGATCATTTCGCGAATGGGCGCTTCGTCGTCGACGATCAGAATGCTCCTGCCAACCATGCCTTAATCCTCTTGTCATTTAACTGTCTTGCGCCGCATTAGATAACGGAATTATTGCAGTCGTGTGACAGTATTTTAGTCCGGCGGCGATTGTGCGAATCCTGAACTAAGCTCTAAGTCCGAATCCTGACAACCACAAGAGAAGGTTTCCATGACTCAAATGACTGCTTCCTTTAAGGCTTTGCTGATGGCTGCCGCCCTGACTCTGCCCGGACTGGCGATGGCGGCCGAGCCGGCCATGATGAAAGACGGAATGATGGTCGACCACAAGGGCATGACGCTTTACACGTTCGACAAGGACAGTGGCGGCAAGTCGATGTGCAACGGCGACTGCGCCAAGAACTGGCCGCCGCTGATGGCTCCCGCAGGCGCCAAGGCCGAAGGCAAATGGACGGTCATCAAACGCGATGACGGCATGATGCAATACGCCTACGACGGCAAACCGCTGTATACGTTCATGAAGGATGAGAAGCCCGGAGAAATGAAGGGCGATGGCATGAAGGACGTGTGGCACGTGATGCGCGAGCACAAATAAACGCAAATGCCCTGTGGGAGCGAGCAAACTCGCTCCCACAGGTTCTGTGGATCAACGCAACGCATAATCCAGCACGATCCCGACGAAAATCGCCAGCCCGGCCCAGTGGTTGTGCAGGAACGCCTTGAAGCAACGCATCCGGTCCCGGTCGCGGGTGTACCAGAACTCCCAGACGTAGCACCCGGCCGCCACCAGCAGGCCGAGGTGGAACCACATCCCCAGCTCGAATTTCGACCCCGCCAGCACCAGGCAGCCCAGTGACAGAGCCTGCAAGGTCAGGATGATCACCCGGTCCGCGTCGCCGAACAGGATCGCCGTGGACTTCACGCCGATCTTCAGGTCATCGTCGCGGTCGGTCATGGCGTAATAAGTGTCGTAGCCCACCGTCCACAGCAAATTGGCGATCCACAGCAACCAGGCGGTCGCCGGCAACTCACCGGTTTCGGCGGTGAACGCCATCGGCATCCCCCAGGAGAACGCCGCCCCCAGCACCACTTGCGGGTAGTAGGTGTAGCGCTTCATGAACGGATAGGTGAACGCCAGCGCCAGACCGCCCAGCGACAGCCAGATGGTTGCGGCGTTGGTGCACAGCACCAGCAGGAAACTCACGCCCATCAGCAGCGCAAAGAACACCAGCGCCTCTTTCGAGCTGATCTTGCCGGCAGCGAGAGGCCGCTGCGCAGTGCGTTTGACGTGGCCGTCGACCTTGCGGTCGGCCCAGTCGTTGATCACGCAGCCGCCGGCACGGGTCAGCACCACGCCGAGGACGAAAATCACGATGTTGGCCAGCGATGGCGAGCCTTTGCCGGCAATCCACAGGGCCCAGAGGGTCGGCCACAGCAGCAGGTAAATGCCGATCGGCTTGTCCATCCGCGTCAGCTGGATGAAGTCCCAGGCGCGCGGGTTCAAGCGATTCAGGGATTTGAGCAGGCTTTGGTACATCAGCAGTTCTCCGGACGGGCGCGGACGGCTTCCCACAGCGCAGGCAGGAAAATCTCCGCCACCAGTACGCTCAAGGCACCACGGTCGAAACGCGAACGCCGACCCCACAGGCCGGCAGCCCGGGAACCTTCAGGCAGCCAGTGTTCCGGGTAATGACAGACTTCGATGGCGCGCCGCTGGAAGGCGTGATCGCAGAACAGCAGTTCGCCCAGCGAGCGGCTGCCCAGTTCATCCATGTGCAGGCCGTCACCCTGCAAGGCACTGCGTGACGCCACGCTGCGGGCGAACACCCAGGCCTGGCCATGCCCGCGCAGATACACCTCGCGCACCCATCCCTCGCTGCCTTCGGCCAGGTCCAGCGCGGCGCATTCGTCGTCGCGCAGGGTCTGCCAGCCTTCGAACAGCGGTGTGATGCTGAAGCCGTCATCGGACAGACGGGTCAGGCGGCGGGTCAGGGAGCCTTCGTCGAACAGCCAGTCGAGCGTGGATGTGTCGGGGAGGGGTGTCAGGTGGCTTTGCGGGCACCACAGCGGGGCATTTTTGAGTTGCACAATGAGTCAGTATTGGCAGCAAATGAGGCGGCGAGCTTACCATGCTGAACCGAGAGTTTGATTGATCCGGGACGCCGCTGCGCCGAACAGGCTTGCATCTGCCCGGCACGATCAGTACAAAACGCCCTGAGCCGGACGGCAACGCTGCACCATCGACCGTCCGCGCCGGCTAAAGCCTGAACCCTGAGGAAGTACCTGAATGAAAAAGTGGCAATGTGTGGTCTGCGGCCTGATCTACAACGAAGCCGACGGCTGGCCGGATGACGGCATTGCGCCGGGCACCCTGTGGCAGGACGTGCCGGAAGACTGGCTGTGCCCGGACTGCGGCGTCGGCAAGATGGACTTCGAAATGATCGAAATCAACTGAGAAAACACTGAGGAGTAGGGCATGAGCGCACCTGTCGTAATCGTTGGCACCGGGCTTGCGGGTTACAACCTGGCCCGCGAGTTTCGCAAACTCGATGGCGAAACCCCGCTGCTGCTGATTACCGCCGATGACGGTCGCTCCTACTCCAAGCCGATGCTGTCCACCGGCTTCGGCAAGAACAAGGACGCCGATGGCCTGAGCATGGCCGAGCCGGGCGCCATGGCCGAGCAATTGAAGGCCGAAATCCGCACCCACACCCGCATCAGCGGCATCGATCCCGGGCACAAGCGTTTGTGGATCGGCGAGGAAGCGGTGAGCTATCGCGACTTGATCCTGGCCTGGGGCGCCGAAACCGTGCGCGTGCCGATCGAAGGCGATGGCGCGGACCTGGTGTTCCCGATCAACGATCTCGAAGACTATGCGCGCTTTCGCGCCGCTGCGGCCGGTAAGCGTCGGGTGTTGCTGCTCGGCGCCGGACTGATCGGCTGCGAGTTCGCCAATGACCTGATTCTCGGTGGCTACGAGGTGCAACTGGTTGCACCGTGCGAACAGGTGATGCCGACCCTGCTGCATCCCGCGGCGGCGGCTGCGGTGCAGGCCGGGCTGGAAAGCCTCGGCGCACGTTTTCATCTCGGCCCGGTGCTGACCCGCCTGCAAAAAGTCGCGGATGGGCTGGAAGCGCACCTGTCCGATGGCCAGGTTGTCCCGTGCGATGTGGTGGTCTCGGCCATCGGCCTGCGCCCGCGGATCGATCTGGCGGCGGCTGCCGGCATCCAGACCAATCGCGGCGTGGTGGTCGACCGTCACCTGCAAACCTCTCATGCCAACATTTACGCCCTGGGCGACTGCGCCGAGGTCGACGGGCTGAATCTTCTGTACGTCATGCCCCTCATGAGTTGTGCGCGAGCGCTGGCACAAACCCTGGCCGGCAACCCGACCGTGGTGAACTACGGACCGATGCCGATCACCGTGAAAACCCCGGTCTGCCCGCTGGTGGTTTCTCCGCCGCCACGGGGCCGCGAGGGCGTCTGGACGGTCGAAGGGCTGGGCGCCGACGTCAAGGTGCTGTGCCACGACGCAGAAGGGCAATTGCTCGGTTACGCCCTGACCGGCGCGGCGGTGATGGAAAAACTCGCACTGAACAAACAGCTTCCGGCCTTGCTGGCGTAAATACCGGTCGTTCTGTCGGAATCACCCCGCTTTTGCCCCCACAAACGTCGCGGGGAGACTGGCGCCGCCCTTAACCGCGTGCCATCCTCACTCCCGTCTGCCGCAGAGTAGAGCCTGCGGCGCCTTGGGCGCTGTTCCAACGAGAACAGCACGGACATAACAACAAAAAACCGTCAAAGGGGCTTCACTAATGCGTAAACCAGAACTCGCCGCTGCAATCGCTGAAAAAGCGGATCTGACCAAAGAGCAGGCCAACCGCGTTCTCAACGCCGTTCTCGAAGAAATCACCGGCGCCCTGCACCGCAAGGACAGCGTCACGCTGGTGGGCTTCGGCACCTTCCTGCAACGCCACCGCGGTGCCCGCACCGGCAAAAACCCGCAAACCGGTGAACCGGTGAAGATCAAGGCCAGCAACACCGTTGCGTTCAAGCCAGGCAAATCGTTGAAAGACAGCGTCAATCCGTAATCGCGGCGAATGCCCGGTCAGCCGGGCACGCTGCATGAAAAATGGGCATACCGATTGCGGTCGGATGCCCATTTTTTTGGCTGATGGCGAGCCGAGCTGGTCTTGGTGGATCGTTATGGGATTCGTCTAGCCGGTTACCCGTAGGTGGCCAGCACCATTCTGGCGAACTCGTTCTTGCTTGGCTGGTGTCCATAGGATTTCAGGTATTTACGCCACTCGGACTCAAGTATGGGACTTTCGTATTCGCCCTCCGTCGCCAGATGTGTAGCTGCATCATCTATCAGGGCTTGGGTGTAATGTTTCGAGGATTTGTTTGCACTGGCTTCCGAAGTTGAAATGAACGGTCCCGCCACTGTGAAAAGCAAGCCGATACCCGTCAGCATTGAGAACTCCAGGGGACCACCGTTCACCAGGCATCCAATACCGACGCAGCCTTCCGCTCGAACAGAGGTGCTGGTTGTGAGCGTCAGCATGACAACCAGAGCGCATCCAAATCCCGATATTGATTGTTTATTGTGTCTACCGCTCATGATGCTTTTAACGCTCCCTATATTGATTACGGAATCCTTTGTGCAGCGATTGCACATGACAAGTGACTGGAGGGTGTTTGTGATGCCTTACCAGCTCCCGAAGGGGATGCCGTATTTTTCGATGTAGGTTTTGGACTCCGGTGAAAGAGGTAGCGCGTAGCGTCCTCCATTTTTCCCTTGATACGGCCCCTGCTTGACGATGCTCCCTTCAACCCGAGCAATCTCGACAGGCTTGAGACAAGGCCCACGCTGCCAAACCTTGGCAATGCCGCCGGGCGCCAATCCAATAGTTACGCGATCGCGGTAATCCGTGATCCATTTGCCATCCAGTCTGCAGTACGCCTTTTCCGGTTTGTGCATGATTTCCCGCGCAGATTCGGGAATCACAATGTAGGCCTCATAGGTTTGAGGCTCAGCCAGTGATTGCCATCGCACATAGATCAAGCGGGGAAGATCGGCACCAGTGACGTCACGTCCGCCGCCACTACCGGGGCTGTCAGGCCAGCCTGCGGGCTTGCCCTTGTTGTCGGCGGGTGTGTTCACCGAGGCAATCCCGGCTCCGGCGCGTTTGAACACACGCTCACGGATATCCACCACGTCGGCCGTTTCAATCCAGACCTCCATATAGGCGGGTGCTCCGAAGCCGAGATACCAAGGCCGTTTGGTGATCGGTTGTGCATGACTTTGAGTGCAAAGCACCAACAGCAATCCGAAGACGAACCCCGTGTGTTTTTTGACGGGCCGAGTGAACTGCAGGAAGGCAGGCTGACCGAGCAGGCCTTCCATATAGAAGTCGGGGTCTTCACTGACCAGTTCGACGTGGATGGCATAAAGGGTGCTGATGGTCTCGGTGCCTTCGAAGGCCAGCACCTTGAAGTCGTTGCGAACAGCGGGAATCTGCAGCGTAAAGCGCGCAGAACTGACAGCTCCAGACATGCGCTTGTCCTTAAGCAGAGAGGGGAAGACGGCGTGATGTCGAAACCCTCCCTGGTCAGCGCACGCGAACATTGGCCGGCACGCTAACAAGGCGTTAAACAGATTTATGTAAGAAGGATCGCTTGTTTGAGTCGGAGCTTTCCGGGTTGTAAAACAACGTGGAAATTGTGGGAAATGGCTGTGAGAAACTGACGGCGGGTGATTGGAATCCTGCGTAATAGTCTTATGCAGGCAAGGATCCAGGACTATTAAACATTTAAATGCCATCAAATTGATGGCACTTTTAATGTTGTCTGTTGTCGCCAGTCATTTGTTAATAAATGGTGGTGTATTTTCGGAAGCGTCCTACTTCAAATTTTTTCGGGGTTTGTCATGCTTTCTCCGCTTACTTGTGGAACGAGCGTGCAAATGCTCTCGACGCCGCGCGCCGGCCGCTCTGGCCCAATGCTTTCGGAAGGGATAGGCTTAAAAGTGAAATATAAAGGGACATCAGGGAATCCCCTGTCACATATAGGGCGATCTCCTACAGAGCCCAATGAACAGTTCGTCTTGTTGTTTAATCAGATGCTTGCTAGTGGCCATCATTGTGATTACGATGCGCGCACTTGAAAGAGCAAACACTCAATTGGATGAGTCTTCCGACTGCTCTTCGATACTGTCCCGCGCCGCTGCAAGTCCAATAGGCGCACGACCGTAATCCTTATAAAGGCCATGGATGTCCTACTCAAGCAAACTTTCCGCCCATTACCTCGAACTCGCTAAAGTCTCTGTTTCCAAAGAGAATTTTGCGGGCGAAGACGTTCGCTTCTCGAGCGAATTCGAGGCCTTGGAAAGCGAGCTGGCCAAAGCCTCGTCGATGCACGAAAGCGGGCAGATCGACTGGCTGAAAATTCGCGAAAACAGCGAAAACCTCCTGCGTACCCAATCCAAGGACTTGCGTGTCGGCGCCTGGCTGACCTGGTCGCTGTACCAGCGTGAATCCTTCCCCGGCCTGCTGGCCGGCCTCGGTTTTCTGCACCATTTGTCGGAAAACAACTGGGCCGAGATTCACCCGCTCAAACCCCGCACCCGGGCCGCCGCCATCGGCTGGCTGGTGCCGCGTCTTGAGCAGGTGATCACCGAGAACATCGCGATCAAGGAACAGCTGCCGATGTTCCGGCAACTGTCCGAGCATCTGTCCGGTCTCGACGCCGTCTGCACCGAGCATTTGGGCGATGATGCGCCGCTGCTGCTGCCGCTCTCCCGCCGCCTGAAAACCATGATCCAGCGCGCCGCCGATAATCAGCCGGCTCCCGGCGTGGTGGGCGCGGCGGTGGCCCAGGTCAAGCAGGCGGCGACTCAGTTGCTGGCACCCGGTGCGCCGATCGACAACGAAAAAGAAGCCCATAAGGCCCTGCGCGCCCAGCAGGAAAGCGCCCGCCCACTGTGCGCCTGGTGGCTCAAGCAGAAAGCCACCGACCTGCGCGCGCTGCGCCTCAACCGCACCTTGCTGTGGATGACGATCGACGCGGTGCCCGAGCGCAACGCCGAGCAGATCACCGTGCTGCGCGGGTTGCCGGTCGACAAGCTCAAGCAGTATCAGGACCGCTTCGATCAGGGCAAATATGCCGACCTGCTGGTGGAACTGGAGGCGAGCCTGGCGAAGGCGCCGTTCTGGTTCGATGGCCAGAGGATGGTCTGGGAATGTCTCCAGAACCTCAACGCCGAGCTGGCCATGCGCGAAGTGGAAATCCACTTCGCGCTTTTGATTCAGCGCCTGCCCGGCATCATCGAGCTGCGTTTCCATGACGGCGCGCCGTTCGCCGATCCGTCCACCCGGGCGTGGATCGCCGCCAACGTCATGCCGCACCTGCAAAGCGCCAGCGCGCCGCGCAAGGTCGAAACCGAAAACGCCGAAACCCAGCCGGCCTGGGAAAAGGCCCTCGAAGAAGTCCAGCCGATCCTGCGCAAGGAAGGCCTCAAGCCCGCAGTGCAGATCCTCAAGCAGGGGCTGCAATCGGCGCACGGCGGGCGCGAACGCTTCTTCTGGCAGTTCGCCCTCGCGCGGCTGTGTTTCCTGGCCAAGAAATACGAATTGGCCAAGAACCAGCTCGAAACCCTCGATCAGACATTACAGGACTCAGGCCTGCACGCCTGGGAGCCCGATCTTGCATTGGAAGTGCTGCACCTGCTGCACAGTTGCTGCGAGTTGTTACCGCAGAACCATGCCGTACGTGAACGCAAGGAAGAGATTTATCGCAGGCTGTGCCACCTCGACCTCGAAGTGGTACTCGAATAGGCCCCAGGGCCACAACCGCAAGGAGAAAAGCCATGGCCAAAGAAGGCTCGGTAGCCCCCAAGGAACGCATCAACGTCACCTTCAAACCCGCCACCGGCGGTGCTCAGGAAGAGATTGAACTGCCGCTGAAGCTGCTGGCAATCGGTGACTACACCCACCGCAAGGACGATCGCAAGATCGAGGATCGCAAGCCGATCAGCATCGACAAGATGACCTTCGACGAAGTGCTGGCCAAGCAAGAGCTGGGTCTGACGCTGAGCGTGCCGAACCGTCTGCAGGAAGATGGCGAGGCCGACGAGCTGGCTGTGCAACTGCGCGTCAACTCCATGAAGGACTTCAACCCGGCCAGCCTGGTCGAGCAAGTGCCTGAGCTGAAAAAACTGATGGAACTGCGCGACGCGCTGGTGGCCCTCAAAGGCCCGCTGGGTAACGCGCCTGCGTTCCGTAAAGCCATCGAAGGCGTGCTCGCCGACGATGAATCCCGCGGTCGCGTACTCGGTGAGCTGGGCCTGAACGCCGCAGCCCCGGACGCTTGAGACTCCAGCAGCCAAGGAAGCCAACACAATGAGCACTAGCGCAGCACAACAGAACGCCGCAGAAAACGGCGAGTACAGCATTCTCGACAGCATCATCGCCGAAACCCGCCTGACGCCGGACGACGAAGCCTACGACATCGCCAAGCGCGGTGTGTCGGCGTTCATCGAAGAGCTGCTCAAGCCGCAGAACAACGGTGAACCGGTCAAGAAAGCCATGGTTGACCGCATGATCGCCGAGATCGATGCCAAGCTCAGCCGTCAGATGGACGAAATCCTGCACCACCCGGACTTCCAGGCCCTGGAATCGTCGTGGCGTGGCCTGCAACTGCTGGTCGACCGCACCAACTTCCGCGAAAACATCAAGATCGAAATCCTCAACGTCTCCAAAGAAGACCTGCTGGACGATTTCGAAGACTCGCCGGAAGTCATGCAGTCGGGCCTGTACAAGCACATCTACACCGCTGAATACGGCCAGTTCGGTGGTCAGCCGGTTGGCGCGATCATTGCCAACTACTACATGTCCCCAAGCTCGCCGGACGTGAAGCTGATGCAGTACGTGTCCAGCGTAGCCTGCATGTCCCACGCACCGTTCATCGCCGCCGCCGGCCCGAAATTCTTCGGTCTGGAAAGCTTTACCGGTCTGCCGGACCTGAAGGATCTGAAAGATCACTTCGAAGGCCCGCAATTCGCCAAATGGCAGAGCTTCCGTACTTCGGAAGACTCCCGCTACGTTGGCCTGACCGTGCCGCGTTTCCTGCTGCGTAACCCGTACGACCCGGAAGAGAACCCGGTCAAATCGTTCGTGTACAAGGAAAACGTTGCCAACAGCCACGAGCACTACCTGTGGGGCAACACCGCTTACGCGTTCGGCACCAAGCTGACCGACAGCTTCGCTAAATTCCGCTGGTGCCCGAACATCATCGGCCCACAGAGCGGCGGCGCGGTTGAAGACCTGCCTCTGCACCACTTCGAAAGCATGGGCGAAATCGAAACCAAGATTCCTACGGAAGTTCTGGTTTCCGACCGTCGTGAATACGAACTGGCCGAGGAAGGCTTCATCTCCCTGACCATGCGCAAAGGCTCCGACAACGCGGCGTTCTTCTCCGCAAGCTCGGTGCAGAAGCCGAAGTTCTTCGGCATCAGCGCAGAAGGCAAGGCTGCAGAGCTGAACTACAAGCTCGGTACCCAACTGCCGTACATGATGATCGTCAACCGCCTGGCTCACTACCTGAAAGTGCTGCAGCGCGAGCAACTCGGTTCGTGGAAAGAACGTACCGACCTCGAGCTGGAACTGAACAAGTGGATCCGCCAGTACGTGGCCGACCAGGAAAACCCGAGCGCCGAAGTGCGTGGCCGTCGTCCGCTGCGCGCTGCGCAAGTGATCGTCAGCGACGTTGAAGGCGAGCCGGGCTGGTACCGCGTCAGCCTGAACGTGCGTCCGCACTTCAAGTACATGGGTGCCGATTTCACCCTGTCGCTGGTTGGCAAGCTGGACAAAGAGTAAGAGCGACTCATGGACGGATACGGCAGCCTTTTCGAGCGCCTCAACGGCGACGCGGAACAGCGCAAGGGCAAGAGCCTCGAGGCTTCGGCCATGGCGTCGGTGGCTGCCCATCTGGCCAAAATGCTCAGCACCCGGGCCGGCAGCGTGCAAACGCTGTCCGACTACGGGTTGCCCGATCTCAATGACATGCGCCTGAGCCTGCACGACTCCCTGAGTCAGGCCCGCCTGGCCATCGAAAGCTTCATCGAAGCCTACGAACCGCGCCTGAGCAACGTGCGTGTCATTTCCCTGCCGCGTGACCACGATCAGCTTCGCCTGGCCTTCAGCATCGAAGGCCTGCTGGAAGTCGAGGGTTTCAAGCGTCAGGTCAGTTTCGCCGCGCGCCTGGATGGCAGCGGTCAAGTGAAGGTCACCTAAGGAGAACCCCGATGTCTGGCAAACCTGCAGCACGCGTATCCGACCCCACCGCTTGCCCGCTCCCCGGCCACGGCACCAACCCGATTGCCGCCGGTTCCGGCGACGTGTTCTTCGACGGCCTCCCGGCCGCTCGCCAGGGCGATGCCTCGGCGTGCGGTGGTGCGTTGGTCGGCGACCTTGCGACCACGGTTCTGATCAATGGCAAGCCAGCTGCCACCGTAGGTTCAGTCGGGGCCCATGGCAACAAGGTCACTGCGGGCTCCGGGACGGTAATCATCGGGAATTCGCATACGCCTGCACCGTTTTCGGGGCTTGCTGCCGTTGCGGTCGCCGCTGCTCTGGAATACCGACTGGGTCTGAAGTCGGGTGGCAACTCGGTTTTGACTCCGTTGGAAATACCGGACTTCGATGAACTGAAGTCCGGAACATCGAAAAACCGCGAACTGGTCGACTTCGTCGTCGAGAACCGGATGGATGCGGCAGACAGTGTGAAGCTGGAAGTGCTGGACGGCGAAAAGCCGGTCTACACCGAAGCCAATACCGCCCCGTTGTTGCCCCCTGGCAAGCACCCGTGGCAATGGGATGGGTACGACACTGCCGGCATCCTCGACACCAAAATTCTGAAAAGCCCGAACCTCAAAGTTCGTCTGACCGCGACCGGAGCGGGCAAGCAGCAAGTCACCGAAGTGAAGCTCACTTGTTCGGCTGAAGAGGTGAAGTGGGTCGATGCGCGTATTGATCGCAATGCCAAGACCGTAGAAGTGACGCTGCGCCCGAGCTTCTCGGATGGTGGCAGCAGTGGTTCTACGCCCGGCCTGGTGCCTACGCCGTTCAGCACTTTGCTGGGTTGGGCCAAAGAAGGCATCGAATTGTATTGGTCACGCAATGGTTCGCGCGGCGGTGGTATTGCCGAAGGGATCACCACCAGCAAAGGGGTCTACAAAGTCACGGTCAAGGCCGAGGTCAACGTCGAGCCCAAGGCCGGGAACTTCCCCTTGATTGACTCGTTGTCAGCGGACTTCGGTCGTTCGACCAGCCTGGCAATTGCCCGGAAGGTTTACCACAACGCCGGCTATGCCTTTGACCAACTCGTCAAGCGTCAAGGCCTTGCGGCTGCGGATGCTGCCAACTATGCACAGGAAGAGTTCAAAGAGACCTCGGCCCATGAGTTCGGGCATCTGATTCTCAACGAATACGGTGGCGGACTGATCCCGAATTACTCGTGGACGCACAAAGAAACGTCAACGTTGATGCAAAACCCCAAGGCAAACCACCCGACACCGAGCACGGGGGAGGTGGATGTCATGCATTACTTCAGCAGCTACACCCATTCGGCCGCCAGCCTGCAGAAGCGCATGGCCGCTTCTGAACAAGACGTGAAAAGCCTGCTCTGGCTGGCCAGGGTTGAATTCGATGACTAGGTTCGCCGGTTTCATTCTGCTGTTTGTCTCCCTGTACGGCTGCGCAGCGCAGCAGGTCTACAACAACCATGTGTACATGGAAAACCGTTGTGGCCAGCCACTCGAGATGAAGGTTTCCAACAGCTCGAACATGCACTCACTGGATCGCAACCTGACCGTTGCAACAGGCGCTCGTGCGCTCGTGGCGAGCTTTGCCTCTTACGGTGAAGACGTGATCGAACAGATCCCGAGCAACTATCAGCTGACCATCAACGACGCTGCGGGCAGTAAATCCATTGACGCTACTCAGTTGAAACAGCGCCTGGCAGTTGTCGAGAAAGTCACTGAAGGAACCCAGCGCGAGTGGACGATCCGTGAGGCTTCGATCTGCCCATGAAACTGCCAGGAATGATCTGCATGTCGAGCTGGGCGGGCCTCTCATTGGCTGCCTGTACTGTCCAACAGGTTTACCGCAATGACGTGTACCTGCAGAACACTTGTGGAGTACCGCTGGTGAGAATGGGGACTGTCCCCGATGTCATTACCGATGTCAAAGGCAATGCCATGAAAGCGTCCCTTAGAAAGAGCTTTTTACCTTTTTCGTTGTGCGTGCTTGTGCCGATTTTGGTTCTTTTGGGCCTGAAGGTGATTAGCTCAAAGGCCGCGGAGCCTCTTTTCATTGATTGGAATGACTCCGGCAGTTGTTATATCGCAACGTATTCACCGAATTACAATTTTTTGGGTGCAGTGGCCGGTCGTGCATTTAAGTACTTCAGCAGTCCGTATTTTTATCGCGTTTATACAAAGAATAACGATCTACTAAAAACATCAGAATGGTATCTCTGGCGGGACGAGGGAAGTCCCGGCATTGCACCCGAGTTTCGCGGAGAGATGATTGTTTATCCAGGCTCTGAAGGCTGGGAAAGTTGGATAGTTTCAGAGTGTCGTTGATGCCTGATTTAAAGGCGGCCTCGCTACCTGAGAAAGTTGGAGAGCGTTATTCATGCACGCAATGAGTTTGCAGGGGTATCTGGCCAGTGTTGCTGACAGTGATCTGTTTGGCTGCCTGGCCTTGTTGAGCTTTGTATTGCTCCTGACTGCCTCACATCGGGCGGCTCGAAATTCACGCCTTCACCGCGCACTAACGCTCTCGGTTTTGGCTGCTGTTGTAGCTATCCATGGCCTTGGATCGTGGTACGGAAATCTGAGACCAGCATGAGCAACTACTACCGTATCGCCATGTGCCTGTTTGTCCATGCCTTCGGATGTGTGGCCTACGTGTTTTTGAATAATGCAGTAGTACATGCCTACAAGCATCTGAACGGCGGGTTCACCACGCGTGGGGTCGCCATCGGTATTGCCAGCTACGCGATGTTTTACATTTTTCTCGGTGTCAATTTTATTGCTGCGCTGATTCCAAGCCTCGTTGCCAAACTGGTGATTCTGAGCCTTATGGTGGGCTTCATCCTGCTTTGGATGCTCCCCGACAACCCATTGAGAGCCTTGTTTTATGGCGTGGCTCAAGGTTGCGTCACCTTGCTGGCAATCCTCGCTTCTCAAGTCATCGAGTTGCGCTGGGTATCAAGAAACATCGCTGGACGCATCCAGCCGAACCAGCCTGAGAGTGCCATCCAATGATCAGGTCAGGTATCGAGCGTAATCCACAGGACAGTTATTCCATGAGTTCCACTACCAGGCAGGTAACCCGTGTCCTTTAACCACTACTACCAAAGCGAACTCACCGCACTGCGCCAGCTGGGTCGCCGTTTCGCCGAGCGTAGTCCGGCGTTGGCGCCGTTCCTGGGGCAGGCCGGGCGGGATCCGGATGTGGAGCGGTTGCTGGAAGGCTTTGCGTTTCTGACCGGGCGGCTGCGTCAGAAGCTCGATGACGAGTTGCCGGAGCTCAGCCATTCCCTGATGCAGTTGTTGTGGCCGAACTACATGCGCCCGCTGCCGGCGTTCAGCATTCTGCAGTTCGACCCGCTCAAGCGTTCGGGGCCGGCGCTGAAGGTCGAGCGTGATACGCCGATCGAGAGCGTGCCGATCGAAGACGTGCGTTGCCGCTTTCGCACCTGCTACCCGACCGAAGTCATGGCGCTGGATCTGGCCGCGCTGAACTACTCGGTGAAGGGCGACGGTTCGCTGCTCAGCCTGCGCCTGGAGATGAGTGCCGATGGCCACCTCGGCGAGCTGGAGCTGAGCAAACTGCGCCTGCACTTTGCCGGCGAGCGCTACATCAGCCAGATGCTCTACCTGAGCCTGCTGCGCAATCTCGACGGCATCGAACTGATCCCGCTCGACGGCGCCGGCAAGCCGATCGATGGCGTGAGCGGCAAGCCGATGGCGTTCAAGATTCCGGGCGATCGGGTGAAGCCGGTGGGCTTTGCCGAAGAAGAAGCGCTGATCCCGTATCCGCTGAACACCTTCCGCGGCTATCGCTATCTGCAGGAATACTTCGCCTTCCAGGACAAGTTCCTGTTCGTCGATGTCCACGGCCTCGACATTCTCAAGGCGCTGCCGGAAGACACGCTCAAGCAGATGCGCGGCCTGGAATTGCGCTTCGACATCCGCAAGAGCGGCATCATGCGCATGCGTCCGACCCTGGATAACGTGAAGCTGTTCTGCACGCCGATCGTCAACCTGTTCAAGCACGACGCACTGCCGATCCGCCTCGACGGCAAACAGGATGAATACCTGCTGCTGCCGGCCGAATACGATCTGGAAAACTGCGGCGTGTTCTCGGTGGAGACCGTGACTGGCTGGAAACCCGGCGGCCTCGGTTATCAGGAGTACGTGCCGTTCGAATCCTTCGAACATGACCCGAGCTTCGACGTGCCCAACAGCCGTCCGCATTACAGCATCCGCCAGCGCTCGTCGCTGCTGCACGACGGCCTCGACACCTACCTGAGCTTCGGCATCCGTCACACCGAAGCCCATGAAACCCTGTCGATCGAGCTGGTCTGCACCAACCAAAACCTGCCGCGCAAACTCAAGCTCGGGCAGATCTGCATGGCCTGCGAAGAGACCCCGGAGTTCCTGAGTTTCCGCAACATCACCCCGGCCACTTCCAGTTTCGCGCCGCCGCTGAACCGTGACTTCCTGTGGAAGCTGATCAGCAACATGTCGCTTAACTATCTGTCGCTGGCCGACGTCAATGCACTGAAGGTGATTCTCGAAACCTACGACCTGCCGCGCTACTACGACCAGCACGCGGAGAAGGTCAGCAAACGCCTGCTCGGCGGTCTCAAGCACATCAAGCATCACCACGTGGACCGCTTGCACCGTGGTTTGCCGGTGCGCGGTCTGCGCACCGAACTGACCATCGACCCGGAAGGGTATATCGGCGAAGGCGACCTGTTCGTCTTCGCTTCGGTTCTCAACGAGTTTTTCGCGCTTTACGCCAGTCTCAATTCATTCCATGAGCTGCGGGTAAAAAGCACACAGGGAGAGGTGTACCAATGGACACCACGTATGGGCCTGCAGCCCCTGCTTTAAGCGGGCTGACGAAGGTAATACGCGAGTACTCGCTGTTTCAGGCCGTGCTGCTGGTGATAGACCGGCTGCGCGATGCACACCCGTACCTGAGCGAAGACGATTTGTACGACCAGCTGGAATTCCAGGCCAACCCGAGCCTCGGATTTCCGCGCAGCGACGTCGATCGCGTGGAGTTTTTTGAAGAGCACGGGCAGATGCGCGCGCGCCTGCGGTTCAACCTGATCGGTCTGGTCGGTTCCGGTTCGCCGCTGCCGGCGTTCTACGGCGAGCAAGCCCTGGGCGACAGCGAAGACGGCAACCCGACGCGCAACTTCCTCGACTTGTTCCACCATCGCCTGCAACGGCTGATGCTGCCGATCTGGCGCAAGTACCGCTATCGCGCGAGCTTCCAGAGCGGCGCGGTCGACCCGTTTTCGTCGCAGCTGTTCGCCCTGATCGGCCTCGGTGGCGACGAGATTCGCAAGGCCAAGGAACTGAACTGGAAACGCCTGCTGCCGTACCTCGGCCTGCTGAGCTTGCGGGCGCACTCGGCGGCGTTGATCGAAGCGGTGCTGCGTTACTACTTCAAGCACGAAGACCTGGTCATCGAGCAGTGCATCGAGCGCCGCGTGGAAATCCTCGAAGAACAGCGCAACCGCCTCGGCTTCGCCAACAGTGTGCTGGGTGAAGACCTGGTGCTGGGCGAACGCGTGCGCGATCGCAGCGGCAAATTCCGCATTCACATCACCGAACTCGACTGGGAGCGATTCCACGAATTCCTGCCGATCGGTTTCGGTTACCAGCCGCTCTGCGCGCTGGTGCGGTTCACCTTGCGTGACCCGCTCGATTACGACATTCGCCTGGTGCTGCGCCCGGAAGAAATCCGCGAACTGCGCATTGGCGAGAAGAACGACTGTCGCCTGGGTTGGACCAGTTGGCTGGGCTGCGAGAAAGCAGACGGCGTGGTGACCCTGGGCAGCAAAATTCATTAAGGACGTGAGCCATGATCAACGTAGACCTGCAACAACTCATCCAGGCGCTGGACGCCGAAACCCGTCGCGATCTGGAGCGTTCGGCCGAGCGCTGCGTGGCCCGTGGCGGCAGCAAGATTCTGGTCGAAGACTTGCTGCTCGGCCTGCTGGAGCGCCCGAACGGTCTGCTCTCCCGCGCACTGCAGGATGCCGACGTTGATGCCGGCGAACTGAGCGCCGCCCTGCAATCGCGGGTCGAGCACAGCGCTTCGCGCAACCCGGTGTTCGCGCCGGAGCTGGTGCAGTGGCTGCAAGACGCGCTGCTGGTGGCCAACCTTGAACTGGGCCAGACCTCGGTCGAAGACGCGGCGCTGATCCTCGCGCTGCTGCGCAACCCGATGCGTTACGCCGGCAGCCGCTACCAGCCGTTGCTGGCCAAACTGAACATTGATCGCCTGAAGGAATTTGCCCTGTCGCAACAGCCGCAAGCTGCGGCCAACGGCAAACCGGCCGCCCAGGGCGAATCGCTGCTCGAGCGCTTCACCCATAACCTGACCCAACAGGCCCGCGACGGCAAACTCGACCCGGTGCTGTGCCGCGATGGCGCGATCCGTCAGATGGTCGACATCCTCGCCCGTCGCCGCAAGAACAACCCGATCGTGGTCGGTGAGGCCGGTGTCGGTAAAACCGCCATCGTTGAAGGCCTGGCATCGCGCATCGCTGCCGGTGAAGTGCCGCAAGTGCTCAAGGGCGTCGAGCTGCTGTCGCTGGACATGGGCCTGTTGCAGGCCGGTGCCAGCGTCAAAGGTGAATTCGAGCGTCGTCTGAAAGGCGTGATCGACGAGGTCAAAGCCTCGCCGAAGCCGATCATCCTGTTCATCGACGAAGCCCACACCCTGATCGGCGCGGGCGGCAATGCCGGCGGTTCCGACGCGGCCAACCTGTTGAAACCGGCACTGGCTCGCGGCGAACTGCGCACCATCGCCGCGACCACCTGGGCCGAGTACAAGAAATACTTCGAGAAAGACCCGGCGCTGGCCCGTCGTTTCCAGCCGGTTCAACTGCACGAACCGACCGTGAGCGAAGCCGTCACCATCCTGCGTGGCCTGGCTCAGGTCTACGAAAAGAGCCACGGCATCTACCTGCGCGATGACGCGGTGGTTTCCGCAGCCGAGCTGTCTGCTCGTTACCTGGCCGGTCGGCAACTGCCGGACAAGGCCGTCGATGTGCTCGACACCGCGTGCGCCCGCGTGCGCATCAGCCTCGCTGCTGCCCCGGAAAGCCTGGAACGCCTGCGTGGCGAACTGGCTGAAGGCGGTCGTCAGCGTCAGGCCCTGCGCCGCGATGCCGAAGCCGGTCTGCTGATCGACCACGAAGCGCTGGAGGCACTGGAAGCGCGTCTGGACGAAGCCGAAGCCGAAAGGGTCGCACTGGAAACCCTGTGGACCGAACAGAAGCAACTGGCCGAGCGCCTGCTGGAACTGCGTCAGCAACTGGCCAAAGCCCGCGAGGCCGCTGCGGTCGAGCCGACAGTGACTGTTGAGGAAGACGCCGAAGGCACGGTGATCGAAACCGTTGCTGCTGACGTTGAAGAAGGCCAAAGCGTCGAAGCGCTGGAAGCGCAACTCAACGAAACCCACAGCGCCCTGACCGCCGCTCAGGTCAAGGAGCGTCTGGTCAGCTTCGAAGTCTGCCCGCGTCTGGTGGCTGAAGTGATCAGCGCCTGGACCGGCGTGCCGCTGGCGCAACTGGCCCGCGAGCACAACGCCAAGGTCGCCAGCTTCGCCACCGACCTGCGCACCCGCATCCGTGGTCAGGAACAAGCCGTGCACGCCCTGGATCGCTCGATGCGCGCCACCGCTGCCGGCCTGAACAAGCCTGACGCACCGGTCGGCGTGTTCCTGCTGGTCGGCCCGAGCGGCGTCGGCAAGACCGAAACCGCACTGGCGCTCGCCGACCTGTTGTACGGCGGCGACCGTTTCATCACCACCATCAACATGTCCGAGTTCCAGGAGAAGCACACCGTTTCCCGCCTGATCGGTGCACCACCAGGCTACGTCGGTTACGGCGAAGGCGGCATGCTCACAGAAGCCGTGCGCCAGAAGCCGTATTCGGTGGTGCTGCTCGATGAAGTCGAGAAGGCCGATCCGGACGTGCTCAACCTGTTCTACCAAATCTTCGACAAAGGCGTGGCCAACGACGGCGAAGGGCGCGAGATCGACTTCCGTAATACGTTGATCCTGATGACCTCGAACCTGGGCAGCGACAAGATCAGCGACCTCTGCGAAGACGGCGCGCGTCCGACTGCCGAAGTGCTGGAAGAAACCATTCGCCCGGTGCTCAGCAAACACTTCAAACCGGCGCTGCTGGCGCGGATGAAAGTGGTGCCGTACTACCCGGTCGGCGGCCCGGTGCTGCGCGAGCTGATCGAGATCAAGCTCGGTCGCTTGGGCGAGCGCCTGAACCGTCGCCAGCTGGACTTCACCTGGTGCCAGAACCTCGTCGATCACCTGTCCGAGCGCTGCACCCAAAGCGAAAGCGGTGCGCGCCTGATCGACCACTTGCTCGACCAGCACGTGCTGCCGCTGGTGGCCGACCGTTTGCTCGACGCCATGGCCACCGGTGAAAGCCTCAAGCGCGTGCATGCGACGCTCGACGGTGAAGCCAGCGTGACCTGCGAGTTCGCCTGAGGTGAGTGTGATGTTCACTCAAGTGCCGCAGCCACTGCTCTATGCCGAAGCCTTGCTGGCGCAGTTCGCCAGCTTGTCGCGCGCGGCGGACGGTGCTGCGCTGCTGGGTGACTTCGTGCGCGGCCTGGCCGGGCTGAGCGGTTGCGAACTGACCCAGCTGTATCTGCTGGATGCCACGCACACGTCGCTCGGGATGAACGCCGAATGCCTCGACGGCGAGTTGCAGCCGCGCAGTGCGGCGAGCCTGCCGGCGGACTACAACGGCGAGCAACTGTTGCAGTTCGCCCTGTGCCAGAACCGCGTGGTGTGCTTCGACGACCTGGGCGGCAGCTTGCACGAAACCAGTTTTCTGCCGGCCTCGTCCACGCCGTGGCAGTCGCTGTTGTGCGTGCCGCTGGTCAATCAGCAGAAGGCCGTCGAAGGCCTGTTGCTGTGCGCCAGTCGTCGCCACATCGACCTGCAAGGCTTCGCCGATTCCCTTGGCCAGCTCGGTTCGTTCGTACTGGGTCAACTGCACTTGCTGCAGCGTCTGCGCCAGCCAGTGGATGCGGCCGCGCCGGTCGTGCGCAGCCTGCCGAGTGCCAGTGGCTACGGCCTGATCGGCAAGAGTGCGGCAATGCGCCAGACCTACTCGCTGATCAGCAAAGTCCTGCACAGCCCGTACACCGTGCTGTTGCGTGGCGAGACCGGCACCGGCAAGGAAGTGGTCGCGCGGGCGATCCACGATTGCGGCCCGCGCCGGTCCCAGGCGTTCATCGTGCAGAACTGCGCGGCGTTCCCGGAAAACCTGCTGGAAAGCGAGCTGTTCGGCTACCGCAAAGGCGCGTTCACCGGGGCCGATCGCGACCGCGCCGGGTTGTTCGACGCGGCCAACGGCGGCACTCTGTTGCTCGATGAAATCGGCGACATGCCGCTGTCGCTGCAAGCCAAGTTGCTGCGCGTGTTGCAGGAAGGCGAGATCCGTCCGCTGGGTTCCAACGACACCCACAAGATCGACGTGCGCATCATCGCTGCGACGCACCGCGATTTGTCGGTGCTGGTCAGCGAAGGCAAATTCCGCGAGGACCTGTACTACCGTCTCGCGCAATTCCCGATCGAATTGCCGGCCCTGCGCCAGCGTGAAGGCGACATCCTCGACCTGGCCAAACACTTTGCCGACAAGGCCTGCACCTTCCTGCAACGTGATCCGGTGCGCTGGTCGGACGCAGCGCTGGAACACCTGTCCGGTTACACCTTTCCCGGCAACGTGCGTGAACTCAAAGGCTTGGTCGAACGCGCGGTGCTGTTGTGCGAGGGCGGCGAGTTGCTGGCCGAGCATTTCTCGTTGCGCCTGGAATCGGCGCCGGTGCCGGAAGACCACTGCGGCCTCAATCTGCGCGAACGACTGGAAGCGGTCGAACGCAATCTGCTGCTCGATTGCCTGCGCAAGAACGACGGCAACCAGACGCTCGCCGCCCGCGAACTGGGCCTGCCGCGCCGCACGCTGCTGTACCGGCTCGGCCGCTTGAACATCAATCTGGGTGATTTCGATGGGTAGGCGAAAGTCCGTCGGATTCACCTCGAAAACCTATTTCAGCGCCGCCCGCGAGGGTCGGCGCTTTGTGCTTTGTCTACACCTGGAGACCCTCTGATGTCTGTTCGTCACTGGCACGCTGTCCTGCTGACCCTTGTCGTTCTATGCGGCCTCGGCGGCTGCAGCGGCAATTACAAATTCAACGATAACGATTACCGCCCGCTGGGTGATCCGCAGGCGGTCAATCGCGGCAAGTGACCGCAAGGAGCATCAAACATGGAATTGGTTTTCGAAATGCTGAACACCAAGCAGTTCGTGCCCACCGAGCTGTGCCAGCGGACCTTCAAACAGGCCGGCGGCGTGATCGGGCGGGGCGAGGACTGCGACTGGATCATCCCTGACCGCAAGCGGCACTTGTCCAACCACCACGCCATCGTCAGCTATCGCGAGGGTTCGTTCTTCCTGACCGACACCAGCAGCAACGGTGTTCAGGACGGTGACAGCGGCGCACGCCTGCACAAGGGCGAACCGGTGCGCATCGAGCACGGCAGCACCTACGTGCTGGGCGACTTCGAGATTCGTGCGCGACTGGTACGCGATCCGGCGACGTTCGACGGTGAAGTCGGCCTGCCACGCGCCGCCGGCAGCATCATTCCGGACGACGCGTTTCTCGACCTCGACCCGTTGAAGTCGCTGGAGCAGCAAGAGCGCGTGTACTCGGAATTCGAGGAAATGCTCGCGCCGGTGACCGACCCTGAAGACTCCCGTCAGCGCGCCGACTATGCGCGGATCGACATGGAAAGCCTGATGGTGCCGGAGCTGATCGTCGAGCCCAAGCCTGAGCCTGCACCGGCACCGAAAGCGGTCGAGCGCCAGAGCGAAACCTTCTGGGACAAATTCGGCGCGGCCCTCGGCGTGAACGTGAAGAGCCTCAGCCACGACGAGCGTGAAGCCCTCGCGCTGAACGCCGCACGTCTGCTACGCCAGAGCATCGGCGGTCTGCAACAGAGCCTGCGCACCCGTTCCGAGCTGAAGAACGAACTGCGTCTGGCCCAGACCACCGTGCAAGGCACCAACAAGAATCCGCTGAAATTCGCCGTCGATCCGAGCGAAGCGCTGGACATCCTGTTGCAGCCGCACAAGCCGGGCCACTTGCCGGCCGAGCAGGCGATCTCCCGCGCGTTCCGCGACTTGCAGGCGCATCAGGTGGCGCTGCTGACCGCCAGCCGCGCGGCGGTACGCGGCACTTTGGAACACTTCTCGCCGGAGCAACTGACCCTGCGTTTCGAGCGCGACAACAAGCCGTTGCTCGCCACTGCTGGCGGGCGCTGGAGAGCGTTCAACCGTTACCACCATGCGCTGCGTCAGGACGACGACTGGAGCGAGCGCCTGCTGGCCCGCGACTTCGCCCAGGCCTACGAAGAACAGATCCGCCTGATCTCCACCCTCCACACCGACCACCAAGGATGATGCGCATGTCTCGCCGCTCGACCGCTTTTTTCAAGACGCTGACCGCGCTCACCCTGTTGGTGCTGCTCGCCGGTTGTTCGTCGCTGTCGCCGTATTCGAAAGTGACCAAGATCAACCTGAAGCTGACCGGCAGCGATCAATTGAACCCGGACCTCAACGGTCGTCCGTCGCCGATCGTGGTGCGCCTGTTCGAACTCAAGCACCCGGTGACGTTCGAGAACGCCGATTTCTTCAGCCTCTACGAGCGCGCCAAGGAATCCCTCAACCCGGATCTGGTGGCCAGCGAAGAACTCGAACTGCGCCCGGGTGAAACCGTGGAGCTGAAACTCAGCGTGGAGGAGGGCAGCCGCTTTATCGGCATTCTCGCCGCATACCGCGACCTGCCGGAAACCAAATGGCGCCACACCTTTCCGATCACGCCGCTGGAAGTCACCGAAGCCGATCTGACCCTGGATCAGGCCGGTATCCGCAAGACCAACGAAGTGCTCGCCAAGGCGGATGACTGATCATGAATACCCATAAAGTCATCTGGCAGGAAGGCATGCTGCTGCGTCCGCAGCACTTCCAGCACAACGACCGCTACTACGATCACCAGATGAAGACCCGCACCCAGTTGCTGGGCGGCTACACCTGGGGTTTCCTGAATCTCGAGATCGACTTGCAGTTCCTCAACATGGGCAAACTGGTAATCAGTGAAGCCTCGGGGATCCTGCCGGACGGCAGCCTGTTCGAACTCGGCGGCAACACCGAGCCGCTGGCGCTGGACGTGCCGCCGAACACTGGCAACATGCCGATCTACCTGGCGCTGCCGCTGGTCACCGGTAACCACATCGAGGCCCGGCGCCCGGAGCAGTCCGATGTGCTGGCGCGCTACACCGCGTATGACGCCGAAGTGGCCGACTCCAACGCCGGTGATGATTCCGCGAGCCAGGTCAGTTGCGGCCGCCCGGACTTCAAGCTGTTGCTCGGCGAGCAGCAGAGCGATCAGGCCTACGTGAAGCTGAAGATCTGCGACGTACTCGACACCACGCCGGACGGCGTGATCAGCCTCGACCCGGATTTCGTGCCGACCTACATTCAGGCCCACGCCTCCAGCTACCTGCTGTCGTGCCTGAAAGAAGTGATCAGCATGCTCGGCCACCGGGGCGACACCATTGCCGAGCGTATTCGTTCGAACGGCAAGGTCGGCGGCGCGGAAATCGGCGACTTCATGATGCTGCAACTGATCAACCGCACCGAACTGCTGCTGCGCCACTACCTGGGCCTGGAGCAGGTTCACCCGGAAGAGTTGTACCGCACGCTGCTGACCATGCTCGGCGATCTGGCGACGTTCTCCAGCGACAGCAAACGCCCGCGTCTGGACAGCCGCTACTCCCACGCCGACCAGGGCGCGAGCTTCCGCAAACTGATGGAGTCGATCCGTCAGGTGCTGTCGATGGTGCTGGAACAGCACGCCATCGAACTGATCCTGCAAGCGCGTCAGTACGGGATCATCGTGTCGCCGCTGCACGACCACAAACTGCTGGGCTCGGCGTCGTTCGTGCTGGCAGCCAGTGCCAACTGCGACTCCGAAGAACTGCGCAACCGCTTGCCTGCGCACCTCAAGGTCGGCCCGGTGGAGCGCATCCGCCAACTGGTCAACCTGCACTTGCCGGGGATCAAGGTCAAACCGTTGCCGGTGGCCCCGCGGCAGATCGCGTTCCACTCCAACAAAACCTATTTCATCCTCGAACTCAGTTCCGAAGACCTGGCACAACTCGAGCGCTCCGGCGGCTTCGCGTTCCATGTGTCCGGCGAATTCGCCGAGCTTGAACTGAAATTCTGGGCCATCAGGAACTGACCGACATGATCAAGGACATGGAACACAACCAGGACGACAAAACCGTCCTGCTCGACCGTCAGGGCCATGGCCCGGCGGCGAGTCCGCTGACCGACTTCGCCGCGCCGCCGCGCTTCGAACAACTGGAAGAACGGATGATCTACGCCGCGCGCCTGCGCCCGGCGGAGGCCTTCAACATCAGCCTCAATTCGCTGGTGGCGGCGTCGTCCGAACTGCTGTCGGAAGTGGTGCGCCTCAAACACAGCGAAACCCGCGAAGACCTCTACGCGCTCAACGAGCGCCTGACCGCCGGGCTCAAGCTGTTCGAAGTGCGCGCCCTGCACAACGGCGCCGAAAGCAGTCAGGTGATGGCCGCCCGTTACGTGCTCTGCACCGTGGTCGACGAAGCCGTCGTGACCACGCCGTGGGGCAACGAGAGCGAGTGGTCGCAGATGAGCCTGCTCAGCAGCTTCCACAACGAAACCTTCGGTGGCGAGAAGTTCTTCCAACTGCTCGATCGGCTGTCGAAAAACCCGGTCAAGCACCTGCCGATGCTGGAGCTGATGTACCTGTGCCTGTCCCTCGGTTTCGAGGGCAAGTACCGCGTGCAGGCGCGCGGCATGCTGGAACTCGAAGGCATCCGCGACGCCCTGTACCGCCAGATCCGTCAGTTGCGTGGCGACGTGCCGCGCGAATTGTCGCCGCAGTGGGAAGGCCTCAACGATCAGCGCCGCAACCTGGTGCGCATCGTGCCGGCGTGGATGGTGGTGCTGTTCACCTTCGTCTGTCTGGTGATGATGTATTCGGGCTTCGCCTGGGTCTTGGGCGAGCAGCGCGACACCGTTCTGCAACCTTATCAGCCGCTTGATCCGGCCGCGGCCCAGCCGCAGTCGCAGCCGTAAACAGGGACGTGTGATGAAAAAGTTTTTCAAGAAAGTCGGCGCCTTCCTGCGCCAGACCTGGGTCTGGACCCTGCTGCTGGTGCTGTTCGTGGCGCTGCTGGTGTGGTTCGTCGGCCCGTTGTTGGCAGTGGATGACTACAAGTTCTGGGAAAGCGCGACCTCGCGTCTGCTGACCATCAGCGTGCTGTTCCTGATCTGGGGCCTGACCATGGTCTTCGTCAGCTGGCGCGCCGGGATCCGCAAGAAAGCCGTCGAAGAAACCGAAGACGGCCAGGACCGTATCCGCCGCGAAGAGTTGATCGACGAAGAGCAGAAAGAGTTGAAGGAGCGTTTCAAGGACGCCCTGAAAACCCTCAAGACTTCGAGCCTGTATCGAGGCCGCAGCGAGCGCTGGCGCAATGACTTGCCGTGGTACCTGCTGATCGGCCCGCAGGCCAGCGGCAAGACCAGCCTGCTGGACTTCTCCGGGCTGGAATTCCCGATCAACAAGATCGATCGCAAGCTGACCCGTGACACCCACGGCACCCGTCATTGCGACTGGTACTTCGCCGACCACGGCGTGTTGATCGACACCGCCGGCCGCTACCTGACCCAACCGGATGCGGAAGTCGACGGCAGCGCCTGGACCACTCTGCTGGAACTGCTGCGCAAGCGTCGTCGCGGTCGTCCGCTGAACGGCGTGCTGGTGACCATTCCGGTGGAAACCCTGACCGGTGGCAGCGAACAGGACATCGAAACCCTGGCCCGTCAGGTGCGTGCGCGTCTGCAAGACGTCTACCAGAAGCTGCACGTCGATGTGCCGGTGTATCTGGTGCTGAGCAAGGCCGACAAGCTGCTGGGCTTCGACGAGTTCTTCGATCAACTGACCCGCGAAGAAAGCGATCAGGTGCTGGGTACCAGTTTCCGCAAGGATCAGGTCGGTACCGACGTGACGGTACTGCGCAACGAGTTCGAAGAGCTGCTGCGTCGCCTCAACAGCCAGGTGATCATGCGCATGCACTCCGAGCGCGATACCCAGCGCCGTGGCCGCATCCTCGACTTCCCGCACCAGATGGGCCAGATCGGCGAGCGTCTGTGCCTGCTCGTCGACATGGCGTTCACCGGCAACCGCTACCAGCGTGCGACGCAACTGCGTGGTTTCTACCTGACCAGCGCACCGCACCTGACCCAGGAAATGGATTCGACCACCGCCGGTATCGGCGCGAGTCTGGGCATGAGCGCCGGCGTGTTGCCGACCCTGCGCAGCGGTCGTTCGCGTTTCATCCATCACTTGCTCAGCCGGGTGATTTTCCCGGAGGCCGATCTGGCCGGTCTGGACAAGCGCGAACGCAGCCGCATCCACTGGGGCCAACGTGCGTTGTACGTCGGCGCGCTGGGTGCGCTGGTGCTGTTCGGCATGCTCTGGGCTGGCGGTTTCTCGGCCAACTGGGAGCGTCTGGAAAACCTGCGCAATCTGGCGCAGAACTGGACCCAGCAACGCACGGCACTGTCGCCGCGCGATGACGCCATGGGCGTGCTGAAAACCCTCGACACCAGCTACGCCGCGACTCAGGTGTTCCCGAAGAAGGGCGACGCTGCCTACCACGAACGGATGGGGCTGTATCAGGGCCAGGACGTCAATCCGGTGGTCAAGGAGGCTTACGAGCGCGAGCTTGAAAAGCAACTGCTGCCACGCGTCGCGACGATGCTTGAAGGCCAGATCCGCGCCAACATGAAGGACCGCGAAAAGCTGATCAACAGCCTGCGCGCGTACCTGATGCTGAACATGAAGGATCGTCGTGATGCGGCATGGCTCAAGGACTGGATCGCGGCTGACTGGTCGCAGCGCTACACCGGCAACACCGCGGTGCAGAACGGTCTGAACACGCACCTCGAGCGTCTGTTGCAGCAGCCGTTTATCTATCCGCTCAACGAGCAACTGGTGACTCAGGCGCGTCAGGTGCTGCGCAGCGAATCGCTGGCGACCGTGGTTTACCGCATGCTCCGCGAGCAGGCGCGCAACCTGCCGGACTACCGTTTCAGCCAGCACCTCGGGCCGCAGGGCTCGCTGTTCATCGGCACTGAATACGTGATTCCGGGCTTCTACACCCAGACCGGCTATCAGCAGTATTTCTCGGTACAAGGCGCATCGCTGGTGACCGATATCCTGCGCGACAACTGGGTGCTGGGCGAAGGCGCGGGCATCAGCGACATGGACTTGCGTCGCCTGATGGTCGAGCTGGAGCAACTGTACTTCCGTGACTACGCCAACTACTGGAGCGAGGCCGTTGGCCAGGTGGCGCTGCCGCCGATCAGCGATGCCGGTGAAGGCGCCGAACAACTGGCGGGCCTGACCTCGGCCAACTCGCCGGTGCTGGCGCTGCTGACTGAAGTGCGCGAGAACACCCGTTTCCCTGCTGCTCCCGATCCGGTGGACGAAGCCGGTGACGCGGCTGATGCGCTGGCCGGACAGAAAGGCAAACTGGGCAAGGTTGGCAAGCTCGCCGCGGCGGCAGCGGACAAGGCTTCGGCCTTGAACGTGGCGAAGAATCTGCCGGACACCGCCAAAAAGTCCCTGCAACGTCGCTTCGAGCCGCTGCACAAATTGCTCGACGACAACAACGGCCCGGCCGCTGACCTGACCCCGGCCTTCACCGCGCTCAACGACCTGCAACTGCAACTGGCGGGCCTGGCCCGTTCCAGCACGCCGGAGCAGGCCGCGTTCGAACTGGCCAAGACCCGCATGAGCGGCCAGCGTGATGCGCTGACCAACCTGCGCAATGCGTCGGGTCGTCTGCCGCGTCCGCTGAGCGTGTGGTTCAACGTGCTGGCCGAAGACTCGTGGCGCCTGGTGCTCAACGATGCCTACCAGTACCTGAACGGCCGTTATCAGAACGAGCTGTACAGCGTGTATGGCAAGACCATCAACAAGCGTTACCCGTTCAGCGCCTCGAGCACCAGCGATGTGGCGATCAGCGATTTCCGCGAGTTCTTCCGGGCTCAAGGCACCATCGACCGCTTCTTCGACAGCTACATGCGTCCGTTCGTCAGCGGTGATCCGGGCAACTACCGGATGCGCAGCATCGACGGTCGCAGCCTGCCGGTGTCCAAGGTCTTCCTCGACCAGATGGCGGCCGCCCTGAACATTCGTCAGAGCTTCTTCTCGATCAACCCGGCCGAACCGACCGTGCAGTTCAAACTTGAGCCGTACACCCTCGATCCGGCGGTCAGCCGTTCCGAGTTCAAGTTCGGCGACAAGACCATGGAATACCGCCACGGTCCGATCCTGCCCATGAGCTTCAAGTGGCCGACCGATGCTGAAGACGGTCGCACCAGCCTGGTCATGGACAAGATGGCCGGGCGCCCGATCGGCATCGAGAAGAACTCCGGCCCGTGGTCGCTGTTCCGTCTGTTCGACCTGATGCAGACCGAGTACCTGACCGGTCGCGACGTGCTGGTGCTGAAAGCCGACGTGGGTGGCCTGCGCGCCAACTACCTGCTGACCAGCCAGCGCACGCCGAACCCGTTCGACATGGGCGTGCTGCGCACCTTCCGTATGCCGGTGCAGCTCTGATGCTGGTGGCCAGTCCCTGGCGCAGCGCGGCGCGAACCGACCCGGGCAAGGTGCGGTCGCGCAACGAAGATGCCTTCCTCGACACCCCGCAGCATGGGCTGTGGGTGGTCGCGGACGGCATGGGCGGTCATCAGGGGGGCGACATCGCCAGCCAGTTGATCGTCGCCAGCCTGGCTGAACTGCCGCAACACGAGGACTTCGATGAACGCCTCAAAGCCATCCGCCAGTGCCTGCATTGGCTGAACCGGCGCCTGGGGCAGGAGTTGACCGTCACCGCCGGGCGCCACGACAGCATCATGGGCAGCACCGTCGTGGCGCTGCTGGTGGAAGGCAATCGCGCGGCCTGCATCTGGGCTGGCGACAGCCGTTGCTACATGTGGCGCGGGCAGCGGTTGTATCAGCTGTCGAAGGATCACTCGCTGCAGCAACAACTGATCGACGAACAGCAGATGAGCGTCGAACAGGCAGCGGCGCACCCGGCGGCCCAGGCCTTGACCCGGGCGGTCGGCGCGGCGGAACAACTGACGTTGGATGTGCTGGAGCTTGAGGTGTATCCGGGCGATGTGTTCCTGCTGTGCAGCGATGGTTTGTATCAAGGCCTGAGCAGCGATGCCCTCGGCAACGCCCTCAGCCTGGCGGCGCCGCATGTGGCGCTGGAACGTCTGTTCGACGGCGCCCTGCGTGGCGCCGCTCGCGACAATCTGACGGCCGTGGTGATCCGCCAATGACTGAAATCGAATCCTCAGTCGATGACTTGCTGATGAGCGAGGAGCAGGCCAACAACCTGACCTATTTCGCTTTTGCAAAGCAGCACAACGCCGAACCCGCGCTGGCGCCGACCAAGGCCAGCGTCGGCGCACTGCCCGATGTTCTGGCAGGCCGTTACCACCTCGAGCGCCTGCTCGGGGCCGGTGGCATGGGTGCGGTTTACCGGGCCCGGGATCTGCTGCACGAACAGTTCGGCGATCCCGATCCTTACATTGCGCTGAAAATCCTCAGCGAAGAATTTGCCGAGTCGCCGGACGCCAGTGCCTTGCTCTATAGCGAGTTCGCCCTGACCCGACGCCTGCGCCACGACAACGTGCTGCGACCGCACACGTTCGAAGTGGACACCGATTGCCAGCGGGCCTTCATCACCATGGAACTCATGCGTGGCCTGACCCTGGACAAACTGCTCTGCGAGCGGCCGCTGGGCCTGCCGTGGAAAGAACTGCGCGACATCGCGCTGCCGCTGCTCGACGCGCTGGCCTACGCCCACCGTCGCGGCGTGCTGCACGGTGACATGAAGCCGAGCAACGTCATGCTCAGCGAAGACGGTGTGCGCCTGTTTGACTTCGGTCTCGGGCAAGCCGAGGAGGGCATCCTGCCCGGCCTGCCGCACCTGAGCCGCGAGCGCTTCAACGCCTGGACTCCGGGCTACGCCGCCCCCGAACTGCTTGAGGGCCAACCGCTGTCGGCCAGCGCGGACGTGTACGGCGTGGCCTGTGTGATCTACGAATTGGCGGGCGGCAAACACCCGTTCCGCCGCTTGCCCTCGACCCAGGCCCGTGACGAACACCTGGAGCGCGAACTGCAAGCCCCGGCAAATCTGCCAACACACTGCTGGCCCGCGCTGCGCACCGCGCTGGCCTTTGACGCGGCAGAGCGCAACATTTCTGCCGACCAATTGCGTGACGCCTTGGGCGCCACTTCGTCCTGGCTGCAGCGTTTGCGACTGCGGGCGTAACGGATGACATTCGAACAGGGAGCACTTTATGTTCAACCCAGCTAACGAAACGCACTTCAGCCTGACCGTTGAAGATTACGTAGGCGACCTGCAAGTCCTGTCGTTCACCGGCACCGAAGGCATCAGCCAGCCGTTCCGTTTCGACCTGGAACTGGTCAGCGAAAACCCGGATCTGGACCTGGAAAAGCTTCTGCACAAACAGGCATTCCTCGCGCTCGATCCGCAGGGCTCGGGCATCCACGGCCAGATCTACCGCGTCGCCCAGGGCGATGCCGGCAAGCGCCTGACCCGCTACAAGGTTTCGCTGGTGCCGCAGTTGCAATACCTGCATCACCGCACCAACCAGCGCATCTACCAGCAGATGTCGGCGCCGAAAATCATCGCGCTGATCCTCGACGAGCACGGCATCAAGGGCAACGCTTACAGCTTCCAGCTCAGCCAGCCATGCCCGGATCGCGATTACTGTGTGCAGTACGACGAAACCGACCTGCACTTCGTCCAGCGTCTGTGCGAAGAAGAGGGGATTCACTACCACTTCCAGCACAGCAAGAAGGGCCATCTGCTGGTGTTCGGCGATGACCAGACCGTGTTCCCGAACCTCGGCCAGCCGACGGCGTATGTGCAGGGCAGCGGCATGGTCGCCGAAGAACCGGTGATCAAAGGCTTCAAGCTGCGTCTGGAAACCCGTACCAGCCGCACCACCCGCCGCGATTACGACTTCGAAAAACCGCGCCTGCAAATGGAGGCGGCGTACAAACCGGACGGCGCTCTCGATAGCAAAGACGCTGAACCGGATCTGGAAGACTACGACTACCCTGGCCGCTTCATCGACCGCGCGCGCGGCAAGTTCCTCAGCCAGCGCGCCCTCGAACGCCACCGTGCCGACTACCGCCAGGCCGAAGGTCGCGGCGATCAGACCAAACTGGTCAGCGGCCACTTCATGGAAATGTCCGATCACCCGCGCAGCGAGTGGAACGACCTGTGGCTGCTCACCGAAATCTTCCACGAAGGCAAACAGCCGCAAGTCCTCGAAGAATCGGTGACCAGCGACACCACCGACAACAAGGACGACTTCCACCAAGGCTACCGTAACCGCTTCCTCGCCACCCCGTGGGACGTATTCTACCGCCCAGCGCTGGAGCACCCGAAACCCCGCGTGCTCGGCAGCCAGACCGCCATGGTCACCGGCCCCAAAGGCGAAGAAATCCACTGCGACCAATACGGCCGCATCAAAGTGCAATTCCACTGGGACCGCGAAGGCCTGGCCGACGACAAAACCAGTTGCTGGCTGCGCGTCTCCAGCTCCTGGGCCGGCGACCGCTACGGCGCCATCTCCATCCCGCGCATCGGCATGGAAGTCCTCGTCACCTTCCTCGAAGGCGACCCCGACCAGCCCCTCGTCACCGGCTGCCTGTACCACAAGGAAAACCCGGTGCCGTACGCCCTCCCGGCGAACAAAACCCGCAGCGTCTTCAAAACCCTCAGCTCCCCGGGCGGCGGTGGCTACAACGAACTGCGCATCGAAGACAAAAAAGGCGCCGAACAAATCTTCATCCACGCCCAGCGGGATTGGGATGAAAACGTTGAGCATGATCAGAAGATTCGGGTTGGGAATGAACGTCACGACACCGTGGTGAAGAACACCTATACGGAGCTGAAGGCCGAAGAACACCGCACCACCATAAGCGACCGCAAGATCGAAGCACGCATGGATGACCACCTGACCATTGGCGAGAGCCAGCATGTGAAGCTCGGGACTGCGCAACTGACGAGTGCCGGGAAAGAGATTCATATCAAGGCTGGGGACAAGATTGTTATTGAGGCTGGGACTGAGCTGACGATTCTCGGCGGCGGCAGTTTCATCAAGCTGGATGGCGGTGGTGTGACGGTGGTTGGGCCGGTGGTGAAGATCAACGCCGGGGGCTCGCCGGGAGCGGGCACTGGCATCGGGATCAAACCGCCGGTGCTGCCGGGGGCGGCGG
Source organism: Pseudomonas sp. V88_4 (assembly GCF_029967985.1). Classification (NCBI taxonomy): domain Bacteria; kingdom Pseudomonadati; phylum Pseudomonadota; class Gammaproteobacteria; order Pseudomonadales; family Pseudomonadaceae; genus Pseudomonas; species Pseudomonas sp. V88_4. The sequence goes on from NZ_JASCAF010000044.1 coordinate 273,763, forward strand.
ATAAGGATAAGGCGGGGAGTTTGATGGATCAGGCGTTGTTGAATGCGCCGCCACCTCCTCCGCCACCATCCGAGAAAAAGAGCTTCCGAATTCAGATGAAGCGTCCCTATGAGAAAAAGGGAATCGGAGGCCAACCGTATGTGTTGGAGGTTGATGGAGTGACCTATAAAGGCACAACCACTGCGGATGGTTTTGTAGATCAACCAGTTCCTCCAGCCGCAAAAAAAGGGAAACTTACGTTTTATCCATTTGGAACAGATTCTCAGCCGTGGATTTGGGAGCTTGACTTAAGTGCGCAATCCGACGCTTCGGACATTAAAGGACTCCAGTCTAGGTTAAAGAATCTTGGGTTTTATAATGGGAAGATAGATGGTGAGAACGGCCCGAAAACTAAATATGCCACTCGTTGTTTCCATCGCTCTTGCGAAATAACAGACAAAGATTATCTATTGGCTGCTGATATCAAGCGGCTCCAAGAACAGCACATTGCTTGAGGGAGCAAGGAATGACCTATGGTAATTTTGACCTCCGCCGTGGAGATCACGATGGAAAACCTGCGCAAAATAAGCCTCCACGATGGGGGGGGAATGACAATCCCGTTTTAACTGTGCTTAATGCCGAAACAACAGCGGCGTTTTTAGGGAGCAGTGCAGCGCTCGCTGTTCCTGAGCATGTTAGAAAACTTCAAGAGGATCTAGTTGCGCTGGGTTTCTCGATAGTTGGAAAGCCGGACGGCGGATTTGGTGCGCGCACTGGTTGGGCTGTTAGAGAGTTTCAAATATATGCATCTATGAATAAGGTCGCCTGTGTAAGGCCGGAAAAGCAGGGGCAACTGTTACTGGATCAGGCAGGATCCCCAGTAAAAATAAATAATTTAGACGTGTATTTTGATAGTTCTGCAGCGATTGTGGCGCAGGCGGGGAAGGCTCCTAGTGTAACCGGTTCTACAATCTCTCCAGTAAGTTATTACGTTGACAGTCTTCAGTCTGTAGATAATTCCGGGAAGTACGATGGGCCAATAAGCGGAGTGGTGAATGAGAAGACAAGGGCAGCTATAGAACATTGGCTTGATAATGATTACAGATGTCCTGTTGTTTTCGAAGCTTGGACAATGGCCCAGGGTGCTAGAAGTAATTTGGCTGCGGCTGGATGTAATATTTGGGCCGATAAAGACTTTACTGTTGGAGCTCCGCGAGTATTAGTGAGGGATTTTACTGATTATTTTGAATTTCCGGCAGGGAAGAATCAATCTGACTATCAATCTGTAGGGTATTACGAATCAAGTGGGTTTGGTGGGCCTAATGCTACAAAGGCGCATAGTTGGTCTCCTGAAGCAGAAATGTCGGTTAAAAATATTACTGGTGCTGAAGTCAATCCGGCGCAACTTAATACAGCCGCGTTATCAACATATCGTACCGTTCGAGTTGTAGCAGAGGCTGAATGCTTTGGGCGTTTTGATGTATTAAATGCGTGGGATAATGCGTTGATCTCCGCGGGGCCATGTCACTGGACTATGGGTTTGTTTAAAAATGGAAAGTATGGCAAGGGAGAACTTGTAGGGTTTATTGCTTATCTGAAAAATAAAAGTAATGAAGCTTTCAATAAGGCTTTCGGTAATTTTGGTCTTTATCCAATACATGATTGGGGCAGCTCGAGTTTGTATTCTGATGAAGTGAAGACTTATTCCGGTTGGGTTAAGTTGACGAATGACACCTTTGTCAAAGGTCAAGATGTTCATGCAGATACCGAATTTGATGAGTTAGCGAAAACGAAAGAAGAGGCGCACTATTTAAAGACTTGGCATTGGTTCTACAGGATGAGCATGTCGGGCCGGACTTTACAGGATTACAAGGCTGCGATGTGGTCGATGGCTAAAGTTCGAGTGACGGATATCTTAAAAAAAGAAGTCGCTTTTCATGTCGGAGCCACTACTGTAAATAGTACCTTAGGCAAAGTATTTACTTCGGAGAAGTCCGTAGCTATTCTTCTTCGGTGGCATGTATTTCGGCCATCTCATGTCGTACATGATGACTTTGAAAAAATCACCCCTGTCATACAGCAGGCAATAAACGGCACAACCGGAGTTAACTGGTCGGGTGCGGTGTCTAGTTGGGGGGATGCACATGAAACGGCTTTAACAGAGAAGTTGTTAGCGGCTGCGGCTGTAATTAACTCTACGATCACCACGAGCATCAACTTTGGTGCGAATCAGCCTCAGGGCTCCGTCAGGACAGGTAGGAATACCTTCGTATTGGAAGTTTAATTATGAAATATTTATTTGCTTTTCTAATGCTTTCTCCTGTAGTTAGCGCTGCCACTATTGATGTATGTGATGCTCCGGGAGGCGCGAAGCATTTTATTTCACAATGGTCTGATGGTGGAGATAATATAGATGTATTGTCTCGAGTAAATGGCGAAAAATTTTCCGTCCAAGAGGGGAAGGTGGTTTATAACGGCGATCTCAATGGTGATGGAGTTAAGGACTTTATATTTTCTTCCTATGATAGCGAAGGCTCTAGTAAAGAAATGACTTATGGTTTTCTAATTCAGTGTAAGGGTTACTTGAAATTTGTTGGGGGTGATTATTTTGCTCGAGTTGAGGTCTTAGAGAAGTCTCCTGTGGCTGCGGGCGGGTTTAAAGATATTCAGGTCTACTCCTACCAAAGAGATGGCGATGGGAATATTCGCTATAAAGGGAAGGAGGCGTTAACCACACCTCATACTTGGACCTTTAATTCGGAAGCCAAAAAATACGAAGGTAAATCAGAATAGGTAGTGGGAAGGGTGCATTTATTTTGTGATAAATAGATCTGCCCTGTTTTATGACTGCGAAAGGAAGTGGGGTGAGCAAGAGGGCGGATTTGATTGTTTGGCTCGACGTTATTAAGGATGACGACGGTTTAAATAAATTTGCCCGCTCGTTGATAGGAGTATTGCTTTGGCTGCTTGGAAAAAGGAGCGCAGATCGTCTCGATGACGTACACGAAGAAGTCCAACGGCAAGGTTTACTATTTTGGAAATAACACCAGCGTCGATTCCTCTTTGGAGTCCGGATGCAAGTGGGGGTAGGGCGAGTACATGAGATCAAAAACTCTAGCAGCATCACTGCTCGGCCTGCTGTGGACGATGCCGGTGTTAGCCGAAACCACTACATTCAGCCCAACCAAAGGCGTCGAAGCAATGCTGGTTCTCGAAGGCTCCACGCTGAAAATCGCGGTAAAAGGCGAAACGCATAACGATTCGCGGACAATCGATTTTCAAGCCGAAAACGAACTCCATGTGCAGTTCGATGATTTCAATTTCGACGGCGCCAAGGATTTCGCGATCCGGCAACTCGATGACGGCATGGGCACTTACGACTACTACCGGGTGTTCATTTACCAAGTCAAAACCGGCACCTTCGAAGAGTTACAGCCGGACTGTGGCGATGGCTTCGTTAATTTGCGTGTCGATAAAAAACGTAAGCGTTGCTCAGCACCTATTGGGAAATGAACATACCCAAGCAATGCGTCACCCGGTTCGCCAAACGCAAAGCCTGAATGACTCAAGGAAGAACATAGTGAAACGTTTTGTTTTTAGCCTGCTGGCCGTGCTGCTGCCTGTTTCAGCGGTGTACGCGCAGGATGACTGCAGCCATGTCACCTCAAGCCTGGAAATGGTGCCCTGCTCGGAGGCGGCGAAGAAGGCTGCCGATACGCAGTTGAACCTCAGCTACAAGCAATTGATGGCGCGGCTTGAGTCTGACTATCGAGCAGATCCGGCATTGGGCGCGGAGTACGCGGCGAAGGTTAAAGAGTCGCAACGCGCGTGGCTGAAATTGCGCGATGCGAATTGTCCGTTGGAGGCATTCGAGATCGAGACGGGAATGCCAGCGCATGTGGTCACGGTCAACTCGTGCATCGCCAGAATGAGTCGCGAGCGCTCGGCGTACCTGGACAAGATCGTCCCTGCTCTTGCATCCGACAAGAGCACTTCGACAGCGCCGGCCAACGGCGCTTGTCCTTCGGAGGAATTCCCAGCGTTCCTGACAGCGTTTTCCGCCGACAGTGAATCACAGCGTCGTCTCACTGCGATGACGGTCAAGTCGCTTGTGCTGAAGCCGGTTGTGGAGAAGGACCGTAGTGCCTTTGAGCCTTCGACCTCGGGCGTCAGCGGAGCTTCCTTCACCTACCCGCTGATGGCTGCCATCACACCCGGCAAGACACCCGGAGTCGAGATTGAAGAGGTCGATGACAGTCACGTCAACGTGGTCGATAAGCGGGCGGGCAACAGCAATGTAAAAATCTTCAATTTCTCTCGTCAGGCGTGCTGGGTGCTGGAGGGAGTTGAAGACTGGTCGATCAGCGAGAAGGATCTTGTCGCAACACTTAACCCTGCAATGAGCCGTGCCGAGAACTTCTGTGAACAACGTGCCGAGGCTTTGGGAGGGCTGGGTTCGCTCGAGCAATACCGTCTGACTGCGGAATTGTTAGAAGCGTCCCTGGAAAATTATGTCTGTGCGGCTGAGTCGGGTGATCCAGAGGCGAGCCTGTCAGCGGCGAGCTTGAGTCTTTCGCAGATGGCGTCTCAGTTGGAAACCAGCAAGGTTGAAGCGTTGTTCAAAGCGGCTTCGAAAATACCGAGTGGTGCGTTGGGCTACGCCACGTTTCTTTGTTCAGGAAACTCCACCGACTATAACGGTCCTTGCCTTCATCCCAAGCAGGCAGAAGAGCAGGTCATTCGGGCGATTACCATGGGCTCAAAGGAAGCGATGTTTTATCTAGCATCTACCCTTGAGGGGGGCGAGTTGGGAACGAAAGATATGTCCCGGGCGTTAGCCTGTTATCAAATGGCGGCTGACAAAGGTTATCGGTCGGGCGTCGACAGTGTGGCGCGATTGAAGTCGCAAGTTCCAGAGCCGATCAAGGCGAGCCATTGCATTTGAAGTTCGGGGTCGTGCTTGATGCGTTTCCGCACTTGTTGGGCGTGAGCTCGTCACGGTAAACGCTTAACGCTTGTGCATCTGACACCCCCCATTTTCCTTTAAACTCCCGCCCTCAAGGAACGCGCTCAGGACACGGAATGCCAGCCCCCTCTTTCTCTCTTCGCCCCGCGATGGTGCTTTGGCTGTATGCCGCCGCGATCGTGCATGTGCTCGCCGGTCTCACGCTGACCTGGGCCGGTCATTCCGGATTTCTCGACGGCTATCTTCATACCCTCGAACTCGCGTTCTGGGGCGCCGATGCGGTTCCTGCTGCCGGTCACGAGCTGCAGGTCTGGTGGCTCGCCCTGTTCGGCGCGACGTTGCAAAGTTATTCGCTGTACATGCTCGCGTTAGTGCACCTCGGCAACCGTCTTAAAGCTCCTGCAATTTGGGGGTGGTTGTTGGCTGGCGTGCTGTTATGGGCACCGCAGGACATGTGGCTTTCAGCTCAACAACAGGTCTGGTCGCATCTGTGGCTCGACGGTTTCGCGCTGCTGGTGCTGTTGCCGCCGTTGGTCTGGTTGTTGCGCCATGATCGTCGGAAATCCCCGCCGGAAAGAACCGTGAGCAAGTCCAACCCCTTTGCCGGCGGCGCCTACAAACGTGTGCTGATCACCGGGGGCACCGGGTTTATCGGTGAAGCCGTAGTCAATCAATTACTCGACGCCGGCCACACGGTCAGCGTGTTGGCGCGTGATCCGTTGAAAGCGTCAAACCTGTTCGATGGTCGCGTTCGCTGTGTGCGGTCGTTGAGCGAACTCGGCTGCGACGACCCCTTCGACGTGGTGATCAACCTCGCCGGCGCACCGGTCGCCGGCCCGCGCTGGAGCCCCGAGCGTCAGGCGCAACTGCTCGCCAGTCGGGTCGATACCACCGAAGCCTTGATGACCTGGCTGAAGCACACAAGCCACAAACCGGCGCTGTGGATTCAGGCCTCGGCCATCGGTTTCTACGGCGTGCGTGATGCCAGCGAAAACCTCGATGAGCAGGCCAGCAAGGGCGACGGTTTCATGGCCGAGCTCTGTGCGCGTTGGGAGGCTTCGGCGCAACCCGCGACGCAGTTTGGCGTGCGTCAGGTCGTGCTGCGCCTCGGCGTAGTGTTTGGCCCCGGCGGTGCGCTGTTGCCGTTGCTGATCCCGTTCCGTCTGGGTTTCGGCGGACGCATGGGCGATGGTCGGCAGATCATGAGCTGGGTGCATCGCGACGATGTGGTTCAGGTGATCGCGCGATCCTTCCACGATGAAAATTTGCGCGGCACCTACAACATGGTCGCGCCTGAAACCGTCAGTCAGGCAACGTTCGCCGAGAACGTCGGCAAAGTCCTCAAGCGCCCGGTGTGGTTCCACATTCCAGCCGCGCCAGTGCGTGCGTTGGCCGGGGAAATGGCTCAGCTGTTCTTCGACGGTCAGCGTGTGGTGCCGCAGCGTTTGAGCGAGGCGGGCTACACGTTCCGCTATCCGACCCTCGACGCCGCGCTGCGCGATCTGGCCTGAGGATCGCCCATGAGCAAGCCCCTGATGTACCTCTTGGCCGGCAACGGCAGCGCCGCCGATTGGTGGGATGACGCGCTGCCGCATTTTCAGCGTTACGAGGTGGTGCCGCTGGAGCTGCCGGGCTTCGGCGCCAATCCGCAGCCGCCCTGCGAGGATCTGGCGGCTTATGCGCAGACCTTGTTGGCGATGACGCAAAAGGGCAGCGCGATCATGGCCGTCGGGGTCAACGCGTTGCTGGTGCTGCATGCGCTGCAACGTCGGCCCGGGCACTTTTCTCGCAGTGTTCTGTTGGCGCCGGTGGGCGCCTTTTTGTGGCAGCGCCGATTGCCGGCGCTGATGTCACCGCTGCCGATCCGCAAGTCCATTCACTGGCTGCTGTCGAACAAGCCCACACTGTTCGCGCGCAAATTCTCCAACCAGACCTGGACGCCCGCGCAGTACCAGCGCATGGGTGCCGGTTATGCGCGTTGCCGTGCGTTTGTGCCGCACTGGGATCTGATCCGTGCCGACACCGCGCTGCCATTGCTGGAGTGGATCACCGACCCGGTCGAGCTGGTCTGGGGCGATCAGGACAAGGTGCTCGGCATCGAACAAGCGGCGGCATGGTCGGCGATTCTTGCGCGCGCAGACCTGACCATCAGCCTCAAACCCGGTTGGGGTCATTACCCGTGGATCGACGCGCCCGCGCAGTTTGCGCAGTGGCTGGAGTCGGGCGAACGCGGGTTCGTCGCGCACACCAAGGGCGGTCGTTTGCGTCTGGCGGCACTGGCCCGGCAACCGGTGCCGGCGGCGCTGACCCTCAACGATTGCAACGACCCGCGACTACCGGGCTTCCTCGCCAGTCATCCGAGGGCGATCTGGGCGGTACGTTCCTCCAGTTACGGCGAAGATCAGGCCGACTCGGCGAATGCCGGTTTGAGCACGACCTATCTGCGCGAGCCGGCCGCCAACGTGCCAGCGCGCATCGCCGAGCTGACTGCCGAAGGTGTCGAGGAAGTGGTGGTGCAGCGCTTCATCACGCCGCAGGTGTCGGGCATCGCGTTTGTGCGTCATCTGTCGGTGGAGCTCGAGTGGGTTGAAGGTCATCTTGAGTCCCTTGCCGACGGTCAGATCAGCCCGGAACGGGCGACGCTTTCGCGGCTCGGCGATGCCTGGCGCAGTGGCACGTTCACGGCCGCCCACGGTTTGACCGAAGACGTGCTGTGGCGCTTTCTCCAGGATGTCTTGCGGGTGTTTCACTATGTGCCCGGCGATGTCGAATGGGCCTGGGACGGTTCGCAACTGTGGCTGCTGCAATATCGGCCGATCAGCGACTACGGCTGGCGCCGGCACCTGACGGCCGCCAACATCGCCGAGATCTTGCCGCCGCAACCCAGTGTGCTGGTGGAGTACGCCCAGCGCCGGGCCGCCGCGAGTATTCCGGCGATCATGGCCCGTTGGGATGCGCGGGTGTTGCAGGACAACGAACCGTTCACGGCTGTATTTGGCGGCGCGTCCTACATCAACAACGACCTGTTTCTCGCACGGTTGGCCGACTGGGGCATCAGCGCCAGCAACTATGCCGGTGAAGTCGGCGGCGCGACCCCGCATCTGCCGTGGCGACCGCTGCGGATGTTGCGTTCGCTGCCATTGTTTCTGCGTATGCAGTGCATCGCTCGCGGGCATTTGCTGAGCCTTGAACGCGGCTTGCAGCGCTTCGACCGGGAGCTGACCGACCTCGTCGCCCAGGGTGCGGACGGGCAACAACTGGCCGACTGGTTCACCCGGTTCTATGTGTTCGTGGTGCAGGGCAATCTGTGCATCGCCACGGCGCTGGCTAGCAGTGGCGGGGACTGGCTGGGCCGACCGCCCACCGCTTACGACAGCCTGGAAAACAGCCCCCATCGACTGCCGTGGGAGACCGATCCGGCCACACCTCGACCCGCGTCGAACGCTCTGCCCTTACAGGCCTTCCCGCAATGGTCAGGGCTGATTCGCCTCGCTCATTCAACCGGCCTGCCGGGCCTGCGTGGTTACTACCTGCAAGTGCGCGAGTGGTATCGCGACAACCTGATGCGCATCTTCTTCCGCCTGCATCACGCCATGCCGCTGGCGGATCGCGAACACTGGTTTGCGCCGCACCCGGACATCCGCACGCGCGACGGCAGCTTCTGGCAGGACGGCCGCGAAGGTGCCGAACAGGCCACCGGATTCATGATCTACCCGGGGCAGGTGCGGGGCATTCTTGGCGAAGACATCTTGCTGGAAGACACCCTCGATCCCGGGCGTCACGCGCACTATCAGGCAGCGCGGGCGGTGATTGCGCGAATGGGCGGGCGGTTGTCGCATGGTTCGACGTTGTTGCGGGAATTGCGCAAGCCTTCGGCGGTGATGCCGCAGGTGGATCTGGCGTGGATCGGGTGCGAAGTGTTGTATCGGGATGGTGAATTGGAATTGATGAATTCGAAGGATGTGAAGTGAAACGACTGCTGGTGTTATGCATGAGCTGGTTGCCAATGGCAGCGATGGCGTCGGATATCTGCAACGAGAAAAGCGATACCAAGACTTTTCTTACGCAATGGAAAGACAGTGGAGAAAGTGTCGAAGACATACATTCTGGCTTCTACGATGGCGAATTTTCTCTAGAGCGTGGCAAGGTGGTGTACCAAGGTGATCTCAATGGCGATGGCCGAGACGATTTCATCTTCCTCTCCTATTCAAGTCACGGCTCGGCCGGCGACATGACGTACGCCTTCCTGATCCAATGCCGTGGTTACTTGAAGCATACCGGCGGTGATTACTTTGCCGGGATCAAGGTACTGGACGGTCCGCCCAAGAACGGCGGAGACGTCAAAGACATCGAGATCTATTCCTACATCAGGGATAAACGCGGGCAGATTCGCTACAAAAATAACGTAGCCATGACCCGACCACATCTGTGGCAATTCAACCCGCAGACACAGCGTTATGAAGGTCAGTCCGAATAGATTTCAGTTCCGGAGTTACAGCGTGAAAGGATGTTCAGTTCTACTCGGCAGTCTCCTGGCCATTGTCACGTCCGTGGCTTTCGCCGCTGACCCGGACTTCAAGGATTACACCGTCACCCCGGTGTTCACTGGTATCAATCACGAACCGGTGCCGCAAGAACACAGCAACCCGAGGATGGATAAGGATCGTGCGCAGGCACTTAAAGGCAAGGTCAACTTTGCCGGCCACTACATCCTGCACCGAGTCGGTTGTGGTGGCAGTGCCATTTGCGGCGAAGTGCTGGATGCGCGTACGGGGGAGGTTGTCGGCGGACTGCCGAATGCATACGACGGCAATACCTTCAGCCTGTCGAACAAGCCCGATAGTCGTCTACTGATTGTTTCCGGCATTGCGGCCGATACCGAAGAGGACGCGCAGGGTAATGAGCTGGAAAGCCGCTACAGGACCCGCTACTTCGAGTTTGTGAACAACGAGTTCCGGCTGCTGACGTTCAAAGACTTGTGAGCGCCGCTGTTTGATTAAGGATGATTGGATGAACCGCTTTTCCATTCGGCCCATGCTGAGTGCACTTCTACTTTTGCCCCTCACCTACGCCATTCCGGCAAGTGCTGAGGCCGGGAGTTGCTACGGCTATCTCACCGAAATGGTTCGTAGAAGTAACTTCCCGTTTCGCTATGTCGGCAAGGACAAGGTCAATCTACTGATTGATGAAGACGACGGTGAAATGGTGCGAGCCCAGTTGCTCTTTGATACGGACGGCACCGGCACCATCGGCTGGATCAAATACACCCCGGCCACTGGAGTGTTGCTCAACACCTCGGCTGAACTGGAAGAGCCGGTGGAACTGTCTTTCGATGCCAAATTTGCCGATAGCTACGCAAAGCGCCTGGCTGGACAAAAGGCTGCTTAACGACAAACAAAATGAGAAAAGCAAATGAGTAGGATGTGTTTTTTGTATTTCAAGGGTTTGATTTCGAAATCTGTCTCGCTTGTTGAAAACATTTTCATGGCTGATTTAATGAGAAATATATATTCGACGCGTGTTTTTTTATCGTTAACTTTTCTGTTTTTTAGTTCGGTCGCACTTTCCGCGAGTTTCGATTGCGGCAAGGCTTCGACGGGCGTAGAAAAGAAAATCTGTAATTCTCCTTCTTTGTCAATAATGGATGAAAAGCTGAGTGAGCTTTTCAAACCGTTAAAGAGTCGACGGACTTTTCAAGTAATCGAGAGTGATTGGCTTGAGTCAGAGCGTAATTCTTGTGAGTCCGTTGAGTGTATAGAGGATGCTTATGTTCAGCAGATACAGTTCATGTCGCCGGTTACTATTGCGCCCAGGCCGTCTCAGAAAGATATAAAGTTGATGCCGGGGGATAAAACGTATACGCAGTTTGAGCGTTCATGGAAGGTCGTTGATTTAGCATGGCTTCCCAATGAAAAAGGTGCTGTTGAACGATTTATAATTTCCGCCGAAACAATATCAAGCATGTTGCATGTCATCGTATTTGAAGGGCATTTTGATCCAGCGATGATTGCGTATCGGGGTAATCTTTATGAGTACGTTGATCGCAATGACAGGCCTGTGTTGCACACGATTGCAAAAGATATTGGCTTTGATGGTGCTCTAAATCTGGGTTCGAACGACGAAGGGAAAAGGTTTGCTGGAATATTGGATGGGTCGTTTTACTATCGTCAGCAGCTTTCGAAAAATCAGTTGCGGGGGATGGCTTATAAATTCGGATCTAGGCTGCCGCCGGTTGAAAGTAGTTTATTGTTCCAGCAGTGGTCAAATACTGATGAAAATGCTGTCAGTGGTTTGACATTCGGTTGGGGTGGTGATTATGGGAAGTTGCAAGCGTATTATTCGCACACCAAAGGATATGAAACGATAGCTCCGGTTGACCGGCCGGAAGTGGGTTGGAATATTTATAGTCCGATTTGGAGCAAGACCCGACCGACGTTTTACTTCAAAAATGGTACTAACACTATTTGGCGTGCCAATGTCTCGGATAAGACGCTGACGAAAGTTGTGGCGGCCAGTGATGACGGAATGATTTATAACCCTACGCCTGTAGATATAAACGGACGCGAAGCAGTCGTTTATCTAAATGGATATACTCTGAAAATGGCTATATCGCTTGATGAATAAGTGCGGCTTAAAAACATATCTTCGAAATTTTGTTGGAATTCCCCGTGAATAAATATTTTATTCCAGCGTTGCGCGGCGTACTGTTTGGTAGTTTATCTCTGTTAGGGGGACATGCGTTCGCACAGGATGCATGTGTCGATATCACAACGAACTCCCAGAGTGAAAGATGTTCTGTGAGTGCCAAGGCTGCTGCAGATGCTCAGTTGAATACCAGTTATCAAGAATTGCTGGTTCGGCTCGAAGGTGGATATCAGACCGATCCAGTTCTTGCCGCAAGCCAAAAGGCGACGGTTCAGGAGGCTCAGCGCGCTTGGATCAAGCTACGCGATACCGATTGCCAGATTGATGCGTTGGAGACGGAGCCGGGCTCTTCGGCGCATGTGGCAGCCGTGAACAATTGCATCGCCAGCATGAGCCGTGATCGGTCGGTGTTTCTGGACAATATCGCGTCCGATAGCGGTAGTGGCTCTGCATTTGGGCGTGGCTCGTGCCCGACGCAAGACTTCGCCCAGTTTCTTCCATACTTTTCCGCTAATGCCGAATCGCAAAAGCGACTGACTGCGCAAGCAGTGAAACTGTTGGTGTTGAAGGGGACGTCGGATATAGGACGGATAGTGACTCACGTCACGGCAGAGGTGGGGCGCGACATGGCGTTTCCCTTAATGGCTGTGGTGCCTGATGGGAAAGTCGAAGGGATAGAAATCGAGAAGGTGGATGATCGTCACGTTGACGTTGTGGATAAACGTGCCGGAAACAGCAATATCAAGATCTTCAACTTTTCGCGTAAGGCTTGCTGGACGCTTGAGGGGGTTGAGGATTGGTCGATTCCCGCAAAGGAGCTTTCTGTAGCTAGTACGCGTTCATTGAGTCGTGAGGAAAATTTCTGTTCACAGCGTGCGCAAGGATTTGCTGGCTTGGGTGGTCTTGAGCAATACCGTCTGACAGGAGAACTTTTTGAGGCTGCATTGGAAAATTATCTGTGTGCGGCTGCTTCGGGCGATCCTGTTTCCAGCGAGACTGCGGCTAGGCTGAGTCTGTCGGGTATGGCTCCGCAGTTGGAATACAGCAAAGTTGAAGCTCTTTTCAAAGCGGCAGCGGTTAATTCGCCAGGAGGAGCTGAGGGGCTGGCAAGCTTTTATTGTTTTGGCAATGACACGGCTGGAAGCGGACCCTGCCAACGGCCCGCTGATGTGGAGAAAGAGCTTATTCGCGCCAGCTCCATGGGATCAGCACATGCAATCGTTTCGCTCGGAGACTATTGGAAGAGCGGCGATCTCGGCGAGAAGGATATCCCTCGTGCCTTGGCTTGTTATCAACTTGCCGCCGATAAAGGCTACGAGTCAGGTCTCAGTGCTGCCAAGCGACTTCAGTCGGAAGTGACTGAGCCAATCGCTCCGAGCAAATGCTATTAGTACGATCAATTGACGAAGGGCGCTTAAAGCGCCCTTCGTCAGTTATGGGCTATCAACCCCGCGTTTGATACTCCCGAAACTCAATGTGATCGAGCGTGCCTTCCACCATCAGCCGCACGCCGTCCGCCATTCTGCTCAGGCCCAGTGCCATCGAGCGGCGGGGGCCGTCGAGGTCGTCGGCCAGGTTGGCGGCGAAGGCGCTGATGGACAGGAGGTCTTCGGAGGCGTTGGCCATTAGGGCTTCGGCGTCGGCGTTGGGGCAGAGGGCGAACAGGCCACCCAGGCGTTTTGGGCGTGGGGCGGTGGGTTTGAAATGGCGGTCGAGGGCGCGCTCGGCGGCTTCGTGGAGTTTCTTTGAATCGGGAGATTCGTAGGGGGAGGTTTCTGGGATTTCAGGAGGGTTGGGTGTTGGTTTGATCATGGATGTCATCCCTGGAGTTAAGACGCTGACACCGTTTCGCTTTGCACTTCGAAATAGGTGGCAGCTGTGCGTTGGTGTGCAAGACCGGTCCAGGTGCCCGGCAGACCCGAAGGTCTCCGACGCACAGCCGCCATAACGATCCGCGAGCATAGGAAAAGGCTCGGCGAAATGCCATTGCGATTGTGCACCTGAACCGGACTTGCACGTCCGAGTCACCGATTTTGCGGCGACACACAGAGGCTATCGGTGATGTCCAAGTTCGCCTAGTTCATGGGTATCCCCGCGTTTTGCGGGAAATTTCCCATAGGTTTGCGGGGGAGAAGATCAAAAGAGCGCCGCCTCCGGCAGCTCCTACAGGAATGTGTTTCTTCAGGTGTAGGACGGGGGGATGGTGTGACGCGGAGCGTCACGGGATGCATTCCCACGCAGAGTGTGGGAACGATCGGGTTCAGGGGTGGAAATCGTGACTTGGTAGTCATCTGGCAGGAAAATACCTACATCGTCTTCTATCAATCCAAGATAGTGGCGAATTCGTCCGAATCCCTTACACTCCCCCAGCCGTTCATTTTCCTTTTGAGGCTGTGCGCATGAAATTTCGTTTTCTTCTGTGGATGCTGGGTCTGTTGATGGGTAAGGCCAGTCGGACAAATCCTGCGTTCCAGCAGCAGTTGGGTGACAAGGATCTGGTGTTTCAGCTACAGACTCTGGACGGGAAAGTGGCGCGGCATTTCGTGGTGAAGGATCAGCGCATCACCAGCAAGTCCGGGGTGGTGGCGGAGCCGGCGTTTGCGATTGCCTTTAAAGACGCGGCGTTCGGGTTTGCCACGATGCAGGCCAAGAACAAGCAGTTGGCGTTCATGCAGGGGATTCAGGACAAGTCGATCCAGCTCAAGGGCAATCCGGCGCTGGTGATGTGGTTTCAGGGGTTGATGAAGTATTTGAAGCCGAGGAAGGCCAAGCCGAAGGCTTGAGTCCGGTGTGAACGATCAACAAAAAAGGCCCCACACTCGTTTGAGTGTGGGGCCTTTTTTATGGGCGCGAATCAGGCCTGGCTGAACTGCGAAGCCAGCTCACGCAACAGCACTTCCGCCTCAAGCACTTTGCTGACCACATCATTGGCCTTGTCGCGGCTCAAGCCAACACGTTCCAGCAGCGCATCCGGAATGTCTTCGTCCGGGCCGGAGCCGATGCCGCGACTGCGCAGCAGGCGCACGGCCAGGCAGACGAGGTTCGGGTATTCGGCGTAGGCGCCGTCGTAGTTCGGGTCGTGCTGGAAGCGCAGGGCGGTGGCCAGTTCGTCCGGCATGTCCCAGTAGCGCATCAGCCAGGAGCCGATCTGTTCGCGGCTGATGCCGAGCAGGTGTTGCTCGACGTAGCTGTGGCACAGGTGCGGGTTGACCTCCAGGTGGCGGCAGATCAGCGAGAAGTGCGGCGGGAACACGTGGGCCAGCAGCAGGTAGCCGAAGTTGTGCAGCAGGCCGGCGAGGTAGGTCAGGCCGGATTCCGGGCGCTGGGCGCGCGGCATGGCGCGGGTCAGGCCTTCGATGACGGCGGCGGTGTAGATCGACTGCTGCCAGTACGGCGTGGTGTGTTGTGGGTGGTCTTTCGGCAGGCTCAGGGTCTTGCCGAGGGCCAGGCCCAGCGCCAGGTTGATCACCAGATCGAAGCCCAGCACGCGGACGATCGCGTCTTCCACTGAACGGATCTTGCCCGGCGAGGCGTAGTACGGCGACGCCGCCCAGCTCACCACTTGCGCGGCCAGCGCCGGGTCGGTTTCGACCACGCCGGTGATGTCGTCGATGGTGGCGTTCGGGTCGACGCGCAGCTTGATGATTTTTTGTGCGGTTTCGGCCAGCGGCGGAATCTCGATGGTCGCTTCCAGACGCTGCTGGATGCGCCGCGCGGTGAACGCCTGCACGGCCTGGGTGATTTCCTCGCGGTCATCGTCCGGGCGGTCGAGGTTCGGGCGGATGCTGCTCAGGGCTTCGCCGAAGTTGGCGGCGCTGGCCTTGGTCAGCATGGTCTTGAAGTCTTCGCTGGCGATTTCCAGCAGCAGGCCCGGCTCGCCGGAGTTGATCAGCAACTTCGGCTCGCGCAGCAGGCTTTCTTCGTAGAGGCACGGCGAACTGGTCAGCGCCGGCAGGCCCGGCAGCAGGCTCAGGCTGTGTTTGCCGAGCATCTTTTCCAGGCGCTCGGTGGACACGGCGGTCAGGCGACGGCCCGTCAGCTCGGCGAGGCGGTTGAGATCCAGCAACTGGCTCTGTGGAAACAGCACCATCAGCGCACCGACCGCGTCGTCCAGCAACACGGCCTGCACTTTGCGCGAAGCATTGAGGCCGTGGTGGTCGAGTACCTCTTCGTAGGTGACGCCCAGCTTGTTGAGCAGCAGCCGAATAACAGACGGAGCGTGCGGGGATTCGGGGGCGAGAGCAGCTTCGGTCATGGTCTGTATCCGTTTTTGAAACAATTGCTGGAGTATAACCAGCTTGGTTGGAACGAGCTGTCAGAAACTGCGACGGTGCTCACACTTGGCCGTATTGCTGCCCGTGTCGCAGCCAGCGGTCGAGCAGCGGGCTGACGTGGGTGGGCCAGCGCTCGAGCAAAGCCTGGGCGGCATCGCGCACGGCAGGCAACAAATCGGCGTCGCGCATAAGGTCGGCGACCTTGAATTGCAGCAGGCCGGTCTGGCGGGTGCCGAGCATTTCGCCGGGGCCGCGCAGTTCGAGGTCTTTTTCGGCGATGACGAAACCGTCGTTGGTCTCGCGCATGATGCCCAGGCGCTGGCGGCCGATCTGTGACAGCGGCGGATGGTAGAGCAGCACGCAATAGCTGACCGCGCTGCCCCGGCCGACACGACCGCGCAACTGGTGCAGCTGCGCGAGGCCGAGGCGCTCGGGGTTCTCGATGATCATCAGGCTGGCGTTGGGCACGTCCACGCCAACTTCGATCACGGTGGTGGCGACCAGCAGTTGCAGGTTGCCGGCCTTGAATTCGGCCATGACGGCGGCTTTTTCGGCAGGTTTCATGCGGCCGTGGATCAGCCCGACTTTCAGTTCGCCGAGGGCGGCGGTGAGGTCTTCGAAAGTGGTTTCGGCGGCCTGGCAGGTCAGCTCTTCGGACTCTTCGATCAGCGTGCACACCCAATAGGCCTGACGGCCTTCGGCGCAGGCGCTGCGCACCCGTTCGATGACTTCGACGCGGCGGGTGTCGGTGACCAGCACGGTGTTGACCGGGGTTCGACCGGGCGGCAGTTCGTCGAGGATCGAGGTGTCGAGGTCGGCGTAGGCGCTCATCGCCAGCGTCCGTGGAATCGGCGTGGCGGTCATGATCAATTGATGCGGGCACATGCGCCCGCCGACGCCTTTCTGCCGCAGCGCCAGACGCTGCTGCACGCCGAAGCGGTGTTGTTCGTCGATGATCACCAGCGCGAGGTTCTTGAACTGCACTTCGTCCTGGAACAGCGCGTGGGTGCCGACCACCATCGGCGTGCCGCTGGCGATCTGTTCCAGCGCGGCGACGCGGTTCTTGCCCTTGAGCTTGCCGGCCAGCCACGCCACGTCGATGCCCAGCGGTTCGAGCCAGCGCTTGAAGGTGATGAAGTGCTGCTCGGCGAGGATCTCGGTCGGCGCCATCAGCGCGACCTGATAACCCGCCTCCAGCGCTTGCAGCGCGGCGAGGGCGGCGACCACGGTTTTACCCGCGCCAACGTCGCCCTGAATCAGCCGCAGCATCGGCTCGTGCTGGCTGAGGTCGTAGGCGATTTCGTTGCCGACCCGCTGTTGCGCGCCGGTCGGATTGAAGCCGAGGTTGGCCAGGTATTTCGCCGGCAGCTTCGTGGCTTTCGGCATCGCTGGCGCACGCAAGGAGCGCATGCTCTCGCGCAGGCGTTGCTGCGATAGCTGGTGAGTCAGCAGTTCTTCGAAAGCCAGGCGATGCTGGGCCCAGTGATGGCCGAGAGCGAGTTCGTCGACGTCGGCATCGGCGGGCGGGTTGTGCAGGTAGCGGATCGCATCGGCCAGCGGCGCCAGTTGATAGTCGCGGGCCAGTTCGGTCGGCAGCCAGTCGGGCAGGGTGGATGGCTTGAGCAGGGTCAGGGTCTGCATGCATAACTGACGCAGACGCGCCTGGGTCAGGCCTTCGGTCAGCGGGTAGACCGGGGTCAGGGTTTCATCCACCGGCGGCGGTTCGTCGCCGTTGATGGCGCGGTATTCCGGGTGGTAGATCTCCAGCCCCGAGGCGCCGGGCCGGGCTTCGCCGTAGCAGCGAATCCGCGTGCCGCGCTTGAGGCCTTCTTTTTGCGCGTTGCTGAAGTGGTAGAAACGCAGGCTCAAGCCGCCCGTGCCGTCCTGCAAGCGCACGACCAGGCTGCGGCGCCGGCCCATGACCACGTCGGCGCCGCTGACGGTGCCTTCGACCACAGCGTCCTGTCCCGGCCGCAACGCGCCGATCGGCACCACGCGGGTACGATCCTGATAACGCAGTGGCAGGTGGAACAGTACGTCCTGGAGGTTTTCCAGACCGACCTTGGCCAGTTTCTCGGCCATGGCTTCACCGACACCCTTGAGTGCGGTGACCGAGACCTGCGACAGCTCCGTCATGACGCTGGCTTAACCGGCCGTAACCGGCGCGGCAGGTTTGGCGACCGAGCACAGGCGAATGGAGTCGGCGAGGATCTCGATGGCTTTCGGCCGCGGGAAGCTGGCGCGCCAGGCGATGGCCACGGTGCGGAACGGCACCGGTGCCGACAGCGGGCGCACTTCGATCACGCCCGGAGCGTAGTGGTGGCTGTCCACCGCCGACAGCGGCAGGATCGAGATGCCCAGGCCGGACGCGACCATGTGACGAATGGTTTCCAGCGAGCTGGATTCCACTGTGGTGTGCTTGGCGCCGTCGTTGCCCTTGGTCAGGGTCGGGCAGGCTTCCAGCACCTGATCGCGGAAGCAGTGGCCTTCACCGAGCAGCAGCAGGCTCTTGTCGTTGAGCAGCGCGGCGTCGATGGATTCTTTCTGGGTCCACGGGTGCTGGGCCGGCATCAGGACGTAGAACGGCTCGTCGTAGAGTGGCAGGGTCAGCACATCGGCTTCGTTGAACGGCAGGGCGATGATGATCGCGTCCAGCTCGCCGTTGCGCAGTTTGTCGCGCAGCACGTGGGTGAAGTTTTCTTCGATGTACAACGGCATCTGCGGGGCGACCCGGTGCAGTTGCGGAATCAGGTGCGGGAACAGGTACGGGCCGACGGTGTAGATCGCGCCGACTTTCAGCGGGGCGGTCAGCTGGTTCTTGCCGGCCTGCGCCAGTTCGCGGATGCCCTGGGCCTGCTCCAGCACTTTCTGCGCCTGGGCGACGATGCCTTCACCGACCGGGGTCAGACGCACGGCGCTTTTGCTGCGCTCGAAAATCAGCACACCGAGTTCGTCTTCAAGCTTTTTCACGCCCACCGACAGGGTCGGCTGGCTGACGTGGCAACGTTCGGCGGCGTGGCCGAAATGCTGCTCTTGGGCGAGGGTAACGATGTAGCGTAATTCTGTGAGAGTCATAGCAAGCGTCCATGAAGATGCGGGCCAAGCATACCGGCTGCAATCGATAGACGCACGTTATCAGACTGAGTGATGAATGCGACACCGGGCAATGCCGGTTTGCCGTTTGCAGATATGACAAAGGCACCTTTCGGTGCCTTTTGGGCGGGATCGAGCCGTGTTCTGCCAGTGCAGATCAGCGGCGGCGTTCCAGCGAGTAAACAAACGGCGCAACAATTTCGATCGAGCCATTGGTCAACATGTCGGCCGGTGGCTTGGGCAGCGGTTGGGCGCGACGGATCATGTCCAGGGTGGCCCGGTCCAGATCGGCGTTGCCGGAGCGGCCCACCAGTTCGAACGACAATACATTGCCTTCGCCGTCGACCACGAAACGCAGCCGATTCAAGCCTTCCTTGCCCCGTGCCTGTGCGCTTGCCGGGTACTTCTTGTACTTCTGCAGATGCGCGAGCAGGGTGCCTTGCCAGCTGGCCTTGGCCGCCAGTTGTGCTGGCGAAGGGCCCGGTGCCGGCTGGGCGGATTTCTCCGTCGGCGCCTGGGTCTGCTGAGGCTCCGCCGGTTTTTCCTCGGAAGGTTTTTCCTTCACCGGCTCCGGTTTTTTCTCAACCGGTTTTGGCGGTTGCGGCTTTGGCTTGGGTTTTGGCTTCGGCTTGGGTACGGCAATCTCTGCCTTGGGAGCTTCGGCCAGTTTCGGGATCGGCAGTTCCTCAACCGGAGCCGGTGGCTGCGGTGGCGTGACAACTTTCGGCGGTGCGGGCGGTGGCGGTGCCGGAACCGGTGCCAGCTCGACCATCATTGCCTGCGGCGGCAATTCGATGGGCGGGCGGACGTTCCAGTTCAGCGCCAGCGCGATGGCCAGCGCGTGAACACCCAGCACCACGGCCAGGCTACCGCCGTAACGCGTCAGCTTATGGCGCGTCGTGATCATTTCTTGACTGCGCTCTCGAGTCCGACCAGACCGACCTTCAGATAACCGGCAGCGCGCAGGTTGTCCATCACGCTCATCAGGTCGCCGTAATCCACGCCTTTGTCGGCCTGGAAGAAGATTGTCGTGTCTTTCTTGCCTTTGGTCCGGGCGTCTAGCATGGCCCCGAGGGTTTCGGGCTTCACTTCGTCTTCGCCGAGGAACAGGCGCTGGTCAGCTTTCACGCTGAGGAACACCGGTTTCTCCGGCCGCGGCGCCGGTTTGGCGGTCGAGGCGGGAAGGTCCACCTTGATGTCCACGGTGGCCAGCGGAGCGGCGACCATGAAGATGATCAACAGCACCAGCATCACGTCGATGAACGGCGTGACGTTGATTTCGTGGTTCTCGGCCAGATCGTCGTCTGCGCCTTCTTTCAAATGCAGGCCCATGGCCGATTACCCCACTTTCACCATGTGCGGATGCGAGCTATTGCGCTCAGGCTGGTGGTCGAGGTCGCGGCTGACCAGCAGCAGCACCTGAGCCGACGCATCGGACACCTGAGCCTTGTAACCGGCGATGGAGCGGGCGAAGACGTTGTAGATGACCACGGCAGGAATCGCGGCCACCAGGCCCAGTGCGGTAGCCAGCAGCGCTTCAGCGATACCCGGTGCTACGACGGCAAGGTTGGTGGTCTGGGTTTTGGCGATGCCGATGAAGCTGTTCATGATGCCCCACACGGTACCGAACAGACCGACGAACGGCGCGGTGGAACCGATGGTGGCGAGGACGCCGGTGCCGCTGCTCATGTTGCGGCCACAGGCTGCCACCAGACGCTCGAGGCGGAAGCTGACGCGTTCCTTGATGCCCTCTTTCTCGCGGGCGTTGGCCGACAGGCGCATTTCTTCGAGGGCGTCGTGTACCAGCAGGTTGGCCAGGGTGCCTTCTTTCGCGGCGGTGGCGCTGGCTTCCTTGAGGGAGGCGGCTTTTTTCAGGTTGGCGATCTCACCGCGCAGGCGGCGTTTGGCGCCCATCAGTTCGAAACCCTTGGCGATCCAGATGGTCCAGGTGATGATCGAGGCGATGGCCAGGCCGATCATCACGGCTTTAACGATCACGTCGGCGTTCTGGTACATACCCCATGGCGACAGATCGTGGGCCATGCCCAGAGTGTTGTCGGCTTCGAGGGCTTCCGGTGCGTCGGTGGCGCTGGCGTCTACGGCCTGCACCGGGTCGGTCGCGGCAGGTGCGGCGGCCGGAGCGCTCTGCTCGGTGGCGGCTGGTGCAGTCGGGGCTTGTGCGTCAGCGAAAGCGGCGACCGGCGCCAGCATCAGGCTGAGCAGCAGGGCAGCCACGGCGCTCCAGGCGCGAGGTCGGTTGGTTGGCGAAGCGGAGTTTTGAATGCGTGTCATGCTGGCCGGACCTGAGATAGAAAAACGGTGATGCTCTTCCAGGCCTCGTGAGGCCGAGAACAAAAGTGGCATGCATTATTGCAAGTAATTCTTGTTAACAAAAGTAATAGAGTTGCTTTTTTTCCTTCATTGCTAGCCGCTCGTCCCTTGCCGAGGCTAGTCTGTCGCTTTCCGATGGGAGATTTTTGATGTCCGCGCCTTCTGTTTTGATCGCCGGTTGCGGTGATGTCGGCAGCCGTCTGGCCACGCAATTGCTGGCTGCCGGCTTCCAGGTCTATGGCCTGCGCCGTGATATTTCACGTTTGCCGGACGGCGTTATCGGTGTCGCTGGTGACTTGTTCAACGAGGATTGCCCGGCGACCTGGCCGGTGGGTGCCATCGATTACCTGGTGTATAGCGCGGCGGCGACCGATCACGATGAGGCCGGTTATCGCGCAGCTTATGTGCAGGGTTTGCAGCATGTGCTGGGTTGGCTGAACGATTACGGGCAGGAGCCGGAGCGGCTGCTGTTCGTTTCCAGCAGCAGCGTTTATGGGCAGCAGAACGGCGAATGGGTCGATGAAAAATCCGAAACCGTCGCCGCTGGTTATTCCGGGCGGGTGATGCTGGAAGCCGAGCAGGTTGCGCTCAACTCTGGCATTCCCGCGAGCATCGTGCGCCTGACCGGCATTTACGGCCCCGGCCGTGAATGGCTGCTGACCCAGGTGCGTCGTGGTTATCGCGTGGCGGTCGATCCGCCGCTGTATGGCAATCGCATCCATGCCGATGACGCGGCGGGGTTGATGGCGTTCTTGCTGGACACGGATCGCAAGGGTGTGGAACTGGATAGCGTTTACATCGGCGTGGACGATGCGCCGGCGCCGCTGGCCGAGGTGGTGGCGTGGCTGCGTGAGTATCTGGGTGTCACCGAATGGTCGGAAGACGAGAGCGTACGTCGCACCGGCAGCAAGCGTTGCAGCAATGCCCGGGCGAAAGCGCTGGGATGGGTGCCGAAGTATCCGAGTTATCGCGAGGGGTATGCCGCGATTCTTGAGGGCAAGTGCTGATTTTCAAGCGCAACAAATAATCGTGGGAGCGAGCTTGCTTGCGATGGCGGCATAACAGTCAGCATGAATGTTGAATGCTATGGCCTCATCGCGGGCAAGCCCGCTCCCACAGGGTTATATGCTGTTCTCAGGTGCAGTTACTGCTTTTCGAGCAACCACTTGCGCTCACCCGGGGTGAACTGCGGTTGTTCGTCCGCCAGCGCCGTGTTCACGGCCTGCAGGATTTCCAGCTCTTTGCCCTTGCGCACAAAGATCCAGTTGTTGCCCTGACCGTTCTGCTGCAACCACATGCTGTCGTTGCCGCTGCTCATCGACGCGCAATCGCCGGCGAGACACAGGGCATAGCGATCGGCGCCCGGCAGGCCGGAGACTTGCCCGTCCGCCTGGAATTGCACGGTGGCGCCTTCGCCCTGGCCGCTGGTGATCGTCCAGTTGCCGCCCAGATAAGCGGAATACAGCGCGCGTTCGAAGCTGGCGCCGATCGGTGCGCCTTCCGGAACCGGAATCTGTGCGCGGTCGAAGACCTGTTCCGGTTCGTTTTCATTGGCGACTTGTTGCAGTTGGCCGCCGTCACGTTTCAGCTCGCTGGCGGAGCTGCCATAGAAGTCGACTTTCCAGGCGCCGGACTGTTCGCCGAGCAAGCGACCTTCGACGTTTTCGAAACCGTTGGTGTAGCGGGCCTGACCGGCCTTGGTGTTGACGTCCCACTCCAGGTTCGGGCCGTAAGCCTGAAGCGCTTCGCGCAGGGGGCCGCCCTTGGCAGCGGCATCGATGGCGACCTGATTGATCCAGGTGCCGCTGATGTCACGGTCGGCAGGGTTGCTGGCGCAACCGCCGAGGAAAATGGCGAGCAGCGAGAGAGCAAGCGCTTTGCGCATGGTGGAATCCTTTCAAAACCTTTTCTTTACCGCAGAGCAGTCGGCGCGGCGTCTGAGGCCGCGCCGTGCGCATTACTCGATGACCAGAATGGCATCCATTTCAACCTGCGAACCCTTTGGCAGGGCTGCCACGCCGATGGCGGCGCGCGCCGGGTACGGCTGGTCGAAGTACTTGCCCATGATCTCGTTGACCTTGGCGAAGTGGCTCAGGTCGGTGAGGAAGATGTTCAGCTTGACGATGTCCTTGAACGAACCACCGGCGGCTTCGGCCACGGCTTTCAGGTTCTCGAACACCTGGACGGTCTGGGCTTCGAAGCCTTCGACCAGTTCCATGGTTTTTGGATCGAGGGGAATCTGACCCGACATGTAAACGGTGTTACCGGCCTTGATCGCCTGGGAGTAAGTACCAATGGCTGCCGGGGCCTTGTCGCTGGTGATAACGGTCTTGGTCATGTATGACTCCTTGTAATGTTTGAGTTATGCACGCATGCGGGTGATGCGGATCACCCCGGTCAGGGCGCGCAGTTTCTTGATCACGCGGGCCAGGTGCACACGGTCGTGGACGCTGACCACCAGTTGGACGACGCTGATGCGGCCATCGCGTTCGTCCATGCTGATTTTCTCGATATTGCCGTCGGCTGCGTTGACGCTGCTGGCCAGCAGGGCGATCAGGCCGCGCTGGTGTTCCAGCTCGACGCGCAGTTCGACGTTGAATTCGCCGGTGACATCCTTGGCCCACGAGAGCTGGATGCACTTTTCCGGGTTGTGGCGGATTTCGCTGATGTTGCGGCAGTTGTCCAGGTGCACCACCATGCCTTTGCCTGCCGACAGGTGACCGACAATCGGGTCGCCCGGGATCGGTGTGCAACATTTGGCGTAGCTGAGGACCAAACCTTCGGTGCCGCGAATCGCCAGCGGGCCTTCCGGGCTTGGCAGTTGCTCGCCTTCGCCGAGCAGGCGGCGCGCCACGACGTAGGCCATGCGATTGCCGAGGCCGATGTCTTCCAGCAAGTCTTCGATCAGTTCGAGGCGGTACTCGGTGAGCATCGCCTTCACGCGTTCGGCCGGAATCTGTTCCAGCGCGCTGTCGAAGCCATTGAGCACCTTGTTCAGCAGGCGTTCGCCGAGGCTGATGGATTCGGAGCGGCGTTGCAGTTTCAGCGCGTGGCGGATGTGAGTGCGCGCCTTGCCGGTGACCACGAAGTTGAGCCACGCCGGGTTCGGCCGTGCGCCGGGAGCGCTGACGATCTCGACCGTGGAGCCGCTTTGCAGCGGTTCGGACAGCGGCGCGAGACGACGGTTGATCCGACAGGCGATGCAGCTATTGCCGACGTCGGTGTGTACCGCGTAGGCAAAGTCGACCGCCGTGGAGCCTTTGGGCAGCTCCATGATCCGGCCCTTGGGCGTGAACACGTAGACCTCGTCCGGGAACAGGTCGATCTTCACGCTCTCGATGAATTCCAGCGAGTTGCCGGCACGTTGCTGCATTTCCAGCACGCCCTTGACCCACTGACGGGCCCGGGCATGAGTGCCTTTCGGCTGCTCGTCGCCGCTGGATTTGTACAGCCAATGAGCGGCGATGCCGTTATTGGCCATCTCTTCCATTTCACGGGTGCGGATCTGGATTTCGATCGGTACACCGTGCATGCCGAACAGCGTGGTGTGCAGCGACTGATAGCCGTTGGCCTTGGGGATCGCGATGTAATCCTTGAAGCGCCCCGGCAACGGTTTGTACAAATTATGAACAGCACCCAGCACGCGGTAGCAGGTATCGACCTTGTCGACGATGATCCGGAACGCGTAGACGTCCATGATCTCGTTGAAGGCCCGACGCTTGCCGCGCATTTTCTTGTAGATGCCGTAGAGGTGTTTCTGGCGACCGCTGACTTCGCCCTGGATGCCGTCGATGGCAAGGCAGTGGCCGAGGGATTCTTCGATCTTGTTGACGATTTCCTTGCGGTTGCCCCGGGCGCGCTTGACGGCCTGGTAGATCCGCGCGGAACGCATCGGGTGCATCGCCTTGAAGCCGAGGTCTTCGAATTCGATACGGATCGCGTGCATGCCCAACCGGTTGGCGATGGGTGCGTAGATCTCGAGGGTTTCCTTGGCGATGCGCCGGCGTTTCTCGCCGGACAGCACTTCCAGCGTGCGCATGTTGTGCAGGCGGTCGGCAAGCTTGACCAGGATCACGCGAATATCGCGTGCCATGGCCATGGCCATCTTCTGGAAGTTTTCAGCCTGGGCTTCGGCCTTGGTCTCGAAGTTCATCTGGGTCAGTTTGCTGACCCCGTCGACCAGTTCGGCCACGGTTTCACCGAACTGCGCTTGCAGCGCTTCTTTGGCGATACCGGTGTCTTCGATCACGTCATGCAGCATCGCGGCCATCAAGCTCTGATGGTCCATGTGCATGTCGGCAAGAATATTTGCCACGGCAAGAGGATGCGTGACATACGCCTCGCCACTGCGGCGGCGTTGGCCGTCGTGGGCTTGTTCGGCGTAGAAATACGCTCGGCGGACCAGGTTGACCTGGTCATTGCCGAGGTAGGTCGATAAGCGATCGGCGAGGGCGTCTATGCTCGGCATGATGTCTCCTGCCGTAGGCTGTGATCCCGCGCCGTGCTACGTCGACCAGGCATAGGCTTAGACGGCCTCGTTGGACTCGTCCTCGAACGCAGCGAAGACAGGGTCTTCGTGGACGATATCCTGCTCGGCGATGAACTCGTAGCTCATCAGGCCTTCAGCGATTTCACGCAGCGCAACAACGGTCGGTTTGTCGTTTTCCCACTGAACCAGGGGCTCTTTGCCGCCGGTGGCCAGTTGACGGGCACGCTTGGTAGAGAGCATGACCAGTTCAAAGCGGTTTTCCACGTGTTCTAGGCAGTCTTCAACGGTTACGCGGGCCATGGTATTCCTCGGAGCGAATGCAATATGCGCGCTGCCCGGTTGGGCGAGCGGACTCAACAGTTTAAAAAATCACCAGCGATTAGGGAAGCGCTGATTTTTTGACCAGACTCTTCAACGCGCTGCAAGCACCAATGTAAAGCCCTTGCAGCGGTTTTGGGAAGTGCTGTTTCAGCCCAGCAATTCAGCCAGCAATTTGCCGAAACGCACTTGCTGACGTTTCTGTTGCAGCTGATTGGCGCGGAAAATCGCCTTCAGATCGTCCAGCGCATGGGCGAAATCGTCGTTGATGATCAGGTAGTCGTACTCGACGTAGTGGCTCATTTCGCTAACCGCTTCACGCATCCGGCCGTCGATGATTTCGTCGCTGTCCTGGCCACGGTTGGTCAGGCGCTGGTGCAGGGCCTGCAGTGATGGCGGCAGGATAAAGATCGAACGGGCCTGCGGCATCAGCTTGCGCACTTGCTCGGCGCCTTGCCAGTCGATTTCCAGAATCAGGTCGTGGCCTTCGTCCAGGGTCTGTTGCAGGCGGCTTTGCGAGGTGCCGTAGAAGTTGCCGAAGACTTCGGCGCGTTCAAGGAAGTCGCCGTGCTCACCCATCTTCACGAACTCTTCGCGGGTCACGAAGTGATAGTTCACGCCGTCCACTTCACCCGGGCGCATGGCACGGGTGGTGTGGGAAATCGAGACGCGAATGTCCGGATTGGTGTCGGTCAGGGCCTTGACCAGACTGCTCTTGCCCGCGCCCGAAGGGGCGGAAATGATGTACAGGGTGCCGGTGCTGTGGGTCATGTCGGGGTAGCCTTACTCAATATTCTGCACTTGTTCGCGCATCTGCTCGATCAACACCTTGAGGTTGACCGCTGCCTGTGTGCTGCGCGGGTCGAAGGCCTTGGAGCCCAGTGTGTTGGCTTCGCGGTTGAGCTCCTGCATCAGGAAGTCCAGACGCCGACCGGCGGCCCCGCCGGATTTCAGCACCCGGCGAACTTCAATGATGTGGGTGCTCAGGCGATCCAGTTCTTCGGCCACGTCGCTCTTCTGCGCGAGGATGACCATTTCCTGTTCCAGGCGCTGAGGGTCCAGTTCGGCCTTCATGTCGGCAAAGCGGTCGAGGACTTTCTGACGCTGGGTGGCGAGCATCTGCGGAACCAGTTCGCGCAGGGTCACCACATCTTCCTCGATGGCGGTCAGGCGATCGTTGATCAGGCGGGCCAGCTCCGCGCCTTCGCGCTCGCGGCCGGCCTTGAGGTCTTTCAGAGCCTGATTGAACAAGGCCAGCGCCTCGGCGTTCAGCGCCTGCGGGTCGGTGGCGTCGGCGACCAGTACGCCTGGCCAGGCCAACACTTCCAACGGGTTCAGCGCCGCCGGATTCTTGATCAGGCCGGCAACCGTTTCGGCCGCGGCGACCAGTTGCGCGGCGCGCTCGCGATCCACCTGCAACGGCTTGCCGGTGCTTTCCTCGGTGAAGCGCAGGGTGCATTCCAGTTTGCCGCGCGACAGGCCCTGGCGCAGGGCTTCGCGGACGGCGCCTTCGAGGTCGCGGAACGACTCGGGCAGGCGCAGGTGGGGTTCCAGGTAGCGGCTGTTGACCGAGCGCAGTTCCCAGCTCAGGGTGCCCTGAACGCCGGCTTTTTCGACGCGGGCGAAGGCGGTCATGCTGTGCACCATGGGGTGACCTCGCGATACAGATCGGCGCGAATTGAAGCTCCGCAGCTCGATATCAATGAATGTAAGCCGACTGGCAGCAAAGGCGCAGGATTGTAGCGCAGTGCGGCAGATGCGCCCAAACACACGGTGTGACAAAGGGCTGCAGGCCGTCGGCAAAGCGCGTTTCAGGGCCTTCGGTCGTCGGCCGGATTTTTTAACGAGTGCCCAGGCGCGGTGCACGGCTCTATAATGCTCCGCAGTTTTCCGTCCCCAGTACAGGTATCTCCTATGAAACGTCCAAGTGGTCGCGCTGCCGATCAGCTCCGCTCGATCCGCATTACCCGCAACTACACCAAACACGCCGAGGGATCGGTACTGGTCGAATTCGGTGATACCAAAGTCATCTGCACCGTCAGTGTCGAGAACGGCGTGCCGCGTTTCCTCAAAGGCCAGGGCCAGGGTTGGCTGACCGCCGAATACGGCATGTTGCCGCGCGCCACCGGCGAGCGTAACCAGCGTGAAGCGAGCCGCGGCAAGCAGGGCGGCCGTACCCTGGAAATCCAGCGCCTGATCGGTCGTTCCCTGCGCGCCGCGCTGGACATGTCCAAGCTGGGCGACGTCACCCTTTACGTCGACTGCGACGTGATCCAGGCTGACGGCGGTACCCGCACCGCGTCGATCACCGGCGCCATGGTTGCGCTGGTCGATGCACTGAAAGTGATCAAGAAGCGCGGCGGCCTGAAAGGCGGCGACCCGCTCAAGCAAATGATCGGTGCTGTTTCCGTGGGCATGTACCAGGGCGAGCCGGTGCTGGATCTGGACTATCTTGAAGACTCCGCCGCCGAGACCGACCTCAACGTGGTAATGACCAGCACCGGTGGTTTCATCGAAGTGCAGGGCACTGCCGAAGGCGCGCCGTTCCAGCCTGAAGAGCTGAACGCGATGCTGGAACTGGCGAAGAAAGGCATGAACGAAATCTTCGAACTGCAAAAGGCTGCACTGGCCGACTGAGCAGGTTCGTAACCCTCAAGGAGGACGCGATGAGTGATGAGCAAGAGTTGCTGCCCAAGCCGAGCCAGGAGGTTCGCCAATGGGCCATGTTTTGTCACTTGTCCGCCTTGCTGGGGATCTGGATTCCGTTTGGCACGCTGATCGGGCCGCTGGTTCTGTGGCAGATGAAGCGCGAGACCGATCCGTTCATCGACGCCCAGGGCAAGGAAGCGCTGAATTTTCAGATCACTGTGGCGATCGCTTCGATGATCTGCTTCGTGCTGATGCTGTTGCTCATCGGGTTCGTGCTGTTTGGCCTGCTGGCCATTGCTGCGCTGGTGTTGACGATCATCGGCGGGGTGAAAGCCAACGAAGGTTTCCCGTACCGTTATCCGTTCACCTGGCGGTTGATCAAATAACGAACGATCGCCCACAAAAAAACCGACAGTGATGTCGGTTTTTTTGTGTCTGCGAAAGGCCGCTTAGATGGTCAGCGTCCAGTCGTAGTCGACGATCAGCGGCGCATGCTGCGAGAACCGTGGCTGACGCGGCAGGCGTGCGCTGCGCACGAAGCGCCGCAGCCCTGGAGTCAGGATCTGGTAGTCGAAGCGCCAGCCCAGATTCAACATCTCGGCCTGTTCGTTGTCCGGCCACCAGCTGTACTGGTCGCCTTCGCGGCTGACTTCGCGCAGGGCATCTACGTAGCCCATGTTGCCGACAATCTCGTCCATCCAGGCGCGTTCCGGCGCCAGGAAGCCTGGGGATTGCTGGCTGTCGCGCCAGTTCTTGATGTCGAGCTTCTGCTGCGCGACGTACAGCGAGCCACAATAAATGTACTCGCGACGTTTGCGCCGCTGTTTGTCCAGGTACTTGCCGAAATCGTCCATGAGCTTGAACTTCTGGTTCAAGTCCTCATCGCCGTTCATCCCCGAAGGAAGCAGCAAGGTGGCAATACTGACTTTGTCGAAATCTGCTTGCAGGTAGCGCCCGTAGCGGTCGGCCGTCTCGAAACCGAGACCGCTGATGACAGCCTTCGGTTGCAACCGCGAATACAAAGCCACGCCGCCTTGGGCAGGGACTTCAGCATCGCAGGCATAAAGGAAGTAGCCGTCCAGTTGGAAGGCTGGGTCATCCAGTTCAAAGGCGGAGGCACGGGTGTCCTGCAGGCAGATGACGTCGGCATTCTGTGCCTGCAGCCAACTGAGCAAACCGCGCTCGACTGCAGCCTGAATACCATTGACGTTCACACTGATGATCCGCATAAATGGCCCCAAAAATCGCGTGCGTGTATGATACACGGCGTCAAGCTAATTAGCTAAATCCGTGGTATTTGGGGTTTTTTTCATGCAAGCGTATCAGCGCGATTTCATTCGTTTTGCCATCGATCGCGGCGTTTTGCGCTTCGGTGAGTTCACCCTGAAGTCCGGGCGCACCAGTCCTTACTTCTTCAATGCCGGCCTGTTCAACTCGGGTTCCGCGCTGGCGCAGCTGGGTCGTTTCTACGCTGCGGCCATCGCCGAGAGCGGTATCCCGTTTGACGTGCTGTTCGGCCCGGCCTACAAAGGCATCCCGCTGGCGGCAACCACTGCCGTGGCACTGGCCGAACACCACAACCGTGACCTGCCATGGTGCTTCAACCGCAAGGAAGCCAAGGCCCACGGCGAGGGTGGCAGCCTGGTCGGCGCACCGCTGACCGGCGACGTGCTGATCATCGACGACGTGATCACCGCCGGCACCGCGATCCGTGAAGTGATGCAGATCATCGCTTCCCAGGACGGCGCCAAGGCTGCCGGTGTGTTGATCGCCCTGAACCGTCAGGAACGCGGCAACGGCGAGCTGTCGGCAATCCAGGAAGTCGAGCGTGATTTCGGCATCCCGGTCATCAGCATCGTATCGCTGAACCAGGTACTGGAATTCCTGGCAGACGACCCGCAACTCAAGCAGCACCTGCCAGCCGTTGAAGCCTATCGCGCCCAGTTCGGCGTCTGATCGCTTCTTCAAGGGCGAAAAAAGACCCCGCTCAGCCAGGCTGAGCGGGGTCTTTTTGTTTGCGCTATCGCTTACGGACGCTTGCGATTGCTGATCAGCGTACCCACGCCGGTATCGGTGAAGATTTCCAGCAGGATCGCGTTCGGTACGCGGCCGTCGATGATCAGCGAGCTGCCCACGCCGCCCTGAACCGCTTCCAGTGCACAGCGGATCTTCGGCAGCATACCGCCGTAGATGGTGCCGTCGGCGATCAGGTCGTCGACCTGCTGGGTGCTCAGGCCGGTCAGCACGGTGCCCGACTTGTCCATCAGGCCGGCGATGTTGGTCAGCAGCATCAGCTTCTCGGCCTTCAGCGCTTCGGCAACCTTGCCAGCCACCAGGTCGGCGTTGATGTTGTACGACTCGCCGTTCTCACCCACGCCGATCGGCGCGATCACCGGGATGAAGTTGCCTTTGACCAGCAGGTTCAGCAGTTCGGTGTTGATCCCGACCACTTCGCCCACATGACCGATGTCGATGATTTCCGGCTGGGTCATCTCCGGGGTCTGGCGGGTGACGGTGAGCTTCTTCGCACGAATCAGCCCGGCGTCTTTACCGGTCAGGCCAATGGCGCTGCCGCCGTGACGGTTGATCAGGTTGACGATGCTTTTGTTGACCTGGCCGCCGAGGACCATTTCCACCACGTCCATGGTCGCCGCGTCGGTGACGCGCATGCCGTCGACGAAATGGCTTTCAATCGACAGGCGCTTGAGCAGATCGCCGATCTGCGGGCCACCGCCGTGCACGACCACCGGGTTGATGCCCACGGCCTTCATCAGCACGATGTCGCGGGCGAAGCCGGTTTTCAGCTCCTCGCTTTCCATCGCGTTGCCGCCGTATTTGATCACCAGGGTCTTGCCGACGTATCGGCGGATGTAAGGCAGCGCTTCGGACAGGACCTTGGCAGTGTTGGCGGCGGCATCGCGTTCGAGGGTCATTCAGGGCTCCGGGTGAATCAGCAATCAGAACGGTAGTTGGAGATCAGGTGCAACGCGTTTCAGTTGGGCATGGAATACAGCCTTTATGCGCTGCAGTTCAGCCTCGTCATCGGCCTCGAAACGCAGCACCAGCACCGGTGTGGTGTTGGATGCGCGCACCAGGCCCCAGCCTTTGGCGTAGTCGACCCGCACGCCGTCAATGGTGGTCAGGTCGGCGCCTGGGCCCCACTGCGCATCGTGCAGTGCATCAATGATGCTGAATTTGCTCTCTTCGGTCACATGGATATTGATTTCCGGCGTGGAAATATCGTTCGGGAAGGTCGCGAACAGCTCTTCGGCCGAAGATTTTTCCTTGCTGAGGATTTCCAGCAGCCGTGCGGCGCTGTAAATGCCGTCGTCGAAACCGAACCAGCGCTCCTTGAAGAAAATGTGCCCGCTCATTTCGCCGGCCAACAGCGCGCCGGACTGTTTCATTTTCTTTTTGATCAACGAGTGACCGGTCTTCCACATTAGCGGCCGACCGCCATATTCCTTGATCAGCGGGATCAGGCGACGGGTGCATTTGACGTCGAAGATGATCTCCGCGTCCGGGTTGCGCGCCACCACGTCACGGGCGAACAGCATCAGCAGGCGGTCCGGAAACACGATGGTGCCGGTGTTGGTCACCACACCGACGCGGTCGCCGTCGCCGTCGAAGGCCAGGCCGATGTCGGCCTGGGTTTCCTTGACCTTGGCGATCAGGTCAACGAGGTTCTCAGGCTTGCCCGGGTCCGGGTGATGGTTCGGGAAGTTGCCGTCGACTTCGCAGTACAGCGGGATGACTTCGCAGTTCAGCGCTTCGATCAACTGCGGGGCGATCACGCCGGCCGCGCCGTTGCCACAGTCGACCACGACTTTCAGGCGCCGGGCCAGTTTGATGTCCTGGACGATTTCGGTGTTGTAGCGGTCAAGGATCTCGACCTGGGTCACGCTGCCGGTGCCGCTGCTCAGGTTGCCGGTCTTGAGGCGCTCGTGCAGGGCCTGGATCTGTTCGTTGGCGAGGGTGTCGCCGGCGATCACGATCTTGAAGCCGTTGTAGTTCGACGGGTTGTGGCTGCCGGTGAGCATCACACCGGATTTGCCGGCCAGCACGTTGGCGGCGTAGTACAGCGCAGGCGTCGGCACCAGGCCAACGTCGCTGACATGGCAGCCGCTTTCGGCGATACCGCGGATCAGTGCGGCAACCAGTTCCGGACCGGACAGACGGCCGTCACGACCGACGGACACGTTCGGTTCGCCCTGGGCCAGGCTTTGGGAGCCGATGGCGCGGCCGATCCAGTAGGCGGTTTCGGCATTGAGGAATTCCGGCACGGTGCCGCGAATGTCGTAGGCGCGGAAGATGCTGTCAGGAAGCTTCGGGGCGACTTGGGCGGGGGTGCTCATCTGCAAAAATGCTCCATCTCGAAAGTGGCTGGACACACCGACGATTATTCGACGGCAAGCTCAAACTGAAGGGTATGACGACGGTTTTCACAGAGAGTTCGTGGTGTGAAAGGGCCATGACGCCTTGTCCAGCGTGGTGTTGGCCTGCCAATGCGTTGATTTTCAGCGCTAAACCTTGCAGATGACATTTTGAAGTTTGTGGCGAGGAATACCTCCTCGCCACAACGGGTTTTCAGCCGATCACTTGGTGCCGGAATGGCCGAAACCACCCGTGCCGCGCTCGGTCTCGACGAACTCTTCAACCATTTCGAAGTGCGCCTGCACCACGGGTACCAGTACCAGTTGAGCCAGGCGCTCGCCGACCGGCATGGTGAATTCGGTCTGGCCACGGTTCCAGCAGGACACCATCAGCGGGCCCTGGTAGTCGGAGTCGATCAGGCCGACGAGGTTGCCCAGCACGATGCCGTGCTTATGGCCCATGCCCGAGCGCGGCAGGATCAGCGCGGCGAGGTTCGGATCGCCGATATAGACCGACAGACCGGTAGGAATCAGCACGGTTTCACCCGGTTTGATCACGATGTCCTCTTGCAGCATGGCGCGCAGGTCGAGGCCGGCGGAGCCCGGTGTGGCGTATTGCGGCAGCGGGAATTCGGTACCGATGCGTGGGTCGAGGATCTTGGCTTGCAAAGCGTGCATGTAAATTAAACCTGGTTCAGACGTTCGGCGATAAAAGTGACCAGTTGGCGAGCGATTTTGCCTTTGCTGGTCTGGGCGAAAACCGTGGCGTGCAGCCCACGGTCGATGACGCTGCAGGCGTTTTCTTCGCTGTTGAAACCGATGCTCGGGTTGGCG
Organism: Pseudomonas sp. V88_4; assembly: GCF_029967985.1. NCBI lineage: Bacteria > Pseudomonadati > Pseudomonadota > Gammaproteobacteria > Pseudomonadales > Pseudomonadaceae > Pseudomonas > Pseudomonas sp. V88_4. The sequence goes on from NZ_JASCAF010000044.1 coordinate 307,714, forward strand.
ACGTCGTTGGCGACGATCAGATCGAGATTCTTGTCCTTCAGCTTGCGTGCAGCGTAGTCGAGCAGGTGTTCGGTCTCGGCGGCGAAGCCGACACTGAACGGACGGTCGGGACGGGTCGCGATGGTGGCCAGGATGTCCGGGTTGCGCACCATTTGCAGGACGAAGCCGTCGCCGCTCGTAGGGTCTTTCTTCAATTTTTGCGGGGCGACGACTTCCGGACGGTAGTCCGCGACCGCCGCCGAGGCGATGAAGATGTCGCAAGGGATCGCGGCTTCACACGCGGCGAGCATGTCGCGGGCGCTGACCACGTCGATGCGGGTGACGCGATCCGGCGTCGGCAGGTGTACTGGGCCGCTGATCAGGGTCACGCGGGCGCCGGCTTCCACTGCCGCTTCCGCCAGGGCGAAGCCCATTTTGCCGGAGCTGTGGTTGGTGATGTAGCGCACCGGGTCGATATTTTCCTGGGTCGGGCCGGCGGTGATCACCACGTGCTTGCCGGTCAGCGCCTGACGCTGGAAGCAGTCCGCCGCGAGCTGGGCCAGGTCGGTGGCTTCCATCATGCGGCCCATGCCGACGTCGCCGCAGGCCTGGCTGCCGGAAGCCGGGCCGAAGGTCTTCAGGCCACGGCTTTCAAGGAGTTGCAGGTTGGCCTGGGTCGCCGGGTCGCGCCACATGGCCTGGTTCATGGCCGGGGCGACCGCGACGATGGCGTCGGTGGCCAGCACCAGCGTGGTCAGCAGGTCGTTGGCGATGCCTTGGGCCAGGCGGGCGAGCAGGTCGGCGGTGGCCGGGGCGATCAGCACCAGATCGGCCCATTTGGCCAGTTCGATGTGGCCCATTGCGGCTTCAGCAGCCGGGTCGAGCAAGTCCAGGTGAACCGGGTGGCCGGACAGCGCCTGCATGGTCAGCGGGGTGATGAATTCGCTGCCGCCGCGGGTCATGACCACGCGCACTTCGGCGCCCTGATCGATCAGGCGGCGCACAAGGTCGGCGCTCTTGTAGGCAGCAATGCCGCCGCCGACGCCCAGAACGATGCGTTTCCGATACAGCCGCTGCATAGGTCTGCCTTTCAATTCGTTGGTGACATACGTGGCGAAACCCCCTCCCCAGGGTGAATTCGCCCGCAAAAAAGATGGGCTACGATATCACAGCGACCGCTACGGAACAGCGGCGCCCACAGACAAGGAATGTGTATGAGTATTCGCGATTGGCCGGCGGCGGAAAGGCCGCGGGAGAAGCTGTTGGAACAGGGCTCGGGAAGTCTTTCCGATGCCGAATTGCTGGCGATTTTTCTACGGACCGGCGTATCCGGTAAAAGCGCAGTGGATCTGGCGCGACACTTGTTGAATCAGTTCGGCAGCCTGCGTGCATTGCTGGAGGCTGACCTTGGGGCGTTCAGCGAGCAATTGGGCCTGGGGCCGGCGAAGTTTGCCCAACTGCAGGCTGTACTGGAGATGGGGCGGCGACATTTGGCCGAGCGCATGCGGCAGAAAACGGCGCTGGAGAATCCACAGGTAGTCCGCGATTACCTCAAGGCCATGTTGCGCCACGAGCCGCACGAAGTGTTTGGCTGCCTGTTTCTGGACTCCAAACATCAAGTGTTGACCTTTGAAACGCTGTTTCGCGGCTCGATCGACAACACCGCCGTGCATCCCCGCGAAGTGGTGAAGCGCTCGTTGGCCAATAACGCGGCGGCCGTGATCCTGTGCCACAACCATCCGTCGGGGAACAGCGATCCGAGTCAGGCTGATCGATTATTGACCAGGCGCTTGCAGAAGGCTTTGGAGCTGATCGATGTGCGGGTGCTCGACCACTTCATCGTTGGCGATGGGGAACCGTTATCGATGGCGGAGTGTGGCTGGATGTAGCTTGCAGCGACTGTAGTCGCTGCAAGCCGGGGCGGATTACTTGAGGGTGACCTTGGAGTAGTCCTGCCGCCCGAACGGGCTCACCGAGTAACCCTGCACGTCTTTACGCGTCAGCGCATATGCCGTCGGATGCGCCAGCGGCAGCCACAGCGCCTGCTGCTGGATCTGCGCCTGTGCCTGTTCGTACAGTTTGGTACGTACGCCTTGTTCGCTGGTGGTCTTGCCGGCGCTGATCAGTTTGTCCAGATCGGCGTTGCAATAGCGGGCGAAGTTGGTGCCGGACTTCACCGCCGCGCAGGAAAACTGCGGGGTCAGGAAGTTGTCCGGGTCGCCGTTGTCGCCAGCCCAACCCATGAACAGCAGGTCATGCTCGCCAGCCTTGGCGCGGCGAATCAGCTCGCCCCATTCGATCACACGGATTTCCGCCTGAATGCCGATTTCCGCCAGATCCGATTGCAGCAATTGCGCGCCGAGGCTTGGGTTCGGGTTGAGCAGGCTGCCGGACGGACGCGTCCAGATGGTGGTCTGGAAACCGTCCTTCAATCCGGCCTTGGCGAGTAGAGCCTTGGCCTTTTCCACATCGTGGACGTAGCCCGGCAGGTTTTTCGCGTAGCTCCAGGTGTTCGGCGGATACGGGCCATTGGCGGCTTCGGCGGTGTCTTCGAATACGGCTTTAAGGTAGTTGGCCTTGTCGAAGGCGAGGTTGATCGCCTGACGTACTTCCGGTTTGTCCAGCGGTGGATGCTGGCTGTTGATGCCGACGAAGGCGGTCATGAACGCGTCAGTCTTTTCGACTTTCAGCGTCGGCTCCTGCTTCGCGGCCTGTACGTCCAGTGGTTTTGGCGACAGGGCGATCTGGCACTCGTTGCGCCGCAGCTTTTGCAGACGCACGTTGGCGTCGGGGGTGATGGCGAAGATCAGCGGGTCCACCGCAGGCTTGCCGTGGAAGTAGTCCGGGTTGGCCTTGTAGCGGATCGAGGCGTCTTTCTGGAATCGGGTGAAGACGAACGGGCCGGTGCCGATCGGTTGGCTGTTGAGCTTGTCGGTCGCGCCAGCCTTCAGCAGCTTGTCGGCGTATTCAGCAGAATAAATGGAGGCGAAGCCCATGCTCAGGGTCGCGAGGAACGTCGAGTCCGGGTGGTCGAGAGTGAAACGTACGGTCAGCGGATCCAGTGCGTCGATCTTCTTGATCAGGCTCGGCAACTGCATCGACTGGGCGTGCGGGAAGCCGCTCTGGGCGACCTTGTGCCACGGGTTGGCCGGGTCGAGCATGCGGTCGAAGCTGAATTTGACGTCTTCGGCGGTCAGTTCGCGGGTCGGCTTGAAGTAGTCGGTGGTGTGGAACTTCACCTGCGGGTGCAGTTTGAAGACATAGCTCAGGCCATCGGTACTGACTTCCCAGCTGTCGGCCAGGCTCGGGACGACCTTGCCGCTGGCGGTGTCGAAATCCACCAGACGGTTCATCAGCATGTCCGCCGAGGCGTTGGTGGTGGTCAGCGAGTTGTACTGCACCACGTCGAAGCCCTCGGGGCTGGCCTCGGTGCAGACGCTCAGGGCGGCGGCCTGGGCCAGTGGACTCAGTAACAGCGGGGCGAAGAGCAGGGGGAGGGCAGCGAGGCGCATGGTCGGCTTCCTTTACAGATCGAAGGCCCATCTGCAAGTGCAGTCTGGAAAAGGCCTACCCTAGTGGTCGCGATTGCAAATGACTATCCCCTTTTTGCATTTCGGGGCTGCACGGTTGAGGATTTGTCCGAGGAGACGGCAGGAAAAGTCTCGGTAGCAGGTATGATCGGTTTTCCTCGACGAATGGTAAAAATTGCCGGCAGCCTTTGTCCAAGGCGCTTGCGACCGAAAAAAGCGGCTTTTTAGCCATTCTTTGCGCACGGAAAGTTGTTGCTCCGTGGTCTTTCTGGTATAAAGCAGCGCTCTTTTCTAGGGGCCCGGTTCCTTCGCTTGTAGGTGTAGCCGGTAAGACCTCTAAAGAATCGCGGCGCCTGGCGCCACAATGACTAGAGATTAAGCGGCCAACCCATGCCGGGTTGGGCATGTGGTTTTAGAGGGCTGAGGCATGTCTAGAGTATGTCAAGTTACCGGTAAGGGTCCGGTGACTGGGAACAACATTTCCCACGCAAACAACAAAACCCGTCGTCGTTTCCTGCCGAACCTGCAGCATCACCGCTTCTGGGTTGAAGAAGAGAAACGTTTCGTACGCCTGCGCGTTTCCGCCAAAGGCATGCGTATCATCGACAAGCGTGGCATCAGCGTTGTGCTGGCCGAGCTGCGTCGCGACGGCAAGGTTTAAGGGAGCTAATCATGCGTGAATTGATTCGTTTGATTTCGAGCGCCGGTACTGGTCACTTCTACACTACCGACAAGAACAAGCGTACTACCCCGGACAAAATCGAGATCAAGAAATATGATCCGGTTGTTCGCAAGCACGTGATCTACAAGGAAGGCAAAATCAAGTAATTGATTTTTCCCGACTTACGAAAAAGGCCCGTATCTCGCGATACGGGCCTTTTTTGTTGCCCAGGATTTTGTGGTGCCTGTGCGGGCCTCATCGCTGGCAAGCCAGCTCCCACAGGGGTAATTGGCGTTCACAAGATGTGTGCACACCGCCGAAATTGTGGGAGCTGGCTTGCCAGCGATTGGGGCCAGATCAGTCAACGAAAACCTCAAGCCTTCTGTTCGAAGATCACATAGACCTTGCGGCAGGCTTCCAGCACTTCCCAGGTGCCACGGAAACCGGCCGGGATTACGAAGCGATCACCGACGCGCAGGGTCTTGGCATTGCCTTCGCCGTCACGCAGCACCGAAACGCCTTGCAGGATCTCGCAGTATTCGTGTTCGGTGTAGTTCACCGTCCACTGCCCGACCGCACCTTCCCACACGCCGACACCCATTTGCCCGCAAGGGCTGTCGTACTGATTGAACACCGCTTGTTCGGGATCGCCCTTGAGCACTTTGGCCGGGTCCGGGCGATAGCGTTCGGCTTCGGTTGTGGTCAGGCTGATGTCGACGACGTTCTGGATGTTCATTGTTGTTTTCTCCCGTGATGACGGCGCGATGGCGTGAAAGGGCCAAAGTCTATGTTGATTAAATTGAACGCCGCAAGGCCGTATGGCGAGCTTGTGTCAAATATATTGAAACAACCCCGGCCGCTGGTTTAGGGTGGCGGATGCCTTGGGCCGAAAGCAGGCTGGCCGGGCAGTATTCCTGAGGACGACCGCGACGATCGCGGCGCTCGTATTGAACAAGAGGAGGACACTCGAATGACCACCCTGACTCGTGCCGACTGGGAACAACGCGCCCGCGACCTGAAGATTGAAGGCCGCGCCTACCTCAATGGCGAGTACACCGATGCCGTCTCCGGCGAGACCTTCGAGTGCATCAGCCCGGTCGATGGCCGTCTGCTGGGCAAGATTGCCAGCTGTGACGCCGCCGACGCCCAGCGCGCCGTGGAAAACGCCCGCGCCACCTTCAATTCCGGCGTCTGGTCACGCCTGGCACCGACCAAACGCAAAGCCACCATGATCCGTTTCGCCGGCCTGCTCAAGCAGCACGCCGAAGAACTGGCCCTGCTCGAAACCCTCGACATGGGCAAGCCGATCAGCGATTCGCTGTACATCGACGTGCCGGGCGCTGCGCAAGCCCTGAGCTGGAGCGGTGAAGCGATCGACAAGATCTACGACGAAGTCGCCGCTACTCCACACGATCAACTGGGTCTGGTAACCCGTGAGCCAGTGGGTGTGGTCGGGGCCATCGTGCCTTGGAACTTCCCGCTGATGATGGCTTGCTGGAAGCTCGGCCCGGCGTTGTCGACCGGTAACTCGGTGATCCTCAAGCCGTCGGAAAAATCCCCGCTGACCGCCATCCGCATCGCCGAGCTGGCAGTCGAGGCTGGCATTCCGAAAGGCGTGCTGAACGTGCTGCCGGGTTACGGCCACACCGTCGGCAAGGCGCTCGCTTTGCATAACGATGTCGATACCCTGGTGTTCACCGGTTCGACCAAGATCGCCAAGCAGCTGATGATTTATTCCGGTGAATCGAACATGAAACGTGTGTGGCTGGAAGCCGGCGGCAAGAGCCCGAACATCGTGTTTGCCGATGCGCCGGATTTGCAGGCCGCTGCCGAATCCGCCGCCAGCGCCATCGCCTTCAACCAGGGCGAAGTCTGCACCGCCGGTTCGCGCCTGCTGGTCGAACGTTCGATCAAGGACAAATTCCTGCCGATGGTGATCGAGGCGCTGAAAGCCTGGAAACCGGGCAATCCGCTGGATCCGTCCACCAATGTCGGTGCGCTGGTCGATACCCAGCAGATGAACACCGTCCTGTCCTACATCGAATCGGGCCACACCGACGGCGCCAAACTGGTGGCCGGCGGCAAGCGCATCCTTCAGGAAACCGGCGGCACTTACGTCGAGCCGACGATTTTCGACGGTGTGAGCAACGCGATGAAAATTGCTCAGGAAGAGATCTTCGGCCCGGTGCTGTCGGTCATCGCTTTCGATACCGCCGAGGAAGCGATCAACATCGCCAACGACACGCCTTACGGCCTGGCGGCAGCGGTGTGGACTCAGGACATTTCCAAGGCGCACCTGACCGCCAAGGCCCTGCGGGCCGGCAGCGTGTGGGTCAACCAGTACGATGGCGGTGACATGACTGCGCCGTTCGGCGGCTTCAAGCAGTCGGGCAACGGTCGTGACAAGTCGCTGCACGCGTTCGACAAATACACCGAGCTGAAGGCGACCTGGATCAAGCTGTAAACCGTTGAGGGAGCCTGCCGAGGCGGGCCCCCGAACGATACAAAGATCCCTGTGGGAGCGAGCTTGCTCGCGAAAGCGGTGTATCAGTCAGCACATTTGCTGAATGTGAAACCGTTATCGCGAGCAAGCTCGCTCCCACAGTCTTTTGTGGTGCACATAAAAATTATCCACAGGAGCGTGGAACATGCGTTGGGCGACGTATTTCGCCGTGTTGGCGTCTGTCTTGAGTGTCGGCCTGGCCCTTGGGGTCAGCATGCCACTGGTGTCGTTGCGCCTGGAGGGTTGGGGCTACGGCTCGTTCGCCATTGGCGTGATGGCGGCGATGCCGGCCATTGGCGTCTTGCTGGGGGCGAAGATCTCCAGTCATCTGGCCGCGCGTTTCGGTACGGCGAACCTGATGCGCCTGTGCCTGTGGGCCGGGGCGCTGTCCATCGGCCTGCTGGCGCTGCTGCCGAGTTACCCGATCTGGCTGGTATTGCGGCTGATGATCGGCGTGGTTCTGACCATCGTGTTCATCCTCGGCGAGAGCTGGATCAATCAACTGGTGGTCGAACACTGGCGCGGACGCCTGGTGGCACTGTATGGCAGCAGTTATGCGTTGAGCCAACTGTCTGGTCCATTACTGCTGGGTGCGCTTGGAACCGATCACGATTACGGCTTCTGGGTGGGTGTCGGTCTGCTGATCGCTTCGCCGTTTCTGCTGCTGGGCCGCAGTGGCGCGCCGAGCAGTGAGGCCAGCAGCGTGACCTTCGGCGATCTGTGGGGCTTCGCTCGCGAGCTGCCGGCCATCGCCTGGGCGGTGTCGCTGTTCGCGGCGTTCGAAGCGATGATCCTGACCCTGTTGCCGGTGTATTGCCTGCAACAGGGCTTCACCGCAGAGATTGCGCTGGCGATGGTCAGCACCGTGGTGGTGGGCGATGCGCTGCTGCAATTGCCCATCGGTGCGCTGGCCGATTATCTGTCACGGCGAACCCTGTTTACCGGTTGCGCCGTGGTATTGATGTTGTCGAGTCTGGCGATTCCGATGCTGCTCGACACTTTGCTGATCTGGCCGCTGTGGGTGCTGTTCGGCGCCAGTGCCGGTGGCCTGTTCACCCTGTCGCTGATTTTGATTGGCGAGCGCTACCGCGACGATGCGCTGGTGCGCGCCAACGCCCATGTCGCGCAGCTTTGGGGCGTCGGTTGCCTGATCGGGCCGTTGATGGCGGGGGCGGGCAGTCAGTGGATCAGCGGGCATGCGTTGCCGTGGCTGATGGCGGCCGGTGCATTCGGGCTGGTGATTCTGCTGTCCCGGCAAGGGGCATTCGGCAAAGTGCCGGAGCCCGCTTGATAAGCCGGCCGGAGCGGGCTGCTACAGCATCCGCTCCAGTCCCACGGTGGTGCTGAACCACGCATTGAACCGTCGCCACCAGTTGCCCGGCTCCTTGGTCAGGGTGTGCATCTGGCCGTTGTCCTCGGTGACCCACACCACTTTTCCATCCTGCAGTTTCGCCTCGTAACTCAGCGCCGGCGCCATGCCCTGCAAGGCTAGCTCACGTACGTGGGCAGCCAGTTCCGGGCTGTCGACCAGCACCCCGACTTCGGTGTTCCACAGCACCGAGCGCGGGTCGAAATTGAACGAGCCGATGAACGCTTTTTTCCCGTCGAAGATCATCGCCTTGCTGTGCAGGCTCGAATCCGAGCCGCGATAGGACTTGCTATAAAACAGGTGCGGGCCGCTGCCGTAATTATCCCCAGGCTGGCGCCGCAGTTCGTAGAGCTTCACGCCATGCTCCAGCAGCGCCTTGCGATACGGCGCATAACCGCCGTGCACCGCCGGCACGTCGGTGGCTTCCAGCGAGTTGGTCAGCAGGCTCACCGCTACGCCGGCATCAGCGCGGCCGGTCAGGTAGACCAGCCCCGGCTGTCCCGGCACGAAGTAGGCAGAAATCATCATCAGTTCTTTGTTGACGCCGGTGAGCTCCGGCGCCAGTTGGGTCGTCAGCAGCAGTTGCGGATCGGGTTCGCCCTTGGCCAGCACCTTGCTCGGCGCGTCCCACAGCGCCTGGTTCCAGGCCCAGATCAGCTCCTTGCGCCAGATGTCCATGCGCGGGTTGGTGCGGTAGGTCATCAACTGCTGATACAGCGCGTGATTCTGTTTGCGGGTTTCCTCCAGGGATTCCTCCAGGCGCGTGCGGGTGTTCTGCAGGTCTTTGGCCGTGGGTTTACTTGAGAGGAATTCGTCGATCGGCTTGCTCAGGGCGCTGTTCCAGTACTGGTCGAAACTGTGCCCGAGCTGCTCGGCGACCGGCCCGACACTGAGCATGTCGATATCGGTGAAGTTCAGGTTGGGCTCGGCATCGAAGTACTCATCGCCCAGATTGCGTCCGCCGACGATGGCCGCGCTGTTGTCCGCCAGCCACAACTTGTTGTGCATCCGCCGGTGTTGCAGCGACAGATTGAACAGCCGCCCGGCCGCCCGGGTCACGCCGGTGCTGCGCCCCAGGTGCAGCGGATTGAACAGACGGATCTGGATCTGCGGATGCGCCGCCAGGGTCGCAATGATCAGGTCGAGGCCGTCGCTGGTGGTGTCGTCCAACAGGATCCGCACCCGCACGCCACGATCGGCCGCCTTCAGCACTTCTTCCACCAGCATTCGCGTGCTGATGCCGTCATGGACGATGTAGTACTGCAAGTCGAGGCTGCGTTGAGCGTTGCGAATCAGCTCGGCGCGGGCGGTGAAGGCTTCGGTGCTGTTGGACAGCAGGCGAAAGCCGGACTGGCCCTTGTAGGGCGCCGCCTGGGCCTGGATCGAACGGCCGAACGCGGAGTCGGACGCCGGCAGTGCCTGGCTCGGGTCACGCGGAACATCAAGCGAAGCGCACCCGGTGAGCAGCAGGGCGGACAGCAGTGCAGGCGGCAGGAAGTGTCTGGAGCTCAAGTCGGGTCGTTCCGGGTGTGGGAAAGGTCAGGAGTATGGCACGGCGTACGCCGCCCGTTATCGGCCTAACCGTCAGGCCTTCCGATCTCTGAAACAGAGCGGCTGCCTGGTTCATGGCTGTGGGCTTTCAGGCGCACTGAAACTCGGGCCCTGTAGACATGGCGGTTCAAAGCATCCGGCCACGACAGCGTAGGACCCCGCCACCAGGCTCAAAGTGCCTATTAAACCAGTCGTGATTTCGCTGTTTAAGCGTTCCCGTTTCCTACAGATTTATCTCTCATAAGCCGCAATCATCAGCCCGCTTACTTACATACCAGGTTTGTAGGGATTGAACTGTCAATCAAATGGAAGATTACGGCTTATGAAAAAGACATACCGTCTTGCAGTACTGGCGGCGGCGCTGCTGCCAACAATGGCAATGGCAGAAAGCGTTGACCTGAATGTCATCGGCACCATTATTCCGACCTCCTGCATTCCGGCCTTTGCCGGTGGCGGCACGGTGGATCTGCGCAAGATTTCGGCGGCGGCGTTGAATACGACCACACAGACCCTGTTGGGCGGTCGCGATGTGTCCCTGCACATCAATTGCGACGCACCGGCCCCCGTGGAAGTGTCGGTGCGTGATAACCGGGCCGGCACCAAGTTGCCCGGCATCAGTGATGGTGCCGGTCAGAGTGATCCGGCACTGTTTTTCGGGCTGGGTGAAATCAACGGTACGCCTATTGGTGGTTTCGCCTTGCGCCATGGCATTCCGGAGACCGACGGCAATGCCCAGACGCTGCTGACCCGGACCCTGGCGGCCCCGGCATGGCGTGTGCCGACCAGCACGCTGGTCAGCAATGCGCCGCAGTTGTACTCGTGGGGCGCCAGCGCTGCGACCGGTCCGGTTGCGGCTCGTCATCACGGTTTCCCGATGCAGCTGCTGCCGATCATCGGCCCAAGCAACGCCCTGCCGATTGCCAACGAAATCCCGCTGGACGGCTCCGTGACGTTCGACATGTTCTACCTCTGATGACAGCGTCCCGGTGTCTCTCAGGCACCGGGACCGGCTGGCACACGCGAGCGCGGTCCGGTATTTGCCGGGCCGCATCCAGGATTTCACGGATTATCCCGATGCTCATTTCTTTCAAGTCTGCTCTCAAGACTGTCGCGCTGTGCCTGTTCGCATGGCTTTCAGTGCCGCTGGCCCACGCCGCCGGAATGGTTCCGCAGACGCCGGTGCTGTTGGTGGAGGAGGGTATGGGTGAAGCGGTCATGAATGTGCGCAATACCGATACGCGCCCCGCATTGCTGCACACCACCGTCGAGAATATCGAGGACAGCGACGATGTACTGCTGGTCTTTACCCCGCCCATCGCTCGTGTCGAACCGGACGGCATTCAGCAAGTGCGATTCATTCTGCAAAGTCAGCAACCGTTGAAGACTGAACGCCTCAAGCGGGTGATCTTCGAGGGGATCCAGCCGACCAGTGACGCCGCCGGAGCGCGGGTCACCCTCGGTGTCCGTCAGAACCTGCCGGTGATTCTGCGCCCCGCCGGATTGCCGGTGGAGCGCGAGCCCTGGAAGCGGCTGACCTGGTCAATAGATGCCGCTGGTGTGCAGGTCGTCAATCCGAGCCCCTATGTGGTTCGGCTGGCGAAAACCATTTTGCCTCTGCCGGGCACCCGCTCGGTTAACCTGCCGAAGACCTACATCTTGCCCGGCGAGCGACTGCGCGCCGATTTCCCCTTGCACGCCTCGGCTCAGACGATGGCAGTGAGGATTTTTCCGGCCACCACCTACGGCTTTGCGGTCGACCATTACGACGCGCCGGTTACTCGCTGATGAAGGTCTGCGTTCGTTGGGGCGTGTTGCTGCTGGCGGTCAACGGCACCGTGCTGGCGGCCGAGTCACTGGAGTTCGACGCTCAAGTGTTGAGGGAGCGCGGCATCGACCCTGCGCTGGCGGTGTACTTTCGTGAGGCGCCGCGCTTCGCCCAAGGCGAGCATTCCGTGGCGCTTGAGGTCAACGGACAGGCCAGAGGCCGTGTGCGGGTGTCGTTCAACGAGCGCGGAGAATTGTGCCTGCAACCCCAATGGCTGAACGCTGCCGGAGTACACCCGCCACCCTCGATGGCCAGGTTGCGACCGGAGCAGTGCACGACGTTGGTGGAGGGATTTCCCGAAGCGGTCGCGCATCTGGATCCGGGACGCGAACGGATTGATCTGCTGGTACCGACCGACCGTCTGATGCTGCCGGAACGTGCGCCCAACAACTTCGCTCATGGCGGAATGGCCGGCGTTTTCAACTACGACGCGTTGATGGTCGGCAGTCAGCATGAAGGCCAACACGACAGGTTTCAAAGCCTGGGCTCAGAGGTCGGCGTGAACGCCGGAGATTGGGTATTGCGCAGTCGGCAGTCTTACACGTCGACCTCCGGCAACTCGCGGTTCGAGCACCTGTATGCCTACGGTGCGCGAGCCCTGGAAGACGCCGAAGTCAGTCTGCAGGTCGGGCAATTGAATCTCGCGTCGACCTTGTTTGCCGGTGAACCATTCAACGGTGTGCAGATCCTGCCGGAAGCGGCATTCGCCCAGTTGCGAACGGCGCAGGACGGCGCGCGGGGGCAGGTGGAGGGTGTCGCGTATTCGCCGGCCCGCATCGAAGTCCGGCAGAACGGCGTGATGATCTACAGCACCATGGTGCCGAGTGGACCGTTCACGCTGCGAGCGCTGCCATTGCTGAGCAACCAGATTGATCTGGACGTGACTGTGCACGAGCAGGATGGGCAGGCGCGCCGCTTGCGCGTGCCGGCGGCCAGTCTCCACGAAGCGCAATGGGCCGGGCCGAGCGGGTTCAACTTCGCGCTGGGCACGGTGCGACGGCTGGGCTCGGACGACCGACAAACGCCTTCTTTCACGGCGTTCAGCAAGGATTGGGATTGGGGGCAGGCCACCCGACTGACCGCCGGTGTGCTCGCGGCAACCGACTACCTGTCGACAGGCTGGGGCCTGCAACGACAGTGGGCCGGCGGCTACGCACTGGGCGTGAAGCAGGTGCTGTCCGATGAGCGCTCCAGTGGCGAGGGAGGCAGCCAGACGCAGCTGACGCTGAGTGCGCCGCTGTCCGAGCAGCTGTCGACGAGCCTGGTTGCGGTGCGCCAGAGACGGAATTTTCGCACGCTGTCAGACACCGGCTGGAATCAGGCGCTTCACCGGGCTGAGTCTCCCGGTCGCGATCACCTGGTGTTTTCTCTCACCGGTTCGGTGGATCAATGGGGCGCGTTTGGAGCGACCTGGTCGCGATATTCGACCCAGGGTGAACCGTCGCAGTCGCGTCTTGGCCTGTCCTGGTCGCGTACATTGCCTGAGCGCATCAGCCTGTCGTTGAACCTGGAACGTGCTATCGGCGATACAGCGCCCGATCGCCTGGGCAATTCCGCTTACCTGACACTGGGAATGGCGCTGGGTGGCCAGCGAAGACTGCGCGGCTATTTGCGCCGTGATGATCGATCCGGCCTGCGTCGGGGCGTGGCCGTCAGTGACGTACTGGGTGAAAACCTGGCCTACAACGCCAACGCTGAATACCGCGATGAAGCGGCAGCGAGCTATGGCGTGCGCTTCAATGCCCTGCCGCGCTACACCAGCCTGGACGTTGGCGTCGCCCAGCGATCCGGGGCGACCGATTACGACGTGGGGCTGCGCGGTGGTGTGGCACTGCATCGCGAGGGCGCAACGTTGTCGCCCTATCCCCTGCGCGACACTTTCGGCGTACTCAAGGCCGGTGATCGATCGGGCGTGAAACTGAACACGCCTCAAGGACCGGTCTGGACCGATGGCTCGGGCCACGCAGTCGCGGCGAGCCTGCCGGCCTGGTCGACGGCACGGTTGGAAGTCGACCCGCTCAGCCTGTCGCGCAACGTTGAAGTGCTCGACGGGGTGAAGGAAGTGCAGCCCGCCCGTGGTTCGGTGCAGCATCTGGACTTCTCGCTCGTCACTGTCCGGCGATTGTTACTGAATGCGATGACCGTCGACCGGCAATGGCTGGCCAAGGGACTGAGCGTTCACGATGAACAGGGGCGCTACCTGACGACGGTCCAGGACGCCGGGACGATTTTTCTGCCCGACGCAAAAACGGGTCAGCGCCTGCATGTGCAGCTCCCAGACAACACGCGGTGCGTATTGCGTTTCCCGCTTCCCGAATCCCCTGAAGACAGCGCGCTCATCGAGCGGGTCGATGCCACCTGCGCGCCGGCCGAGCTGTCCTGAACGAGTGCATCTGATGAAATTTCTGCCGGTTTGGATCGTGTTGCTGTGCTTGGTATTTCAACCGGCGTCAGGCGCCGATACGTGTCAGTCGAGTCTGTCGCCCGCGAGCGTGAACCTGGGTAGCGCAACGCGCGCCGACCTGCTGCAACGCACGGCGCTTGATGGCCGGGGCCCGGGCTTTGGTTTGCGCAGTGTGCACTTGCGGGTGCACTGTCCCGACGTGCGTTTGATGCGCTGGGCATTTGTCGCGCCCCCCGCCGATCCGCAACGTTTCCGTTGGGCGGCGGGCACGTTGCAACTACGTATCGTGGCTGCTCGTGTCGACGGTGCGGCGGTGCACTGGCGCCTGGACAGCGGCCAACCGGTCGAAGGTGATTTCCTGCGACCGGGCATCCACGTTGTTCCATGGCGGGCGGACGCCGGTATCCAGGGCAGTCTGCTGGAAGTGGAGCTGGAGCTGGATGCGCGGGTCGATGACGCCTCAAGCCGCCCCGTCGATCCGATGCGGTTTGAAGGTCAGGGCGCCTTTATGGTGGATTAATCGGCCTCGGCCAACAGCTTGATCGCCGCCGCGCCGACCTTGCGCACGGCATCTTCGATCAGTGCTGTGGGTTTGGCCGCGTAGTTCATGCGCAGGCAATTGCGGTATTTGCCCGAGGCGGAAAAGATGCTGCCGACGGCAATCTGTACGCCCTGATCGTGCAGCGCACGATTCAGTTTCAGCGTATCGAAACCTTCCGGCAGTTCGACCCAGAGCATGAAACTGCCTTGCGGGCGGCTGGCGCGGGTGCCGGCCGGGAAGTAGCGCGTCACCCAATCAATCATCACGTCGCGATTGCGCTGGTATTGCGTGCGCATCCGCCGCAAATGCGGTTCGAAGTGCCCGGCCTTGAGAAATTCGGCGATGGCGATCTGCGGTTGAGGTGCCGTAGAGCCAGTGCTGATGTATTTCATGTGCAGCACGCGTTCGAGATAGCGACCGGGCGCGACCCAGCCGATGCGCAATCCCGGCGCGAGGGTCTTGGAAAACGAACTGCAGAGTAAGACGCGGCCATCCTCGTCGAAGGATTTGATCGTGCGCGGACGTGGGTAGGTGTAGGCCAGTTCGCCATACACATCGTCTTCGATGATCGCCACGTCGAAGCGCTGGGCCAGGTTGAGCAGGGCGCGTTTGCGCGACTCCGGCATGATGTAGCCGAGCGGGTTGTTGCAGTTGGGCGTGAGCTGGATGACCTTGATCGGCCATTGTTCCAGTGCCAGTTCCAGCGCTTCGAGGCTGATGCCGGTGAGGGGATCGGTGGGGATTTCCAGGGCTTTCATGCCCAGCCCCTTGAGGGTCTGCATGGCGCCGTGAAAGCTCGGCGAGTCCACCGCGACGATGTCGCCGGGCTCGCAGATTGCGTGAATGCTGGTGGACAGGGCTTCGTGGCAACCGGTGGTGACCACCAGATCGCTGGCGTTCAACTGGCAGCCGGAATCGAGCATCAGCCGCGCGATCTGTTCGCGCAGTTCGAGGGTGCCGTGGATATTGTCGTAATACAGACCGGGCATGTCCTGACGGCGGCTGATACGGGCCAGCCCACGCAGCAGCGGTTTCATCGTGGGTGACGAGATGTCCGGCATGCCGCGACCGAGCTGCACCACGTCCTTGCGCGGCACGGCGCGAATCAGTTCCAGCACCTGATCCCACTGGGAAATTTCCACCGGCCGTTGCGCCGGACGCCCCACCGCCGGCAGTTCCGGCAACTCGCGACCGACCGGCACGAAGTACCCGGACTTGGGTTTCGGCGTGGCCAGGCCGCTGTCTTCCAGCATCCGATAGGCCTGCTGCACCGTGCTCAGGCTGACCCCGTGTTCGACGCTCAGGGCACGCACTGATGGCAGTCGGTCACCGGGGCGGTAGAAGCCTTGTTCGATGCGGGTGCCGAGCAGTTCGGCGAGATTCACATAGAGCGTCATGACACTGCCTCGATGCAGATGATTCGTTAAACCAGTACAGATGCGGCGTAAATCGACAATTCAGTCGCAGAGACAGCAAATCTGTATGGAAATAATACAGATGTGTTGAATCTGTAATGCTTTTGCTCGCCCGCGCATCATGGAATCTCTGGCTACCCAAGTAAACAGGAGCAACGAAAATGAACGGCTTGAGCGATGTGCGGCTGACGTTACACAGTCAGGAACTGGAGGCAGGGCAACAGGACAATGCGCGCAACGAGAGCATGTGCAGCGCACCGTCCGGCCTGAGTCGCTGGGACCTGTTCTGGCACCGTCTGCACACGCGCAAGGCGTTGCTGCGCCTGACGCCGGACCAGCTCAAGGACATCGGGCTGACTCGGGAGCAGGCGCTGGAGGAGGGGTTGAGGCCCTTCTGGCGGATCTGAAACCTTCGTTGTCTATGCTGGCCTCATCGCTGGCAAGCCAGCTCCCACAGTAGTGGTGGTGTTCACAAAATCAGTGTCCACCACCGACCTTGTGGGAGCTGGCTTGCCAGCGATGGCGGCCTCAAGGACGCTACAAAATCATCAGACCAACTCTTTAAGGCGATGCCACAACATCCCCAACGCCAACAGCGGCGAGCGCAGATGCTTGCCGCCGGGGAAGGTGATGTGTGGCACTTTGGCGAACAGGTCGAAACCACCGCTGTGCTGGCCGCTGATGGCCTCGGCCAGCAACTTGCCCGCCAGGTGTGTGGCATTCACGCCGTGGCCGGAATAGGCCTGGGCGTAATACACGTTCGGCTGGTCGGTGAGCCGGCCAATCTGCGGCAGACGGTTGGCACCGATGCCGATCATCCCGCCCCACTGATACTCGATCTTCGCTGAGGCGAGCTGCGGAAACACTTCCAGCATTTTCGGTCGCATGTACGCAGCGATGTCCTTCGGATCACGTCCCGAGTAATGGCAGGCGCCGCCGAACAGCAGGCGACGATCCGCCGAGAGCCGGTAGTAATCGAGCGCCACCCGCTGATCGCAGACCGCCATGTTCTGTGGCAGCAGGGCGTGAGCCTGTTCCTCGCTCAGCGGTTCGGTGGCAATGATGTAGCTGCCGGCCGGCAGTACCTTGCCGCTGAGTTGCGGATTGAGGTCATTGAGATAGGCGTTGCAGCCGAGCACCAGGGTTTTCGCCCGTACCGAACCTTGCGCCGTATGTACGCGGACTTCGGGGCCGTAGTCGATGCGGGTGACCGCCGATTGCTCGAACAGCTTCACCCCCAATTGATGCGCCGCTGCGGCTTCGCCGAGTGCCAGGTTCAGCGGATGCAGATGCCCGGAACCCATGTCGATCAGGCCGCCGACGTAGCGTTTGGAGCCGACTACGGTGTGCATTTCGTTCGCTTGCAGCAGGCGGGTTTCGTAGCGGTAACCGAGGCTGCGCAGCTCTTCGGCGTCTTCGGCAAAACCTTCAAGGTCGGAAGGTTTGTTGGCGAGGTCGCAGTAACCCCAGGTCAGGTCGCAGGGGATCTGAAATTTCTCGACGCGCTGGCGGACGATTTCCACGGCTTCCAGGCCCATGAGTTTCATCTGACGCACGCCGTCGGCGCCGATCACGTTGGCGAACTGATCGAGGCCGTGACCAACCCCGCGAATCAGTTGCCCGCCGTTGCGACCGCTGGCGCCCCAGCCGACCCGGTGCGCTTCCAGCAACACCACGCTCAAGCCGCGCTCCGCCAGCTCCAGCGCGGTGTTCAGCCCGGAGAAACCGCCGCCGACCACGCACACGTCCGCGAGCAGTTCACCTTGCAGCAGCGGATGGTCGGGTTGCGGCAGGCTGCTGGCGGCGTAGTAAGAGGCAACGTGGGGTTGGCTCGCGGAGGCGTGGGCGCGGGCATTCATGGGCGTCATCCTGAGCGGGGTGTCGAGAAAATTTGACGGAGCATAAGCCGCAGGCCCGAGGACGGGCAACATTGGTCGGCCCGTGGTGTCTGGATCACGGCTTTTGCGGCACAAT
This sequence comes from Pseudomonas sp. V88_4, assembly GCF_029967985.1. Taxonomy (NCBI): domain Bacteria; kingdom Pseudomonadati; phylum Pseudomonadota; class Gammaproteobacteria; order Pseudomonadales; family Pseudomonadaceae; genus Pseudomonas; species Pseudomonas sp. V88_4. The sequence continues at coordinate 325,466 of NZ_JASCAF010000044.1, forward strand.
TGCCGCCTATTCCGCTCCGGTTACCGCTGCAATGAGCTGCAACAGTCAGAAAATCCGCACCCTGCGTCAGCAGATTCCCACGTTCGAATGCGTGCCGGGCTGCCATGACTGCTGCGGGCCGGTGACCACCTCACCCGAAGAAATGTCCCGCCTGCCGCGCAAGACCCGCGCCGAGCAGGACGCGGCCATGGAAGAACTCAACTGTGTGCATCTGGGGCCAAATGGCTGCACGGTGTATGACGAACGACCACTGATTTGCCGGTTGTTCGGCACCACTCAGACCTTGCCGTGCCCCAACGGCCGGCGCCCGGTGGAGCTGATTCATCCACGGGTCGAGAAGCAGGTGTTCGAGTACATGGCCGAAAACCGGCAGGTGCTGGTCTGAGCTCAGTCCGGAATCGGCAGGCTCAGGCTCTCTTTCACTTCTTCCATCACGATGTAGCTCTTGGATTCGCGCACGTGCGGCAGCTTGAGCAGGATGTCGCCCAGCAGCTTGCGGTACGAGGCCATCTCGGAAATCCGCGCCTTCACCAGATAGTCGAAATCCCCTGACACCAGATGGCATTCCAGCACGTGGGGCAATTTCAGCACCGCGCGTCGGAACTCTTCGAAAGTGTCGCCGGATTTGTAGTCGAGGCTGATCTCGACGAACACCAGCAGACTACCCTTCAGATGCTGGGGATTGAGGCGGGCGTTGTAGCCCATGATGATCCCCTCGCGCTCCAGGCGCCGCACCCGCTCTGTGCATGGCGTGGTGGAGAGCCCGACCTTTTCGCCCAGTTCGGTGAATGAAATCCGTCCGTCCGCCTGCAGGATCCGCAAGATGTTGCGGTCGATCTTGTCCAGCTCACGTTTGGTCTGAGTGTTGGTACGCATAGGGGATGCGCCTCCGTGAAAAGGGTTTTTGCCGAGAATTGTCGCCAAATATAGGCGCTTATACAGTGAAAAGCACTGGCAAATCTTTTTTACACTGCGCGCATCATTGCTCTGACAACACACATGCGCGGCACGCCGCGATGAGGGATACAAAAATGCGCGTTATGGTCTTGGGTAGCGGCGTCATCGGTACCGCCAGTGCTTACTATCTGGCCCGTGCCGGGTTTGAAGTGGTGGTGGTCGACCGGCAGCCCGCCGCGGCCATGGAGACCAGTTTCGCCAACGCCGGCCAGGTCTCGCCGGGCTACGCCTCGCCGTGGGCTGCGCCGGGCGTACCCCTCAAAGCCATCAAGTGGCTGCTGCAACGCCACGCGCCGCTGGCAATCAAGGCCACCGCCGACATCGACCAGTACCTGTGGATGGCGCAGATGCTGCGCAACTGCACCGCCAACCGTTACGCGGTGAACAAGGAGCGCATGGTGCGTCTGTCCGAGTACAGCCGCGACTGCCTCGACGAATTGCGCGCCGAGACCGGCATCGCCTACGAGGGCCGCAGCCTTGGCACCACGCAGTTGTTCCGCACCCAGGCGCAACTGGATAACGCCGCCAAGGACATCGCCGTACTGAAAGAATCCGGCGTGCCGTTCGAAGTGCTCGACCGCGCCGGCATTGCCCGCGTCGAACCGGCGCTGGCCGGTGTCACCGACATCCTCGCCGGTGCTCTGCGCCTGCCGAATGACCAAACCGGCGACTGCCAGATCTTCACCACTCGCCTCGCTGAAATGGCCACCAAGCTTGGTGTGGAATTCCGTTTCGGTCAGGACATCCAGCGCCTCGACTTCGCCGGTGACCGCATCAATGGCGTATGGATCGACGGCAAGCTGGAAACCGCCGACCGCTACGTGCTGGCCCTCGGCAGCTACTCGCCGCAACTGCTCAAGCCGCTGGGCATCAAGGCCCCGGTCTATCCGTTGAAGGGCTACTCGCTGACCGTGCCGATCACCAACCCGGCCATGGCCCCGACGTCGACCATTCTCGACGAGACCTACAAGGTCGCGATCACCCGTTTCGACAACCGCATCCGCGTCGGCGGCATGGCGGAGATCGCCGGTTTTGACCTGTCGCTGAACCCGCGTCGGCGCGAAACCCTGGAGATGATCGTCAACGACCTTTATCCTCAGGGCGGCAATCTGGCCGAAGCGAGTTTCTGGACCGGCCTGCGCCCAACCACCCCGGATGGCACGCCGATCGTCGGCGCCACCCCGTTCAAGAACCTGTTCCTGAACACCGGTCACGGCACCCTCGGCTGGACCATGGCGTGCGGCTCCGGTCGCTTGCTGGCCGACCTGATGGCGAAGAAAAAACCACAGATCAGCGCTGAAGGCCTCGATATTTCCCGTTATGGCAACACCACCCAGGAGTCCGCAAAGCATGGCAATCCAGCGCCAGCTCACCAATGAGCGCATGAGTCAGATCGTCAGCCACAACGGTACGGTGTATCTGTCCGGGCAGGTCGGCGATGACTTCAACGCCGGTGTCGAACAGCAGACCCGCGACGTCCTCGCCAACATCGAGCGTTTGCTTGATCTGGCCGGTACCGACAAACAGCACCTGCTGTCGGCGACGATCTACCTGAACGACATCGAGGCGCATTTTGCCGGCATGAATTCGGTGTGGGATCAGTGGCTGCCAAAGGGCGCCGCCCCGGCCCGCGCCACCGTCGAAGCGAAGATGGCCAAGCCGAGCATCCTGGTCGAGATCTCCATCGTCGCCGCGTTGCCGTAACCCGTTGCAAAGATCCCTCTCCCGGTGCTGTTGGCGGTTCACGCCGTCAGCCAGCGCCGGTTTTTATTCCCATGACCGCCAAGAAGTCTGCTGCCATGCGTCCTGCCCGTGCCCTGATCGACCTTCAAGCCCTGCGTCACAACTACCGTATCGCCCGTGAAGTCACCGGTGCCAAGGCGCTGGCGGTGATCAAGGCCGATGCCTACGGCCATGGCGCGGTGCGTTGCGCCCAGGCGCTGGAGGCTGAAGCGGACGGCTTCGCGGTGGCATGCATCGAAGAAGCCCTGGAGCTGCGTGCTGCCGGGATTCTTGCGCCGGTGCTGTTGCTCGAAGGCTTTTTCGAGGCCGACGAGCTGGCGCTGGTCGTCGAGCACGATTTCTGGTGCGTGGTGCATTCGCTGTGGCAGCTCGAAGCGATCGAACAGGCGACGTTGAGCAAACCGATCACTGTGTGGCTGAAACTCGATTCGGGCATGCACCGAGTGGGCCTGCATCCGAAGGATTACCCGGCGGCTTACCAGCGTCTGCTGGCCAGCGGCAACGTGGCGAAAGTCGTGCTGATGAGTCACTTCGCCCGGGCCGATGAACTGCACGAGCAGAGCAGCGCCGATCAGGTTGCAGTGTTCGAAGCGGCGCGTCAGGGCCTGGCAGCCGAAGTCAGCCTGCGCAATTCGCCGGCGGTGCTGGGCTGGCCACAGATTCACAGCGACTGGGTGCGCCCGGGCATCATGCTCTACGGCGCCACCCCGTTCGAAGAAGCCAACGCCGTGGCAGAGCGCCTGCAACCGGTGATGACCCTGGAATCGAAAGTCATCAGCGTGCGCGAATTGCCGGCCAGCGAACCGGTGGGTTACGGTGCGAAATTCATCACCGACAAACCGATGCGCATCGGCGTGGTTGCCATGGGTTATGCCGACGGTTACCCGCGTCAGGCACCGACCGGCACCCCGGTGCTGGTGGCCGGCCAGCGCAGCCGCATTCTTGGCCGGGTGTCGATGGACATGCTGTGCATCGACCTGACCGACGTGCCGCAAGCCGGCCTCGGTTCGACCGTCGAGTTGTGGGGCAAGAATATCCTCGCCAGCGACGTGGCGAAGTGGGCGGACACCATTCCGTACCAGATCTTCTGCAACCTGCGGCGGGTGCCGAGGCTCTATTCCGAGGGTTGAAGCGCAAGCGGGGCCCAAGTGTTGTAAATACTGAACGCTGTCGCCATGATAACGCTCAATATTTCTACAACATCAGGAGGCTCCAGCCTTGGACGTCGGTGAACGACTGCAATCGATCCGCAAGCTCAAAGGGCTTTCCCAGCGTGAACTCGCCAAGCGCGCGGGCGTCACCAACAGCACCATTTCGATGATCGAAAAGAACAGCGTCAGCCCTTCGATCAGTTCGCTGAGGAAAGTTCTGGGCGGGATCCCCATGTCCATGGTCGAGTTCTTTTCCGAAGAAATCCTGCAGGAAAAACCGACCCAGATCGTCTACAAGGCCAACGAGCTGATCGACATTTCCGACGGTGCCGTGACCATGAAACTGGTCGGCCGCGCGCACCCGAGCCGGGCCATCGCGTTCCTCAATGAAATCTACCCGCCGGGCGCCGACACCGGCGAAGAAATGCTCACCCACGAAGGCGAGGAAACCGGGATTCTGGTGGAAGGGCGCCTGGAGCTGGTGGTGGGCCTTGAAACTTTTATCCTCGAAGCCGGCGACAGCTACTACTTTGAAAGTACCAAGCCGCATCGTTTCCGTAATCCGTTCGATGCACCGGCGCGACTAATCAGCGCAGCCACGCCGGCGAATTTTTAAACAAAGAGGCGCCAGGCCATACCGGCGAAGGCACCCGAAACGTTTTTCCACAGCGCGATATAACCCCTTCGACTTTGGGGTTGTTTCAGTGAAGCGGGCTAACCGCTATACTTGCGCCCGCCTGCGAACCGTGGCCGCAGGCGTGAATAGCCACCATTGAGGGTGAACGCGTGAACCTAATTATGAAAATGCTGGCTGCACCAGCAACCGTACTGGCCCTCTGGGCTGTCAGCGCTCAAGCTGCGACGAATGACGACATTGCCAAGCGCCTTGAGCCGGTCGGCCAGGTGTGTGTTCAAGGGCAAGAGTGCAAGGGGATGGAAGTCGCTGCTTCGGCAGGCGGCGGTGGCGGCGCCAAGACGCCGGACGAAGTGATTGCCAAACATTGCAACGCTTGCCACGGCTCCGGCCTGTTGGGCGCGCCGAAAATCGGTGACACCGCGGCCTGGAAAGAGCGCGCCGATCACCAGGGCGGCCTCGACGGCATCCTGGCCAAGGCCATCACCGGCATCAACTCCATGCCGCCGAAAGGCACCTGCGCCGACTGCTCGGATGACGAGCTCAAGGGCGCCATCCAGAAGATGTCCGGCCTGAAATAAGCCGCGCTTCTGACGAAAAAAACCGTCTTCGGACGGTTTTTTTGTGCCCGCGGTTCAGGCCTGAGGCTGTTCTTTGCAGCAAACAACCGGCAATCTCGGTCGTACCTCTATTCACGGAACGGGCAGGAGGCTTCAGATGGTGCAGTTGTGTTCGATCGAACAGGCAGTGGACGACGTACTGGCAAGGTTGCCGGCGCACATCCACATGGGCCTGCCGCTGGGGCTGGGCAAACCCAATCCCTTCGTCAACGCCCTGTACCGGCGGGTGGCCGGATTGCCCGAACGGCAACTGACGATCTACACCGCCCTGTGCCTTGGCCGTCCGACCCTGGGCGACGGTTTGCAGAAGCGCTTCATCGAACCCTTTGTCGAGCGGGTGTTTGGCGATTACCCGGAGCTGGAATTCCTCGCCGATCTGCGCCGCGACAGCCTGCCGGCCAACATCCGCATCGAGCAGTTCTTCATGCAGCCGGGCAGCCTGCTCAATAGCGCGACGGCCCAGCAGGATTACGTCAGCAGCAATTACAGCCACGCCGCCCGCGACATCAACGCCGCCGGCCTGAACCTGGTGGCGCAGTTGCTCGCCAGCAGCAGCGAACATCCGGATCGTCTTAGTCTGAGTTGCAACCCGGACATCACCCTCGATCTGTTCCCGATGATCGCCAAACGCCGGGCGGCGGGGGAGACCATTCTGCTGGTCGGCCAGGTGCACACCGAGTTGCCGTACATGCCGGGCGATTCGGAAGTCGACATCGACACCTTCGACCTGCTGATCGACGAAAAGGACAGCAGCACGCTGTTTTCCACGCCGAACATGCCTGTCGGGTTTCAGGATCACTTCATCGGATTGCACGCCAGTACGTTGATACGCGATGGCGGCACCTTGCAGATCGGCATCGGTTCGATGGGCGACGCGCTGACCGCTGCGTTACTGGCGCGGCAGGCCGACAACGCTGGTTACCAGGCCTTGCTGGCCGATGTGAACCTAAGCCAGTGGGCGCAGTTGATCGAACGCGAGGGCGGCATCGAGCCCTTCGCCAAGGGCCTGTACGGTTGCAGCGAGATGTTCGTCAACGGCTTGCTGGTGCTGGCGGACGCCGGGATCATCCGGCGCAAGGTCTACCCGGACGTGCAGACTCAGGAGCAGGCCAATGCCGGCACCCTCGACGAGGCGGCGCAAACCGACGGCATTTCAGTGCATGGCGGCTTCTTTCTCGGGCCGCGCAGTTTCTATGAGCGCTTGCGTGAGTTGCCGCTGAGCAAACGCCTCGACTTCAACATGACCCGCATCAGCTATATCAACGAGCTGTATGGTCAGGAAGAGCTCAAACGCCTGCAGCGTCTGGATGCGCGGTTCATCAACACTGTGTTCACCATGACCCTGCTGGGCGCCGGGGTGGCGGATCAACTGGAAGACGGACGTGTGCTCAGCGGCGTCGGCGGGCAGTACAACTTCGTCGCTCAGGGCCATGCCCTGCACGATGCGCGCTCGATCCTGCTGCTGCGCAGCTGGCGCGAATCCGGCGGCGATGTCAGTTCGAACATTGTCTGGGAGTACGGCCATTGCACGATTCCACGGCACCTGCGCGACATCGTGGTCACCGAGTACGGCATCGCCGATCTGCGCGGCAAGTCGGATGCGGCGGTGATCGAGGCGTTGCTCAATATCAGCGATTCACGCTTCCAGCAGGGCTTGATCGAGCAGGCGCAGAAGGTCGGCAAGTTGCCGAAGGATTTCCGTCTCGATCCACGCTTTACCGACAACACCCCGCAACGCTTGCAGGCGATTGCCGCACGGCATCCGAACCTGTTTCCGGAGTATCCGCTGGGTTGCGATTTCACAGAGGTCGAAAAGGATCTGTTGCGGGCGCTGAACTGGCTCAAGAGCAAGTTCAAGCTGACCGAGATTCTGGAACTGGGCAAGGCAGCGCTGGATGCGCCGGAGCCGTCGATGTTCCCCGTGCACCTTGAGCGGATGCAGCTTACGAACCCGGAAGGCCTGAAAGAAGACCTTTTCCAGCGCCTGCTTCTGACCGGCCTGAAGGCTACCGCGCAATAAAAAACAACAAAAAAACCTGTGGGAGCGGGCTTGCCCGCGATGGCGGTGTATCAGTCAACTTGGATGTTGAAGGATAGGTCGCCATCGCTGGCAAGCCAGCTCCCACAGGAATTGCGGTGTACTTGCGTCTTTCAGCCGTTACTCGATGAAAGTCACCACGCCATCCTTCAGCGATTTCACGCGAGCCAGCGACTCGACGCGGTAACCCTGCGAATCCAGTTCCGCACGGCCGCCCTGGAACGACTTCTCGATCACGATGCCCAGGCCCGCGACGGTGGCGCCGGCTTGCTTGATGATCGAGATCAGCGCCTGGGATGCCTTACCGTTGGCCAGGAAGTCGTCGATGATCAGCACGCGGTCGCTGCTGGTCAGGTGGCGCGGGGAGATGGCCACGGTGCTTTCGGTCTTCTTGGTGAACGAGTAAACGGTCGCCGACAGCAGGTTTTCAGTCAGGGTCAGGGACTGTTGCTTGCGGGCGAAGATCACCGGCACGCCGAGGTTCAGACCGGTCATGATCGCCGGGGCGATGCCCGACGCTTCGATGGTGACGATCTTGGTGATGCCGGAGTCCTTGAACAGCGTGGCGAATTCGTCGCCGATCAGCTTCATCAGGGCCGGGTCGATCTGGTGGTTCAGGAAGGCGTCGACCTTCAGGACCTGGTCGGAAAGCACGATGCCTAGTTCGCGGATTTTCTGGTGCAATGCTTCCATGAAGCTGTCCTCATTTGGCGCTTTGTGCGCCGAAGGTCTAGTAAAAAAGTGGTCAATTCTAGCGCTTTAACATCGCGCGTATATCAGCCAGTGCGCTGTTGCCCCGCACGGCTTTGACTTCGGTCGGTGTGTCGTCGTTGCCTTCCCAGGCCAGGTCGTCCGGCGGCAGTTCATCGAGGAAGCGGCTGGGCGCGCAATCGATGATCTCGCCGTACTGTTTGCGCTTGGCGGCGAAGGTGAATGCCAGGGTCTGGCGCGCGCGGGTAATGCCCACGTAGGCCAGGCGGCGTTCTTCTTCGATGGTGTCGGCTTCGATGCTGGAGCGGTGCGGGAGGATTTCCTCTTCCATGCCCATGATGAACACGTAAGGGAATTCCAGGCCCTTGGACGCATGCAGGGTCATCATCTGCACGCCTTCGGCGCCTTCTTCCTCTTCCTGCTGACGTTCCAGCATGTCACGCAGGACCAGTTTGCCGATGGCGTCCTCGACGGTCATTTCGCCGTCTTCGTCTTTTTCCAGGGTGTTCTTCAAGGCTTCGATCAGGAACCAGACGTTGCTCATCCGGTAGTCCGCAGCCTTGTCGCTGGAGCTGTTGGTGCGCAGCCAGTTCTCGTAGTCGATGTCCATGACCATGCTGCGCAGGGCGGAGATCGGGTCTTCGCCGGCGCACTGCTCGCGCACCTTGTCCATAAAGCGCTTGAAGCGCGACAGGCGATCGGTGAAGCGGCTGTCCAGATGTTCGCCCAGGCCGAGTTCGTCGGTGGCGGCGTACATCGAGATCTTGCGTTCGGTGGCGTAGTTGCCGAGTTTTTCCAGGGTCGTCGAGCCGATTTCCCGGCGCGGTACGTTGATCACCCGCAGGAAGGCGTTGTCGTCGTCCGGGTTCACGATCAGGCGGAAGTAGGCCATCAGGTCTTTCACTTCCTGACGCCCGAAGAAGCTGTTGCCGCCGCTCAGGCGGTACGGCACCTGATGGTGCTGCAGTTTCAGCTCGATCAGCTTGGCCTGGTAGTTGCCGCGATAGAGGATCGCGAAATCGCTGTACGGGCGGTCGGTGCGCAAGTGCAGGCTGAGGATTTCCATGGCCACGCGCTCGGCTTCGGCGTCCTCATTGCGGCAGCGGATCACGCGGATCTCGTCGCCATGGCCCATCTCACTCCACAGCTGCTTTTCGAATTCGTGCGGGTTATTCGAGATCAGCACGTTGGCGCAGCGCAGGATGCGGCTGGTGGAGCGGTAGTTCTGCTCGAGCATCACCACTTTCAGGGACGGATAGTCGTCCTTGAGCAGCATCAGGTTTTCCGGCCGTGCGCCGCGCCAGGCGTAGATCGACTGGTCGTCGTCGCCCACCACGGTGAACTGGTTGCGTTTGCCGATGAGCATTTTCACCAGCAGGTACTGGCTGGCGTTAGTGTCCTGGTATTCGTCGACCAGCAGGTAACGCACCTTGTTCTGCCACTTTTCGAGGATGTCGGCGTGCTCTTCGAAGAGTTTCACCGGCAGCAGGATCAGGTCGTCGAAGTCCACCGCGTTGAACGCCTTGAGCGTGCGCTGGTAGTGGGTGTAGACGATGGCGGCGGTCTGTTCCTTGGGGTTGCGGGCGTTTTCCAGGGCCTGGGCCGGCAGGATCAGGTCGTTTTTCCAGGCGCCGATCATGTTCTTGATCTCGTCGACGCCGTCGTCGCCTGCGTATTCCTTCTGCATGATGTCGGTCATCAGCGACTTGACGTCGGTTTCGTCGAAGATCGAGAAACCGGGTTTGTAGCCCAGTCGTTCATGTTCCTTGCGGATGATGTTCAGGCCAAGGTTGTGGAAGGTGCAGACCGTCAGCCCGCGGCCTTCACCTGGACGCAGCAGGGTGCCGACCCGCTCTTTCATTTCGCGCGCGGCCTTGTTGGTGAAGGTCATGGCGACGATGTACTGGGCACGGATGCCGCAGTTCTGGATCAAGTGCGCGATCTTGCGCGTGATCACACTGGTCTTGCCGGAGCCAGCACCGGCGAGCACCAATAGAGGGCCGCCGACGTAGTTCACGGCTTCTTGCTGCCGGGGATTGAGTCGGGACATACGAAAATTCGGGAGTCGTTGACGAAATGGGCCGGCATTTTAACAGGCTCAGCGATTTGTGCTGCTCTCTCCGACTTGTGACGCAGCACGCGATTCAAATTTGCCGGTTTTGTTACTTTCACGCAGGATGCGCGGTGATTTTGCGGCTAATGTTCTCATTCGTGACACAAAATAACGTTTTGCTTTCCGTTGTCGTTTGGTCATTGGTTGCCGCAACGGCATAATGCCCGCCGCCCACATCATTGCAGAGTCTAGGGAGTCAGCTTGACTACGCCTGTCGAACCCTTGCGTTTGCTGCTACTGGCCGAAGAGCCAGCGTGGACAGCGTTATTGCGCGAGTGTCTGGCTCCGTTGGGGAGCGCGGCGGTGCTGATCAGCGCGCCGAGCTGGGAGTCGGTCAGCAGCCTGTTCGAAGACAACCGCCATGCGGTGTTGTTGACCGTTCCCGCCTTGCAGCCGGCACCCGGCCGTTGCAGCCTGCCGACGGTATTGCTGCTGGAGCACGAACCGGCGACCGCGCCCGACGGCGTCAGTGACTGGCTGGTACTTGATGCCCTCGATACCGACATGCTTCGACGCTGCCTGCGGCATGTGCGCGAACGTGGCGTGCTGGAAAACACTTTGCAACGCCTGGCCGAACAGGATCCGCTGACCGGCATCGCCAACCGCCAGGGCTTCCAGACCCTGCTCACGGCCCGTCTGGCGGAAAACGACGGTCGCGGCCTGGCCCTCGGGCACCTCGATCTCGACAACTTCCGCCACGCCAACGACGCCCTCGGCCATCAGGCCGGCGATCGCCTGATCCTGCAAGTGGTGGCGCGGCTGAAAAGTCAGCTGGAAGTCGGCGATCAACTGGCGCGCCTGGGCAGTGACGAATTCGCCCTGCTGATCGACACCCGCCGAGCCCCGCAACGGGCGGAATGGATGGCCGAGCGCATCACCGAAGCGCTGGCTGAACCTTACTGGGTCGATGGCGAAAGCCTGCTGATCGGTTCCAGCCTCGGCATCGCCCATGCGCGGGCCCAGGGCGGCGCCGATCCGTTGATGTGGCACGCGCACATCGCCATGCAGCAGGCCAAGAGCACTCAGGGCTGCACCTTTCACATCTTCAACGAACGAATAAACCGCAACGCGCGGAGCATGGCCGACCTCGAAAGCGAGCTGCGCCGGGCCTTGCGCCGTGACGAGCTGGAGTTGCATTACCAGCCGCGCCTGAACCTGCAGGACGGTCAGATCGTCGGTCTCGAAGCGCTGGTGCGCTGGCGCCACAGTGAGCGCGGTCTGTTGCCACCCAGCGAATTCGTGCCGCTGGCCGAACAGAGCGGCCTGATCGTTCCGCTGGGTTACTGGGTGATTTCCCGGGCCCTGCGCGACATGCAGGCCCTGCGCGAGCACGGTCTGCCGGCGCTGCACATGGCGATCAACCTGTCGTTCCGCCAGTTTCAGGACAGCCAGTTGCTGCCGACGCTCAGTCGTCTGATCGCCGAGCGCGGTGTCGAGGCGCAGTGGCTGGAATTCGAACTCACCGAAACCGCCGTGATGCGCCGCAGTGATCTGGTCAAGCAGACCATGGACGCCCTGGGTCGCCTCGGCGTGCGATTTTCGCTGGATGATTTCGGCACCGGGTTCTCGTCGTTCGTGCACCTCAACAGCCTGCCGATCACCTTGCTGAAGATCGACAAGAGCTTCGTCGGCGGCATGGAGCAACGCGAAGAAAACCGCAAACTGGTGCACGCGATGATCAACCTCGCGCACAACCTGCACCTGGAAGTGGTGGCCGAAGGGGTGGAAACCCGGGAGCAACTGGATCTGTTGCGCGGGTTCGGCTGCGATCAGGTGCAGGGTTACCTGATCAGCAAGCCGTTGCCGTTGACGGAACTGATTGATTATCTGGTGGCTGATGCCAGTCAGCCGCCGCTGGGTGTTGTGGTCTAGCCTCAAATCCCTGTGGGAGCGAGCTTGCTCCCACAGTGAAACTCACTCGGGCTGAGCGATCTTGAAGCCTTGAGGTTGCGGCTCCAGTCGAATCATCCGCTTCATTTTCCATTCGAATGCCAGCGTCAGGCTCACCGCCGCGCAGGCCAGCCCCAGCGCCAGACCCCACCAGACGCCGGTCGGCCCCCAGTGCAGATGGAACGCCATCAGCCACGCCGCCGGCGCACCGATCAGCCAGTAGCAACCGAGCCCGACCAGAAACGTGGTCTTGGCATCCTTGAGCCCGCGAATACAGCCCATGGCAATCGTCTGCGTGCCGTCGAACAGCTCGAACCACGCTGCCACGGCCAGCAGGCTCACGGCCAGACGAATCACTTCGGCAAACGCCGGATCGTTATGGTCGAGGAACAAACCGACCAGCTGATTCGGCAGTAACCAGAACACCATCGCAAACCCCAGCATCACCACTGCGCCGAACGCGATGCCGACCCGTCCCGACGTTCGCGCATCGTTCAATTGCCCGGCGCCGTAATGCTGGCCGACGCGCATGGTGATCGCATAAGACATCCCCGCCGGAACCATGAACGCCACCGAGACGATTTGCAGAGCGATCTGATGCGCCGCCAGTTGCGTGCTGCCCATGGTGCCCATGCACAGCGCCGCGAAAGCGAACAGCCCGACTTCCACTGCGTAGGTGCCGCCGATCGGCAGGCCCAGGCGCCAGAGCTCTTTGAGGTACTGGCGGTTCGGCCGCGACAGGCCCTCGCGCAACGGGTAGGCGTCATAGGCCGGATGCCGGCGAATATGCCAGGCCAGTGCCAGTGCCATGCAGCTGGCGACAATCGCCGTGACCAGGCCGATACCGGTCAACCCGAGTTTCGGCAGGCCGAACATGCCGGTGATCAGTGCGTAATTGAGCAGGAAGTTGGCCACCGTGCCGGCGAGGCTGATAACCATAACGGGTGTTGCCCGGCCGATGGCGCTGGTGAAACCGCGCAGGGCCATGAAGCTCAGGTAGCCGGGCAGGGCGAACGGCAAGGCGATCAGGAACTGCCCGGCGGCGTTGACGTTGGTCTCGGTCTGGCCGAACAGCAGGAGCACCGGTTTCAGGTTCCACAACAGCAATCCGGCACCGAGTGCCATCAGCCACGCCAGCCACAGCCCGGCCTGTGTCAGGCGAGCGGCACCGATGATGTCGCCGGCGCCCTGACGGATAGCCACCAGTGTGCCGACCGCCGCGATCACGCCGATGCAGAAAATCGACACGAACGAATAGCTCGCCGCGCCCAGGCCACCACCGGCCAGCGCTTCGGGGCTGAGACGGGCCATCATCAGGGTGTCGGTCAGCACCATCAGCATGTGCGCCAACTGCGAAGCAATCAACGGCCCCGCCAGCCGCAGAATGGCCCAGAGTTCGGTACGCACAGGACGCTGCATGGTGTTCACATCCTTATAAAAGAGGGGGGCAAGAGACCGTCGATTCTCAGGGTTTGGCGCAGGTTGCACAAAGGGATAAAAAGGATGGATGGCATGATTAAAACTCATCCTGCCGCGATTCTGCTAAGTTGACGCAATCCCGCCATTGGAGCGCTGTGCATGTCCCGTCGTCTTCCACCCTTGTATGCCCTGCGCGCATTCGAAGCGGCGGCGCGCCACAGTTCGTTCACCCGGGCGGCTGAAGAATTGTCGATTACCCAGAGTGCGGTGAGCCGGCATATTCGTACCCTCGAAGAACACTTCGCCTGCCGGTTGTTCCACCGCAGCGGGCGCAACCTGCAACTGACCGAATCGGCGCGTCTGTTGCTGCCGGGCATCCGCGAGGGTTTCGCCGCATTGGAGCGAGCCTGCAATACCTTGCGCGCCGAAGATGACATCCTGCGCATGAAGGCCCCGTCGACCCTGACCATGCGCTGGTTGCTGGCGCGGCTCAGTCGCTTCCGCCATTTGCAGCCGGGCAATGAAGTGCAACTGACCAGTGCGTGGATGGATGTGGATTCGGTGGATTTCAACAACGAACCCTTCGATTGCGCGGTGTTGCTGAGCGACGGACATTTTCCGCTGGACTGGGAAGCCAGTCTGCTGTTCCCCGAAGAGCTGATTCCGGTCGGCGCGCCGAACCTGCTCAACGATCAGCCCTGGGATGTGGCGCGACTGGCCAGCGCCGAGTTGCTGCACCCGACGCCGGATCGCCGGGACTGGCGTAGCTGGCTGGAGCACATGGGGCTGTCGGATCAGGTGTCGCTCAAGGGCGGGCAGGTGTTCGATACCCTGGAGCTGGGCATGATCGCGGCGGCCCGGGGCTATGGGGTGTCCATGGGCGATCTGCTGATGGTGGCCGAGGATGTCGCGCAAGGGCGCCTGAGTCTGCCGTGGCCGACGGCGGTCGCCAGCGGACTGAATTATTACCTGGTGTGGCCAAAGACCCGTCCTGGAGGTGAACGTTTGCGCCGCCTCAGCGACTTCCTGCAAAACGAAGTGCGCGCCATGGCGCTGCCGGCGGTCACACGCTTGAGCTGAATCGTTCGAGCCTGCACAATGCCGGCCTTTCGCCATAACCCTGTTTTTCGCTCAAGTATTCGGTTTCACCGCCGAATACGTGCATGTGGAACCGTCGTGCCGGTCTCCACGATTCACCCCCCATTAGAAAATTATCCGAGCTGCGATCAAGGAGGATCGGAAGTTCGGCCAGGAGCTGTCCATGTCTCAACCTCGCGCTCGGATCGCCTCGCAGCTGGGCCTCGCGCTCGCCGTGATACTGGCGATAGTCATCAGCGGCAGTACGGTGTTCGCTCTGCGTTCGCTGGACACTGCCAACCTCGCCACCCGTGAAGAACACCTGGCCAGCGAGGCACGCCTGCTCGCCGACCAATTGAGCACCTTCCACGGCACGCTGCGCGAAAGCACCCAGCGCCTGAGCGGGCTGTTCGAGAAGCGCTTCAGTGCAGGTCTGAGCATTCATCCGAGCGAGCCGGTGACCGTGGCCGGCACCCAGACGCCGGGCCTGCACCTGGGCAGCGAAGTGTTGAACAACAACTTCAAGGAAGTCGACGAGTTCAAACAGATGACGGCGGGTGTCGCCACGCTGTTCGTGCGCAGCGGCGAAGATTTCATCCGCGTCAGCACCTCGCTGACCAAACAGGATGGCACTCGCGCCATCGGCACCGTGCTCGATCACGCTCACCCGGCCTATGCGAAGTTGATGGCAGGGCAGGGCTACGTCGGTCGCGCTCTGCTGTTCGATCGCTCCTACATGACCCAATACACCCCGGTGCGAGACAGCAGCGGCAAGGTGATTGCGGTGTTGTTCGTCGGCTTCGATTACACCGACGCGCAAAACGCCCAGTTTGAAAACCTCAAGCGCTTCCGCATCGGCCAGACCGGCTCGCTGGCGCTGCTCGACGAGAAGAATCAGTGGCTGGTCGCGCCGGCGGGCGTGCAGGCGCTGGATCAAGCGATTCCTGTGGTCAACGATTTGGCGAAGGCGCCGGGTAAAGGCCGGTTCTGGAGCGACAAGTCCGAAGACTTCTACAGCATCGCCGTGCCGTTCGAGGGTGGTCCGTGGTCGGTGGTGGCGAGCATGCCGAAGGCCGAGATCCGCGCGGTGACCTGGAGCGTCGGCACCCAACTGGCCATCGGCAGCCTGCTGGCGATGTTGCTGGCGGTCGGCTCCGTGGTCTGGTTGCTGCGCAGCAAGCTGGCGCCTCTGGGGGATCTGGTGCGGCAGGCTGAAGCTTTGGGTGCTGGTGATTTGAGCGTGCGTCTCAGCGTGTCGAGCAACGACGAGATTGGTCAGCTGGCTCGCGCGTTCAACCAGATGAGCCAGGCACTGTCGACCATGGTCGAGCACATCCGCCGCGCTTCGGAAGAGGTCAACCGCCGGGCTCAAGCGCTGTCCGGTCTGTCCGGTGGCGCGTACGAAGGCATGGAGCAGCAGTCCGGCGAGATCACCAGCATGGCCGGCGCGGTAGAGGAGTTCTCCGCCACCTCGCTGAACATTGCCGACAACATGGGCAACACCCAGCGTCTGGCCCAGGAAAATGCCCAGCAGACCCAGATCGGTCGTACGTCGATGGAAGAGGCGTCTTCCTCGCTGGAGCAGATTGCTGGCGCACTGAACACCACCGCGACCGTGATCAATACGCTCGGTCAGCGCTCCCAGGAAATCGGCGGCATCGTCAGCGTTATCACCTCGATTGCCGAACAGACCAACCTGCTGGCACTCAACGCGGCCATCGAAGCGGCCCGCGCCGGTGAGCAAGGTCGCGGCTTTGCCGTGGTGGCCGACGAGGTGCGCAGCCTGGCCTCGCGAACCCGTCAGGCGACGGATGAAATTTCCAGCATGATTCACAGCATTCAGCAGGAAACCGGCAACGCCATCAGCACCATGGAGCAGGGCAACCTGCTGATGCAGGAAGGCCTGTCGCGTAACGCCAACGTCGCCTCGGCACTTGCCCGCATTGACGAGCAAAGTCGCTCGGCGGGTGAGCAGTTTGCCGCGATCACCACCGCGACTCAGGAGCAGAGCAGCACCGCGACTTTGCTCAGCAGTAACTTGCAGAGCATCGCGATGGCCAACAGCGAGCAGCGCGAAGTGGTGTCGAACCTGGCCATCACCGCCAAGGAGCTGGAAGGCCTGGCAGCCGACCTGCGCCAAGAGGTCGACCGCTTCCGTTGAGCTAGCTAGTCGAGTTTAAGGCCAAATTTAACGGCGTTAAATCTGGCCTTAAATATTTATAGAGTGATATGACCGATTGCTCTTTCGGAGTCGAAAATGGAGCTCTCAAAAGATTCATTGAATGGAGTAATTGAATCTGTATGCTTTTTAAAGGCGGTGTTGTAGAAATTCCGTAGTAGAAATGCTAGGAATGCGTAAGGCGTCACTGGAGCATTCACAGGAATTCTGCAATTCTTGTACTGTCCTAAAGTTAAATGAGATTTAGGGTGTTCAATTTCTCTATAAGTCCCTTCGGTTGAGTCGAAGTCGAATCTTATGGGAAAAACCACGATGTTCCTCATCACTATGTCCGCATAGATTTCATCATCTTCGTAAATTTCGGGATTGTTTTGATACTCGGTTAGATCCGGAGAAGGGAAGAATGCAAGCCTGTGGCGGGTAAGTGCCCCGCTTTCAAATTTGTACATAAGTTGTACTAAGGCGCCGTCGAGCATTTTTAGGTTGTAAGCATTTGTTCGAAGTAGCTCTTCATAAATCTCTTGATAGGGTTGGTTTTTTAATACAATGCTCAGGTCGCCGTGTCCGCTGTAACTTATCTCTTGTAGATCGCCATTGGTGACTAGCGATGGAAAGTTTTGGCTGTTACATAAGCCTAGGCCTATGAAATCAGCCGTTAAGCGTGCTACTTGATTTCTTATTATTTCCGGTGTTGGCATTGTTAGCTTCCTTTGTTTAACAATGCGCGCAGGCGCTCAAGTTGGTCCTCTGGAAGATCGTCAAGAAAAACTTTCCCTTGCTCGATTTCGTCCAGAAGCGTTGCTACGTTGCCCTGAACTTGTTTTATTTTGCCTTTTACTTCTGACGACATGTCTCTGTTGACAATGTTCAAGTTTGCCCTTTCGGCATCGGTGGGATACTTAAAGGCTAATTCAAATTTATTATTTTTTACCTGCTCGAATTCTTCGATAAGGTTCTGCATTTGTGACCCGATACCTAAGACCCTTACCCAAGCTTTACTTCTTGTCATTGCTGTAAACAACATGTTTCTCATCCTGGCGAGGCTGCCGAATGAGTAATAGCAATCCTGTGCGTTAATGATATAAACCATTCCAGCCTCATTACCTTTTGCTCGATATATTCCGGTGAAAACAACTGAGTCCTCATCGCTCTCGAAAAATACATCTTGAGACGTGTCGACGCCGGCGAGGTGGGAGTTAATTCCTCTCTCAAATAATAGTTTTCTCGCGGGCCCGACAGCGTCTCTGGTTTTGATTGGGTCGGGGTTGATTACGATTACATCGTCATAATTAAGTTCGTCTTTTGTTAGGTTTGACTGAATAGAATCCGCGAGCCAGATAGCTTGCTCTTCCGCTGAGTCAAATTTTACGAACTGAACTATATCATCGATATCAGAATGATCTTCAAGGAAGGCAGGGCTGCTGAATTCAGTTCGAGCAAGCCTTACATGAGCCCCATCTTCTAACGAGCCATCTTTTACTTCATAACCAACATCTTTCCAGAGTTGGCTTTGATCGAACATTTGTATCAAGCCAGTTCCAGTCTTACTATCAGCTTTCCTATATATGCCAAAGCCAAGTGCATGAGCGGTGGTCAGTACAGGGCGTGAGTTTCGATAGCATTTTTCTAAAATAATGTCTTGCTTAGGTTTGCCAGGGACAGGGTCTTCAAATTTTACTCTAGGCGAACTGTCAGGGTTTGTGCCAAAAATTTCCTCCGGTGCGGGGAGTGATTTTTCACTAAGACTTTGAAGTTCGTCGTATGCGTATACTAAGCGTTTTTCGGGGGTTAAGTATTCATAGCATAGTCGAAGAAACGCGGGAGAAAAATCCTGGGCTTCGTCAATCAAAATTACATCGTATAGTGATTTGACGTCAGACACGTCCTTTAGGGCTTTTTCGCAAGCACCTTCAAAGTCTCTATTTCTTCCATATTTATTTTTTGCGGTCTGGTAATCTAAAAACTCAATGCCATGCGTTTGGCAAAAGCTATAATACATACCATTTCTTTGAGCGCCGCCAGGGCCGCCCCAAGCATTTATTATTTGAAGGTTGTCCCAGTCTGGCTCTTCATTTGTATGCTCGATTACAAATGTATTGATGAGTCTTTTGAACTGGCCCTTAAGTGATCTGGTATTAAACGTTACTGCAATTTTCCACTCTGGATGTTGTGCGTGGAGGTAAGCCGCTTTCAAGGCTAAGACAATGGTTTTTCCCGAGCCAGCCAATCCTCGAATTCGTTGTACCCCTTGTACTGTTTCGATAACTGCACTGCCTTGAAGGTTATCGAGGTTGGCAACGGAGTCTTCAAGGTTTTTTAGAATGGCCCCTCTTGATGTTGTTGAGGAAGTTTCGCGCTTGCGCTTACCTTTTCTGATGGTTGAGATTGATTGTATTACAGCGAGAACGGATTCAAATATCTCTGTGTTGTCAAATTCTGGAAGTTCATCAATGAAGGCGTGGAGGCTTGTTGCGTTACAAATCGGATATTCGTCTTCTAATATTTCTGGGCGAATTGGGATTGCTGGTGCAAAAGTTATTACGTTTGGAGGTATCTGTAGCTTACGACCACGCATTAAACTTTTATGATTTCTCAGCTTGGCTTCGAGGGTGTTAAAACTATCGTCTTGCGCCTGCTCGTACCCTGACGAGTTTTTGCCTTCAATAAGGTTAAATAAAAGTAAACCGTGCTCTTTGCTTAGCCAAATTGCATCTACAGGATAAGGTCCTTCAGGTGTGCCTATAATTGGGTACCCAATGAACAGATGGCCATCATACTGAGGATTGTTCTGAAAGAACTCTGCAAGCTGTTGGCTGGAAACTGGTTTTTTTGTAGAACCCCAAATTATGTTTACCATAATTTACCTGCTATAAAATCAGAGATAATTTTTGATTAAAAATCGATATTTCAAGGCTACTACAGGCAGCGGAAAGCGGCTACTGCAATAGCTTCAGATTCTTCCTGCTACACAAGGCAGCTTTTCCGAAGAAATCCTGCATTTATATGAACGATTTTCAACTGACGGTCGCCGGCCGATACTGCAACGCTTCGGCCAGATGCTCGCGACTGATATCCGCACGCTTCTCCAGATCCGCCAGCGTCCGCGCGACCTTGAGCAACCGATGCGCTGAACGCAATGACAAGGTCAGCCTTTCGCACGCCGTCTCCAGCCAGGTTTCATCGGTTGTGGATAACTTGCAGTGCTTCTTCAGCCCCGGCAAATCGAGAAATGCATTGGCACAGCCCTGGCGTCTTTGCTGGCGTTCGCGGGCCTCGGCGACCAATGTGGCCGCGCTGGCGCTGTCCTCTCCCGGTTTCACCGCCGGGTTCAACGCTGTCGCCTCCCGCGCCACCGTCAGGTGCAAATCGATCCGATCGAGCAACGGCCCCGATAACTTGTTGCGATAGCGCTGCACCATGTCCGGCGTGCACGAGCACTTGCCGCTGGGCTCGCCAAGATATCCACAAGGGCAGGGATTCATCGCTGCCACCAGCTGGAATCGTGCGGGAAACCGCACTCGTTCCTTGGCCCGTGCGATGACGATGCAGCCGGATTCCAGCGGTTCGCGCAGAACCTCCAGCACCTTGCGGTCAAACTCGGGCAGTTCATCAAGAAACAATACGCCGTGGTGAGCGAGTGTGATTTCGCCGGGCTGCGGTTTTGAGCTGCCACCGACCAGTGCCGGCCCGGAGGCTGAGTGATGCGGCTGGCGAAACGGGCGCTGCGGCCAGTGGGTCAACGGTGCGCCGCTGGCGACGGATTGAATCGCCGCCACTTCCAGCGCTTCACTCTCGGCCAGCGGTGGCAGCAAGCCCGGCAAACGACTGGCCAGCAACGTCTTGCCCGTCCCCGGTGGCCCGCTGAACAGCAGGTTGTGGGCACCGGCGGCGGCAATCAGCAGCGCACGTTTGGCGGCCAGTTGGCCCTGTACCTCATTCAAGTCGGGATAGGGTTTGGCGGCATGGATCAGCCCGTCCGAGACATAAGGCTCGACCGGAGTATGCCCATTGAAATGCGCCACGACCTCCAGCAGATGATCCACCGCGATCACCCTCAGTCCCGAGGCCAGACACGCTTCCTCGGCATTCGCCCGTGGCACCACCAGCGTCCGCCCGGCCTTGCGCGCCGCCAGCGCCGCCGGCAACACCCCGCGCACCGCCCGCACGGCGCCGGACAACGCCAGTTCGCCAAGGCACTCCACGTCATCGAGCGTCAACGTCGGCACCTGCACACTCGCCGACAGAATTCCCAGCGCAATCGCCAGGTCGAAGCGGCCGCCATCCTTGGGCAGATCCGCCGGCGCCAGATTCAAGGTGATCCGCCGCGCCGGAAACTGCAGCCCGGAATTGATGATTGCACTGCGCACCCGGTCCTTGCTCTCCTTCACCGCCGCTTCGGGCAGGCCGACCATGGTCAGCGAGGGCAAGCCATTGGCGAGGTGAACTTCAACGGTGACAGCGGGGGCATCCACGCCAATCTGGGCGCGACTGTGGACGATGGCGAGGGACATGGTCGTTCCTTGAGTTGAATCGGGGGCCGCTTCCTGCGGTTTTTTAAGGGTAGTCGGGGAGGAGAGTGTTGGAGGGACGGCTGCCTGGGCAAACCTTCACTGGATGTTGCTGGAGTCGAAATGATTAATCGTCAGGCGTAAAAAAACCGCCAACCAGGCGGTCTTTTAATTCGGGATTCAGGTTCCGCCACCGGCGAGCCAGCCATCTGGCTCCAGTTCTTTGCCATAGGTCGCGGCGACCTTCAAAAAATTCCGCTGACTGGCAGAAATCGTATCGGCCAAACTGGGCCCTTCTACACGAAGCCTGGATGCAAGTAACGGCTGTTTTTTCCGCTTCTTCTGTTTCATAGACACCTCGTGTCTGTGTTCTGTTTGGATCGGGCCGCAGAAGGTAGCGAAGGCAGGGATACTCACGTAATCAGGCTTGGGGACAGTCCTTTTAGGACGGTACTTGCGTGAGTGTAGGACGTTGGTGTGGGCAGATTGAGGTGTGATACAGCTTGGGAGCTAAACAGTTGCTGTGACTAATCCTCAGAAAACCGATTGTTGCAACTATCTCGAGGCGAAAAAAAACCGCCTTGAGGAGACGGTTTTTAGTTGCAGGCTTCGGTGAGTCCAAGGCCTGCGCATCCTTAGTGGACACACTCGCGTATCCCGAGGTTATGCATGTTTGATCGTTGGCGCAAGCATCAGCGAAATTTTCGCCAACCAAGTGTGAGCTGGAATGAGGCATAACCCTCTCTTTGCCAGTACTCGATTAATGACTTGATACAACTTGTTTAAGTTGCTTTTCAAGGTCTGCCATACCATCCGCTGCGACGATGCCCACTCATCGAGTGTTCACAAAGTGTGGTCGGGAACATAACGATTTTCATGTTCCTCGACACGGTGTGAGACCCGTGCCGGTGTTGTTTTGGGGGATCCACACCCGGCCGCCTTGGTGGGCACACTCGTGTGTAGTCCCGAAGGTGTTCGTACGCCGGAAAGAGCATCGGAGGTTTGGCCCCACGCAAGGAGGGCCAAAATATGTCTAAGTTTCTTAAACATATGTGGCGCCTCGTCAGGATCGCGCTATGGGCTTTTCGCCTGTACGAGATTCTGCGAGACCGTTGGAATAATTCCCTGTAAGGATTAAACCGACGGAAACCGTTCCTGCCTCGGCAGGAGCGGTTTTAGCTTCTCGATATTCACTCAGCCGGCGGCGTCAGCTTCGCTTCCATCTCCGCCACCTTCGCCTCAAGGCTCTCCAGCCGGGCGCGAGTGCGCGCCAGCACGACCATCTGACTGTCAAACTCTTCGCGGCTCACCAGGTCCAGTTTGCTGAAGGCACTTTGCAGCAGCATCTTGAACTGGCTTTCGATTTCGGCTTTTGGCAAGGGCGTGTCGCCGCTGAACAGGCGGGAGGCGGTGCCGCTCAGGGCGTCGAGGAAGTCTTTGGGCGCGAGCATGGGATATGTCCTGGAAACAATGGCCGGCAGTGTATCACGCAGTGTCTATAGTCATTGGCGCAGGCACGGATGCACGCTTTTCGCGCAATGGCATGCACGGCCGCGCACCGTTGTTGTGCGTATCCCGAGTGCCATTTGGGTGATGGCATCTGCCGCAGCGGCCAAGGGATTGAAATCAGTGGTTTTTGGCGAGATGGCAAGCTTTCTGCTTAGTCACCTTCGACCCATGCACTGATGCAGTCGCTGTGACGAATGCAGTGCGGCAGACGGAGCGGGGAGTTTCGTCTGGAGCGGTTAGCTGGCGTCGACAACGAAGCGTTACAAAGCCAGGCACTGCGCTTAGACTTGAGTCGGGTTTGTTTTCCTGGGGCAAGTCCACCAATTCGGGAGAGAGTTTCATGAAGCTAGTCACTGCCATCATCAAGCCGTTCAAGTTGGACGACGTGCGCGAGTCGCTGTCCGAAATCGGCGTGCAGGGCATTACCGTTACTGAAGTCAAAGGCTTCGGTCGGCAGAAGGGTCACACCGAGCTGTATCGCGGCGCGGAGTATGTGGTCGATTTTCTGCCCAAGGTGAAAATCGACGTTGCCATCGACGACAAGGATCTGGATCGGGTTATCGAGGCGATAACCAAGGCTGCCAACACCGGCAAGATCGGTGACGGCAAGATCTTCGTGGTCAATCTGGAACAGGCGATCCGCATCCGTACCGGCGAAACCGATACCGACGCGATCTAAACGCCGCCACAAACCCAACGCCCCAGGAGAAAACAATATGACTCTGCGTAAATTCGCAGGGCTTGGAGCCCTGTTGTCTATCGTAATGCCCGGCCTGGCCATGGCGGCAGACGAAGTGGCAGCTCCAGTCCTGAACTCCGGCGACACCGCCTGGATGCTCACCTCCACAGCCCTCGTGCTGTTCATGACCATTCCCGGCCTCGCGCTGTTCTACGGCGGCATGGTTCGGTCGAAAAACATTCTTTCCGTGATGATGCAGTGCTTCGCCATTACCGGTCTGATCAGCGTCCTGTGGGTCATTTATGGCTACAGCATCGCGTTCGACACCACCGGCATGGAGCAGGGCGTCGTCAACTTCAACTCGTTCGTGGGCGGTTTCGGCAAGGCGTTCCTCGCCGGTGTCACGCCAGCGAGCCTGACCGGCCCGGCGGCGCTGTTCCCCGAGGCGGTCTTCATCACCTTCCAGATGACCTTCGCGATCATCACCCCGGCGCTGATCGTCGGTGCGTTCGCCGAGCGGATGAAGTTCTCCGCGATGCTGATCTTCATGGGCATCTGGTTCACCCTGGTCTATGCACCGATCGCGCACATGGTCTGGTCCGGCAACGGCGGCCTGATGTGGGACTGGGGCGTACTCGACTTCGCCGGCGGCACCGTGGTGCACATCAACGCCGGTGTGGCCGGTCTGATTGCCTGCCTGGTACTGGGCAAGCGCAAAGGCTTCCCGACCACCCCGATGGCGCCACACAATCTGGGTTACACCCTGATGGGCGCGGCGATGCTGTGGGTTGGCTGGTTCGGCTTCAACGCCGGTTCCGCTGCGGCCGCCAACGGCACCGCCGGCATGGCGATGCTGGTGACCCAGATCGCGACCGCCGCTGCTGCACTGGGCTGGATGTTCGCCGAGTGGATCACCCACGGCAAACCAAGCGCACTGGGTATCGCATCCGGCGTCGTTGCAGGTCTGGTGGCGATCACTCCGGCCGCGGGCACCGTGGGCCCGATGGGCGCCCTGGTGATCGGTCTGGCGGCGGGCGTGGTGTGCTTCTTCTGCGCCACCACCCTGAAACGCAAACTCGGTTATGACGACTCCCTGGATGCCTTCGGCGTGCACGGTATCGGCGGTATCCTCGGCGCGATCCTGACCGGTGTGTTCGCTGCACCGTCGCTGGGTGGCTTCGGCACCGTCACCGACATCGCTGCACAAGTCTGGATTCAGTGCAAAGGCGTCGGCTTCACCGTGATCTACACCGCGATCGTCACCTTCATCATCCTCAAGGTACTGGATGCCGTGATGGGGCTGCGCGTGACCGAGGAAGAAGAATCGGTCGGCCTGGATCTGGCACAACACAACGAGCGCGGCTACAACCTGTAAGCACGCGCCGCAAAAAACTTGCCCGGTTCGCCGGGCATTTTTTTGTCTGGAATTTGTCTCCCCTGATACAGCTGAAAGGATTTTTCGTACTGCTTTGGTCGTGTTTACGACGAGTGTTTTTCTGCGGCCAAAGGCTTACATCATTGAAGGAATATTAGGGCCTTTGTTTTTTTCCAGAGCGCGCTAGAATGCGCCCCGAACGTGCGGAGAACTGTATGTGGCAACAGACTCTGATAACCCTGCGGGCGCGGCCCCGGGGCTTTCATCTGGTGACCGACGAGTTGCTCGCCGGCCTGCCTGAACTCAAGGCATGCCGGGTCGGTCTGTTGCATTTGTGGCTGCAGCATACCTCGGCGTCGTTGACCATCAACGAGAACGCCGATCCGGCGGTACGTCGCGACTTCGAACGATTTTTCAATCGTCTGATCCCACAAGGAGCAGACGGCTATGAGCATAACGACGAAGGCCTGGACGACCTCCCGGCGCACTTCAAGGCCAGCGTGCTGGGCTGTCAGATCAGTTTGCCGGTAACGGCGGGCCGACTGGCACTGGGTACCTGGCAAGGCGTTTATCTGGGCGAGCACCGTGATCATGGCGGGGCCCGTAAAGTCCTCGCCACCTTGCACGGTGAAGGGGCATAAACCGTTGGTCACCAATGGTTACCGATTTTTTTCCGGCGACTTTCGACAGTCGTCAAAGCTGGTCTATAACTAATCTGCTTTTCGCAAGTCATGAGGTAGAACATGAGCGACGATGATCTGGAAAACGACGACCTCGAAGTAGGCGACGAAGACGAGGCCGAAGACGGTCTGGAAGCAGCAGCGGAAGACGTTGCTGAAGACGATGGCGGTGACGATACGCCGGCCCCGGCTGCCAAAGGCAAGGCCAAGGCTGCGGTGTCGGTCGACGAGTTGCCGAGCATCGAAGCCAAGAACAAGGAGCGCGATGCCCTGGCCAAGGCCATGGAAGAGTTCCTTGCACGCGGCGGCAAGGTGCAGGAAGTGGAGGCCAACGTGGTCGCCGATCCGCCCAAGAAACCGGACAACAAGTACGGCAGCCGCCCTATCTGAGGCGTGTCGCTCGCTTGCTGAAAAAGCCCGCCGTCGCTGCGGGCTTTTTCATGGGCGAAAGAAAGTTAGCCGCGGCTGTTCCAGCGGGCGAGCACCGCGGGCAGATCGTTCAGGCTACGAATCTCGGCATCCGGCAGGCGCTCCGCTTCCCAGACCTTGCCGGCCGGGTTGAACCAGATCGCACGCAATCCCGCTTGCTGCGCCCCGGCGATGTCGTCCCCCGGGTGGTCACCGATATGCACCGCCGCCTCGGCGCTCACGCCACCGCGCTGCAACGCTTCATGGAACAGTCGCGCATCCGGCTTGGCGATGCCGATGTCTTCGGCGCACAGCGCAAACTTGAAGTAGTCCGCCAGCCCGAGACGACGCACATCGGCGTTGCCGTTGGTGACCACACCGAGTGCGTAGTGTTTCGCGAGGGTTTCCAGGATTGGCTCCACCTCCGGGAACACTTCGATCTGATGCCGCGCATGCAGAAACACTTCAAAACTCTTGTCTGCCAGATCCGAAGCTTCGCCATGGGCGTATCCGGCTTCCTCCAGCGCATGGAACAGCACTCGTCGGCGCAGCGCGCTGATGCGGTGCTTCAATCCCGGCTCGTTGGCCAGCACCCGCTCGCGGATCGACCACAGATGTTCCACCGGCACCGCGCCCAGATTCGGCGCATGTTCGCTCAGCCATTCGCGCAAAACCGCTTCGGCGCTGACGATCACCGGGGCGGTGTCCCACAGGGTGTCGTCGAGGTCGAAGGTGATCAACTGGATGCTCATGAATCATCGCCTTTCATGCGTTTGGCCCGTGGATGGGCGCTGTCGTAGACCGCCGCCAGGTGCTGGAAGTCCAGGTGGGTATAGATCTGGGTGGTCTTGATGTCCGAGTGGCCGAGCAGTTCCTGCACCGCGCGCAGGTCCTGGGAGGACTCGAGCAAATGGCTGGCGAAGGAATGCCGCAGCATGTGCGGGTGCAGGTTCTGCCCCAGCTCGCGTTCGCCGGCCAGTTTGACCCGCACCTGAATCGCGCGCGGGCCAAGGCGTCGGCCTTGCTGGCTGACGAATACCGCGTCGTCCGCCGGGTTGGTCAGCGCCCGCAGCGGCAGCCATTGCTCCAATGCTTCACGGGCCTTTTTGCCGACCGGCAACAGGCGTGTCTTGCTGCCTTTGCCGAGCACTTGAACCATGCCGTCCGCCAGATCGAGCTGATCGAGATTGAGCCCGGTCAGCTCCGACAGACGCAGGCCGGAGGAATAGAACAGCTCCAGAATCGCCTGATCGCGCCGCGCGAGGAAATCGTCCTCGACCGCACCTTCAAGCAGTTGCAGGGCGCGGTCGGTGTCGAGGGTTTTCGGCAGGCGGCGCTCGCCTTTGGGCGGTGCCAGACCGGTGGCCGGATCGTGATCGCAGAGGCCTTCACGATTCAGATAGTGATAGAGCCCGCGCACCGCCGAGAGCAGGCGCGCCAGACTGCGCGAGGACTGGCCTTGGGCATGCAGGCGGGCGATCAGGCTGCGCAGGCGCTGGATGTCGAGCGCCTGCCAGCTGCCGATGTTCTGTTTGATGCACCAGCCGAGGACTTTATCGAGATCGCGCCGGTAGGCCGACAGCGTGTGCGGCGACACCTGCCGCTCACTGCGCAGGTGTTCGCAGTAAGCGTCCAGTTGCCGTTCCATGGTCAGCGTACCGAGCGCAGGGAGCTGTTGACCCGTGGCAGCACGCGACCCATGACTTCGGCGATGTAGCTGAGGAACAGCGTGCCGACCGAACTCTTGTAGTGCTGCGGGTCACGGCTGGCGATGGCCAGGATTCCGTGGATACCTTGATGGCTGACGGCGACCACGGCAGTGGAGCCGATCTGCTTGCGCTGCTCTTCGCCGAACAGGAAGTCCAGCTCATGTTCGCGCAGGCTGCCGCTGACGCTCTTGCCTTCGGTGAGCAGGCCGCCGATGGCGGTCTGCGCGTCGGCGTGGGTCACCCAGCGGCCAACCGGGGCCGGGTTGTCGCCGAGCAGGATCAGGCTGACGAAGGGCACCTGGAAATCCTGGCGCAGGCTGTCTTCGACGCTGATCACCACGTCTTCCAGGGTGGCAGCGTCCATCAGCGCAAGGATCAGGCGACGGGTCTTGTCGAACAGGCGATCGTTGTCACGGGCGACGTCCATCAGGTGCGAGAGACGGTGGCGCATCTCGATGTTGCGGTCGCGCAGGATGGCCATCTGGCGCTCGACCAGCGAGACGGTATCGCCGCGCTGATGGGGGATTCGCAGGGACGGCAACAGTTCTTCATGTTCGACGAAGAAGTCCGGATGAGCCTCCAGGTACGCGGCAACTGCTGCCGCCTCCAGGCTCTCGGACGCTGATTCACCGGACTGTCGGGTGGGTACCTGAGGCTTATCGGTCATGGCTTCTGCTCACTCAAAGACGCACTTGTCCTTCGTATACGCGCACTGCCGGGCCGGTCATCAACACCGGTTGGCCGGGGCCTGCCCACTCTATGGACAGACGCCCGCCCGGCAGGTCGATCAACAGTGGCGAATCCATCCACCCCTGACTGATCGCCGCTACAGCAGCAGCGCAGGCACCGGTGCCGCAGGCCTGGGTTTCCCCGGCGCCGCGTTCCCACACGCGCAGTTGCGCGCGATGGCGGTCGATGACCTGGAGAAAACCGACGTTGACCCGCGCCGGAAAGCGCGGATGGTGTTCGATTTTCGGCCCCAGTTCATGCACCGGTGCAGTGTTGATATCGCTGACCCGCAGCACCGCATGGGGGTTGCCCATGGACACCGCCGCCAGATCGATCGGCGTACCGTCGACATCGACCTGATAACTCAGGGCCTGCTCCGGCGCCTGGAACGGGATGTCCGCCGGCACCAGGCGCGGGGCGCCCATGTTCACGCCGATCTGGCCGTCGTTACGCACGTCCAGCTCAATGATGCCGCCCTTGGTCTCGACGCGGATCTGCCGTTTGGCGGTCAGGCGTTTGTCGAGCACGAAGCGGGCGAAGCAGCGCGCACCGTTGCCGCACTGCTCCACTTCGGAACCGTCGGAGTTGAAGATCCGGTAACGGAAGTCCACATCCGGATTGCTCGGCGCTTCGACAATCAGCAACTGGTCGAAACCGATGCCGGTGTGCCGGTCGCCCCACATTTTCGCGTGCTTGGGCTGAATATGTGCGTGCTGACTGACCAGGTCGAGAACCATGAAGTCGTTGCCCAGGCCATGCATCTTGGTAAAACGCAGCAGCATGGGGTCACTCCGGCAGCAGGCTTTCGCCGGCAAACAGCTCGGCCACGGTTTCGCGGCGACGCACTTCAAAGGCCTGATCGCCATCCACCAGCACTTCGGCGGCGCGGCCGCGGGTGTTGTAGTTGGAGCTCATCACGAAACCATAGGCACCGGCTGAATGCACGGCCAGCAGATCGCCTTCTTCCAGCGCCAGTTCACGTTCCTTGGCGAGGAAGTCGCCGGTTTCGCAGATCGGGCCGACGACGTCGTAGGTACGCGCAGCGGTCTCGCGTGGCTTGACCGGGGTCACGTCCATCCAGGCCTGGTACAGCGCCGGGCGGATCAGGTCGTTCATGGCCGCGTCGACGATGGCGAAGTCTTTGTGTTCGGTGTGCTTGAGGTACTCGACCTGAGTCAGCAGCACGCCGGCGTTGGCGACGATGAAGCGGCCCGGTTCGAACACCAGCGCCAGATCACGGCCGACCAGGCGCTCGCGCACAGCCTTGATGTAATCGGCGGCCAATGGCGGCTCTTCATCGCGATAACGCACACCCAGACCGCCACCGAGATCGATGTGGCGCAGGTGGATGCCGCAATCGCCGAGGCGATCGACCAGATCCAGCAGGCGGTCGAGGGCATCGAGGAACGGCGGCAGGGTGGTCAGTTGCGAACCGATGTGGCAATCGACGCCGACCACTTCCAGGTTCGGCAGGTGCGCGGCACGCACGTACACGTCTTCGGCGTCGGCGATGGCGATGCCGAACTTGTTCTCTTTGAGACCGGTGGAAATGTACGGGTGGGTGCCGGCATCGACGTCCGGGTTCACGCGCAGCGAGATCGGCGCGCGAACGCCCAACTCGGCGGCGACCACTTGCAGGCGCTCGAGCTCGTCGGTGGATTCGACGTTGAAGCAATGCACGCCGACTTCCAGCGCACGGCGCATGTCGTCACGGGTCTTGCCGACGCCGGAGAACACGATCTTGTCCGGGCTGCCACCGGCGGCCAGAACACGTTCCAGCTCGCCACGGGAGACGATGTCGAAACCGGCGCCGATACGCGCCAGGACATTCAGGACGCCGAGGTTGGAGTTGGCCTTGACCGCGAAGCACACCAGGTGCGGCATGCCGGCCAGCGCATCGGCGTAGGCCAGGTACTGGGCCTCGATGTGCGCGCGGGAGTAAACGTAGGTGGGAGTGCCGAAGCGATCGGCGATGGCGGACAGCGCCACACCTTCCGCGAACAGTTCCCCGCCACGGTAGTTAAAAGCGTCCATGGCGATCCCTTAGTAGACGTCGTGCTTGTGTGCCTTGGAGACAGGCTGCTTTTGCGAAGACTGGGCTTGCTCGGCCGGGTCCTGATCTTCATCGGGCAGGTACAGCGGGCCTTTTTGACCACAAGCCGAAACAAGGCAGGCAACCGCGACGAGCGCAGCAAGGGAAGAGATCAGGCGCTTCATGGCGAAATCCTTGAAAATGCGTTAATTGCGCCGGAGTATACCGGCCACCCGGCAGCTTGCCTATGCGACGGAACTCCCGTCCGGCGGGGCTCGGACTGCGGCGCGGAAACTTTTCCCGCGTGGCGGGTGGATATTTCGTCGCCGGGCAGGGCGCTTGGTCGTTATCCTTTGCAATCGGCTGGCAGCGTCCGTATCTTGCGGCGCTTGAGCCTGATCAGACATTTTTTGAGGTTGCCGCAATGAGTTTGTCCGAAGCCCGTTTCCACGATCTGGTCGATGAAACCCAGGAAAAACTGGAAGACATCTTCGACGACAGCGACCTGGACATCGACATGGAGAACTCGGCCGGTGTGCTGACCGTCAAGTTCGAAAACGGCACCCAGCTGATCTTCAGCCGTCAGGAACCGTTGCGTCAGCTGTGGCTGGCTGCCGTCTCCGGTGGTTTCCACTTCGACTACGACGAAGAAAGCGAGCGCTGGATGTGCGACAAGAGCGAAGAGCAGCTGGGCGAAATGCTCGAGCGCATCGTCAAGCAGCAGGCCGGCACCGAATTCGATTTCGAAGGCCTGTGATTCTGTGACTGATACTGCGCCTGCCCGTCCGCCGAAGCCGCTTTACAGCAACGTCAGCCCGGCCGTGCCTTCGCCGTGCACTGGCGTGTGCCGGCTGGATGAGCAGAGGGTCTGCCTCGGTTGCATGCGCCATGTCGAAGACATCCGCGAGTGGCGCTCGGCCGATGACGAGCGCCGCCGGGTGATTTGCGCGCAAGCGGCTCAGCGCCGGCAGCTCGCCGGAGCGTAGCTTGTATATTTTTTGAGCTGTGTTAGTGTCCGGAAACGCCTCAACCCATCGAGGCCTGGTGAAAACCCCGTCTTTTTTGGCGGGGTTTTGCTTTTTTTGTGTGCAGAAGAAAGGAGTCTGCCCGGATCATGACCGCACCTTCCATCACCCTTACCCGTCTGGACGTGCAACGTCTGGAGCGCCTGATCGACAGCCTGGATGACACGCTGCCGGGCGTGATCGCGCTGCAAACCGAACTGGACCGCGCCGATACCCTGGTCGGTCACGATGAAGTACCTGCCGATGTCGTGACGATGAATTCCCGCGTGCACTGCCGTGAAGAAAGCAGTGGCAAGGACTACCACCTGACCCTGGTCTATCCGAAGCATGCCAACGCCGACGAAGGCAAAATCTCGATCCTGGCTCCGGTCGGCAGTGCGCTGCTGGGCCTGAAGGTTGGTCAGCACATCGACTGGCCGGCCCCGGGCGGCAAGACCCTGAAACTGACTTTGCTCGAAGTCGAATCGCAGCCGGCCAACGGCGGTGATTTCCCGGAGTAACCCGCCTCAGACCTGCTCGAGCGCCTCGTTCAGAGAGCGTTCCAGGTCGGCCTTGTAACGCAGATACAGATTGCTTGAACTCTGCCCGTCACCGATCACACCCGACAGGTCCAGGTCGGTGATGTAGCAGCGGTAGCGCTCGCTTTCCCGGCGCTGCCCGACGATCTCCCGGGCGACCACGCTGAACAGCTGGTCGCCATGTTCCAGCTCGCTGAATTCCCGTTGATTGCAATACAGCGTGACCTGCACTTCGCCGGGCGCGGCCTTGCCGATGATCGCCTGTACGTCGTAGAACGGTTTATTGACCGGTGTCTGCGGTGCGGGGCGCATTTCGACCCGTCGCGCGCGTCCCGGTCCTGATGGCAATAACTGGTAATACAAGATTTCAAGGCTGGCAGCATGGCCCGAATCCATCGGCAGCAGCGCTTCGCGGCGGAACTGGATCGATTGCAGGAACCGCTGCAACGGCACCAACAGGCTTTGCTCGTCGTGATAGGGCAAATGCTGTTGCCACAGCGCATTGAATTCGTCGAGTACGTAGAGTTCGGCGGTTTGTTCGGTGATCCGGTAGAACACCTGAATGCATTCGGGCTGGCCCATTGGCAGGATCAACGCCAGATCGTGGTCTTCCAGTGCCATCGGATCCAGGTGCAGCGGGCTGTAGCGCGGCTGTTCCTCGCCCAGGTAATCGAGCAGCGCCGGCAGGGTGGCGAGGGCGACATGGCTGACCTGGCCCGGCACCAGTTCCAGCACGTGGTAATGCTGCTGCACCTGGATCAGGTAGCGGTGATTCAGGTCGCTGAGCAACAGGGTCTGCGCGGTGTCGACGATTTCTTCCACCCGGCGCGCAATGAATTGCGCGCGGTTGTGACAGAAACAGCGCACCCGCAGCGATGGCTGTTGCGGCCCTCGCGGCAGGTTGTTGAGGTAATCGCGCAGGCAGTCCATCAGGGCATGCGGGCCGTCGAAGCGGTTGACCAGCACTTCGTTCCAGCTGTTAAGCGTGACCTGATCCAGGGTCAGCACCAGATTCTCGCGCACGCCGGCGTAACTCAGCGAATCCGTGCGTTCGGTGGTCATCAGGATGTTCAGGTCGCGGTGATGCTTGAGCGGATCGACCCCGACATTCACCAGCATCAGCACTTCGCTTGGTACGGCGGCACGCAACAGCGGTTCTTCGGCAACGGTCGACAAGGGCAGGGCGATGCTCTGTTGCAGGCTGCCGAGCAGGTTGAATAGCTCGAACTCGCTCATATCGCTGGTGCCGGGGTGCAGCGCCAGTCGGGTGCTGCTGTCGATCACGCCGTTGCGGTGGCACCAGGTCAGCAGTTCCAGCAACTCGCGGCTGCGCTTGATCGGCGCGAAGTGTTCCCACTCCAGCGCCGTCAGGCTGCCGTTGTACAGGCCCCACTGGGTTTGGCCCGGTTCCTTTTTGTTCGGCGATTGCACCAGGGTCAGGGTGTCTTCGGCCAGATCCGGGGCGATGCCGGGGTTGATGAACTCGACCTTGTCGGCCTTGCGTTCGAACGCTGCGTACAGGCGCCGTCCGAGAACGTTGAGGTCGCGCTTGTTGATCAGGCTGACGGTCTGCTCGCTGCGGGCGAACTGGGTCAGAAAGCGGTAGCTGTAGTTCAGCTCGTTTACCAGCGCCCGGCGCTCGGCGCTGACCTGGCGGACTTTCCACTGGCTGCGGCTGTCGAGCAGCGCCAGTTGCCGCTGATCCCAATGCCATTCGCTGGCCAGTCTTTCCAGCAGTGAGCGCTGCCAGCTTTGGGTGCGGGTGTTGCCGGTGAGCTTGCGGTTGACCTTGAGGTACAGCGCCCGGCGTACCAGCTCAAGCCGTTCCGGCTCGTTGCGCGCAGTGAGGTATTCCTCGATCCGGCGGTAGACCACCATGTACGGGTCCAGCTCGTCGAGATCCAGCCGGTTGGCAAATACGGCCTGCTTGAAGCGCAGGCTCAGGCACTGCACGTGGGGATGTTCGCTGGCGTAGACCTCGGTCAGCAGCAGCTTGAGCACCGATTTGTAAGGCGATTCGATGCCCTTGAACAGTTGCCACAGCCCGGCGCCGACGAACTCGCCCGGCGGAATGTGCGCCATCGGCCCCAGGTCGAGGGTTTCATCGTTGCGGATGAAACGCTTGGAAATCAGGGTGTGGGTGTACGCATCGTAGGCGCGTTCTTCATAGACCGGCACCAGCCACCAGATCGGCGTGCGCCCGGCGAGCCAGATCGCGGTGCGGTAGAACTCGTCCAGCAGCAGGTAATGCTGGGTGGTGCCGCAATCTTCGGAGCTGAGCTGGGTGTCGCGCTCGCCTTTGACGAAACGCACCGGGTCGATCAGGAAAAAGTGCGCCTCGGCCCCCTGGCTGGCGGCCCAGGTTTCGAGCAACTGGCATTTCTTGCGCAGCTCGGCCAGTTCGCTGTCGCTCAGGTCGGGGGCGTGGCAGACCCACACATCCATGTCGCTTTGGTCGGCCTGGGCCAGCGTGCCGAGGCTGCCCATCAGGAACAGCCCGTGAATCGGCCGTGGCGGGTTGCTGCCGTGACGCGGCTTATAGGAGAACGAGCGCGTCAGCCGCTGAGCTTCGGCCAGCACATCGGCGTCGGGTTCGTAATTCGACAGCCCGGCCGGCGTACTGCCCGAGACATAGCCGGGCAGCAGCGGATGATTGACGTGGAAAAACAGTGGCAGCAGCGTGAGCACGCTTTGCTGGCGCGTCGACAGACCTTCCAGCGCCCGGTTCAGGCGGCCTTCATTGAGTTTCAGAAAACGTGCACGTAGCTGGCTGAGTACCTTGCGGTCGATGCCTTCGTCCAGGTCGGGGCGGATTTCATGGGTGCGGGTCATGTCGGCTCAAACCGGCGCGCAGGGCTCGGAGGCAAGGGGTCTCGGATGTCCGGGAGTTTAGCGCCTGAGCGGCAGGAGTTTTAAGCTGAATTTGTTTTTTGACGTCAGATTTCTATCGCGCGGCGATGGAGGACGTTCATGGCTGGCCCGCGGAAATCCCGTGGCAGGGGTTTCCGTGGGCAAAGTCGGGAGAATCAGGCGGTTTGCTGCTCTTTGAGAATCGTCAGTACGGTTTGCACGTTTTGTGCGGCATCGCGACCTAGGCTGGTCAGGTAACCGCCATCAGGCTGGTCTGTCAGTTCTTTTTCGAACAGGCGTTGTGCGGCGGCAATGTGCTTCGGGGCAGCGGTCTGATGAATTTTCAGACCTTCCTGGGAACTGTCCAGGTTGAAGAGTGCGAGGACTTCCAGTTCGGCAACCAACTCAGGGGTAAGCGACATAAGGACTCCAGACTTTCTAGGAATTGGACGACAGCGCCCCTAAGGTGAACCTGCCGGCGCGGCCTGTCCAGTGCGCGTATCAGGGTTTTTGTCCCGGGGTGGATTCCAGTGTAGTCAGGGGGCGGCAGAAGGCCGCGAAGATGGGTGACAAATTGTGTGGGAGCAGGCCTGCTCCCACAGGGCGGGGCCGTTTACTGCTTTTCCGCTGGCAGTTCCGGCAGTGCGCGCAGCGCGGTTTCGTACCATTCGGTATCGAACGCGCGGTCTTCGTCGAGCATCGCGTCGATTTCGTAGGCCAGCACGTGGGCCATCAGGTTCAGAATGTCGTCACGCTCGTAGCCGACCAGCGTCAGTTTGTTGAAGGTTGCCTTGGCCGCTGGCGGGTTGTCACTTTCGATCTGGTTCTCGATCGCTTCGATCAGCGTCGATTCGGTGAACTCTTCTTCATCATTGTCGATGTCAGTCGGCTCGCTCATGGCAGGCTCCTCAAGGAAAGGCGCCAGTTTACCCGCATTCAGCAGCGTGATGCTGCTGGCGCGAATCCCTGGTGCGATCTATAAACAGGCACTGCCCACCCCGCACGGCCTGGAGGCTATGTGATGTTCAAGCTCTATGGATTCTCCGTCAGCAACTACTACAACATGGTCAAGCTGGCGCTGCTGGAAAAAGGCCTGCCGTTCGAAGAGGTCACGTTCTACCCGACGCCTACGCCTGAGTCTCTGGCCATCAGCCCGCGCGGCAAGGTACCGGTGCTGGGGGCCGAAGGTGGTTACATCAACGAAACGATGGTGATGCTCGAATACCTCGAGAGTGTAGGTAAAGGCGTGCCGCTGCTGCCGACCGAGCCGTTTGCCCGCGCTCAGGTGCTGGCGGTAGCCAAGGAAATCGAGCTGTACATCGAGCTGCCGGCCCGAGCCTGCTATGGCGAGGCGTTTTTCGGCACGGCGCTGCCGGAAGCGATCAAGGAGAAAACCAAGGCTGAATTACTGCTGGGCTTTGCGGCGCTGGGCCGTCACGGCAAGTTCGCCCCGTATGTGGCGGGCGACAGCCTCAGCATTGCGGATTTGTACTTTCTCTACAGCGTCCCACTCGCGGCAGCGGTGGGGCACAAGCTGTTCGGGCTGGATTTGCTGGCGCAGATGCCGAAGGCCAAGGCGCTGCTGGAGCGGCTTGAGCAGAATCCGCACGTGCAGAAGATTGCCGCGGACAAGGATGCGGCGATGCCGGCGTTTTTGGCGATGATCGCAGCCAAAAAGTAGATTTTTTTTAGCGTTTTGAAACCAGTCATCGCGGGCAAGCCCGCTCCCACAGGGTTCCGCGTTGAATCACGATGATGTGTTCTACGCGAAATCTGTGGCAGCGAGCTTGCTCGCGATGTTTTTGGCTTTTAGCGGCTGGCGATCAGCGCCTGACCGCGGGCAACGGCAGCCTTGACCTGCGCCGGCGCAGTGCCGCCGATGTGGTCACGGGCATTCACCGAGCCTTCCAGGGTCAGCACGGCAAACACATCCTGCTCGATCTGGTCGCTGAACTGACGCAGTTCTTCAAGGCTCATTTCCGCCAGATCCTTGCCGGTGTCGACGCCGTACTTCACCGCGTGACCGACGATCTCGTGGCAATCACGGAACGGCAGGCCACGGCGAACCAGGTAGTCGGCGAGGTCGGTGGCGGTGGAGAAACCGCGCAGCGCCGCTTCGCGCATGATGGCGTGCTTTGGCTTGATCGCCGGGATCATGTCGGCAAAGGCACGCAGCGAGTCGCGCAAGGTGTCGGCTGCGTCGAACAGCGGTTCCTTGTCTTCCTGGTTGTCCTTGTTGTAGGCCAGCGGCTGGCCTTTCATCAGGGTCAGCAGGCCCATCAGGGCGCCGAACACACGGCCGGTCTTGCCACGTACCAGCTCCGGCACGTCGGGGTTTTTCTTTTGCGGCATGATCGAGCTGCCGGTGCAGAAACGGTCCGGCAGATCGATGAACTGGAACTGCGCACTGGTCCACAGCACCAACTCTTCGGAAAAGCGCGACAGGTGCATCATCGCAATGCTCGCGGCCGAGCAGAATTCAATGGCGAAGTCACGGTCGGACACGTTGTCCAGCGAGTTGCCGCCGACGGCGTCGAAGCCCAGCAGTTGCGCGGTGTATTCGCGGTCGATCGGGTAAGTGGTGCCGGCCAGCGCGGCGCTGCCCAGCGGCATGCGGTTGGTGCGCTTGCGGCAGTCGACCAGGCGCTCGTAGTCGCGGCTGAGCATTTCGAACCAGGCCAGCATGTGGTGCCCGAAGGTCACAGGCTGCGCGGTCTGCAGGTGGGTGAAGCCCGGCATGATGCTGGCAGCTTCACGCTCGGCCTGCTCCAGCAGGCCTTTTTGCAGGCGGGTGATTTCACTCAGGATCAGGTCGATCTCGTCACGCAGCCACAGGCGGATGTCGGTAGCGACCTGGTCGTTGCGGCTGCGGCCGGTGTGCAGCTTCTTGCCGGTGACGCCGATGCGGTCGGTCAGGCGTGCTTCGATGTTCATGTGCACGTCTTCGAGGTCGACGCGCCAGTCGAACTGGCCGGCCTCGATTTCGCCCTGGATGGTCTTCAGGCCATCGATGATGCTGTCGCGCTCGGCATCCGTCAGCACACCGACCTTGGCCAGCATGGTGGCGTGGGCGATCGAGCCCATGATGTCGTGGCGATACAGGCGCTGGTCGAAAGTGACGGAGGCGGTGAAGCGGGCGACGAAGGCGTCGACGGGTTCACTGAAGCGGCCGCCCCAGGACTGATTGGTCTTGTCAGTGCTCATGAATTCGCTCGTATCGGCTTGGAGAAAGAAGGCGTGAAACGCTGGCGCGGATAATAACAGGGTTGCCAATCCTGTCGCTGACACTGGTCGATACGTTTTTTTCTCATTCGGTACGCCATAGTCGTCGGCGTCCCCGGGGGATTTGCGCAAGGATATTTTCCGATTGAGCAATATCGCCCCGACGAGCGTCTACAGTAGGACATAGGGGTCGGATGGCCACGGATCGGGCAAAGATCCGGCCGCCGACTATAAGAAGAGAGAGGGGTGGGTGTATTGGCCATTGGCATACCCTGCGTAAAACGCAGTCAGCGACGGGCGTCGGGCGGTACGTTGCGGGTGTCGGCAAATATTGCCGGCCGACGTACGGCACTTTTTGGCGCTCACGCTAGTCTTAGCGTGGATCGCGGTGACGGACGTCACTCCACTTGTCTACGCTATCCTTGTGCGAGACTCACGCAGGAATCCAGCGCAATATGAATGTCCTGATCGTTGATGACGAACCACTGGCCCGCGAGCGACTCAGCCGAATGGTGAGCGAGCTCGAGGGGTACACAGTCCTGGAGCCCAGCGCCACCAATGGCGAAGAGGCGTTGGCACTGATCGACAGCCACAAGCCGGATATCGTACTGCTCGATATCCGCATGCCGGGCCTCGATGGCCTGCAGGTGGCTGCCCGTCTGTGCGAACGCGAAACCCCGCCGGCCGTGGTGTTTTGCGCAGGTCCCGATGAATTTGCCGTGGAAGCCCTGCAGGCCAGCGCCGTGGGCTATGTGGTGAAACCCGTGCGAACCGAACATCTGCAAGACGCCCTGAAGCGGGCCGAACGTCCCAACCGGGCCCAGCTCTCGGCCCTGACCCGTCCTGCCGCCGAAAGCGGTAACGGCCCGCGCAGCCACATCAGCGCCCGTACCCGCAAAGGTATTGAACTGATCCCGCTGGATCAGGTGGTGTACTTCATCGCCGACCACAAATACGTGACCTTGCGTCATGAAGTTGGCGAAGTCCTGCTGGATGAACCGCTCAAGGCGCTGGAAGACGAATTCGGCGAGCGCTTCGTGCGGATTCACCGCAACGCGCTGGTCGCCCGCGACCGCATCGAGCGTCTGCAACGGACACCGCTGGGCCACTTCCAGTTGTTCCTCAAGGGCTTGAACGGTGACGCGCTGATCGTCAGCCGCCGGCATGTGGCGGGCGTGCGCAAAATGATGCAGGGGCTTTAATCCGCGGGCTCCGGGCGGTTCTTCGTTCCTTTCACCAGGCACCGCAGGCCAGGGAGGCCACGCCGTATCTGATTCAGGTCAAAGTGGATTTGGCTGAGCTGTTATTATCCGCCGTATCTATTCAGTACGGATTGATCCATGTCCTCTCGCGAAATCCGCATCGCCACCCGCAAAAGTGCACTGGCCCTCTGGCAGGCCGAATACGTCAAAGCCCGTCTGGAAGCCGCCCACCCGGGCCTGCTGGTGACGCTGGTGCCCATGGTCAGTCGCGGCGACAAGCTGCTTGATTCGCCCCTGTCGAAAATCGGCGGCAAGGGCCTGTTCGTCAAGGAACTGGAAACCGCGCTGCTGGAAAACGAAGCCGACATCGCCGTGCATTCGATGAAAGACGTGCCGATGGATTTTCCTGAAGGCCTTGGTCTGTTCTGCATCTGCGAGCGCGAAGATCCGCGTGACGCGTTTGTCTCCAATACGTATTCCAGCCTCGATGCGTTGCCAGCCGGCAGCATCGTCGGCACGTCCAGCCTGCGCCGCCAGGCGCAGTTGCTGACGCGCCGTCCGGATCTCGAAATCCGCTTCCTGCGTGGCAACGTCAATACTCGTCTGGCCAAGCTCGACGCCGGCGAGTACGACGCGATCATCCTCGCGGCAGCGGGCCTGATCCGCCTCGGTTTCGAAGATCGCATCACCTCGGCCATCAGCGTCGACGACAGTCTGCCGGCCGGTGGTCAGGGCGCGGTCGGTATCGAATGCCGCAGCGCCGACACTGAAATCCACGCCTTGCTCGCACCCCTGCATCACGCCGACACCGCTGAACGTGTCACCGCCGAACGGGCGCTCAACAAGCACCTGAATGGCGGCTGCCAGGTGCCGATCGCCTGTTACGCCGTGCTCGAAGGCGATCAGTTGTGGCTGCGCGGTCTGGTGGGCGAACCGAGCGGCGGCAAACTGCTCAGCGCACAAGCCCGTGCACCGCGTACGGCAGCCGAGACGCTCGGTGTACAGGTTGCCGAAGACCTGCTCGGCCAGGGCGCTGACGATATTCTCAAGGCAGTCTACGGCGAGGCAGGTCACGAGTGACCGCCTGGCGCCTGCTGCTGACGCGCCCGGCGGAAGACTGCTCGGCGCTCGCTGCCGTGCTGACCGAACAAGGGATTTTCAGCAGCTGTCTGCCGCTTTTGGAAATCACGCCACTGCCGGCCTCTGACACAATGCGCGACACGATTGCGCAACTGCCGCGTTACAGCGCAGTGATCGTGGTCAGCAAGCCGGCGGCGCGGATCGCGGTGGATCTGCTCGACGCTCTGGGTATGGCGACGCCGACGATGCCGTGGTTCAGCGTGGGGGCGGCGACCGCCGCTATCCTTCGCGATCGCGGGCTGGATGTGAGCTTCCCCGAAGCGGGTGACGACAGCGAAGCCTTGCTGCAAATGCCGCGTCTGCTGGCGGCGGTGGCTGAGCCCGGCTCGCAGGTGTTGATCCTGCGCGGGGAGGGCGGACGCGAGCTGCTGGCCGAGCGCCTGCGCGCGCTTGGTGCTAGTGTCGAATATCTGGAGTTGTACCGTCGCGACCTGCCGGACTATCCGCCGCAGGAGCTGCCCCGCAGGATTGCAGCGGAACGCCTGAACGGGCTGGTGGTCAGCAGTGGACAGGGTTTCGAGCACCTGCGCCAACTGGCCGGCGACAGCTGGCCTGTACTTGCGCAGTTGCCGTTGTTTGTTCCAAGCCCAAGAGTCGCCGAGCAGGCACATGCCGCCGGGGCCCGAACAGTTGTGGATTGTCGCGGCGCCAGTGCTGCGGCCTTGCTGACGGCGTTACGGGAGCATCCCGTGCCCGTTCTCTAATGCAAAGGATGGATACGTGAGCGAAACAGCCTTGCCTAAAGATGACGTTCAACCTGTGATCGATGCGCCGGTTGATGCACCGCCACCGGCCGCGGAACCGCGCCGAGGCAACGGATTGGCCATTCTCGCGCTGCTGCTCGGCGCCGCCGGTGTTGCGGTGGGTGGCTGGGGTGTCTGGCAGGTGCGACATCTGCAGGTCAACACGCAAAATCAATTGAGTCAGGTTCAGGCATTGAGCGATCAGGCACAGACCCTGAAGCTCAATGAGCAACGACTGACCGAGCGCCTCGGGCAATTGCCCGGCGCCGATGAGCTTGCCGAACGCCAGCGTCTGGTGACGCAACTTCAGGGCGATCAGCAGCGCCTCAATCAACGTCTGGAAACCGTCCTCGGTGCCAGCCGCAAGGACTGGCGTCTGGCCGAGGCCGAGCACTTGCTGCGTCTGGCCAGCCTGCGTCTTTCCGCCCTGCAGGACATCAGCAGCGCCCAGGCGCTGGTCCAGGGGGCCGATGAAATCCTGCGCGAGCAGAATGATCCCGGCTCGTTCGCCGCCCGCGAGCAAGTGGCGAAAACCCTGGTGGCGCTGCGCAGTACCGAGCAGCCGGATCGCACCGGGCTGTTCCTGCGCCTGGGCGCCTTGCGCGATCAGGTCATCGGCCTCACCGAGCTGGCGCCGGAGTACAAGGATCGCGGCGATTCGCTGCTGGGCCTGACTTCCGATGGCGACGGCGCCAGTCGCTGGGCGCAATGGTGGGATCAGATCTCGCGCTACATCCGCATCGATTTCAACGCCGACAAAAACGTCCGGCCGCTGCTCGCCGGCCAGAGTCTGAGCCAGGTGCGCCTGGCCCTGAGCCTTTCGCTCGAGCAGGCGCAATGGGCCGCGCTCAACGGTCAGGCGCCGGTGTACACCCAGGCGCTGGCAGAAGCGCGTGACGTCCTCACGGGCAACTTCAACCCGGACAACCCGCAGAGCAAAATCATGCTCGAGCAGGTCGCGGAATTGAGCAAGCAGCCGGTTACCGTCAACACGCCGGATCTCGCCGGAACCTTGAGCGCGGTGCAGGCGTACCTGGAGCGCCGTAACGTCAACGCCGAAGAGTCGGTGAAACCCTTCGCCAAGCCGGCCGCCAGCACCGCGCAGGAGGCGACACCATGAAGCGCCTGTATGTGATCGTGTTTCTGGTGATCGCGGCGACGGCGGCCCTCGGCCTGGCGATTGCCGAGCATTCCGGTTACGTGCTGGTCGCCTACAAAAGCTTTCGTTATGAATCGAGCCTGTGGGCGACCCTCGCGTTGGTGGCGGTGCTGTGGCTGCTGGTCTGGGGCATCAAGGCGCTGGTCGAGCTGGTGCTGACCTCCGGCGGCGTGGTCAATCCATGGTCGCGCCGCAACCGCAGCCGTCGCGTGCAGGTGGCGATCGAGCACGGTCAGCTTGACCTGGCAGAGGGTCGCTGGGCCAGTGCCCAGCGTCATCTTTACCGGGCCGCCGAGGCCGAGCGTCAACCGTTGCTGTATTACCTGGGTGCAGCCCGCGCCGCCAACGAACAAGGCAACTACGAGGAAAGCGATCGCCTGCTGGAGCGCGCCCTCGAACGTCAGCCGCAGGCCGAGCTGGCGATCGCCCTCAGCCATGCGCAGTTGCAGACCGATCGTGGCGATACCGATGGGGCGCTGGTCACCTTGCAGGCGATGCACGAGCGCCATCCGCACAATGTCCAGACCCTGCGCCATTTGCAGCGACTGCATCAGCAGCGCGGTGACTGGTCATCGGTGATCCGCCTGTTGCCGGAGTTGCGCAAGGACAAAGTCCTTCCGCCGGCCGAGCTGACCGAGCTCGAGCGTCGCGCCTGGGGGGAGAACCTGTCCCTGGCGGCCCAGCGTGAAGAGGACGGTGCGGTCGGTTTGCAGTCGCTGAATCGGGCCTGGCAGCAACTGACGTCTGCCCAGCGTCAGGAACCTGCGCTGGTGCTGGCCTACGCCGAGCAGCTGCGCCAGCTGGGTGCACAGGTCGAAGCGGAAGAAGTGCTGCGCACGGCGCTCAAGCGCAAGTACGACAGTCATCTGGCGCGCCTTTATGGTCTGGTGCGAGGCAGCGATCCGGCGCGTCAGTTGCAGACGGCTGAAGGTTGGCTCAAGGATCATCCGGGTGATGCCAGCCTGCTGCTGACGCTGGGCCGTTTATGCCTGCAAGCCAGTCTGTGGGGCAAGGCGCGGGACTATCTGGAAAGCAGCCTGCGAGTGCAGCGCAATCCGGAAGCGTGCGCCGAGTTGGCACGTCTGCTGGCTCGACTGGGTGATACCGAGCGCAGCAACCTGCTGTTCCAGGAAGGTCTCGGTATGCTGGATGAACGCCTGCTGGCTGCGCCATTGCCTGTAGCCGTTCGAGCGTGATCAGAAAGGAGGAGCGTGCTCCTCCTTTTTTACCCGGTGACTGAATAGTTACCGGTAAATCTCCTCCTGAGCAAAGTCCTACATCGGACTACACCGAATCCTTCTGCGTCTGTCGGGATTTCCCTACACTTCTGGTGAAGTGTCGTCACTGACCTGCCTTGAAAGCCCAAGGCCCTTTCCTCTACCGTAACTGCCTGTCTTTATTGTTACGGATAAGCCATGTCGTTGGCCTGCTCACGTTCCCTGTTCTTTATGGCTTTCACTGCGGGGATTCTGGCCCTGGGAGCTTCCTATTACCTCGAATACGCAATCGGTCTGGTGCCCTGTAGTCTGTGCCTGGTCCAGCGTCTGTTCATGAGCGCACTCACCGTTTTTTGTGGAGTGGCGGCGATCCATGGACCTCAGCGTTTCGGTCTGTCCATGTATTGGATAACGGTGTTGCTGAGCAGTCTCGGCGGTATGACGGCGGCTTGGCGGCAAGTGTTGTTGCAAGGTGATTCGCTGCAGAGGCTGGCGCATTGCACGCCAGATCCCCAGGAATTGTTCAGCAGCCTGCCGTGGTTATGCGCACTGATGCGTATGTTCAATGACACTGCCGATTGCACGGAATTGTCCTGGACGCTGTTCGATCTGAGCATTCCGGAGTGGAGCCTGCTGTTCTTCGTGGGGATGTCGATCCTTGCCGCTTACCAGTTGCTGCGACAGGTCTGGATGGCTTTGCAGCGACCACTCAGCGGCCAACCGTCGCACCCGGCGCTGGTCAGGGATTAAACACTTGTATGAACTTTCTCTCCTGCGTACCTTGAAGCCATAGGCGTGCGGGCATAATCTGGCCCGCACGTGTCATTGGAATTATGTTGCTCGATGACGCTCTGCCCGGCCGCCTCTCAAAGCAATAGCCACAAGAAGGGGCGCGGGTGTAGGGCAGCATGACCCACAAGGGAAGAGAGATCGCCATGCTCGAAAGTTGTCAGAATGCTCAGGAACGTTGGGGTGGAGTTCATCTGCTGATCGACCGCTGGCTGCAGGAGCGTGAGGAATTGATCGCTGCCTATGACAGGCTGGGCGCCAAGCCTCAAGCGCTGTCCGAGGATCGAAAGCCCTTGCAGGAGTTCTGCGGCGTGCTGGTCGATTACGTCTCGGCCGGCCACTTCGAAATCTACGAACAGCTCACTGGCGAGGCCAAGGCGTTCAACGACAAGCGCGGCCTGGAACTGGCCGAGACGATCTATCCGCGGATCGATGTCATCACCGAAAAACTGCTCGCGTTCAACGACCTTTGCGATGAAGGCAAATGCGTTGCGGAGAAATTCAAGGAGCTGGGCGGTCTGCTCCACGAACGCTTCGAACTGGAAGACTGCCTGATCGAAGTGCTGCATACCGCACACAAGGAAGAGGATTCGGTTCAGGCCTGAATCGAAACTCGCAAGACACAGAAACGGTGCGCCCCAGGCGCACCGTTTTTTATTGGGCGATCAACTGGTCGCGCCGCGCAATTCCACTTCGAACACCAACGGTGTGAACGGCGCGATCAAGTCACCGGCACCGTCGGCGCCATAAGCCTGATCCGATGGGATCACCAGACGCCACTTCGCGCCGACCGGCATGTTCTGCAGCGCGGTGCGCCAGCCGGCGATCACACTGTCGAGATTGAACCACTGCGGCTGGGTGTTCTGATCGAACACGGTGCCGTCGGGCAGTCGACCGATGTACAGCACCTGCACTTTTCCATCCGGGCCGGCCTTCGTGCCATTCCCCGGCGTCAGCTCGG
Organism: Pseudomonas sp. V88_4; assembly: GCF_029967985.1. NCBI lineage: Bacteria > Pseudomonadati > Pseudomonadota > Gammaproteobacteria > Pseudomonadales > Pseudomonadaceae > Pseudomonas > Pseudomonas sp. V88_4. The sequence continues at coordinate 370,453 of NZ_JASCAF010000044.1, forward strand.
TCAACAGGATGCCGTCGGCCAGCTCCTTCACACCCGGTTTGGCTTTTTCGGCGGTGAGAAAACGCCGCTCGTTTTCCATCGCCGCTTCAGTCGAAGGCATGGCTGCCTGCTCGGCTGTCTGCGATTCGTGATCGGCCAGGATCTGCTCGATGCGCGCCTCGCTCAGTGCCAGCGGCTTGCCTTGATAGGCTTGTTGCAGACCTTCGATAAGCGCCTGGATCTGGAGCTGCGGCACTTCCTGACGCAGTCGTTCACCGAGGCTGGCACCGAGGCTGTAAGCCAGATCGTGGGCATCATTTGCAGTGGTTTTTTCGTCGGCCTGAACCACGGAAAAAATCATGCAGAGGGATAAAAAAAGGTAGCGCGACATGGGCACTCTCCATCCAGAATTGCGGTGGATTATGCCAGCGCGAACGTCTGCAACGGTGAACTGCTTTTGCCAATGCGCAGAAGTTTTTCGCAAGCCTGCAACCGAGTGCTTTCGATACTGTCAACATGCCCTAGCGGCGGTAGCAGCAGAGGTCTAGTATGAGCCGCACTCACGTCAGCCAGGAGGTAAACCATGTCGGCCACCAAGAAGCCTGTAAACACTCCGTTGCATTTACTCCAACAACTCTCGGGCAGCCTGCTCGAGCATCTGGAAAACGCTTGCTCCCAAGCCTTGGCTGATGCTGAAAAACTGCTCGCCAAACTGGAAAAACAACGCGGCAAGGCGCAAGAAAAACTGCACAAATCCCGCACCAAATTGCAGGACGCAGCAGCGGCCGGTAAAGCCAAGGCGCAGACCAAGGCCAAGGCTGCCGTGAAGGAACTCGAAGATCTGCTCGATGCGCTGAAGGAGCGTCAGTCCGATACCCGCAGCTACATTCTGCAACTCAAGCGCGATGCCCAGGAAAGCCTGAAACTGGCCCAGGGTGTCGGCCGTGTTCAAGAGGCTGTTGGCAAGGCGTTGTCCCTGCGTTCCGCTAAACCTGCAGCGGCGCCTGCGAAAAAAGCGGCCGCCAAACCTGCAGCGAAAACACCGGCCAAAGCGCCTGCGAAAGCCCCAGTGAAAGCCGCTGCAAAACCAGCCGCGAAAAAACCCGCAGCAGCCAGCGCTGCCAAACCTGCGGCGAAAACCACAGCGGCCAAACCAGCTGCCGCCAAACCGGCTGCTGCAAAACCAGCCGCCAAACCAGCGACGAAAACCGCTGCTGCGAAGGCGGCTCCGGCCAGAACCGCCGCTGCAAAACCTGCTGCCAAGCCAGCCACCAAAGTGGCCGCTAAACCAGCAGCAAAACCAGCCGTTAAAGCCGCCGCTAAACCAGCCGCTAAACCGGCCGCCAAAACGGCTGCTGCCAAGCCTGCGGCGAAAACCGCTGCCAAACCGGTTGCTGCCAAACCTGCTGCCAAAGCGGCGGCGAAACCAGCCGCCAAGCCTGTGGCAAAAGCGGCAACCAAACCCGCTGCAAAACCGGCGGCCAAACCGGCTGCCGCCGCGAAGCCTGCAGCAACCGCAGCCAAGCCAGCGACCGCCGCTAAAGCGGCTGCCAAGCCAGCAGCAAAACCTGCGGTGAAGAAACCTGCCGCTGCCAAGCCAGCAGCAAAACCAGCTGCAGCGAAACCGGCCACGGCGCCTGCTGCCAAACCTGCCGCACCGTCAACTCCGGCTGCGACCGCAGCTCCTGCACCCGCCACTACCTCGACCACCCCAACCACGCCATCCCCGGCGCCGGTGTCGGGCGTCGCCAGCAACCCTTCCAGCGCTTCCTAAGCGCCGGTCGCCGCGACGCGCAGCACTTGCAGCGCGTCGCGGTTCAGGTGGGCCGCAGGGCCGGCCAGTACTTCCAACCAGTCACTTGATTCCTTCGAATGACGCTTCCAGCCTTGCGCTGCGCCTTCAAGTCGCGACAGCAGCGCACGCTCCGCCTCCAGCTCCAATCCCTTGATCTGCTCGCGCATCCCCTTGAGCACCGGATCGGTGTCAGCCAGGGTTTTCCACTGCATGCGCAATGCGCGCAACGGTTGCACGACGTCCCGGTCCCAGGGCTCTGTCAGTTCCAGAAGCTGCCGCGCACGTGCCTCGTCGCAGTTCGCATCGCGTTGTTCCAGCCATGAACCGCACAGCATCAGGCACACATTGGCCCCCGCCGATTGCAGGCGCAGGCAAGCATCCTCCACGCCGGGACGGGCGTAGACGGCAAGGGCAAAGCTCCATAGGTCAGAGGACATCGTGCTACTCGCGCCAGTTGCGAACGAAGCTGGTAGACTCCGCCGCCATTATGATCCGACTTCAGAACCTGACTTTACAGCGTGGCCCGCAACGTCTGCTAGAAGACGCCGAGCTGACCCTGCACGCCGGCCACAAAGCCGGCCTCATCGGTGCCAACGGCGCCGGCAAATCCAGCCTGTTCGCCTTGCTCCGCGGTGAGTTGCACCCGGACTCGGGTGACTGCCTGTTGCCGGCCGACTGGCGTATCGCCCACATGCGCCAGGAGGTCGACACGCTTGAGCGCCTGGCGGTCGATTATGTGCTCGACGGCGACCTGCGTCTGCGCGAAGTACAGCGTGAGCTCGCGGCAGCCGAAGAGGCCCACGACGGCACAGCGCTGGCCCGTCTGCACGCCGAGCTCGACAGCGCCGACGGCTACACCGCCGATGCGCGGGCCCGCAAGTTGCTCGCCGGTCTCGGGTTCACCAATGAGCAGATGGATCGTCAGGTAGGAGATTTCTCTGGTGGCTGGCGGATGCGTCTGAACCTTGCGCAGGCTTTGATGTGCCCATCAGACCTGTTGCTGCTGGACGAACCGACCAACCACCTGGACCTCGATGCCATCATCTGGCTTGAAGAGTGGCTGAAAAGTTACCCCGGCACCTTGCTGCTGATTTCTCACGACCGAGACTTCCTCGATGAAGTGGTCGATCACGTGGCCCACGTCGATCAGCGCAAGCTGACGCTCTACCGTGGCGGCTACACCGCGTTCGAACGCGCCCGAGCCGAACGTCTGGCCCAGCAGCAACAGGCCTACGAGAAGCAGCAGGCACAGCGTGCGCACATGGAAAGCTACATTGCCCGCTTCAAGGCCCAGGCCACCAAGGCCCGTCAGGCCCAGAGCCGGATCAAGGCGCTGGAGCGCATGGAAGAGCTGTCGGCGGCCCACGTCGACTCGCCGTTCGACTTCGTGTTCCGCGAGTCGACCAAGATCTCCAGCCCGTTGATCGATCTGTCCGATGCACGTCTGGGTTATGGCGAGAAAACCGTGCTGGAGAAGGTCAAGCTGCAACTGACCCCCGGCGCGCGGATCGGCTTGCTCGGCCCCAACGGCGCGGGTAAATCGACCCTGATCAAGAACCTTGCCGGCGAGCTGTCGCCGCTGGCCGGGCGCCTGACTCGCGGTGAGAACACCGTGGTCGGCTACTTCGCCCAGCATCAGCTCGATTCGCTGGATTCCAAGGCCAGCCCGTTGCTGCACTTGCAGCGTCTGGCGCCGACCGAGCGCGAGCAGACCCTGCGCGATTTCCTTGGTGGTTTCGACTTCCGTGGCGCACGGATCGACGAACCGGTGCTGAATTTCTCCGGTGGCGAAAAGGCCCGTCTGGCCCTGGCGTTGATCGCCTGGGAACGGCCGAACCTGTTGTTGCTCGACGAACCGACCAACCACCTCGATCTGGAAATGCGCCTGGCGCTGACCATGGCGTTGCAGGAATTCAGCGGCGCGGTGCTGGTGGTTTCCCACGATCGGCATTTACTCAAGAGCACCACCGACAACTTCTTCCTGGTCGCGGACGGCAAGGTCGAGGAGTTCGATGGCGACCTTGAGGACTACGCTCGTTGGTTGGTCGAGTACCGTCAGCGCAACGCCCCGGTCAGCAACACACCGGTCAACCCGGACAAGACCGACAAGAAGGCCCAGCGTCAGGCCGCCGCTGCGTTGCGTCAGCAACTGGCGCCGCACAAGCGCGAAGCCGACAAGCTTGAAGCCGAGCTCGGCAAGCTGCACGAGAAACTGGCCAAGGTCGATGCCAGTCTTGGCGACAGCGACCTCTACGAGCCGGCACGCAAGAACGAATTGCGTGACCTGCTGGCCGAACAGGCCAAGCTGAAAGTCCGCGAAGGCGAACTTGAAGAAGCGTGGATGCAAGCCCTGGAAACCCTGGAAAGCATGCAGGCGGAGCTGGAGGCGTTGTCCTGATGGAAGCCTTCAAACTTCCATTGCCGGCGATGTGGGTCGAGCCGATCTGGCTCGGCGTGCAGATTCTGCTGATCCTGTTGGCCGGCTACTTCGCCCAGCGCGTCGTCGCCCGATTCCTGACTCGCCTGGGCGAGAAGTATCCGTTCCCGCCGCAGTTGCTGATGCCGCTGCGGGGTGGTCTGCGCTGGCTGATCATGGGCAGTGCGCTGATCTTCGTGCTGGAACGACTCGGGGTCTCGGCCACAGTGCTGTGGACCGCACTGTCGGGCTTCGTCGCGGTGGCGGCGGTGGCGTTCTTCGCCATGTGGAGTGTGCTGTCGAACCTGCTCTGCGCGATTCTGATCTTCACCGTCGGCCCGTTCCGTCTTGGCGATGTGGTCGAACTGGTCGACACCACCGACAAGCCGGGCGTTAAAGGCCGGGTGGTGGCGATCAATCTGCTCTACACCACGTTGATCGAGGCTGAAGAACTCGGTACCGGCAGCGCCATGGTGCAAGTACCCAACAGCCTGTTCTTCCAACGTTCGGTGCGACGCTGGCGCGGCACGGATGTCTTTCCTTCCAGCGGTTTCGAAAAGTGATCGGACGCCGGCCACGTTGGTCGGCGGCCACAACATCCGACAAAAAAACGGTAGTCATCCAGTCCAAACCGCATTAGTTTTGAGGATTGTCACGAGTCTGAGTCGAGGTGTGCGATGGAGCTTCAAACATGGCTGGCGTTTTTTGCCGCCTGCTGGGTGATCAGTCTTTCTCCGGGTGCCGGCGCCATTGCGTCGATGTCCAGCGGCCTGCAGTACGGTTTCTGGCGCGGTTACTGGAATGCCTTGGGCCTGCAGATCGGCCTGGCTATGCAGATTGCTATTGTGGGCGCCGGCGTCGGCGCGATCCTCACCGCTTCGGCCACAGCGTTTCACGCGATCAAATGGTTCGGTGTTGCCTACTTGGTTTACCTTGCGATCAAGCAATGGCGGGCACAGCCGATGGATATGAGTGACGACGCAGCGGTTCGGCCGATCGGCAAGCCGCTGGCTCTGGTGTTTCGTGGGTTTCTGGTGAACATCAGCAACCCCAAGGCCCTGGTGTTCATGCTCGCGGTGCTGCCGCAGTTCATCAATCCGCATGCCCCGTTATTTATCCAGTACGTGGTGATCGGTGTGACCATGATCGCGGTCGATCTGATCGTCATGGCCGGCTACACCGGTCTGGCGTCGAAGGTGCTGCGTCTGCTGCGCACACCGACCCAGCAAAGACGTATGAACCGCACCTTTGCCGGGCTGTTCATCGGCGCGGCGGCGTTCATGGCGACGTTGCGCAAAGCGGCCGCATAAAGCGTACAGGCACAAAAAAGGCGACCTTTTCAGGTCGCCTTTTTCGTTTCCGGCGGTTGATCAGCGCAGGATTACCGGCGCGGTATCTCGCGGCAGATTGTTGCGTTGCTGCGGCTCACGCGGCTGCTCGTAGCTTCCGCCGCCGAGCTGCATGCTCAGCTGTCCGGCCACGTCTTCGCCCAGCGCCTTCGACACGTCACGCACCACCCGCGGGCGGTTGAGCGAGATCCTGATGTCGCGGTGGTTCACCAGTTTGGTGTCCTGCGCTTCACCCATCGCCGTGAAGGCCGAAGTGATTTCGAAGGTCTTGGTGTTGATCAGGCTGAAATCGGCCACCAGCGTCAGGCCCAGTACGGCGGAATAGCTGTCGGTATTGGCCAGCTCGTTCACGTCCTGGGTGAAGTCGATGTCCGACACGGTGCCGAACAGCACGTAGTCGGCACCCTTGAAGTTACCGGCCTTGATCCGCTTGATCACGTCGTAGACGTCACCCTTGGACGACGCGGTGTACGGCGTGCCCTGCACCAGCTGGAACATGCCGGTACGCAGGATTTCACCCTTGATGTCGCCGGTGAATTTACGCAGTTCGGTCTGTTCGATATAGCTGGTGGTGGCTTCGAGTTCGTTGTAGCTCGAAGAACCGCTGGAGCTGTAGTAACCCTCACGGTAATTGTTCTGCGCAGAAACGATGTGGATGTATTGCTCCACACGTTCCTGATATGCCAGATCCGTCACCGCGACTTTCGGGGCCGCCTGCACGCTGAACGCGCAAGCCAGGGCCATCATGCCAATCCATGTGCGCATCGATTAACGCTCCGTGGTTTTGCGGATCTCTTTCTCGTCCATCCACTCGGCCAGACCGCTTTCAACGTCGATCAGTTGCAGGCTGAATTTGTAGAAGACGTCCTTGTAGTCGCTGCTGCGCTTGACGATCGAACTGATCGAACCTTCAAGACGGTATTTGGCGGCGATCATGTTGCCAGTCTTGGCCACGGTGCTCTTCTTGTACAGGCCGCTCTGGTTTTGCAGCTTGAGCTGGTCGACCTGGCTCTGCATCGCGGTGTTGTCGCTGGCGAAACGGGCGGTGCCGGACTTCATCAGCTGGGTCTTGATGCTGGTGGTGATTTCGCGAGTGTCGATGTATTCGCTGGTCTTGTTCTTCACGTCGTAGACCTGCACCACAGGGCGACCCTGCAGAATGCCGGACTGGGCCAGAGAACGGGTCATCGACTCGGCGATCATCTGCAGGTCGGTGGAACCGAACTCGTTGGTCACGGTTTCAACGGCCTTGGTGTCGCCGTAGCTGATGTTCTTGCTGCCCAGGGTCGGCGAAGTGTTGGCGCAACCGCTGGCCAGCAGGGCGAGGACGGCGATGAAGGAAAAGCGTGCAAACATGGGAATGCTCTCTGAATCGGGAATAGGGTGTCGGGCTTAAGGCGTCTTGAGTTCCAGACGGAAATCCACGGCTTTCGGCGTCGGGGCAATGCCCTGGATGAAGCTGGTCTGGGCGCCGTACATCATCTGGCTCTTCCAGACTTCTTCTTCGGCGATCGGGAAACCTTCCGCGCCGAGCCAGGCGAAGCGGTAGTAGAACGTCTTGTTGCTGTTGAGGGTGTTGCTCAACTGCACGTTGACGGTCATGAAGCCGTTTTCGCGAGCCACGCGCATCGCGCCGACCACGATGTGTTTCTGCGGGCCCATGGCCACGACCTTGCTCGCGGCACTGCCCGGCTCCGGTGGTGGCGGTGTGGCGCAACCGCTCGCCAACAGGGCGAGGGCGGCGACGGCGATGAGTTTGAAGCGCATGCAAAGACTCCGTTCTTAAGGTTGTTTGAGGCTGGCCACGGCGGTGGCGCCAGCGCTCGGGGTGACGTGGGCGGCGATGCCGGCAGCGAACACCTGATTGCCGACGGCGCGCAGGGTGATCACCTGGTAACGCTGGTCGACGGTGACCTTGACCTGAGAGCCACCGACGGCGCTCGGCAGAGTGACCAGGTGCTCACCTTTCTTCAAGCGCAGACGGACCACTTGTGTGGTGTCCGGCAGGGTACGCCACGTACGGGTATCGGCACCTTCGAGCACAGCTGAAGAAATACCCACCGCCAGACCCGCCAGCGGGTTGGTTTCGTTGATCTTCTTCTGCGCCACACCTTTGGTGATCGCGCGTACGGTGGTGCGCAGGATGATCCCCGGCATGTCATCGCGCAGGGCGCGGCGGGACATGGCGGTGGTGCTGTTCAGTGCGGTCAGGTCGACCTGTTGGCCATCGACGCCGATCTGCGCGAACGTCGCGGTGGAGGTGTCAGGCTTGATGATCGGGAACGACAGCGGAGTAATCACTACGTTGTTGGAGATTGGCAGCGGCAACGGCACGCGGATCGAATCGCGGGCCGGCGCCAGACCGCTTTGCACCACGATCAGGATGTCGCTGTCGTCGCTCTTGACCGGTTTGTCGAGATTGACCAGCGCCTGCTCCAGCAGCGGGGTGTTCGGGCGCAGCTCGGCAGCCTTGCGGTAGCCCGGCGCAGCGAGGTCTTTCTCGCCCAGGGCTTCATAGACGAAACCGGCCAGGTAATGGCTGAACGCACTCTGGTAGCTGTTCTTCAGGCCGACCACTTCCGGCGCGTCGAGGCTGGCCACCGGGTAGCCCTGCAAGTCCTTGTATTCGGTCTTGATGCCTTCCTTCTCGGCTTCCTCTTCGCTCTTGAGGTATTCCTTGTCGCGCAGGTCGGCGATCACCGCTTCACGTTCGTGCGTCTTCTTGATCGCGGTGCGGGCGCCGTCGAAGTCGTTGACTGCCAGCAGGTTCAGGGCCATCTGCGTGGTCAGCATGACTTTTTCGTAGTCGTAGCCTTCGTAGCGGCGCACCTTGTCGTTGACCAGGAAACTGCCGAACTGAGCCAGGTACTTGTCGGTGTCGAGCTTGACCGAATCTTCCCACTTGCCCACCACCTGGTCGGCGCTGGTCCAGGCATTCTGGCTGCCGGACAGATCGCCCTTGGCGCGCAGCAGTTCACCCTTCTCGAAGTAATAGAGCAGGTCCTTATCCGGGCCGGTGTTGTTCTTTTCCAGCAGGGTCAGGGCGGCGTCGACGTTGCCGGTAGCCAGTTGCTGGTTGGTCTGGGCCAGTTCGGAATCGTAGTTGCGAAACGCCGAACAGCCGGACAGCAGGGTGACAGCGCTGAGCGCGATCAGAGTGGGGGCGCGAAATGCCATGGGGTACTTCTTCCATGAGTAGCGACAGCCTCGGGTGCGGGTCGGGCTGCTGGGACCGATCGGCAGTGGCGCTGGCCTCCTGCCAATTCCTCATAAAAAGAGGAGCTTTAATGCCGCAACGCGATAGCGCGGGCGCGGCATTATAAGCGGGCGATGCTGGCCATGTAATAGCTTTTTAATTGCATCGTTTAGTTGGGTGCCATTACTTATCCGGCAATCTGGCATTGCCGATTACGTTGGCGATATCTCTCAGAACCCGCAGGTTGACCAGCTGGTGATCGCGATCAATGCGCAGGGTGACCGATGACGCTCCGGGTGCATTGGGCGCATTGAATTGATGATCGCCTTTCTTCAGCCGTATGCGTGCCACCAGTGTCTTGTCGGGAAGCGTGCGCCAGGTTCTGGTGTCGGCCTCCTCAAAGGGGTCGTGCTCGGTGACAACTAGTGAGGCCTTGGCCGGATTGCGTTCGTTTTCCTGGGCCTGGGAGATGGCGGCCATGTTGGCGCGGAACATCGCCCGGGAAATGATCGCCGGCATGTCATCGCGCAGCGTACGAAACGCCATGTCGGTGACGCTGTTGATCACGGTCAGCGGGCGTTTGCGGCCATCCACCAGGATGTGGTCGAACGCCGGTGTGACGGTGTCCGGCACCAGGATGGGAAACGAGATCGGCGCGGTAATGACCAGATTTTCATTGAGCCGCACCGGGATAGGCACCGTTACCGAGCTGCGGGCCGGCGCCAGACCGCTCTGGACGACGATCAAAACATCGCTTTCATCGTCCTTGGCCGGCGGTTTGTCGAGATTGCGCAACGCCTGTTCGAGGAAGGGCGTGTTCGGGCGCAACTCGATCGCCTGGCGATAGCCCGGTGCGGCCAGATCCCGTTCACCCAGCGCTTCATAGGTGAACCCGGCCAGGTAATGGCTGAAGGCACTCTGGTAGCCGTTCTTCAGTTCAATCACCGCCGGCGCATCCAGGGTGGTGACGGGATAGCCCTGCAGATCCTTGTATTGCACGACGATGCCTTGAGCTTTGGCCTGTTCCTCGAGCTCTTCATACTGGCGCTCCCGCTGGCGGGCGATCAGTGCTTCACGTTCGTGGGTCTTCTTGATGTCTGCCCGGGCGCCGTCGAAATCACTTTCACCCAATTGGTTGAGGGCCATCTGTGTGGTCAGCATGACCTTTTCGTAGTCATAGCCCTCGTAGCGGCTGAGCTTGTCGTTGACCAGCATGGTGCCCATTTCATAGGCAAACCGGTTGAGCAGCTTCATGGGGGCGGAAGGCACGGCTTCTTCACGCTGGAACACCATCCGGTCGGCGCTGCGCCAGGCTTTCTGGCTCTGTGGGCGTGCGTTGGCGAAGCTGAGAATCGAACCCTTCTCGAAGTAGTAGAGCAGGTCCTTGTCTTCCCACGGGTTGTGCCACTCCAGCACATCCAGGGCGCCCTGATAGTCGCCGAGCATCAACCGGTCATTGGTCTGCTGCATTTCCAGGTCGTAATTGCGGTAGGCGGCGCATCCGCTCAGTTGCAGGATCGTGCTGATGAATACCGGGAGTAGCAGGCGTTGGCGCATGGAGTGCAGCTCTTCCTGGAGCAGAGAGGCGAAAGGTGAAGGATTATAGGGGTGGGCAGTGGCCATGTGCCGGGTATTGGAGAGAAAGCTTGAGGGAATCGCGCTCGAAGTGAACAATATGTAACTTCGCATTTCCACTTGAGACTCATTCATGACTGCCGCGTCCCGATTTCTGGCCTGGCTGGTGTTCCCGTTGTGCGCCCTGAGCAGCTTCAATCTGCTGGCCGACACCGTGGAAGGCGCGCCGCAAGCGCTGCACCTGCTCGATTACATCAGCGCCGATTACCCGCCGACGGTAGAGGCAGGCAAAGTCATCGACGACGGCGAGTACCGCGAGCAGCTGGAATTCACTCAGGTGCTGCAGGGGTTGATCGCCGGCCTGCCGGCCAAGCCTGAGAAAGCGGCGCTGGAACAAGGCGTGACTGCCTTGCACACCGCGATCACGGCGAAACAGGACGGTGCAGACGTCGCCCGTCAGGCCCGGCAACTGGGGGCGAAACTGGCGGTGGCTTATGAAGTCAGCCAGGCCCCGATCATCACGCCTGATCCGACCCGTGGTGCGCCGCTCTACGCGCAAAACTGCTCGGTGTGCCACGGCGACGCGGGTGCCGGCGACGGCCCGGCGGGCCTCGGCATGACGCCGGCACCGGCCAATCTGCGCGACGCCGCGCGGATGGATCACCTGAGCCTGTATGCGATCTACAGCACCCTCGGCCAGGGCGTCGAAGGCACTGACATGCCGGCGTTCGCCGATCAACTGGACGACCGTCAGCGCTGGGATCTGGCGACCTATATCGCGCAGTTCAGCGCCGATCCGGCCACTGCCAAATCCGACAAGACCTACAACATCGCCGATCTGGCCCGCCAGACCCCGGTCGAGGTGCAGGCTGCCGAGGGCCCTGAAGCCGCCGCGATCTTCCGTGCGCAAAGGGCGCAGCCGCCGCAGGTCAAGCGTGGCCCGGCGCAGTTGCTCGACTACACCGCCGCGACTCTGGACAAGAGCCTGGCGGCGTACCGCGCCGGTGAGCACGATCAGGCCTATGACCTGTCGGTGGCGGCGTATCTGGAAGGCTTCGAACTGGTCGAAAGCTCGCTGGACAACGTCGACGCCAACGTGCGCAAGGACACCGAAAAATCCCTGATGGCCTATCGGCAATCGCTGCAGGACGGCTTGCCGGTGGAGCAGGCCGAGCAGCGTCTGGACGCGGCCAAGGCCAAGCTCAAGGAGTCTGCCGGCCTGTTGGGCAGCGATGGTCTTAGCTGGTCGTTGAGCTACATCTCCGGTCTGTTGATTCTGCTGCGCGAAGGTCTGGAAGCGATTCTGGTGCTGGCGGCGATCCTCGCGTTCCTGCGCAACACCGGCCAGCAATCGGCGGTGCGCAGCGTCAACGTCGGCTGGGGGCTGGCGTTGCTGGCCGGCCTTGGCACCTGGGCGCTGGCGGCCTATGTGATCGATGTCAGCGGCTCTCAGCGTGAATTGTTGGAAGGCGCCACGGCGCTGTTCGCCAGCGTCATGGTGTTGTGGCTCGGGGTGTGGATGCACGACCGTCGGCACGCGGCGGCCTGGCAGGATTACATCAAGCAGAGTCTGGTTGGCGGAGGCGGGCGTTTCGGGTTTGCGATCCTGGCGTTCTTCTCGGTGTATCGCGAGCTGTTCGAAGTGATCCTGTTCTACGAAACCCTGTGGCTGCAGGCCGGTCCTGCCGGGCACAACGCGGTGTTGGCGGGCGGTGCGACGGCGCTGGTGCTGCTGTTCGGTCTGGCGTGGGTGATCCTGCGCGGTTCGGCGAAACTGCCGCTGGCGCTGTTCTTCAGCATCAACGCGGCGCTACTGTGCGCGTTGTCTGTGGTGTTCGCCGGTCACGGCGTGAAGGCGTTGCAGGAAGCCGGGATCTTTGGCACGCGGCCGGTGGCGTTCTTCGATTTCGACTGGTTGGGGATTCATGCCGATGCGTATTCGTTGACGGCGCAGGCCGTGGCGATCGCGGCGATCATCGTGCTGTATGGCCGCAGTTGGGTGGCTGAAAAGCGCCGAGTGGCTGCTTGAGATGATGCGCGTATGGATCGATGCCGACGCCTGCCCGAAGATGGCCAAGGAGCTGGTGGTGAAGTTCGCCCTAAAGCGCCGCTTTGAAGTGGTGCTGGTGGCGGGGCAGCCGCAGAGCAAACCGGCGCTGGCGATCGTCAAGTTGATCGTGGTACCGAGCGGCCCGGATGCGGCGGACGATTACCTGGTGGAACACGCGGTGCCGGGCGAACTGGTGATCTGCAGCGACATCCCGCTGGCCGACCGGCTGGTGAAGAAGGGCGTTGCAGCGCTGGACCCGCGAGGCAAGGAGTTCGACGCGCAGAACATGGGTGAGCGGCTGGCGACTCGCAACCTGTTCACCGATCTGCGCGAGCAGGGCCAGGTCAGCGGCGGGCCGGCGCCGTTCGGTGACCGCGAGAAGCAGGCGTTTGCCAATGCGCTGGACCGGATCCTCACCAGGCTCGCCCGCACAACCTGAACACTACACAAATCCCTTGTGGGAGCGGGCTTGCTCGCGAAGGCGGTGTGTCATTCAACGAATAGTTGTCTGACCTGACGTCTTCGCGAGCAAGCCCGCTCCCACATTGGGTGTGTATTCGACCAAGATCAGGCGTCGTTTTCGTGGGTCAGTTCGAGGACGCGGTCGACCAGCTTGTTGATCCCGGAGGCCGCCTCACTGATCGTCTGCGCCAGCATGTACGCTGGGGTGGTCACCAGTTTGCGTGCCTTGTCTTCGACGATATCGGTCACCGCGCAGTCTTCATGGGTGGCGCCCATCTTGTTCATGGCGGCGGCCGTGTCGGCATCGTTGCCGATGGTGCAGGTCACGCCCGGGCCGTAGATCTTCGCGGCCAGTGCCGGCGAGATGCAGATCAGGCCAACAGGCTTGCCCGCTTCGGCAAAGGCTTCGGCCAGCGCCAGCACTTGCGGCTGCACGGTACAGCCGGCGCCTTCGATGGCGAAGTTCGACAGGTTCTTCGCCGCACCGAAACCGCCAGGCACGATCAGCGCATCGAAGTCCTCGACATCGGCCTCGCGCAGATCCTTGACGTTGCCCCGGGCGATGCGTGCCGATTCCACCAGCACGTTGCGCGACTCGGGCATTTCCTCACCGGTCAGGTGATTGATCACATGCAATTGCGCGATGTTCGGGGCGAAGCACTGTACCTGGGCACCGCGCTGGTCGAGGCGCAACAGGGTGATGACGCTCTCGTGGATCTCGGCGCCGTCGTACACGCCGCAACCGGACAGGATCACTGCAACTTTTTTGCTCATGGGTTTCTCTCCAGATTCATGGCGCTAAATGTCCTCTAATTTGTCGTTCGTTGCCATAGGATCAAGCCGCGGCTACACCTAGGATCTGTGCTACAGATTCCGACCAGGGCGCGTCATGAACTTCATCCTGTATGCGGTACCGTTTTTCTTCGTGTTGATTGCGGTGGAGCTCATCGCCGACCGTTGGCGCGGGGTGAGCAACTATCGCCTGGCCGATGCGGTGAACAGCATCAGCACCGGGGTGTTGTCGACCACCACCGGCCTGTTGACCAAGGGCGTGGGCCTGGTGACCTATGGGTTTGCCCTGGAGCATCTGGCGCTGTTCAGCTTGCCTGCGGACAGCGTCTGGGTCTGGGTGTTTGCCTTTGTCTTCTATGATTTCTGCTATTACTGGCTGCATCGCATGGGTCATGAACGGAACATTCTCTGGGCGGCGCATTCGGTGCATCACCAAAGCGAGGACTACAACCTTTCCACGGCCTTGCGCCAGACCAGCACCGGGTTTCTGCTGAGCTGGATCTTCTACCTGCCGATGGCCGTGTTCGGGGTGCCTTTGCTGGTGTTCGTCAGCGTTGCGGCGCTGAATCTGCTGTATCAGTTCTGGGTCCATACCCGGCACATTCCCAAGCTCGGCTGGTTCGAGTGGTGCTTCGTCACGCCGTCCAATCATCGGGCCCACCATGCACAGAACGCTCTCTACATGGATCGCAACTACGGCGGGGTGTTCATTATTTGGGACCGTCTGTTCGGCTCGTTCCAGGAAGAGGACGACAACGAACCGGTGATTTTCGGCGTGACCACACCGCTGGCAAGCTGGAATCCGTTGTGGGCCAACCTGCAGTTCTACGCGCAGCTGTGGGACGATGCGCGCCGTGCCGAGCATGTGTGGGACAAGATCCGCATCTGGTTCATGCGCACCGGCTGGCGTCCGGCAGACGTCGCGGCGAAGTTACCGATGAACAAGCCGGACCTGAGTCAGTTCCGCAAATTCGAAGTGCCGCTGAACAGCCGTCAGCAGTGGTACGTGGGGTTGCAGTTTGGCGTCTATGTGGCGCTGGGCAGTTATCTGATGAATCTGGAACACAGTCTGCCCACCCGTGCATTGGTACTGGGCTGGGGCGCGGTGGCGTTCGGTTTGTTCGTGTTGGGCGTGGCCCTGGAGAATCGCCCCTGGGCGGGCAAACTGGAAGTATTGCGGCTGGCATCGAACCTGCCGCTGGCGTGGCTGGCGCCGCTGGTCGGGCTGTGGCCGGCCAGCCCGGGGATATGGATCGGTCTGCTCTGTTACAGCCTGCTCAGCGGCATCGCGCTGTATGGCTGCCGCCAGCGACTTACTCGGCTGGCGTCTTAGGATCGGCGGCGTTGGTCATTTCGGTTTTGTGCCGTTCGGCCTTGGCCAGCAGCTCGGCCTGTTCTTCCTCGTAAACCTTTTTCGCCAGCCGGGCATTCTTGAACCGGCGGCGCAGCCACAGGCCCAGGCCGAGTATCAACAGCGCGCCCAGTACCCACAACTCATACTTCTTGATGCTGCCGAGCATGCCTTCGAGCACGGCGCCGAAATGGTAAGCAGCAGCAGCCAGTGCGGTGGCCCAGATCGCGGCGCCGATACCGTTGAGCAGCAGATAGCGTCCCGGCGGATAGCCCGAGAGGCCGATTGCCACCGGCATCACCGTGCGCAGGCCGTACACGAAGCGAAAGCTCAAGACCCAGATGTCCGGGTGCTTGCGGATGTGTTCCAGCGCGCGGTCGCCCATCATCTGCCAGCGCGGTTTGCGCGCCAGCAATTTGCGTCCGTGCTTGCGGCCCAGGAAGTACCACAGCTGATCGCCGGCGTAGCTGCCGAAGAACGCCACGACCACCACCAGTTTGATGTCCATGTATTCACGGAACGCGAGGAAGCCCGCGAGCACCAGGATGGTTTCGCCTTCGAAAAACGTCCCGAGAAACAGGGCAAAGTAGCCGAAGTCATGCAGAAATTGTTGGAGCATTGTCTGGGTGCTGGCGAAATGAACGCGCAGCCTAACCCTTCGGACACATTCAGGAAAGTGTCGAAATGTGTCTCGACGTGAACAATTCCTACGCTGAGAATGGAATGCGGCTACATGTCACGGGTCTCACACAACTGTCATCTGTTAGTCATAATGGCCGTCTATAACTGTCACGCTCGCCCGTTTGCGCGGGCTCAGGAGTCTGCCGTGAGCTTTACCCCAGCCAACCGTCTGTTCCCTGCCACCCGCCTGCGTCGCAATCGCCGTGATGATTTTTCCCGGCGGCTGGTGCGTGAGAATGTGTTGACGGTCGATGACCTGATCCTGCCAGTGTTCGTGCTCGACGGTGAAAACCGCCGCGAAGCTGTGGCTTCGATGCCGGGTGTCGAGCGCCTGACCATCGATCTGTTGCTTGAAGAAGCCGCCAAATGGGTCGAGCTGGGAATTCCGGCGCTGGCGCTGTTCCCGGTCACCCCGCCTGAACTCAAATCCCTCGATGCCGCCGAAGCCTGGAATCCCGAAGGTATCGCCCAGCGCGCCACCCGTGCGCTGCGTGACCGATTCCCCGAGCTGGGCGTGATCACCGATGTCGCCCTCGACCCGTTCACCACACACGGTCAGGACGGCATTCTCGATGAAGAAGGCTATGTGCAGAACGACATCACCGTCGATGCACTGGTCAAACAAGCCTTGTCCCACGCTGCTGCGGGCGCCCAGGTGGTTGCCCCGTCGGACATGATGGACGGCCGCATCCAGGCGATCCGCGAAGCGCTGGAGCTGGCCGGTCACGTCAACGTGCGGATCATGGCCTACTCGGCCAAGTACGCCAGCGCCTATTACGGCCCGTTCCGCGATGCCGTGGGTTCGGCGGCGAACCTGGGCAAGGCGAACAAGGCCTCCTATCAGATGGACCCGGCCAACAGCGACGAAGCCCTGCACGAAGTGGGCGCGGACTTGTCTGAAGGCGCGGACATGGTCATGGTCAAACCCGGCATGCCGTACCTGGACATTTTGTTCCGGGTAAAAGATGCCTTCAAAGTGCCGACCTTCGTCTATCAAGTTAGCGGCGAATACGCCATGCACATGGCGGCGATCCAGAATGGCTGGTTGAGCGAAGCCGTGATCCTCGAATCCCTGACCGCCTTTAAACGTGCCGGCGCTGATGGCATCCTGACTTACTTTGCTGTCCGTGCCGCTCAATTGTTACGAGAGCAGAAATAGCCCTCCCAGGAACATTCGATGAATACCGAAGGACTCACTGAAGTTGCCGTAAAAGACGCTCAACCCGTGGTCGAGCAGATTACCGAAACCCCGCCGGAACTCGAGCCTGCGCCACCCGCGCAGGCGGCAGAGCCTGTCGTGGCGGTTCCGGCGATCGCGATTCCCGGTCTGGATGACAGCAGCCTGTACATCCACCGGGAATTGTCGCAACTGCAGTTCAACATCCGCGTGCTGGAACAGGCGCTGGACGAGTCCTACCCGTTGCTGGAGCGGCTGAAGTTCCTGCTGATCTTCTCCAGCAACCTCGACGAATTCTTCGAAATCCGCGTCGCCGGCCTCAAGAAGCAGATCACCTTCGCCCGTGAACAGGCCGGCGCCGATGGCCTGCAACCGCATCAGGCCCTGGCCCGTATCAGCGAGCTGGTGCACGGTCACGTAGATCG
This sequence comes from Pseudomonas sp. V88_4, assembly GCF_029967985.1. Lineage (NCBI taxonomy): Bacteria > Pseudomonadati > Pseudomonadota > Gammaproteobacteria > Pseudomonadales > Pseudomonadaceae > Pseudomonas > Pseudomonas sp. V88_4. Next base: position 387,701 of record NZ_JASCAF010000044.1, read on the forward strand.
CCAGTACGCGATCCTCAACGACATCCTGCTGCCGGAGCTGGAAAAGCATCAGGTGCGCTTCATCCGTCGTCGCCACTGGACGACCAAGATCAAAACCTGGGTGCGTCGCTACTTCCGCGACGAAATCGCGCCGATCATCACCCCGATCGGTCTCGACCCGACGCACCCGTTCCCGTTGCTGGTGAACAAAAGCCTGAACTTCATCGTCGAGCTCGAAGGTATCGATGCCTTCGGTCGCGACTCCGGTCTGGCGATCATCCCGGCGCCGCGTCTGTTGCCGCGGATCATCAAGGTGCCGGAAGAAGTCGGCGGCCCCGGCGACAACTATGTGTTCCTGTCGTCGATGATCCACGCCCACGCCGACGATCTGTTCCAGGGCATGAAGGTCAAGGGCTGCTACCAGTTCCGCCTGACCCGGAACGCCGACCTTGCGCTCGATTCCGAAGACGTCGAAGACCTGGCGCGCGCCCTGCGTGGCGAGCTGTTCTCCCGCCGTTATGGTGATGCCGTGCGTCTGGAAGTCGCCGACACCTGCCCGAAACACCTGTCGGACTACCTGCTCAAGCAGTTCAACCTGAGCGAGACCGAGCTGTATCAGGTCAACGGTCCGGTGAACCTGACGCGTCTGTTCAGCATCACCGGTCTGGACAGTCATCCGGAGCTGCAATACACGCCGTTCACGCCGCAGATCCCGAAACTGCTGCAAAACAGCGAGAACATTTTCAGCGTGATCAGCAAGCAGGACATCCTGCTGCTGCACCCGTTCGAGTCGTTCACCCCGGTGGTCGATCTGCTGCGCCAGGCCGCCAAGGATCCGCATGTTCTGGCCGTGCGCCAGACCCTGTACCGCTCTGGCGCCAACTCGGAAATCGTCGATGCGCTGGTGGATGCCGCGCGTAACGGCAAGGAAGTGACGGCGGTCATCGAGCTGCGTGCGCGCTTCGACGAAGAATCCAACCTGCAACTGGCCAGCCGTCTGCAAGCGGCCGGGGCGGTGGTGATCTACGGCGTGGTCGGCTTCAAGACCCACGCCAAGATGATGCTGATCCTGCGCCGCGAGCAGGGCGAGATCGTGCGTTACGCGCACCTCGGCACGGGTAACTACCACGCCGGCAACGCCCGCCTGTACACCGACTACAGCCTGCTGACTTCCGACGACGCCTTGTGCGAAGACGTCGGTAAACTGTTCAGCCAGTTGATCGGCATGGGCAAGACGCTGCGCATGAAGAAGCTGCTGCATGCGCCGTTCACCCTGAAGAAGGGCATGCTCGACATGATCACCCGCGAGACGCAATTTGCGCTCGACGGCAAACCGGCGCACATCATCGCCAAGTTCAACTCGCTGACCGATCCGAAGATCATCCGCGCGCTGTACAAGGCCAGCCAGTCCGGCGTGCGCATCGATCTGGTGGTGCGCGGCATGTGCTGTCTGCGTCCGGGCATCGCCGGGGTTTCGCACAACATTCACGTGCGCTCGATCATCGGCCGCTTCCTTGAGCACACCCGAGTGTTCTACTTCCTCAACGGTGGCGAGGAGCAGATGTTCCTGTCCAGCGCCGACTGGATGGAGCGCAACCTCGACAAGCGCGTCGAGACCTGCTTCCCGGTGGAAGGCAAGAAGCTGCTGACCCGGGTCAAGAAAGAGCTGGAGCTGTACCTGACCGACAACACCCACAGCTGGAGCCTGCAATCGGACGGCCGCTACATCCGCAACACGCCGACCGGCAACCAGAACCCGCGCAGTGCGCAGGCGACGTTGCTGGAACGGCTGGGTAGCCCGATTCTGCCGGTGAGCAGCTGACCGCAGGTTTCAAAGCCACAAAAAAGGCGATCCATCCGGATCGCCTTTTTTGTGCCTGCCCGTTACTCAATGCACGGTCAGGACAATCCCCACCCGCGTCAGCCACTCGGCCTCAAGCCCGAAATCCGCCTGGGTCAGCTGGTTTTCATCCAGCCAGTTCTCCGGGAATTCCACGTCGAGGTGGTTGCCATTGGCATGCAGCGTCACTTGCGGCATCGCCTGGGTGCCACGGATGTGGTGGAACAGGATGGCGAAACGCAGTAGCACGCACAGGCGGATCAGCTTGTCGCCGTCGTCGCCGAACTCGGCGAACTTGTCCTTGGGGATGTTGCGGCGGTGGCCGCGCACCAGCAGGGCAAGCATTTGCTGATCTTCGCGGGAGAATCCGGCGAGGTCCGAGTGTTCGATCAGGTAGGCGCCGTGCTTGTGGTAGTGGTAGTGAGCGATGTCGAGCCCGACTTCGTGCACTTTCGCCGCCCAGCCCAGCAGTTCGCGCCAGATGCCGTCTTCCAGTTCCCAGTCCTCTGCCACTTGATCAAAAGCATGCAGGGCTTTGCGCTCGACCCGTGCCGCCTGTTCCAGGTCGACGTGGTAGCGCTCCATCAGCGAGGTCAGGGTGCGTTCGCGCACGTCTTCGTGGTGATGGCGGCCGAGCAGGTCATACAGCACGCCTTCACGCAGCGCGCCTTCGCAGTGATCCATGCGTTGCAGTTCGAGAGCATCGAAGATCGCTTCGAGAATCGCCAGGCCCGCCGGGAAGATCGCCCGGCGATCCGGCTTGATGCCTTCAAAATCGATCTTGTCGACATCGCCGAGCTTGAACAGGCGACGCTTGAGCCACGCCAGACCTTCGGCATTCACTTCGCCGGTGCCGTGACCGCCGGCCTTGAGCGCCAGGCCGATGGCGCGGATGGTGCCCGAGGAGCCGATGGCTTCATCCCAGGTCAGGCGATGCAGGGCGTGTTCGATGCTCATGATTTCCAGCCGCGCCGCCGTGTAGGCCTGGGCGTAGCGGGCCGGGGTGATCTTGCCGTCCTTGAAATAGCGCTGGGTGAAGCTCACGCAGCCCATTTGCAGGCTTTCGCGCAGCAGCGGTTCGAAACGCTGGCCGATGATGAATTCGGTACTGCCGCCGCCGATGTCGGCGACCAGGCGTTTGCCCGGGGTGTCGGCGAGGGTGTGGGACACGCCGAGGTAGATCAGGCGGGCCTCTTCACGGCCGGAGATGACTTCCACCGGATGACCGAGGATTTCTTCGGCGCGGCGGATGAATTCGCCACGGTTGCGCGCCTCGCGCAGGGCGTTGGTGCCGACGATCCGCACGGCGCCCAGCGGCATACCGTTGATCAGTTGGGCAAAGCGCTTGAGGCAGTCGAGGCCGCGCTGCATGGATTCTTCGTTGAGCTGGCGCTCATCGTCGATGCCGGCGGCCAGCTGAACTTTTTCTCCGAGCCGTTCGAGAATACGGATTTCGCCGTTCTGGGCCTTGGCCACCACCATATGGAAGCTGTTGGAGCCCAGGTCGATCGCGGCGATCAGGGACAGATTCTTGGCTTGGGATTGCGGCATGGTCAGGGGGTCTCGGTCGATAACCCCGACATCGTGCCACGATCAAACGCTGCCGCCAACGCGCATGGTTCAAACCCTTGATTCAGCGCATAAAGTCTCAAGACCGCGGCGCGGCCATTCGCGGGCGAGCCCGCTCCCACAGGTTTTGTGTCGAACACAAAACCGTATCCCGTTAGAGAACCCTGTGGGAGCGGGCTTGGTCCGGGCGGCGATCCGACGATGAGGCCAGAAAAGCTCCTGAAGATCCTTCAGGCAGTCGCTTCCACGGTGCCAATGAAATTCGCCAGTTCCGGCGTCTGCGGATCGGCAAACAGCACTTTCGGATCGCCCACCTCGTGCACCTTGCCCTGGTGCATGAACACCAGTTTGTCCCCGACCTCCCGGGCGAAGCGCATTTCGTGGGTGACCATGATCAGCGTCATGCCTTCTTTCGCGAGCTGGCGGACCACGCTGAGCACTTCGTTGACCAGCTCCGGATCCAGCGCCGAGGTGATCTCGTCGCACAGCAGCACCTTCGGCGACATCGCCAGCGCCCGGGCAATCGCCACGCGCTGTTGCTGACCACCGGAGAGACGCTCAGGGAAGGCATCGAACTTCTCACCCAGACCCACACGTTCCAGCATCCGCCGCGCGAGTTCCTGCGCTTTGGCCTTGGGCACTTTCTGCACCACTTGCGGTGCGAGCATCACGTTTTCGCCCACCGTCAGGTGCGGAAACAGATTGAACTGCTGGAACACCATCCCGACCTTTTGCCGCAGGCTGCGCAGGTCGGCGCGGGCGGCGTCCAGGTATTCGCCGTCGACTTCAATCACACCGTCGTTGATCGACTCCAGACCGTTGAGGGTGCGCAGCAGGGTGGACTTGCCCGAGCCGCTGCGGCCGATGATCGCCACCACCTGGCCTTCCTCTACGCTCAGGTCGATGCCTTTGAGCACGTGGTGATCGCCGTAGTATTTGTGCAGGGCGGAAATTCTAAGCAGAGGCATGCAGTCTCCTTTCCAGGTAGCGCGCGCTGAGGGACAGCGGGTAGCAGAGCAGGAAGTAGCCCAGGGCGACGAGGCCGTAGACCATGAACGGTTCGAAAGTGGCGTTGGCGAGCATGCCGCCGGTCTTGGTCAGTTCGGTGAAGCCGATGATCGAGGTCACGGCGGTGCCCTTGACCACTTGCACCGAAAAACCCACGGTCGGCGCTACGGCGATGCGCAGCGCCTGCGGCAGGATCACGTAGCGCAGTTGCTCCAGCGGATTCAGCGCCAGGCTCGACGAAGCTTCCCACTGACCGTGGGGAATCGCCTCGACGCAGCCGCGCCAGATCTCCGCCAGATAAGCACTGGTGAACAGCGTCAGGGCAATCGCCGCCGCCATCCACGGTGAAATCTCCACCCCGGCCAGCGCCACGCCGAAAAACACCAGAAACAGCTGCATCAACAGCGGTGTGCCCTGAAACAGTTCGATCCAGGTGCGGGCGATGCTGCTGGGCAGCGGGTTTTTCGAGATGCGCATGATAAGGATCAGCAACCCGACGATCCCGCCGCCGATGAATGCCACCAGCGACAGCGCCAGCGTCCATTGCAGGCCGGTGAGCAGGTTGCGCAGGATGTCCCAGAACGTGAAGTCGCTCATTGGCTGCTCCTTGCGCTGCTTTTCGACAGGTAGCGCCGACCGAGCCAGTTCAACAGCTGACGGATCAGCAGTGCCATGCACAGATAAATGAGGGTGGTCAGGGCGTAGGTTTCAAAGGCGCGGAAGTTGCGTGACTGAATGAAGTTGGCGGCGAAGCTCAACTCCTCGGTGGCGATCTGCGAACACACCGCCGAACCGAGCATGACGATGATGATCTGGCTGCTCAGCGCCGGCCACACTTTGCCCAGTGCCGGCAGCAGCACCACGTGGCGGAACGCTTCGAAGCGGCTCATCGCCAACGCCGCCGCTGCTTCCAGCTGCCCGCGCGGGATCGCCTGGATGCCGGCGCGGATGATCTCGGTCGAGTACGCACCGAGGTTGATCACCATCGCCAGCACCGCCGCCTGCCACTCGGATATCTGCACGCCGAGGGACGGCAGGCCGAAGAAGATGAAGAACAGCTGCACCAGGAACGGCGTGTTGCGGATCAACTCCACGTACACGCCGAAGATCGTCGAGAACGGGCGGATGTTCCATGCCCGCACCAGCGCCCCGACGATGCCCACGCCAACCCCGAACAGCGCGCCGATGGCCGTCAGCTCAAGGGTGAACAACGCCCCGCGCAGCAGCAGGTCGGTGTTTTCCACCACCGGCAAGAAATCGAACTGATAGGCCATGAAAGTCTCCCGCGTCGCCGATCAGAGATCGGCCGGCAGCGGCTCTTTGAGCCAGGTCTGCGCATTTTTTTCCAGTGCGCCGTCAGCCTTGGCGGTGGTCAGGATCTCGTTGACCTTGCCCAGCAGCGCCGGCTCGTTCTTGTTCACGCCGACGTAGACCGGCGAATCCTTGAGCTTCACTTTCAACGCCGGTACGCGTTTCGGGTTCTTCTCGCTGATCGCGACCATCACTACGTTGCCGCTGGCGATCAGGTCGACCTGGCCTGCGAGGTAGGCGGCGATGGTCGAGTTGTTGTCTTCGAAGCGTTTGATGGTCACGCCTTCGGGAGCGACCTTGGTCAGCTCGATGTCCTCGATGGCGCCCCGGGTGACGCTGATGGTCTTGCCCTTGAGGTCGTCGAGGGTGCTGACGGCTGCCTCCGGCGGACCGAACACGGCGAGGTAGAACGGCGCGTAGGCGCGGGAGAAATCGATGACCTTCTCGCGCTCGGGGTTCTTGCCGAGGCTGGAAATCACCAGGTCGACCTTGCCGGTGGTGAGGAACGGGATGCGGTTGGTGCTGTTGACCGGGGTCAGTTCCAGTTTGACCTTGAGCTGGTCGGCCAGCAGTTTCGCGGTGTCGATATCGAGGCCGCGCGGTTTCATGTCCGGGCCGACCGAGCCGAACGGCGGGAAGTCCTGGGGCACGGCGACTTTCAAGGTGCCGCGTTTGACCACGTCATCCAGACCGTCGGCATGGGCGGGGGCCTGGCTCAGCATCAGACCGGCAAACAGGGCGGCGAGGAGGGCGCTGTAACGCTTCGTCATGGACAATCTCCGGATCGGCGGGAAGTGAATTCTGCGATCGGACAGAGCACGGGCCGTGCCAAAACGCCGATTTCGCTATGCAAAGCCACGTGTTTAGCGGGTTTATTCGGTCTTACTGGTCTGAACAGTCAGATCGGGTTTCGCACTGCGATAGCGCATCGACGCGCACCGTCGAACCCCGCTGGGGCACGACTTGCCTGATCTCTCGAATAGCATTAAAACTGGCCGCACCTTGGCTTGGTCCGTCTGGAAAACCATGAACTCGATCTCCCGCGCCGTACCCGAAGTGGCGCTGCAAGCGATCCGTAAACTGATTACCGAGCAGGGCTTCGGTCCGGGCGATGCATTGCCTTCTCAGCGGGATCTGGCGGTTCAACTGGGCGTCAGTCGCGCGTCGTTGCGTGAGGCGTTGTCGTCCTTGAGTGCGTTGGGTGTGGTCAGCATTCAGCCGGGCAAAGGCGTGTTCGTGCAGGCGCCGGTGGAATTGCCGCGCGGCGAGGGCGCGCCGGCCTGGCCGTTTGCCGCCCAGGCTTCGCCGCTGGAAATCTTTCAGTTGCGCTATGCGCTGGAAGGGTTTGCGGCCGGGCTGGCGGCGGTGACGTTGAGCACGTTTGATCTGGACGAACTGGAAGACAACGTCGCGGCCATGCGCGAGCAACTGCGCGCCGGTGACTTCGAGGCAGCGGCGAAACTGGATTTCGAATTCCACCGGCGGATTCTGCTGGCCAGCGGCAATCAGGCGATGCTGAGCATCCTCACCGCCAGCGCCGACATCTTTCTGGAGAGCCAGAAACTACCGTTCATCCGCGCCGAGCGGGCCATGGAAACCTGGCAAGAGCATCGCAAGATCCTTCGCGCACTGGCCCGTCGGGCGTCAGCCGCTGCACAGAAAGCCATGCAGGAACACGTGCGCAACGCGGCCCTGCGTACTGGAATTTCCTTCATCGCCCCCGCCAGCGCGTGACTTGAGCTATACCCAAACTCATCGAGTGCCATAGCAAGACTCAATCATCTGCGGCTTCCTGAACAAGGGAAGGGCGGCTATGATGGGCCACGTTTTTTTGCTTACAACCTGGAGAATTCCATGAGCAGCGATCTGATCAAACACGTTAGCGACGCTAGCTTCGAAGCCGACGTACTCAAGGCCGAAGGCGCTGTCCTGGTCGACTACTGGGCTGAATGGTGCGGCCCTTGCAAAATGATTGCTCCGGTTCTGGACGAGATTGCAGAGACTTACAAAGGCAAGCTGACTGTCGCCAAGCTGAACATCGACGAAAACCAGGAAACCCCTGCCAAGCACGGCGTACGTGGTATTCCGACCCTGATGCTGTTCAAGAACGGCAACGTGGAAGCGACCAAGGTCGGCGCTCTGTCGAAGTCGCAACTGGCTGCTTTCCTCGACGCCAACCTCTAAGCGTCGCGGTAAGGATTGTCCTGAAAAAGCCCCGCAAATTGCGGGGCTTTTTGCGTATTCAGGGCTAGACGCTCCGAAACTCAGGTGGTACATTCGGCCCCGCACTGGTTTCTCCACTGCCCCCTGCTAGCCGTCGCCGACGCACTCCTTTCGAATAAGTAAGCGATCCTGTCGCCTTCTCCGCGGCGCGGCCTCATTAAGCCAAAAGCTTAATTTCCCCCCTCCATAAATGATTACGTCATTCCTATATGAATCTGACTGAACTCAAGCAAAAGCCGATTACCGAACTGCTCGAATTGGCCGAACAGATGGGCATAGAAAATATGGCCCGTTCGCGCAAGCAGGACGTGATTTTCTCCCTGCTGAAAAAGCACGCTAAAAGCGGTGAGGAAATCTCCGGTGATGGCGTGCTGGAGATTCTCCAGGACGGCTTCGGCTTCCTGCGCTCCGCTGATGCTTCCTACCTCGCCGGTCCTGACGACATCTATGTCTCGCCGAGCCAGATCCGCCGTTTCAACTTGCGCACCGGTGACACCATCGTTGGCAAGATCCGTCCTCCGAAGGAAGGTGAGCGTTATTTCGCCCTGCTCAAGGTCGACACGATCAACTTCGATCGTCCTGAGAACGCGAAGAACAAGATTCTCTTCGAGAACCTGACCCCGCTGTTCCCGACCGTGCGCATGAAGATGGAAGCCGGCAACGGTTCCACCGAAGACCTGACCGGTCGTGTGATCGATCTGTGCGCCCCGATCGGCAAAGGCCAGCGCGGTCTGATCGTTGCACCGCCGAAAGCCGGTAAAACGATCATGCTGCAGAACATTGCAGCGAACATCGCCCGTAACAATCCTGAAGTTCACCTGATCGTGCTGTTGATCGACGAGCGTCCGGAAGAAGTGACCGAAATGCAGCGCACCGTGCGCGGCGAAGTGGTTGCCTCGACCTTCGACGAGCCGCCGACCCGTCACGTGCAAGTGGCTGAAATGGTGATCGAGAAGGCCAAGCGCCTGGTCGAACACAAAAAGGACGTGGTGATCCTGCTCGACTCCATTACCCGTCTGGCCCGTGCCTACAACACCGTGATCCCGAGCTCCGGCAAGGTGCTGACCGGTGGTGTCGATGCCCACGCCCTGGAGAAACCGAAGCGTTTCTTCGGCGCCGCGCGCAACATCGAAGAAGGCGGCTCGCTGACCATCATCGCCACCGCGCTGGTTGAAACCGGCTCGAAGATGGATGAAGTGATCTACGAAGAGTTCAAGGGCACCGGTAACATGGAGCTGCCACTGGACCGTCGTATCGCCGAGAAGCGTGTTTTCCCGGCCATCAACATCAACAAGTCCGGTACTCGTCGCGAAGAGCTGTTGACTGCCGACGATGAGCTGCAGCGTATGTGGATCCTGCGCAAACTGCTGCACCCGATGGACGAAGTGGCGGCCATCGAGTTCCTGGTCGACAAGCTGAAGACGACCAAGACCAACGACGAGTTCTTCCTGTCGATGAAGCGCAAGTAATACTCTGTTGTTTGAAAAAAGCGCCCCATAAGGGCGCTTTTTTTTCGCGACGGATTATTTGTATCTGGATTGAAATGCACGTGGCTGATAACTTTCGCGCTTTCCAAGGACTCTGTATCCAGAACGAGAAAGGTCATGCACACGTTTGGCAGTCGCCGTGATATCGACGGATTACGAGCTCTGGCGGTTATTCCCGTCGTACTGTTTCATTTTGGATTCAGTACATTCAGTGGCGGTTTTGTCGGGGTTGACGTTTTTTTCGTCATTTCCGGCTTCCTGATCACAACGATTCTATTCCGCGAAATCAGCGCTCAACGCTTCAGCTTCATTGATTTCTGGGCACGCCGCGCCCGCCGCATCATTCCTGCCCTGAGCGTGGTCATGCTGGTGACGCTGGCACTGGGCTGGTTGCTGCTGACGGCCAAGGACTTCGCCGAACTCGGGCGAACAGTGCGCTATCAGTCGCTGTTCATCTCCAACATTCTATTCATGCGCGAGGACGGCTACTTCCAGCCAGCCTCGGATCTGAAGCCGCTGCTGCATACCTGGTCGCTGGCGGTGGAAGAGCAGTACTACATCTTCTTTCCGCTGTTGATGGCGGTGCTGATTCGTTATTTCCGCCATTGGCGCTGGATGCTGTTCGCCGTGTTGCTGGTATCGTTCGGCCTGAACATCGCCAGCATTGAACACAAGCCGGAATTCACCTTCTTCTCGCTGCCTACCCGGGCCTGGGAGTTGCTCTGCGGTGCGATGCTCGCGGTAATTCCGGCGCCGAAGCAGGCGGTGCGTCCGTGGTTGTATCAGGCCGTGGGGCTGGCCGGTCTGGCGGCAGTGCTGGTCGCGGTGTTCAATTTTGACAAATCCACCGTTTTTCCGGGCTGGGCAGCGTTGTTGCCGGTGCTGGGGACGACGGCGCTGATCTGGTCGGGCGCGCAAGGTGCGAGCCTCACCGGGCGGCTCTTGAGTCTGCGGCCGTTGGTCTGGGTCGGCTTGCTTTCGTATTCGCTCTATCTTTGGCATTGGCCGGTGTTTGTCTACGCCAATGCGATTTCCATCGATGGCATTCAGCCTGTTGAAGCAATCGGCTGGATAGCCTTGGCGCTGGGCTTGGCCTGGCTGAGTCTGCGCTATATCGAGCTGCCGTTTCGCGAAAAACGCTTGCTCGCCTCGCGTAATGCAGTGCTGGCAGGCGGTCTGGTCGCCATCGTTGCACTCGTGGCGACGGGGTCGGCGATCCGTTCCGCCGACGGTGTCCCTCAGCGTCTGACCGGTAAAGCGCTGGAGTATGCACAGTCCCGTGAGTGGCGTGCAGGGCAGATGAAATGCATGCTGGTGACTCAGGATAAAGAGCTGGACAAGGCCTGTCTGGTGGGTGGCAACGAGGGTGTTCCGGCCACTCAATTGTTCTGGGGCGACAGCCACGCCGCCGCCTTGCTGCCGGCCATCGAGAATAATGCCCGTCGCGAGGGGCGTCCGGTTTGGCTGTACAGCATGAGCGCGTGCCCGCCGATTCTCAGCGACGACCCGCGTCAGCGCTGCAAGGATTTCAACGAACAGACCATGGAACGTGTGCGCAGCCTCGGCATCAAGGATGTGGTGCTGGCGTCCAACTGGAGCCTTTACGTGTATGGCCGCGAAGACGGCGATAAGAAGGTGCTGCTCAATTCGCAAGACGATACCGTCCAGGCCGAGCAACGCATGGCCGCAGCGCTGAAGGCGCGGGTTGCCGCATTGAGGGCGACGGGGGCGCAAGTCTGGCTGTTCAAGGAGGTGCCACTGCAACGCAAAGGCGCCATCAACCGCTTGACCAGCCTGGCGCGGATCGGAAGGTCCGCCGAAGGGCTGGGTCGTCCGCTTGAGGAACATCTGGCGCGCCAGCATTTCCTCAGCCGCCTGTTCGACTCCATGAGCGCCGCTGATCCGGGTGTGCACGTGATCGATCCAACGCCGCTGATGTGCAGCAATGGCGTCTGCAGCATCGAGGTCAACGGCCATTCGCAGTACAAGGATGAGGATCATCTTTCGGACGCGGGGAGCTCCCGGCTGAGCCCGCTGTTTGCACCTCTGCTGCTGGGGACGAGCCACAATTGAGCGAGGCCTGATGCTGACGGGCTGCTGTTTGCCCGTCAGAGCAGGTAGGATGTACGCCTATTTTGAGGGTGCCATCGTCAATGAAATTCAAGGATCTTCGGGATTTCGTGCAGCAGCTTGAGCAGCGCGGAGAGTTGAAACGCATCCAGATTCCCGTCTCGCCGGTGCTGGAAATGACCGAGGTGTGCGACCGCACGCTGCGGGCCAAGGGCCCGGCGCTGCTGTTCGAAAAACCGACCGGCTACGACATTCCGGTGCTCGGCAACCTGTTCGGCACTCCTGAGCGGGTGGCCATGGGCATGGGCGCCGAGTCGGTCAGCGAACTGCGCGAAATCGGCAAGCTGCTGGCGTTCCTCAAGGAACCGGAACCGCCGAAGGGCTTGAAGGACGCGTGGTCGAAGCTGCCGATCTTCCGCAAGATCATCGCGATGGCGCCGAAAGTCATCAAAGACGCACCGTGCCAGGAAGTGGTCATCGAAGGCGACGACGTCGATCTGGCGATGCTGCCGGTGCAGACTTGCTGGCCGGGCGACGTGGCGCCGCTGATCACCTGGGGCCTGACCGTCACCAAAGGCCCGAACAAGGATCGACAGAACCTCGGCATCTACCGTCAGCAAGTGATCGGCCGCAACAAGGTCATCATGCGCTGGCTCAGCCACCGTGGCGGCGCGCTGGATTTCCGTGAGTGGTGCGAGAAGCATCCGGGCCAGCCGTTCCCGGTGTCCGTGGCCCTTGGCGCGGATCCTGCGACCATTCTTGGCGCGGTGACGCCGGTGCCGGACAGCCTCTCCGAATATGCCTTCGCCGGTCTGCTGCGCGACAGCCGCACGGAGTTGGTGAAGTGCCGTGGCAACGACCTGCAAGTGCCGGCGACTGCCGAAATCATCCTTGAAGGCGTGATCCATCCCGGCGAGATGGCCGATGAAGGCCCGTACGGCGACCACACCGGTTACTACAACGAAGTCGACAGCTTCCCGGTGTTCACCGTCGAGCGCATCACCCACCGGATCAAACCGATCTACCACAGCACCTACACCGGCCGTCCGCCGGATGAGCCGGCGATTCTCGGCGTGGCGCTGAACGAAGTGTTCGTGCCGATCCTGCAGAAGCAGTTCCCGGAGATCACCGACTTCTACCTGCCGCCGGAAGGCTGCTCGTACCGCATGGCCGTGGTGACGATGAAGAAGTCGTATCCGGGCCACGCCAAGCGCGTGATGCTGGGTGTCTGGTCGTTTTTGCGACAGTTCATGTACACCAAGTTCGTTATTGTCACCGACGACGACATCAACGCGCGGGACTGGAACGACGTGATCTGGGCCATCACCACGCGCATGGACCCCAAGCGCGACACGGTGATGATCGACAACACGCCGATCGACTACCTCGACTTCGCCTCGCCGGTGTCGGGGCTTGGCTCGAAGATGGGCCTGGACGCCACCCACAAGTGGCCGGGAGAAACCACTCGCGAGTGGGGCCGCGTCATCGTCAAGGATGACGCCGTCACCCAACGGATCGATGCCATCTGGAATCAGTTAGGAATAGATTGATGCGTGTAACCCTGCAGCCCTCCGGAGCGGTGCTCGAGATACAGCCCGGAGAGCGGATTCTCGATGGTGCACGGCGCCTGGGCTACGAATGCCCGCAAAGCTGCCGCAATGGTAACTGCCATGTGTGTGCGGCGCTGCTGGTGGAAGGTCGGGTCGAACAGGCCGGCAAGGTGCACGACCACGGCGAGTTCTACACTTGCATTGCGGAGCCGCTGGAAGACTGCATCGTGCTGTGGGATGGCGTGCTCGCGCTGGGAGAACTGCCGGTGCGCAGCGTGTCGTGTCAGGTCATCGAATGCCGGGACGTTGGTGGCGATACCTTTCGTGTGCGCCTGCGGGCACCGGCCGGCAAGCCGCCGCGCTATCACGCCGGTCAGTATTTGATGATCGAGCGCGAGAATGGCGAGAAATCGGCGTTCTCCATGGCTTCGGCGCCTCACGGCGGGCGCGATCTGGAAATCCATGTGCTGGCGCGCGAATCCAGTGCGCTGAGCCTGATCGATCAGCTCAGGCGCAACCCGATGGTGCGGGTCGAACTGCCGTTCGGCGATACCCACCTGGCGGAACTGCCGGACGGGCCGCTGGTGCTGATCGCCGCTGGTACTGGCATGGGCCAGATCCACAGCCTGATCGAGCATTGCCGGGCCACGGGCTTCAAACACCCGGTGCATCTGTATTGGGGCGTGCGTCGTCCGGAAGATTTTTATGAAATCGAGCATTGGGACGAATGGCTGAAGTTGCCCAATCTTTTCCTGCACAAGGTCGTCAGTGATCAGTGCGGCTGGGAAGGGCGCTGCGGCATGCTGCACGAAGCGGTATGTGAGGATTTCCCTGATCTGAAATCGCTGCACGTCTATGCCAGTGGCTCTCCGGCCATGGTCTACGGCACGCTGGATGCGCTGGTCGAAGCAGGGATGGATGCCCATCAGATGCGTGCGGATGTGTTTGCTTACGCACCCCGTTCCTGAGTTCGTTATAACTCTCCATATAGCCGATCGGTATTTATGTAGTTACATAAATACCGGTAGGTTATATATCCATCAGGCAATCAATTAAGAACTGTGCCATGGCACTCAAATTGCCTTAAAACATATGTGCCTTATTGTTACAGCGGTGCGTTCTATTAAGTAATTCTTCACCCGCGGGGAGCTGAACGCTATTCGCCATGAGCGCCATTGAAAACGCTTTTCTGAACCTGGCTTACCCTCCGCGGCTCGATCTTGGGCCGCAGCTGACGCACGAACAACTTCTCGCTTCCATGCAATCGACCATGGCACGCCACAAGGGCGGGCCGGTGTGGCTGTTCGCCTACGGTTCGCTGATCTGGCGGCCGGAATGCACAGCCGTCGAGCGGGTACGCGGGCGGGTGCATGGCTACCATCGTGGCTTGTACCTGTGGTCTCACGAGCATCGCGGCACGCCGGAAATGCCGGGTCTGGTCTTTGGCCTGGATCGAGGCGGTTCGTGCAGCGGCTTCGCGTACCGGTTGCCGGAAGAGAACCTGGACAGCGCGCTGTATGCGTTGTGGAAACGCGAAATGCCGTTCCCGTCCTATCGCCCACACTGGCTTAACTGCCGACTCGAAGATGGCAGCCAGGTTCAGGCCTTGGGATTCGTATTGGAGCGACACCTGCCCAGCTATGCCGGCAACTTGCCGGATCATGTGCTGAGCCAGGTGTTCGAAAGCGCTTGCGGACGTTACGGCACTACTCGCGATTATGTCGAGCAGACCGCTCACGCCCTGCGCAGCCACGCCATGCCAGACCGGAATCTGGAGGCGCGGCTCAAGCGCTGTAAGTCAAAGGCCGATCAGGCGACCGCTTCACGGCTCTGACTGGCGACTTGCTTGTGCCACAGGGTCGGGGCCAGGAAGGCCATCGACAGCAGGCAAGCGCCCACCAGCAGCACGAAACCACCATCCCAGCCGAAGTGATCCACGGTGTAGCCCATCGCTGCGCTGGCAGCGACCGAACCACCCAGATACCCGAACAGGCCGGTGAAGCCCGCAGCGGTGCCGGCGGCTTTCTTTGGCGCCAGTTCCAGCGCTTGCAGGCCGATCAGCATTACCGGGCCGTAGATCAGGAAGCCGATGGAGAACAGCGCGATCATGTCGATGGTCGGGTTGCCAGCCGGGTTCAGCCAGTACACCAGCGTCGCGACGGTCACCAGGGCCATGAACACCATGCCGGTCAGGCCACGATTGCCACGGAAGATCTTGTCCGACATCCATCCGCACAGCAGCGTGCCCGGAATACCCGCCCACTCATAGAAGAAGTACGCCCACGAAGTCTTGTCGACGTCAAAGTGCTTGGCTTCCTTGAGGTAGGTCGGCGCCCAGTCCAGCACGCCGTAGCGCAGCAGGTAGACGAAGACGTTGGCCAGGGCGATGTACCAGAGCATTTTGTTGCGCAGCACGTATTTGACGAAGATTTCCTTGGCGCTGAATTCGTCTTCGTGGCTGGCGTCGTAGCCTTCCGGGTAGTCGTTCTTGTACTTCTCGATCGGCGGCAGGCCGACCGATTGCGGGGTGTCGCGCATGGTGACGAAAGCGAATACCGCTACTGCCAGGGCGACGGCAGCCGGGACGTAGAACGCTGCGTGCCAGTCGTTGAACAGGCCCATGCCGATCAGGAACAGCGGGCCGATCAGGCCGCCGCCGACGTTATGCGCCACGTTCCAAACCGACACCACGCCGCCACGTTCCTTCTGCGACCACCAGTGCACCATCGTGCGTCCGCTCGGCGGCCAGCCCATGCCCTGGGCCCAACCGTTGATGAACAGCAGGATGAACATCATGGTCACGCTGGAGGTTGCCCAAGGCGCGAAACCGAAAATGAACATCACCCCGGCCGATACCAGCAGGCCGAACGGCAGGAAGTAACGCGGGTTGGAGCGGTCGGACACCAGGCCCATGAGGAACTTGGACAGACCGTACGCGATGGCGATGGCCGACATTGCCAGGCCCAGATCGCCACGGCTGTAGCCTTCGTCGATCAGGTACGGCATGGCCAGCGAGAAGTTCTTGCGCAGCAGGTAGTAACCCGCGTAGCCAAAGAAGATGCCGGCGAAGATCTGCCAACGCAGGCGTCGGTAGGTGCTGTCGATTTTTTCTTCAGGCAATGGAGCCTGATGTGCGGCAGGACGAAAGAAAGCAAACATTCAAGAGCTCCAGATTTCTTGTTTTGACTGCGGATGCGAATGTTACAGTTTCGTTACCGAAAATAGCACCGCTTCCTATCGGCAAAACAGTGGAAATGTTGGAGGTCGCGCGTTCCTTTATGAACATGTCGCTCAGATATAAGTACGCGGCGTTGTGGGAAAGGTTACTTCGGCAGCTTCCTGCCGGGTTTCAGGGTTCTGTAAGGCGCAGGTTTGGGAAATGTCCTGCGAACAATGCAGAAGGCGCGGCGTTCTGTTTCGGACCGTCGGGCTCTACCCTTTTGACGGTGCCAATCGGGCACTCGTGCGGTGAAGGGGGGAGGGCTCATGCGGTGGTGTGTGTTGCTGTTTTTGCTGATGGCATCGGGAGGTGCGTGGGCGTCAGAGGTGTTGCTGATTCCGGAGAACAACCCGAGGCCGGTCTATCCGCGGGGGCTTTTCAGGGCTGGCGTGGTCGGTGAAGTGGGTGCCGAGTTCACCGTCCATGCCGACGGTTCAGTCGACCGGATCAGCTTTGCGCAAGACAGCCATCCGGAGCTGATCGAAGCGGTCAGGGCCGCTGTCGAGCAGTGGCGTTTCAAACCATGGACAGTCGAAGATGACAGACCGGCTCAGACGCGAGTCCACGCGCCGATGGTCTTCAGACTCGATCTGGACCAGCCCATTCACATCAACCGACAGCTCAAGGCATTGAAGTGCCGCACCCTGAACGAATACTTCGGCAACATTGCGGAACAATCGTGGATCGATGCCAAGGTGTTCGTTCACACCAGGGCTTACCTTTCCAATGTCTTCCACAAAGCGCAGCTGCCGGACGAACAACGCCTCGCGATGATCGCCAGACTGAACAAGCGCATTCCGACGATTGTCAGGGGATGTCGGGACAGCCCGGTCCGCACATACATGAGTCTGTTGCCGGAGGATATTCGCAGTTTGCTTTAGCTGAATGAAGTCAGCGTCACATGCAGGGACGCTGACTGTTGTTATTCAGGTTTAAAGCCGGGTTTGCCGTTGGCCTTGCGCCATTCCTTGATTTCTTCCAAGGCTCCCTCTGGACTGTCTTCTCGGCCATTTATTGGGCGAGTGAGAACTAACCGCTGTCGGGGGTGTTCAGTTATTTTTTCGAAGTGACGCATACGTTCGCTCGAGTAAGCGCTATACGCATCACCTGACAATCCAGTGGTGTTTTTATAGAAGCCCTCTAAAAATTTTAAAAATTCAGCTTCTGTATAGTCTTCCAGCTTGTCTTTTAGCTTCATGGTTGGACACCGTGCCTGTGCAGTTCTATATGCGCTTTAGGAGTCAGTATGGTCAAGTTGTCCGCGTTATAGACCGCGCGCTTGTCTGCAATTCTTTGCTTGTGATGTATTTCGTACTTCTCTCTACCACCTGCATTGTCCGTTGGGTCAGTGTAAGGCGCTGCGCCACTGCGCATTTCTTCAAGATCAACTCTGCCGAATTGTTGGCTTAACGATTGATCAGCGGCTACTGCCTTCCAGAAACTTTCCCTGAACCTATCAAAGTTCTTGAAATCCTGACCGCGCAACTGATCGGCTATTCGAGCCGGGAATGGCGCGCCACCCGATTCCGTCGCACTGCCCAGCCAATTGCCACCAACTTCCTGCCCAGACCCCGACGCTGTTCCGGGCTCATACCGCGGCCCCCCGCGTGTCGCCATCATGTAAACGGATTCGATCCCTGACTCGGCCGGGAACTCCAGTATGTAGTCATCCTGACTGTCGAAATCGTATCCCGGATGCTCATCTGTCCGGCCTTCAACTTGTGTAACCCTGGCCCCCGGGTAAATCCTGACTCCCGCTTCGAAAGCAGGTAAAACCGTGCTGACTTGACCGCCTTGTCCGGGCGGGATCCTGGGCGTCCAGGTAAGCGTGATCGGGTCCGTTCCTTCGGTGGTAAAGCTGTAAAGGTTCGTCGAGGGGACGAGAGTGGCGTGCCGGATTCTTACAGGTTGACCACGGTCGTATGAGCGCAGATAGAGTTGCGAGTGTTCGCCTTGTGCGGATGAGATCGCACGAATGCGAAGACCTTCAGGACCATCGGATGTCTTCTTGTGATGCTTATCAACCAGTTGTGACAGTGGAATGGTCAGAATCAGGCGACCTCGTTGAAGCTCTCCGTTTTCTAGTGTCGGCGTATAGAAAACCGAGGCGAGGAATGCGATGACCGGACCTCCAGACAATGCCGTGCGCAGATTGCTCAGTGACTCGACTGCTTTGCTCAATGAAAAGGGAGGGCTCTCCAATCCCTCGATCAGTCCCTCGGAGCTGACGATCAGAGGGCGAACAGATGAAGTGGCCCCGCTGATAACGGGGCTTTCTGTCTTCTCTGTAGCCTTCGTAACCCGCGTTAATTCACGTATTTCGCCCTGAAGGTTCTTTATCAGGTTCCAGCGTTTTTTTCGTCTTTGGAAATTGTAGAAAGCCTTGAATTCACGCTCGACTCGGGATGCCTCGACGTGTGCGGCAAGTAGTTTCCTATTCGTCTCCTTCATCCGGTGCAGTTTTTCGACCGCGTTTTCGGAGGGGCCGAGCGTTGAGTGTTTGAGTAAAGTGTCGAATCGGTTCGCAGCTTCGGACGCAATCTTCCGCTTGCTTTGTTGCTCGGCCAGTTCGGCAGCTTCACGTTGTTTTACGAACTCGCTGGCAACTCTCTCCCGCTCAATTCTTTCCGCTGTCGCTCGATTAGCCTCTTCTGCCGCTGCTCTTTCCGCCTCGCGTTGCCTGACGAGTTCAGCTGCCGCTTTTTCTTGCCTGATCTTTTCTGCGGCAGCCCGTTCTGCCTCACGTTGTCTGTTTTGTTGTTCCGCGATCCTTCTCTGAGTGGCACGGGCAGCTTCCGCCGCCGCAGCCTGTTGGGCTGCGTGTTGGCGCGCCAATGCTTCCGAGTAGGCGGCATTGAGCTGTTGAGATCGTTGAGTGAGCAAGTGGATGGCATTGCTGTGCAGCTTCGCGGAATACCCAGCGATATAGGAGCGCGACCAATGTTTAAATGTTTCACCCGGGCGAAGGTCTCTCTGGAGGTAACTGTTGAAAGTATTGATGTACTCCTGCTCTGATTTTGTATGTGGATCACTTCCATAAAAGGAATTCGCCTCACTCAGGCTGTTTCGCAATTGGAGTGTCTTTTGCTGAATTAAATTATCAACGATCGTTTTTTCGCGTGAGATCGTTGTGGTGTCGCTAGGCACGCTCGCCGCAGAGCTTGATGCACCGTTGTTTACAAGCTCGCTCTGTATCTGATTGGGCAAATTGCTTAGTTTGGCTTGATAATCGCTTTCGATAGGAAATCGCTGTTTTAGCGAGTGCCTCGCCGTTGTCGGACTGATCAAGCCGTTGCGCGTAATTGCGTCGTACCCACCGCCATCCAGAACGGAATATCTTTGCTCTTTGTACGGGTTAATTTCGGTTGTATCCAGGTTCAGTGTCTGACCTGGTCGCCAGTTTTTATCGCTCATACAGTGACTCCTTGTGTCTGTATGGCGCGAAACTACCGATATTTTTCGTTATGGCTGAGGTATATAACTAACGCTTTCTAAAAGTATTAATGTAAGGGGAGTCATGTTTTGCGGAAATTAAAAAGGCCATATCTACCCGGCAGGTAGATATGGCCTTGAAGCTTAATCCGTTGCTCAGCGCACCTGCACCACAACTTTCCCGACAGCCTTGCGCTGCCCCAGATCATTGATCGCCTGCGCGGCATTGCCCAGCGGATAGACCTGCGACACCAGCGGCTTCAGCTTGCCTTCGGCAAACCAGCCGAACAATTGCTGGAAGTTCGCCGCGTTGTCCTGCGGCTGGCGCTGGGCGAAGGAGCCCCAGAACACGCCGAGGACCGCCGCGCCCTTGAGCAGAGCGAGGTTGACCGGCAGTTCGGGAATGCGTCCGCTGGCGAAACCGACTACCAGCAGGCGGCCGTTCCAGGCGATGGCGCGGATGGCCTGGTCGAACAGGTCGCCACCGACCGGGTCGTAGATCACATCGGCACCCTGGCCGTCGGTCAGACGCTTGATCTCGTCCTTGAGGCTGGTTTCGCTGTAGTTGATCAGTTCGTCGGCACCGGCAGCCTTGGCCACGGCAAGTTTTTCCGCGCTGCTGGCGGCGGCAATCACCCGGGCGCCCATGGCTTTGCCGATTTCCACGGCGGCCAGGCCAACACCACCGGAAGCACCAAGCACCAACAGGGTTTCGCCCGGTTGCAGGTTGCCGCGCTGCTTGAGGGCGTGCATCGACGTGCCGTAGGTCATGCTGAACGCGGCGGCGGTGTTGAAATCCATCGAGGGCGGGATCGGCAGCACGTTATAGCCCGGCACTGCGACCTGCTCGGCGAAGCTGCCCCAGCCGGTCAGGGCCATGACCCGGTCGCCGACTTTCAGGTGGCTGACCTTTTCACCCACTTCGCTGACCACGCCGGCGGCCTCGCCACCGGGCGAGAACGGGAAGGGCGGCTTGAACTGGTATTTGCCCTCGATGATCAGCGTGTCCGGGAAGTTGACCCCGGCGGCGTGCACGTCCAGCAGGATTTCGTTCTTCTTGGCGACAGGACTGGCGACGTCTTCCAGCACCAGCGATTCGGCAGGGCCGAAGGCTTTGCACAGCACGGCTTTCATCAGGGCTATTCCTTTGGGAGTGATGGCCGATAAGTGTAGGTGTGGCAGTCAACGGGTCAACGAGCATGCCCGGCCCTGATAGTCCGCCATAAGCTTGTGCTTGCGCGGCGGGTCGTTATGCTAGGCCGCAAACCGGATAAGGAGCGAATTGTGAAAGCGTGGATCATGTTGTTGCTGGCCCTGTCTCTGCCTGTGGCAGCGCTGGCCGAAGAAGCCAAAGAGGGCGAGGCGCCGAAGGTCAACTACATCACCCTGAGCCCGCCGTTCGTGGGCAACTACGGGCTCGATGGCACTCCGAAGCTCAAGGTCTACAAGGCCGACGTGGCACTGCGGGTGACCGGCGAAGAGGCGACCAAACTGGTCAAGGCCAACGAGCCGCTGATCCGTAATCAACTGGTGGCGCTGTTCACTCAGCAGACCACCGATGCGATGGGCAGCATCGAGGGCAAGGAAAAACTGCGTCAGGAAGCCTTGAAGCAGACCCAGCAGGTGATGAATGACGAAACCGGCAAGCCGGTGGTCGAGGATCTGTTGTTCAACAACCTGATCATTCAGTAAACATCGTCGCGGTTGTTCACGACGCCAGGCTCTTGCGAAACCGTGCCAGGGCGATGAAAAAGAACAGTAAACCGATCACGACCAGCGCCAGCAAATCAGGCCACACTACGCTCAGCCCGGCGTCGCGAAACAGGATCGCGGTGCCGAGGCTGACGAAGTGGGTGGACGGTGACCCTTGCATGACCCATTGCAACCACTGCGGCATGCTGTCCAGCGGTGTGCTGCCGCCCGACAACAGCAGCATCGGGATAATCACCGGGATGGCCAGCAGGCCGAACTGCGGTGTCGAACGCGCCAGCGTTGCCAGGAAGATACCCAGCGCGGTGCTGGCGAACAGATAAACGGCCGTAACCAGCAAAAACAGGCTCAATGAGCCGGATAAAGGTACGCCCAACGCACCTTTGACAATCACTTCCAGTGACAGCCAGGTGCATAGCACCACCACCAGCAGATTGCTCCAGACTTTCGCCAGCATGATTTCCAGTGCGGTCAGTGGCAGCACCAGCAAATGATCCAGGGTGCCGTGTTCGCGCTCGCGCAGGAGCGCGGTGCCGGTCAGAATGATCGCCAGAATGGTGATGTTGTTGACGATCTGAATCACGGCCAGAAACCAGCCGCCCTCAAGATTGGTATTGAACAGGGCTCGAGTCGTCAGTTGTACCGCAGACCCGGTCTGCACATCACCCTCGCCTGAATATGCCAATAATTCACGCTGAAATATTCGGCTGATGTAGCCGGCGCCCATGAACGCCTGGCTCATGGCGGTGGCGTCGACGTTGACTTGCAGGGCTGGCTGGCGACCCGCGAGCAGGTCGGTCTGAAAACCGGCGGGGATGTTGATGACGAACGTGTATCGGCCGCTGTCCATGACTTCATCCAGTTGCTCGTAGGGCAGCGTTACCGGCGTCTGGAATTCCGGAGGCTGTAGCGCCTCGGCCAATTGGCGCGAAAGGGCGCTGTGATCCTCGTCGACAATCGCCACGCTGGCGTTATGCACGCCGATCACTGAACCGGCGGCTGGCATATAGATGGCCACGGTGAAGGCGTAGAACAGGAACAGCAGTAACACGCTGTCATGGCGCAGGCTCGTCAGTTCCTTGAGACCCAATCGCAGGATGTGTACGAGTTTGTGCATCAGGCCTCCTGCTTCTTCAGCATGATCAGGCTCAAGCCGGTGAACCCGATAAAAAAGCCGCCCAGCGCCAGACATTGTGGCCAGAGCTGGCGCAGGTCCAGAGCTTTGGTGAACGTTCCTACGGCGATGTCGAGGAAGTGACCGGCCGGAAACAGCAAGCCCATCACGGCGGCGGCTCCTTCCAGCGAAGAACGCGGCACGATCAGACCCGAGAACTGGATGGTCGGCAGGCTGGTGATGATCATGGTGCCGAGGATCGCCGCGATCTGCGTTCGGGTGAACGCTGAAATCAGCAGGCCCATGCTGGTAGTGGCCAGTACATACAGCAGCCCGCCGAACGCAAGGGTCGGCAGGCTGCCCTTGAAGGGCACGCCGAACAGCCAGCGATTCATCGCCACGAGCACGGCGAGGTTGACCAGGCTGACCAGCAGATAGGGTAGTTGTTTGCCCAGCAGAAATTCGAGGCGGGTCAGGGGCGTGGCGTAGAAATTGGTGATCGAGCCCAGCTCTTTCTCGCGCACGATGCCGAGCGCAGTCAGCATCGCCGGAATGAAAGCCAGAATCAGCGCCATCACGCCGGGGCCGATGGCATTGACGCTGACGACATCCTGGTTATAGCGAAAGCGGGTCTGCAGCGTGGCCGGGGCTGACAGGCTCAATGCCGGGCTGCTTTGTTCGGCAAGTTGCTCAAGATTGGCCAGATGGACGGCCTCGACGTAGTTGCGACTGGTCTCGGCGCGAAAGGGCATGCCGCCATCCAGCCACGCCGCGACTTCCGGTCGATGTCCGGCGTACAGGTCGCGGCCGAATCCGGGCGGGATCTCCAGCGCCAGTTTGATTTCTGAACGTTGCAGCCGGCGGTGCAGAGCCTGTGCATCTTCGATGGGCGGCTGTTCGGCGAAATAGCGGGAGCCGCGGAAGGCCTCCAGATAGGCGCGGCTTTGTGGCGTTTGATCCTGGTCATACACGGCGAAGGCCAGGTTCTCTACATCCAGGGAAATCCCGAAGCCAAAAATCACCATCATGAAAATGGCACCCAGCAGTGCAAACGCCATGCGCACTTTGTCGCGGATCAGTTCTTTGCCTTCGCGGCGAGCCACTGCCGTCAGACGACCGAAACTGAAAAACCGCTCCCTGGCGGAGCTGGCCGGCGCCTTCGGGGCCGGTGACGGCGCGGGAGGCGGGGCGGTTTCGGCACTACCCTGAGCCTGTTCAAGGCAGGTCACGAACGCCGCCTCCAGGGACTTGCCGCCAAACTGTTGTTGCAGTGCCGTCGGCGTGTCACAGGCCAGCACTTTGCCCGCGTGCATCAGGGAGATGCGGTCGCAACGCTGAGCTTCGTTCATGAAATGGGTGGAAAGGAAAATGGTCACGCCTTGATCACGGGACAGTTCGATCAACAGACGCCAGAAATCGTCTCGCGCCGCGGGATCAACTCCAGAGGTCGGCTCATCCAGAATCAGCACTTCCGGGCTGTGCAAGACCGCGACCGCCAGTGACAGGCGCTGGCGTATTCCCAGAGGCAAGGCCCCGGACGATTGATTGGCGACACCGTGCAGATCGAAGCGTTGAATCAGCGCGTCGATGCGCCGGGCGCTCTCGGTTTTCGGCAAATCGAACAGGCGTGCGTGCAGTTCAAGGTTCTGCCGCACGCTGAGTTCGCCATACAGCGAAAAGCTCTGAGACATGAATCCGACCCGTTTGCGCGTGGCCAGATCCTTCGCATCAACCGGATTGCCCAGCAGCGTTGCGCTACCTTCGCTGGCGGGCATCAGTCCGGTCAGGACTTTCATTGTGGTGGTCTTGCCGCAGCCATTGGAGCCAAGGAAACCGAAAATCTCGCCTCGCCCGATGGCGAAGCTGACGTGATCCACAGCCGTAAAGTTGCCGAAACGCAACGTCAGGTCGTGAGCTTCGATGGCAATATCGGTGTTGCCGGTGTAAGGCGGGATGTGCAGCGGTTGAGCGGCGTGACGGCTTTCACCCTGAAAATGAGTGAAGGCGTCATCAAGCTTGCCGCTGGGCGTGGCAGCAGCCAGTTCGCGGCTCAGACCGGTGGCGATCATCCGGCCGCCGTCGAGCATCAGGCAATGTTCGAATTGTTCAGCTTCCTCCATGTAGGCCGTGGCGACCAGCAGGGTCAGCTGCGGTCGTTGGCGCCGAACATTGTCGATCAACTCCCAGAACTTGCGGCGCGAGAGCGGATCGACGCCGGTGGTCGGCTCGTCGAGGATCAACAGATCCGGTTCGTGAATCAGTGCGCAACACAGTCCGAGTTTCTGTTTCATGCCACCGGAGAGTTTGCCGGCCGGTCGATCGGCGAACCTCAGCAGATCAGTGGCGAGCAACAGGTTGTGCAGGCGCTGCGCGCTTTCGTCGGCAGAGAGGCCAAACAAGGTGGCGAAAAAAAGTACGTTCTCGCGGATCGACAGTTCCGGGTACAGGTTGCCGCCCAATCCCTGCGGCATGAAAGCGATACGCGCGTACAGCGTGTTGCGGTGGCTGCGATCCTGGATCGGACCGCCAAGCACTTCCAGTTGCCCTTGCTGGAGGGCTTTCACGCCCGCAATCAGCCCCAACAGACTGGATTTGCCCGCGCCGTCAGGGCCAATCAAGCCGCAGCGGGTGCCGGCCGGCAGGCTGAACGCAATGCCATCCAGCGCTTGCCGCTCGCCATAGCGGTGAGTGATGGCGTTCGCGTGAACCGCGACGCTGTTCATTGCAGATGGGCCGGCCAGTCGATCGGCGCGGTGCGCACATAGCCCGTGCCGGGCATGCCGGGCTTGGCCTGGGGGACGTCGCCAGGTCGAGTCAGGCGCAGCTTGACGCGAAAGACCAGTTTTTGTCGCTCGTCGCGGGTTTCGACCTCTTTGGGTGTGAATTGCGATTTGGCCGCCACGAAACTGACTTTCGCCGGCAATGCCTGGTCGGGCAGGGCGTCGAGCAGGATCCGCGCTTCATCGCCGACCGCCAGACGCCCGGCGACGGAGGCCGGCAAGTAAAGATTCATGTATTGGTCGCCGGGATCGATCAGCAGCAGGACTCGGCCGCCGGCACCCAGCACTTCGCCGGGTTCGGCCATGCGCAGCTGGATCAGTCCATCGATCGGCGCGCGCAGACGGCTGTCATCGATCTCGCTGGCCAGTTGCGCAACCTGGGCCTGGGCTGCACCGATGGCCGCGCTGACTGCAGCGACCTGTGCCCGGGCAGCAGTCACAGCAGCGCTAGCGGTGCCGATCCGTGATTGCAGTTGATCGATGACCTGCGCGCTGACAAAACCATGCTTGAACAACGACTGTGAGCGGCCAAGTTCTTGCTGGGCCAGCAGTTGCTCGCTCAGGCGCAACTGTACGTTGGCCTGGGCGGCGGCGAGGTTCTCGCGGGCGCGGATAACCTCGGCTTCGGCCTGATTGCGCTGGGCCTCGAGGGTTCGGGTGTCCATTCGAGCAAGCAGTTGCCCTTTGCTGACCTTGTCACCTTCATCGACCAAGACCTCGGCGAGACGTCCCGGGGTCTTGCTGGCGATCTGCACTTGCGTGGCCTCGAGTCGCCCGTTTGCGCTGTGAAGCCCTTCGGGAAGGCGGTCGCTCATGGACTTCCAGTAGCCGAAGCCTCCGGCCGCCATCAACAACAGGATGAGGGCGCCGGCGTATAACAGAGAGGAGCGTCGGTACGTTGACATGAGGGCATCCTGCGGCTTGGGCGTTCAGTCTGACGGGTAAAGCGATGGCATCGCTTGATGTCTGTCAAATGATCGGCGACGCAGGCAGCGCTGAGTCATGTCAGCCGCAAGGGGCAACGCCTCTCAGCGCAAACCGAGTACTGCCGCCCACTGCTCGGCCGTCACGGGCATCACCGACAGTCGCGAGCCCTTCTGCACCAGCGGCATCTCGGCCAACGCGGTCTGCTGTTTCAGATAGTCCAGCTTCAAGACCCGGCTGAAAGTTTCGACGTGGGCGACATCAATCGCGCTCCAGGGGTTTTTATCCGGGGTGGCTTTCGGGTCGTAGTAATGGCTTTGCGGTTCCAGTGCGGTGGGATCCGGGTACGCGGCTTCGATTATTTTGCCGATTCCGGCAATTCCCGGCTCCGGGCAGCTGGAGTGGTAGAAAAAGAATTCGTCCCCCACCGCCATGGCCCGCAGGAAATTGCGTGCCTGATAGTTGCGAACCCCGTCCCAGCGCGCCTTGCCGAGCTTTTCCAGGCTCTTGATCGAGAGCTCGTCGGGCTCGGATTTCATCAGCCAGTAGGCCATGGTGTGTGCTCCTCAAAGCGGTCATTGGGCAGGTTGTCCGGCAATTTTATGACAAACCGACGGTCGGTTGACGTCAGCATTTGCGCAGAGGTTCACGTTGTCGCAAAATGCCGGCCTTTAAAGCTTGACGCTGCTGCACGGCCTACGAATGGAAACCGCTGCTGTCATCGTGATGATGTGCCTTGAGGGGGGCAATCGATGAAACGCAAACCGGATTTGCTGTGGACTTTGGTAATTTTGTTCGGTCTGGGCGTCGTGACCACCGGTTATGCGCAAAGTCTGTGGGCCAACAAGGCCGATGCACCGATTGAAGTGGCGCAACAAGTACAACAGTCGACAGCTTTCAAGCGCTGACACTGCCTTTTCGACGCCGCTGATCCGCGCGGCGTCTATCTCGCGAAATACCACGCCTTGTCCGTCACCGTTCCCTGCAACGGTACATCCCAGCTCGCTTGCGCGAGACGTTCGACTTTCTGACATTCATGGGCCAGGCCCAGCAGCGTCGGCTTGCGCCAGTTCTGGCGTCGAGCCAGATACGCCAGGCTGCGATCGTAGAAACCGCCGCCCATACCCAGGCGTCCGCCGACATCGTCAAACCCCACCAGTGGCAACAACACCAGATCCAGCGCCCAGACCTTGCGCTGACGCGCCAGATTGGCGCGCGGTTCAAGAATGCGGAAACGGTTGGGTTTGAGTTTTTCGCCGGGGCGGATTTGCTGAAAGACCATTTTGGTCCGTGGCCAGGCACTGAGCACCGGCAGGTAGGTTTTCTTGCCCCGACGCTGGGCGGCGCGCAGCAACAGGCGCGGGTCGATTTCACCGTCGGTGGGCAGATACAGGGAAATGTGTTTCGCCCGGCGAAAGTGCGGGTCTTGTGCCAGTTGCCTGTACAGGCCCTCGGCGGCCTGGCGTTGCTGACTCGGTGTCAGCGAGCGGCGGGCCTTGCGCAGCAGGCGGCGCAGTTGGGGACGGGGCAGCAGCGCGGGTTCGGTCATGGTTCGGCTTCGGCAGGGTGGGACGAAAACGTACGCATAAAAAATCCGATGCCGGCATGCACCGGCATCGGATTCGAATCAGGCTCCCCGGATGAGCCGCTGTCGACTTAGCCCTTGAACCCGAGAGTTCAAGGTGGAGGATGCAGTAGGCTTTAAGGCTTTCCGTCTGGCGGACATGCACACCAGCCCAACGTGCAACCCCCAGGGTAGTGCAAATCGGCTCAGGGACATCGTCAACTGGCAAGCACCCCAGGGAGTGCGGCGAGTATAACTCAAGCGGCCTGGCGAATCAGCCCTTGCTGATGTCCGGATCGTCGGCCAGCACCAGATCGACACGATCGAGCAAGTCACGCACCTGTTCACGGGTCGAACCGCTGGCCTGGATGTCCGGGCGCTCTTCTTTGTGCAAGAGATCGTGGGTGATGTTCAGCGCGGCCATCACGGCGATGCGGTCGGCGCCGATGACTTTGCCGCTGCTGCGGATCTCGCGCATCTTGCCGTCCAGGTAGCGGGCGGCGCTGATCAGATTGCTGCGCTCTTCCTGGGGACAGATGATCGAATACTCTTTGTCGAGGATCTGCACGGTAACGCTATTGCTTGAACTCATGAGTCTTGCTCCAGGGCCTTGAGGCGCGAAATCATCGATTCGACCTTACGCCGGGCGATTTCGTTTTTTTCAATGAGGTGCGCGCGTTCCTCGCGCCAGGTCTTTTCCTGAGCATGTAAGAGTGCATTTTGACTCTTTAGTTGCTCGACTCGGGTAATCAGCAGTTCGAGTCTGGCCATCAGCGCTTGCAGGTCGGTGTCTTCCATTGTGTCCACTGATTCGGTCTGATGGGTTTGGCTGGCGGACAGCCTTTAATGGTCTTGGCGAGTCTGTCGATGTAGGATACAAGGCCTTCATTCTAGACATAGCGCCGTCTGGCGCCTAGCTGCCCATGCCCATTCAGAATTCCCCGTACCAAGGCTTCGCCACCCTGCTGAACTCCAGCGGTCACTCCGTTTCGCCTGCCGAACTGCACGGCCTGTTGCTCGGCCGCAGTTGTGCCGGCGCCGGCTTCAATGCCGAAGAATGGCTGATCGATGCCGCCGAGCTGCTCGAAAGCGAGCCGCAGGACAACGTTCGCAACGCGCTGATCGGTCTGCAGGAGATGGTCAAGAGCGAACTCACCGGCGACGACGTCACCGTGGTTCTGCTGCTGCCGAACGATGACGCACCTCTGGCCGAGCGCGCCGCCGCGCTGGGCGAATGGTGTCAGGGCTTCCTCACCGGGTTCGGTCTGAACTGCCGCGACAGCAGCATGCTGAGCACCGAAGCTACCGAAGTGTTGCAGGATTTGGCAGCGATCTCCCAGGTGCAAGACGCCCTGGAAGAATCCGAAGACGGCGAAAGCGACTATATGGAAGTCATGGAGTACCTGCGTGTCGCTCCGCTGCTTTTGTTCTCCGAAACCAAAAAGGCCGACGTGCCGCCAGCGGCCAAGCCGTCGCTGCACTGATCGCGTGCCAGGGAAAGCCATCTGCCCATGATCCATATCCCGAAAGCGGAATACGCCCGGCGCCGCAAGGCGCTGATGGCGCAGATGGAACCCAACAGCATCGCGATCCTGCCGGCCGCCGCGGTCGCCATCCGCAACCGCGATGTCGAGCACGTCTATCGTCAGGACAGCGATTTCCAGTACCTCAGCGGTTTCCCCGAGCCACAGGCGGTCATTGTCCTGATGCCCGGTCGCGAGCACGGCGAGTACGTGCTGTTCTGCCGTGAACGCAACGCCGAACGCGAACTCTGGGACGGGCTGCGCGCCGGCCAGGAAGGCGCGATCCGCGATTTCGGCGCCGATGACGCTTTTCCCATCACCGACATCGACGACATTCTGCCGGGCCTGATCGAAGGCCGCGACCGGGTGTATTCGGCGATGGGCAGCAACCCGGAATTCGACCGTCACCTGATGGACTGGATCAACGTGATCCGCTCCAAGGCGCACCTCGGCGCTCAGCCGCCGAACGAATTCGTTGCCCTGGATCACCTGCTGCACGACATGCGCCTGTATAAATCGGCGGCAGAAGTGAAGGTGATGCGCGAAGCGGCGCGGATTTCCGCCCAGGCTCACATCCGGGCGATGCAGGCCAGCCGTGCCGGGCTTTACGAGTACAGCCTCGAAGCCGAACTGGATTACGAGTTCCGCAAGGGCGGGGCGAAGATGCCGGCCTATGGCTCGATCGTCGCTGCCGGGCGCAACAGCTGCATCCTGCATTACCAGCAAAATGACGCGCTGCTCAAGGACGGCGATCTGGTGCTGATCGACGCCGGTTGCGAAATCGATTGCTACGCCAGCGACATCACCCGTACCTGGCCGGTCAACGGCAAGTTTTCCGCTGAACAGAAAGCGATCTACGAATTGGTATTGGCCTCGCAGGAAGCGGCATTCGCCGAAATCGCCCCGAACAAGCACTGGAACCAGGCGCACGAAGCCACGGTTCGGGTGATCACCGCCGGACTGGTGAAACTTGGGCTGTTGCAGGGCGAAGTCGACGAGTTGATCGCCTCCGAGGCCTACAAGGCGTTTTACATGCACCGCGCCGGCCACTGGCTGGGCATGGATGTGCATGACGTCGGCGAATACAAGGTCGGCGGCGAATGGCGAGTGCTGGAAGTCGGCATGGCGCTGACCGTGGAGCCGGGCATCTACATCGCCCCGGACAATCAGAACGTAGCGAAGAAATGGCGCGGCATTGGCGTGCGCATCGAGGATGACGTGGTAGTGACCAAGAGCGGTTGTGAAATCCTGACGGGTGGCGTGCCGAAAACCGTCGCCGAGATCGAAGCCCTGATGGCGCAAGCACGGACCTGCGCGGCATGAGTCGGGTCAATCTGGCAATCATCGGTGGCGGTCTGGTCGGCGCCAGTCTGGCGTTGGCCTTGCAGGCCGGGGCCAAGGCCCGTGGCTGGAAGATCGTGCTGATCGAACCTTTCGCCCCCGGTGACACCTGGCAGCCGAGCTACGACGCGCGCTCCTCGGCGCTGTCCTTTGGCTCCCGACAGATTTATCAAAGACTGGGCGTGTGGCAGGAAATTTCCCGTCGCGCCGAGCCGATCAAGCAGATTCACGTGTCCGACCGTGGTCGTTTCTCCACCGCTCGCCTGTCGGCGATGGAAGAGGGCGTCCCGGCGCTCGGTTACGTGGTGGAAAACGCCTGGCTCGGCCAGTGCCTGTGGCAGCACCTCGACAAAGACGTGATCAGCTGGCGCTGCCCGGCGGAAGTCAGCCGCATGGAACCGTTGCCCGACGGCTATCGCCTGACCCTCAGCGATGAAACCACGGTCGAGTGCGATCTGGCGGTGCTCGCCGATGGCGGTCGTTCCGGTCTGCGCGAGCAACTGGGCATCAACGTACGCAAGCGTCCGTATAACCAGAGCGCGCTGATCGCCAACATCACGCCGAGCGAAGCGCACAACGGCATGGCCTTCGAGCGCTTCACCGATGAAGGCCCGATGGCGCTGCTGCCGCTGCCGGAAAACCGCTGCGCGCTGGTCTGGACCCGTCTGGGCATGGACGCGCAACGGCTGGCCGACCTGAGTGAACGTGATTTCCTCAGCGAGCTGCAAGGCGTGTTCGGTTACCGCCTCGGCACCCTGAAGCAGGTCGGCGCGCGACATCTGTATCCGCTGTCGCTGGTGGAAGCCGAAGAGCAGGTGCGCTCGCATCTGGCCGTTCTCGGCAACGCCGCCCACAGCCTGCACCCGATTGCCGGGCAGGGTTTCAACCTGTCCCTGCGCGATGCCGATGCGTTGGCCGCCGCGCTGCTGGCCAGCGACAAACCGCTGGGAGATTTCGCCACGCTGCAGGCCTATCGCGAGCGTCAGCGTCTCGATCAGGACCTCACCGTCGGTTTCTCCGATCAGGTTACGCGCCTGTTCGGCAGCACCCAGCCGCTGGTGTCGCTGGGGCGCAACATCGGCCTGCTCGGCCTCGATCTGCTGCCGCCGGCCAAACGCTGGTTCGCCCGTCAGGCCATGGGGCTGGGGACGCGGCCGGATGCGTGAGTGGCTGATCAGAAGGTTTGGCAAGGCGCGGCTGATGCGCTGGATCATGACGTTCTACCCGCCGTATTTCGGCGCCGGTGTCCGGGTGCAGCACATCAGCGATGACTTTCGTGACATCCAGGTCTCGATGGGCCTGGGCTGGTACAACCGCAATTACGTCGGCACCCAGTTCGGCGGCAGTCTGTATTCGATGGTCGATCCGTTCTTCATGTTGATGCTCATGGAGAACCTCGGCTCGCGGTACATCGTCTGGGACAAAGCCGCCGACATTGATTTCATCTCGCCGGGCAAAGGCCCGGTGTTCGCCCGGTTCAACATCGACGACACCCTGCTCGACGAGATCCGTCGGCAGACCGCCAGTGGCGAGAAATACCTGCCGCAGTTGCAGGTCGACATTCATGACGGCGCCGGCAACCTGGTGGCGCGGGTCGGTAAAACCCTTTACGTGCGGCTCAAGCCGCCAGCGAGACAGGCTTAAAGCATGGAAATGCGCGCGGATGTGCTGATTGTCGGAGCCGGAATGGTCGGCAGTGCCCTGGCGCTGGCGTTGCAGGGCAGCGGGCTGGAAGTGCTGCTGCTCGACGGCAGCCCGTTGAGTGTCAAACCCTTCAATGGCGACGCGCCGTTCGAGCCACGGGTGAGCGCACTGTCGGCAGCCAGCCAGCGGATCCTCGATCGCCTCGGCGTGTGGGACGGCATCGTCAATCGACGCAGCAGCCCTTACACCGACATGCACGTCTGGGACGGCAGCGGCACCGGGCAGATTCACTTCTCGGCCAGCAGCGTGCACGCCGATGTGCTCGGCCACATTGTCGAAAACCGCGTGGTCCAGGATGCCTTGCTCGACCGTCTGCACGATTGCGACATGGGCCTGCTGGCCAGCGCGCGGCTGGAGCAGATGCGTCGTTCCGGTGACGACTGGCTGCTGACCCTGGCCGATGGCCGCACCTTGCGCGCACCGTTGGTGATCGCGGCGGATGGCGCCAATTCCGCCGTGCGCCGTCTGACCGGCGTCGCCACCCGTGAGTGGGATTACTTGCATCACGCCATCGTCACCAGCGTGCGCAGCAGCAAACCGCATCGCATGACCGCGTGGCAGCGCTTCACCGATCATGGGCCGCTGGCGTTTTTGCCGCTGGAGCGTGACGGTCAGCAGGACTGGTGCTCGATCGTCTGGTCGACCACGCCGAGCGAAGCCGAGCGGCTGATGGCGCTGGATGAAGCGGATTTCTGCCGTGAGCTGGAGCGCGCGTTCGAAGGTTGCCTCGGCGATGTCATCAGCGCCGACCCGCGCCTGTGTGTGCCGCTGCGTCAACGCCACGCCAAACGCTACGTGGCCGAAGGCCTGGCGCTGATCGGTGATGCCGCACACACCATTCACCCGTTGGCGGGGCAGGGTGTGAACCTGGGTTTCCTCGACGCCGCGGTGCTGGCCGAAGTGTTGTTGCAGGCCAACGAACGCGGCGAACGCCTGGCAGACGTGAAAGTCCTGAGCCGTTACGAGCGCCGGCGCATGCCGCACAATCTGGCGCTGATGGCGGCGATGGAAGGCTTCGAGCGGTTGTTCCAGGCTGACCCGCTGCCGCTGCGCTGGCTGCGCAACACCGGGCTGAAAATCGTCGAGCAGATGCCCGAGGCCAAGGCGCTGTTTGTGCGTGAAGCATTGGGGCTGACCGGGGACTTGCCGGCCCTGGCCAAGGCCTGACGACGGTCGTGCAACATCTGGTAACTCCTTGGGAAAGTGATCGATTGAGCTGGTAAATGTGAGTCCTTATCATTTGGGCCACTTTTCCCGACCGAGAGACCGCTCCCATGTTGGCATCCAAGCGTGTTCTGACCGCACTGGCCCTGACCCTGATCGGCAGCACTGCCGCCCAGGCCGCCGACGAGGTGGTGGTCTACTCCTCGCGTATCGATGAGCTGATCAAGCCGGTGTTCGATGCCTACACCGCCAAGACCGGGGTGAAGATCAAGTTCATCACCGACAAGGAAGCGCCGCTGATGCAGCGGATCAAGGCCGAGGGCGAGAACGCCACCGCCGACCTGCTGCTGACCGTCGATGCCGGCAACCTCTGGCAGGCCGAGCAGATGGGCATTCTCCAGCCGTTCACTTCGAAAACCATCGACGCCAACATTCCCCTGCAATATCGCTCCTCCAACCACGCCTGGACCGGCCTGAGCCTGCGCGCGCGGACCATCGCCTATTCCACTGAGCGGGTGAAGCCGGGCGAACTGACCACCTACGAAGCACTGGCCGACAAGAACTGGGAAGGCCGCCTGTGCCTGCGCACGGCGAAGAAGGTCTACAACCAGTCGCTGACCGCCACCATGATCGAAGTCCACGGTGCCGAAAAAACCGAGAAGATCCTTAAGGGCTGGGTCAACAACCTGTCCACCGACGTGTTCTCCGACGACGTCGCGGTGCTGGAAGCGATCAACGCCGGCCAGTGCGACGTCGGCATCGTCAACACTTACTACTACGGCCGCCTGCACAAGCAGAAGCCGGAACTGCCGGTGAAACTGTTCTGGCCGAACCAGGCGGATCGCGGTGTGCACGTCAACCTGTCGGGCATCGGCCTGACCAAACATGCGCCGCACCCGGAAGCAGCCAAGGCGCTGGTCGAGTGGATGACCACGCCTGAAGCGCAGAAGATCTTTGCCGATGTGAACCAGGAGTTCCCGGCGAATCCGGCGGTGAAGCCTTCGGAAGAAGTGGCGGCGTGGGGGCAGTTCGTGGCTGATACGCTGCCGGTTGAAGTGGCGGGCAAGCGTCAGGCTGAGGCGATCCGGATGATGGATCGGGCGGGTTGGAACTGAGTATGTTGCCGGCTGCTGTGTTCGCTTAAGATCGCTGCCCTCACCCCAGCCCTCCCGAAACGTCGGACCGCCCGGAGGGAGAGGGAGCCGATTTGCATCAAGTTCAAAACCTGAGTTCGACTCAATCGCCCAGGTCGGCGTAAATCGAAAGATCACCACGGTCAGTCCCCCTCTCCCTCTGGGAGAGGGTTAGGGTGAGGGCGACAATCCTGACCTGAAACAAAGAAATCAAGAACACCTACATCCCTCCAGAGTTCTAAAAGTGGCCCACCCCGCCCAACGCCGCTGGTACCCCATCGTCTTCGCCATCGCCGCGTTGGTGCTGCTTCCCCTCAGCGTGCTCCTGCTCTCGTGGCAAACCATTGATCACCAGATCTGGTCGCACCTGTGGGAAACCCAGATGCCACGCCTGCTGGGCAACACCCTGACGCTGGTTTTCGGCGTCGGCGTCGGTGTGACACTGATCGGCGTAAGCCTCGCCTGGCTCACCAGCCTCTGCGAATTTCCCGGTCGCCGCTGGCTCGACTGGGCGCTGATGCTGCCGTTCGCCATCCCGGCCTACGTGCTGGCGTTCGTCTTCGTCGGCCTGCTGGATTTCGCAGGCCCCGTGCAAACCCTGCTGCGCGAATGGTTCGGCAGCGGCCTGCGCCTGCCGCGAGTGCGCTCCACCGGTGGCGTGATTCTGGTGTTGGTGCTGGTGTTTTATCCCTATGTCTACCTGTTGGCGCGTACTGCGTTCCTGGCTCAGGGCAAGGGCCTGATGGAAGCCGCGCGAGTGCTCGGCCAGTCACCGTGGCAGGCGTTCTGGCGTGTGGCATTGCCGATGGCGCGGCCGGCCATCGGTGCCGGCGTGGCGCTGGCGTTGATGGAAACCCTGGCGGATTTCGGCGCGGTGTCGGTGTTCAACTTCGACACCTTCACCACCGCGATCTACAAGACCTGGTACGGCTTCTTCAGCCTGCCCAGCGCCGCGCAACTGGCCAGCCTGTTGCTGCTGGTGGTGATGCTGGTGCTGTACGGCGAACGTCGCGCGCGCGGCGCCAATCGGGCGAGCAACGAGCGACCAAGGGTCAAGGCGCTGTATCACCTGCGCGGGCCCAAGGCCTGGGCGGCGACCGGCTGGTGTGGTCTGGTGTTCGCCTGTGCATTTGTCATTCCGGTGCTGCAACTGGTGGTGTGGTTCTGGCAGCGCGGGCGCTTCGATCTGGATGAGCGCTATGCGGGGCTGATCCTTCACACCCTTTATCTGGGCGGCATGGCGGCGTTGATTACGGTCAGCGTGGCGATGTTGCTGGCATTCGCCCGGCGTCTGGCGCCGACCCGGACGATCAATTCCGCAGTCGGTCTGGCCAATCTCGGCTATGCGTTGCCGGGCTCGGTGCTGGCGGTGTCGATCATGCTCGCGTTCAGTTATCTGGACCGGGAGCTGGTGATTCCGCTGTCCGGGTGGCTCGGCGGTGCAGGCAAACCGTTGCTGTTGGGCAGTCTGGCAGCATTGCTGCTGGCGTATCTGGTGCGGTTCGTGGCCGTGGCCTATGGGCCGCTGGAAAGCAGTCTGGCGCGTATACGGCCCACTTTGCCTGAAGCGGCACGTAGCCTGGGTGTCAGTGGGCCGCGACTGTTTTTCAAAGTGTATCTGCCGTTGCTGCTGCCCGGCACGCTCAGCGCCGCGTTGCTGGTGTTCGTCGATGTGCTCAAGGAAATGCCCGCCACCCTGCTGATGCGCCCGTTTGGCTGGGATACGCTGGCGGTGCGGATCTTCGAAATGACCAGCGAAGGCGAATGGGCGAGGGCGTCGTTGCCAGCATTGACCCTGGTGCTGGTCGGTCTGCTGCCGGTCGTCGGTTTGATCCGACGCTCGGCGCACAGAAACACTTAGTCGTCAGTCCTGAATCATGCGGCTACAATGCGCGGCATTCGGTGCGGTCCGTCTGACAGACCCTGTCGCTGAAATCGGCTGAAAGCCCTTTTTTACAGGGCTTTCCGATCCGTGCAGCAGCGCCCCGCACCTTCGCCACGCCCGGAAGGAGAAACCCATGGGACAGCGTACGCCTCTGTATGACCTGCATCTCGCCCTCGGCGCGAAGATGGTCGATTTTGGCGGTTGGGACATGCCTCTGCATTACGGCTCGCAGGTCGAGGAACACCATCAGGTGCGCCGCGATTGCGGGGTGTTCGATGTTTCCCACATGACCGTGATCGATGTCACCGGCCCCCAGGCCAAGGCCTGGCTTCAGCAATTGCTGGCCAATGACGTCGAACGCCTGCACAGCCCCGGCCGTGCGTTGTACAGCACCATGCTCAACGAGCGCGGCGGTATCGTCGACGACATGATCGTCTACCGCCTCGAGGACGGTTATCGTCTGGTGGTCAACGCCTCCACCCGCGATCAGGACCTGGCCTGGATGCAGGCACAGCTGGGCAGCTTCGATGTTCAGATGACCGAACGCTCCGAGCTGGCGATGCTCGCCATTCAAGGTCCCCATGCCCGGCACAAGATTGCCGAGCTGGTGACCCAGTCCCGCGCCAACCTGATCCAGATGCTCAAGCCTTTCGAGGGCCACGTCGACGGCGACTGGTTCATTGCGCGCACCGGCTACACCGGTGAGGACGGTCTGGAAATCGCCCTGCCGGCCGATCAGGCCCCCGGATTCTTCAACGATCTGGTGGGCGCCGGCATTTCCCCCATCGGCCTCGGCGCCCGCGACACGTTGCGGGTCGAGGCCGGCATGAACCTCTACGGTCAGGACATCCACCAGGACGTTTCACCACTGGCCTCGAACATGGCCTGGAGCATCGCCTGGGAGCCGGCCACGCGTCGGTTCATCGGTCGCGATGCGCTGGAAGCGGAAAAAACCGCCGGCGTGCAGCACAAACTGGTCGGCCTGGTGCTTGAGGAACGCGGGGTTTTGCGGGCCCATCAGGTGGTTCGTATCGCTGATGTTGGCGAAGGGGAGATCACCAGTGGTAGTTTCTCTCCTACGCTTAGCAAGTCGATTGCCCTGGCGCGTGTACCGATGGCGACTGCCGACCGCGCCGAAGTGGAAATCCGTGGCAAGTGGTATCCGGTACGCGTGGTCAAACCGACCTTTGTCCGTCACGGCAAAACCTTGATCTAAACCTTTTCCGGCGGGCACGACCGCTGACAATTTCTTGAGGACACCGAGCATGAGCAACATCCCAGCTGAACTGCGTTTTGCCGAAAGTCATGAATGGGCGCGTCTGGAAGCCGACGGCACCGTCACCGTGGGCATCAGCGATCATGCCCAGGAAGCGTTGGGTGATGTGGTGTTTGTCGAGCTGGCAGAAGTGGGCAAGGTGTTCGCCGCCGGTGATGCCGCCGGTGTCGTCGAGTCGGTGAAGGCCGCTTCCGACATCTACTCCCCGGTCGGTGGCGAAGTGATTGCCGTCAACGAAGACCTGGCCGGTTCGCCGGAAGAACTGAACAACGATCCGTACGCCGCGTGGATCTTCAAGCTCAAGCCAAGCGACAAGGCCGAGCTGGACAAGCTGCTTGACGCGGCCGCCTACAAGGCTGCCATCGGCGAATAAGCTTCAGGCAGTACCGCAAAGCCCCGATCCGTCGGGGCTTTTTTGTGGCCGCAGCTTTCTATTGCGCAGCTCAGGCGTTGCCCAGCACCGCTTTGACCGCCGCCACCGAGCGCTCGACATCGGCTTTGGTCATGGCCGTGAACATCGGCAACGACACGATCAGCCGCCCGACGCGCTCAGCCACCGGCAACATGCCTCCCTTGAAACCGCGCTCGCGGTACAGGCTCAGCAGGTGGATTGGCGGGTAGTGATAGCCGATGCCGATGCCCAGCGCCTGCATCTGCTCCATGAACGTGGCTCGCGCCGGCAGGCCGTCCTTGCGCTCCGGCAACACCAGCTGGAACAGGTGCCAGTTGCTGTTGGTGAAGTCGGCTGGCGGCAGTTGTGCGCCGTACGTGGCTTCGAAGTGGTCGCCAAAGCATTTGAAGTAATGGCGAGCCAGTTCCTGGCGATGGGCCGTCAGGGCTTCGATGTGAGCGAACTGGCCGAGGCCAATGGTCGCTGCGACATCGGTCATGTTGAATTTGCCGCCCAGTACATCGACATTCAGACCGTCGAACCCGGTGCGGGTGACGCCTTGCAGGCGATATTTCTCAGCCAGACGCACTTCTTCCGGCGTATTCAGCACCAGGCAACCACCCTCGGAGCAGGTCACGTTCTTGTTGGCCTGAAAGCTGAACGACACGAAATCGCCGGTGGCACCGATGCGCTGGCCATTCCAGCTCGAACCCAGGGCTTGGGCGGCGTCTTCGACGATGCGCAGGTTGTGTTTTTTGGCGATGGCGTACAGCCGCTCCATGTCCACCGGCAGCCCGGCGAGGTAGACCGGAATGACGGCTTTGGTGCGCGGGGTGATGGCCGCTTCCAGTCGATCCAGGTCGATGTTGCGGGTGACCGGGTCGATGTCGGCGAACACTGGCGTGGCCCCCACTTCAAGAATCACGTTGGCCGTGGCCACCCAGGAAATCGGCGTGGTGATCACTTCGTCCCCCGGCCCGATGCCGGCGATGCGCAGGGAGATTTCCATGGTGCAGGTGCCGGAGTTGAACGTGCGTACCGGACGCCCGCCGAAATACTCCGACAATTGCGCCTCGAAGGCCTGGACCTTCGGCCCGCTGGTGATCCAGCCGGAACGCAGGACATCACCCACGGCGGCAATGGTGGCTTCATCGATGACAGGTTTGGAAAACGGCAGAAACGGCTGTTGGATCATGAGGATTCGATCATCCGATGGTTGGACGCGTGTTGCAGGTGCCACAGCATGCCCCGTCTGGACACCCGCCGCCAAGCCGTCCACGACGGTATCCACTGCTATGCTGGTTTGACCGTATTGCATTGACGCCGAGCCGCCAGCCAAGAGAGAGCCCGTCATGTCCCAGTTGCCATCCCTGAGCCAGTTACGCGACCCCCATGCCTTCCTGCGCCGTCACCTCGGCCCCGATGCCGCCGAGCAGCAGGCGATGCTCGACAGCCTGGGCCTCGGCAGCCGGATCGAACTGATCGAGCAGACTGTCCCGCCCGCCATCCGCCTCAACCGCGAACTGGACCTGCCGCCCGCGCTGGACGAGCAAGCAGCCCTGGCGAAACTGCGCGGGTACGCCGAACAGAACCAGGTCTGGACCAGCCTGATCGGCATGGGGTACCACGGCACCCTCACGCCGACGGTCATTCTGCGCAACGTGCTGGAAAATCCCGGTTGGTACACCGCCTACACGCCTTACCAACCGGAAATCGCCCAAGGCCGGCTCGAAGCGTTGCTCAACTTTCAGCAACTGACCATCGACCTCACCGGCCTGGAACTGGCCAACGCTTCGCTGCTCGATGAAGCCACCGCTGCGGCGGAAGCCATGGCCTTGGCCAAGCGCGTGGCAAAGTCGAAAAGCAATCTGTTCTTCGTTGACGAAAACTGTCATCCACAAACCATTTCCGTGGTGCAGACTCGCGCCGAAGGCTTCGGCTTCGAGCTGATCGTCGACGCTGTGGATAACTTGAAGCAGCACCAGGTGTTCGGCGCGCTGCTGCAATACCCTGACACCCACGGCGAAATCCGCGACCTGCGGCCGCTGATCGATCACCTGCACGCGCAACAGGCGCTGGCCTGCGTGGCGGCCGATCTGCTCAGTCTGTTGCTGCTGACCCCGCCGGGCGAACTGGGCGCCGATGTGGTGTTCGGTTCATCCCAGCGTTTTGGTGTGCCGATGGGATACGGCGGGCCGCACGCGGCGTTTTTCGCCAGCCGCGAGGAATACAAACGGGCGATTCCCGGGCGGATCATCGGCGTGTCGAAAGATGCTCGCGGCAATGTCGCGCTGCGCATGGCCCTGCAGACCCGCGAACAGCACATTCGCCGGGAGAAGGCCAATTCGAACATCTGCACCGCCCAGGTCTTGCTGGCCAATATCGCCAGTTTCTATGCGGTCTATCACGGTCCGGAAGGGTTGAAACGAATCGCCCAGCGGGTGCACCGGCTGACCTGCATTCTCGCCGCCGGGCTCGAACGCCATGGCATCCAGCGCCTCAACCAAAACTTTTTCGACACCCTCACGCTGGACGTGGGCGGGGCGCAAACCGCGATCATCGAAAGCGCTCAGGCCGCACAGATCAACCTGCGCATCCTCGGTCGTGGCCAACTGGGTCTGAGCCTCGACGAGGCCTGTGATGAAAACACCGTGGCCAGACTGTTCGATGTGCTGCTGGGCGCCGATCACGGGTTGAGCGTCGATGAGCTCGACGCCGAAACGCTGGCCTCTGGCATTCCCGAAATGCTGCAACGCAGCACGCCTTACCTGCGTCACCCGGTATTCAATGCTCACCACAGCGAAACCGAGATGCTGCGCTACCTCAAGCAGCTGGAGAACAAGGATCTGGCGCTCAACCAGTCGATGATCCCGCTGGGCTCCTGCACCATGAAACTCAACGCCACCAGCGAGATGATCCCGATCACCTGGCCGCAGTTCGCCAATCTGCACCCGTTCG
Organism: Pseudomonas sp. V88_4; assembly: GCF_029967985.1. Classification (NCBI taxonomy): domain Bacteria; kingdom Pseudomonadati; phylum Pseudomonadota; class Gammaproteobacteria; order Pseudomonadales; family Pseudomonadaceae; genus Pseudomonas; species Pseudomonas sp. V88_4. The sequence continues at coordinate 428,857 of NZ_JASCAF010000044.1, forward strand.
TGCCCCGGGAGCAGGCTGTCGGTTACACGCTGATGATCGAGGAGCTGGAGCGCTGGCTGTGCGCAATCACCGGGTTCGATGCGATCTGCATGCAGCCCAACTCCGGCGCCCAGGGCGAGTACGCCGGGCTGCTGGCGATCCGCAAATACCACGAGAGCCGTCAGCAGGGCGGGCGCGACATCTGCCTGATCCCTTCTTCGGCCCACGGCACCAACCCGGCCTCGGCGCAGATGGCCGGGATGCGCGTGGTGATTGTCGAGTGTGACGACGCCGGCAACGTCGATCTGGAGGACTTGAAAGCCAAGGCGTCCGAGGCCGGGGCCAGGCTGTCGTGCCTGATGGCGACCTACCCGTCGACCCACGGCGTGTACGAGGAAGGCATCAGCGAAATCTGCGAAGTTATCCACCAGCACGGCGGCCAGGTGTACATGGACGGCGCCAACCTCAATGCCCAGGTCGGGCTGGCGCGGCCGGCGGACATCGGTGCCGACGTGTCACACATGAACCTGCACAAGACCTTCTGCATTCCCCACGGCGGAGGCGGGCCGGGCATGGGGCCGATTGGCGTGCGTGCGCATCTGGCGCCATTCGTTGCCAACCATCCGGTGATCCCGATCGATGGCCCGCAACCGCAGAACGGAGCGGTCAGCGCCGCGCCATGGGGCAGTGCGAGCATTTTGCCGATCAGTTGGATGTACATCGCGATGATGGGGCCGCAACTGGCGGATGCCAGTGAAGTGGCGATCCTCGCGGCGAATTACCTGGCGCAGCACCTGTCCGGTGCTTTCCCCGTTCTGTATACCGGTCGCAACGAGCGGGTCGCCCACGAATGCATTCTGGATCTGCGCCCGCTCAAGGCTGCCACTGGCATCAGCGAGGAGGACGTCGCCAAGCGCCTGATGGATTACGGCTTCCACGCGCCGACCATGTCGTTCCCGGTGCCGGGCACCTTGATGGTCGAGCCGACCGAGAGCGAGTCCAAGGCCGAACTGGATCGCTTCATCGGCGCGATGCTGAGCATTCGCGCAGAAATCACCGAGGTGCAGAACGGCAACTGGCCGGCCGAGGACAACCCGCTCAAACGGGCACCGCATACCCTGGCCGATATCACCGGCGTGTGGGAGCGGCCGTACAGCATCGAGCAGGGGATCACGCCGGATGCGCACACCAGGGCGCACAAATATTGGCCGGCGGTGAACCGGGTTGATAACGTCTACGGCGACCGCAACCTGTTCTGCGCTTGCGTGCCGGTGGACGATTACCGTTGATCAGCGGGCAAAAAAATGCCGCTCGTGTGAGCGGCATTTTTGTTTGTCCGGAAGGTTATTCCGACGCCACGGCGTTCTTCGCCAGAATCGCGTTTGCCAGTTCCATGTCCGTTGCCTGCAGGCCGGGGTTGTCGGCGCGGACTTTCTGCATCGCGGCTTCCAGGTACGGGCCACGGATACCGCCGTCGCTGGCGACGAAACTGCCGGCGTCGTCCTGGGCGGCAACGATCAGTTTGTGATCCTTGAAAGTCAGGTAGGTCGAGCCGGTGGTGGCACCGGACGAAATGACGTTACGCCAAAAGCTGTCGGCCATTGCCGAACCGACGGGCAGAGACAGCAGGGCAAGGGTGGCGACAGCAAGTTTGAGACGCATGTTGGGTGACTCCACTGGTGTTGAATAACCGGTTGGATCGCCGTTTCCCCGATCCGGTTCCGTGAGCACTTATTTCTGCTCGCTCTGTGGTGTCACCCGCAGCACTTCCTCAAGGGTTGTCAGCCCGGCCGCGACTTTCTGCGCGCCGGACAATCGCAGGCTGCGCATGCCTTCCTTGAACGCCTGCCGGCGGATCGCGGTGAGATCGGTGTCGGGGCTGATCAAGGCCTTGAGGCTGTCGCTCAGTTGCATGATTTCGTAGACCCCGGCACGCCCGTGATAACCGGTGTCGCGGCACTCCAGACAACCGATGGCCCGTTGCGCATTGCCCGGCAGCGGTGCCTGCCACGGCCGGGTCAGGGTTTGCCAGTCTTCTTCGTCCAGAGTCAGCGGCGCCTTGCAGTGCGGGCAAAGGGTTCGCACCAGTCGTTGCGCCATCACACCGAGCACGGTGGCCTTGATCAGGTAATGCGGCACGCCGAGTTCCAGCAGGCGGCTGATGGCGCTCGGCGCATCGTTGGTGTGCAGGGTCGAGAGCACCAGGTGTCCGGTCAACGCCGCCTGGATCGCCATTTCGGCCGTTTCCAGATCGCGGATCTCGCCGATCATGATGATGTCCGGGTCCTGCCGCATCAGCGCACGCACGCCGGCGGCGAACGTCAGGTCAATGTTGTGCTGGACCTGCATCTGGTTGAAGGCCGGCTCGACCATCTCGATCGGGTCTTCGATGGTGCAGAGGTTGACCTCCGGCGTCGCCAGTTTTTTCAGCGTGGTATACAGCGTGGTGGTCTTGCCGGAACCGGTCGGCCCGGTGACCAGGATGATGCCGTTGGGCTGGCGGGTCATGTCCTGCCAGCGCCGCAGATCGTCGGCGGAAAACCCCAGCTGATCGAAATCCTTGAGCAGGACTTCCGGGTCGAAGATCCGCATCACCATTTTTTCGCCGAACGCGGTGGGCAGGGTCGACAGCCGCAACTCGACTTCACCGCCGTCCGGGGTCTTGGTCTTGACCCGGCCGTCCTGGGGTTTGCGCTTCTCGGCGACGTTCATCCGGCCGAGGCTTTTCAGGCGGCTGACGATGGCCATCGTCACCTGCGGCGGAAATTGATAGACGTTGTGCAGCACGCCGTCGATGCGAAAACGCACCGTGCCTTGCTCGCGCCGGGGTTCGATGTGGATATCGCTGGCCCGTTGCTGGAAGGCGTACTGGAACAGCCAGTCGACGATGTTGACGATGTGCGCGTCGTTGGCGTCGGGCTCCTGATCGCTGGCGCCGAGGTTGAGCAGTTGTTCGAAGTTGCCGAGGTTGCCGCCCTGCGCATCGGCATTGCTGGCGCCGCTGACCGATTTGGCGAGGCGAAAGAATTCCACGCTGAAACGCTGAATGTCCGCCGGGTTGGCCACCACCCGTTTGATCGGCAGTTTCAGGACGTGAGTCAGATCGGCCTCCCAGCCGCTGACGTAGGGCTGGGCGCTGGCCACGGTCACCGCGTCGCGGTCGACCGACACCGCGAGAATCTTGTGGCGTTGGGCAAAGGCATAGGACATCAGCGGCGTGATGGCGGCGACGTTGATCTTCAGCGGATCGATCCGCAGGTACGGCTGGCCGGCCTGCTGCGCCAGCCACAGGGTCAGGCTTTCCAGGTCGAGGTGTTTGCCCGGACGGCTGAGATCGTCCAGTTGCTGGCTGGCGATGAATTCCAGCGGGTGTTTCTGGCCGTGGGCGGCATGCCGACGCCGGGCGTTGAGCGCTTGCTCCGCCGAGTCCTGGCAGATGAAGCCTTGGGCGACCAGTTCACGCAGTACCTCATTGAGATCCAGCCAGCGATCCTGAGTGGCGAGTTGAACGGACATGCGGGCTCCTTTTGAACGACAGTGCGCAAAGGATAGTCGTGGCCCCGCCGACCGTTGGGCCACTACCCGACGAAGACGTTTCGGTTCTTGTCAGCCGGCCGCCTGCGCCGGTGCATCCCACGCCGCGTCGGGGTTTTGCAAGTTCACCGAGCAGACGCTGATCAGGTTACGAAGTTTTTCCGCGATCACCTGGGCGCGGTGCCAGCTCAGGCCACCCATGATGATGTCGATCGACAGCAGATCGTCCAGCCGCTGGACATTGACCTGCTCCGGGGTGAGGCACTGCAAGGCGAACAGGTTCAGCACCCGCACCAGTAAATCCGGCTCGGCCTCGGCCAGGATCTGGTATTGCGCAAGGCAATGGGCGTTGCTGGCGTTCCACACATCGGCACGTGGCGCAGGGGTGTTGACGGCTTCGAGGTGTGGCATGACAGGTCTCCGGAATCAGTGGAGGAATTTTTACATTCGATGCCGGACATTTCTTGTCTAAGATGAGCTGAACCGGCGATTGAACAGGTATATCAATTCGCCGCTTGATGAATTTGAGGATTATTTATGCATAGCGACCTGGACGGCTACGACCGGCGCATTCTCGCCCTGCTGCAAGAGGACGCTTCCTTGTCCAGCGCACAGATCGCCGAGCAGGTGGGCCTGTCGCAGTCGCCTTGCTGGCGGCGGATTCAGCGGATGAAGGAGGAGGGGATCATTCGGGGTCAGGTGACCTTGCTCGATCGCAAGAAGATAGGCCTGAACACGCAGATCTTCGCCGAGATCAAACTCAACGCCCACGGCCGTTCGAACTTCACTGAGTTCACCGAGGCGATTCGCGGCTTTCCCGAAGTGCTGGAGTGTTACGTGCTGATGGGGGCGGTGGATTTCCTGCTGCGGATCGTCGCGGCGGACATCGAGGCGTATGAGCGGTTCTTCTTCGAGAAGCTGTCGCTGGTGCCGGGGATTCAGGAGGTGAACTCGATTGTGGCGTTGTCGGAGATCAAGTCGACGACCAGTTTGCCGGTTTGAGGTGAGGCTGTTGGCCTCATCGCTGGCAAGCCAGCTCCCACAGTTGGAATGGATTTCCCTGTGGGAGCGAGCCTGCTCGCGAAGGGGTGTTACATACGCAGCAGCATTTTCCAGGCGCGATTCTGGTACACCGCAATCGCCTGATGCTTGCGTGCATCGAGCAGTTCGTCGGTGATGGTCGGCTCGTTGGCCAGTTGCGCCAGTTTGTTCAGCTCGCCGTACAGGCGATCCATTTCCGGGATCTCCAGCACGTTGCGCGCGTGATGCAGCCAGACCTGGATGCGCTCGATGCGCGGCAGTTGCTCGGCCAGATCTTCCGGCTGCTGCTGATAACGCTGCAATTGCAGCGAAGTGGCTTCTTCGCCCAGCAGGCGCGGCAGCCAGCTTTGCAACTGCGCGGCACCCTGGCGGTTGCCACGGGTGTTGCGGTCAGCGGTCCAGGTGCGGGCCAGCAACCAGCGCGAAGCGTTCAGCGAGAACAGGCCCCAGCGCGGATCTTCCAGTTCTTCGAGGAACTGTTCCGGCGCGGCTTTGCGCACGTCTTCGTCTTCGATGCCGACCTGTACCAGCGGACGCCAGTCTTCCAGCAGGGCATCGAGGGCAACGCGCAGGTCGTGGGTCGACGGACGTGGTGCGGCCTGGCCGAGGCTGCTGAGCAGGGCGCGCATTTCCGCGAGGTTCTCGACCCAGTCCTGCAGCAGGCGCCAGTGGCCGTTGAAGCGATACTGTTCGGCCAGACGCTGGCTGCTGCCGAGCAAGTGCCAGGCCAGGGCGGCGAAGGCGTCGTCCAGCGGGGTTTCGGCGGTAATGGCCGGCGCCGGCAGGCTCAGCGAGTAGCTGTTGGCATCGTACAGGCGGTAGCCGCGCTCGGCCTTACTGATGTCGCACGGCATCAGGGCCAGGGTTTCGGCCAGTTCGGCGGCCAGTTCCAGCAACGCGGCAGGCTCGCCTTCGCGCAGTTCCAGCTCCAGCTCACAGATTTCTTCTTTCTGTTTGCCGACTACCACGTGGCCCAGATCCAGCGCGGCTTCGATGACCACTTTGGTCTTGCCACGGCCCCAGGCGATTTCGGCGCGTTCGCGGACGAAATCGGTGGTGAAGATCGGCTTCAGGGTTTTCTTGTCCAGCTCGGCGAGGGACTCGGGCCAGCATTCGCCGTCGAGTTTCTTCACGTCGAGCTTGGCTTTGGGCAGGTTCCAGTCGTACTCGTTACGCTCGGACAGGCCGGCGACGCTCTGGCCACGGGTCTTGAGGGTCTGAATCACCTCTTCGCCGTCCTTGCGCAGGCGCAGGGCAACCTTGGCCCGGGCCAGGTCACGCTCAGGCGTGTCGAAGTACTGATTCATCAACTCACGGCGTTCCCAGCCACTTTTGTTGCGTTTTTTCAGGAGAGGGTGCTCGCGCAGAGCGGCGAGGGTTTCGCGGCTGACGCGGAGTTTGATTTCGGTTTCTTTCTGCATGGCCGGAAAATCCAGGATCGGGAGCGCAGCCGGGGGAATGTGTGGCTGCCAAGGCCGTGCAGTGTACAGGACTGAACCTTCCTACGCTTTGCGGCGGTTTATTCTCGGCGCCGGATGGTTCTATGATGGACTTCAATCCGGGAGTTGGAGTCAGCGATGCCTTTGCCATCCATGCAAGACCAGTTCGCTGCACTGATCGCCGCGCCGTCGGTCAGTTGCACCCAGCCGAACCTGGATCAATCCAACCGGGCGGTGATCGATCTGCTCGCCGGATGGCTGGGAGATCTGGGCTTCAGTTGCGACATCCAGCAGGTCAGCCCCGGAAAATTCAATCTGCTCGCCAGTTTCGGCAGCGGCCCCGGCGGGCTGGTGCTGGCCGGACACAGCGACACGGTGCCCTACGACGATGCGCTGTGGAAAACCGACCCGCTGAAACTCACCGAAGTCGATGGTCGCTGGGTCGGTCTCGGCAGTTGCGACATGAAGGGCTTCTTCGCCCTGATCATCGAAGCCGTGCAACCGCTGCTCGACCAGCCGTTCAAGCAACCGCTGCTGATCCTCGCCACCTGTGATGAAGAAAGTTCGATGTCCGGTGCCCGGGCGCTGGCCGAAGCGGGGCGCCCGCTGGGCCGGGCGGCCGTGATCGGCGAGCCGACGGGGCTCAAGCCGATCCGCATGCACAAGGGCATCATGATGGAGCGCATCGATATCCTCGGGCAGAGCGGCCATTCGTCGGATCCGCGCCTGGGGCACAGCGCCCTCGAGGCGATGCACGACGCCATTGGCGAGCTGCGCGGCCTGCGCCTGCTGTGGCAGCGTGAATTCAACAATCCGCAGTTCAGCGTGCCGCAGCCGACCATGAACTTCGGCTGTATCCACGGTGGCGACAACCCCAACCGTATCTGCGGCCAGTGTTCACTGGAGTTCGACCTGCGGCCGCTGCCGGGGATGGACCCGAAAATCTTGCGCAGCGAGATTCTGCGCAAGCTGAACCCGGTCGCCGAACGGCATAAAGTAAAGATCGATTACGCACCGCTGTTTCCCGAAGTGCCGCCGTTCGAGCAGGCCGAAGACGCGGAACTGGTGCGAATTGCCGAAAAACTCACGGGCCACACGGCCGAAGCGGTAGCGTTCGGCACCGAAGCGCCTTATCTTCAGCGCCTTGGCTGCGAAACCATCGTGCTCGGCCCCGGCGACATCGCTTGTGCGCACCAGCCGGACGAGTACCTCGAAATGTCACGTTTGCAGCCTACCGTGCATCTATTGCGGCAGTTGATCGAACATTACTGTCTCAAAACTGTATAAATTGCCCACACACCCACCCGTATTCATGAGGAGAGCGCGCGTGTCGCCAAGCCTGTTCCGACGATAACCATCAGCCCGCTGTGCGTTTTCCGTTTCGCCCCTTTTCCGGCTGCTATTTATTACAGGCCCAGGTTCATGCCCGAATACGTCAATTGGCTTCGCCACGCGTCTCCTTATATCAATGCTCACCGCGATTGCACCTTCGTCGTCATGCTTCCGGGCGACGGCGTCGAGCATCCGAATTTCGGCAACATCGTCCATGACATCGTATTGCTGCACAGCCTCGGCGTGCGGCTGGTGCTGGTTCACGGTTCCCGTCCACAGATCGAAACTCGCCTCGCCGCCCGTGGCCTGACCCCGCATTACCACCACGGCATGCGCATCACCGATGCCGCGACGCTGGAGTGCGTGATCGATGCGGTCGGCCAGCTGCGCATCGCCATCGAAGCGCGACTGTCGATGGACATGGCCTCGTCGCCGATGCAGGGCTCGCGTCTGCGGGTGGCCAGCGGCAACCTCGTGACGGCCCGGCCGATCGGCGTGCTGGAAGGTGTCGACTATCACCACACCGGCGAAGTGCGCCGGGTCGACCGCAAAGGCATCAACCGTCTGCTCGACGAGCGCTCCATCGTGCTGCTGTCGCCGCTGGGTTATTCGCCAACCGGCGAGATCTTCAACCTGGCCTGCGAAGACGTCGCCACCCGTGCCGCCATCGATCTGGGCGCCGACAAGCTGCTGCTGTTCGGCGCCGACCTCGGTCTGATCGACGAAAACGGCAAGCTGGTGCGCGAGCTGCGCCCGCAACAGGTGCCGGCGCATTTGCAGCGTCTGGGCAGCAACTATCAGGCCGAACTGCTGGATGCCGCCGCCGAAGCCTGTCGTGGCGGCGTGGCGCGCAGCCATATCGTCAGTTATGCCGAGGACGGCGCGCTGCTGACCGAACTGTTCACCCGTGACGGTGGCGGTACGCTGGTGGCCCAGGAGCAATTCGAACTGGTGCGCGAGGCGGCGATTGAAGACGTCGGCGGTTTGCTCGACCTGATCAGTCCGCTGGAAGAGCAGGGGATTCTGGTGCGTCGCTCGCGCGAAGTGCTGGAGCGTGAGATCGAGCAGTTCAGCGTGGTCGAGCGTGAAGGGATGATCATCGCCTGTGCGGCGCTGTATCAGATTGCCGATTCGGATGCCGGCGAGCTGGCGTGCCTGGCGGTGAATCCCGAGTATCGCCATGGCGGTCGCGGCGACGAATTGCTCGAGCGCATCGAGACCCGTGCCCGGGCGCAGGGCCTGAAGACTTTGTTCGTCCTCACCACCCGCACTGCCCACTGGTTCCGCGAGCGCGGTTTCGAACCGAGCAGCGTCGAGCGCCTGCCGGCCGCGCGGGCTTCTCTCTATAACTATCAGCGCAATTCGAAGATCTTCGAAAAGTCTCTGTGATGTGTAATTGCCCCCACGGGATGCGTGGGGGCAATCGTTTTACTCCGCGACAAATTTCGCACTGACATACGGCGAGTAGTCAGGCAACACGCTTTCGACCTTGCCCTGCTCCTTCAAAAACTTCGCCGTCTCACCAATCGCTTTCGCCGTGCCGCCGTCCAGCAGCGCCGTGGTCTGTTGTGCCTTGGCGTCCGGGAAGGCCGAACCCGCGAGCAATTCCGGAACGTCGGCAGCATTGGCACCGGTCAGTTTGGCGATTTTCTGCACAGGCACCGAGTCGGCCGTCCAGCTGTCTTTATGGGCGGCGTAATCAGCGAACGAGTCCAGGGTCACCTTGGCGAACTTGGCCACGACTTCAGGATGCTTCTCGGCAAAGTCCTTGCGCGCTACCCAGACTTCGAAAGTTGGCGCGCCCCATTGGCCGACCTGAGCAGCATCGGTCAGGGTCTTGCCGGTCTTGCGGATTTCACCCAGCGCCGGCGACCAGACAAAGGCGCCGTCGATGTCGCCACGTTTCCAGGCCGCCGCGATTTCTGCGGGTTGCAGGTTCACCACTTTGACTTTCGAGGTGTCGAGGCCCCAGTGCTTGAGCGCGCCGAGCAGGCTGTAGTGGGAGGTGGAAACGAAAGGTGTGGCGATGGTCTTGCCGATCAGGTCTTCGGGCTTGTTGATACCACTGCCGTTACGCACCACCAGCGCTTCGGCGGCATTGATCTGCGCCGAGACGATGAAGGCAACGATCGGCAGATTGCGCGAAGCCGCAGCGGCCACCGGGCTGGAGCCGAGGTTGCCGATCTGCACGTCGCCGGAGGCAATGGCTGTCACTACTTCCGGGCCACTGTTGAAACGGCGCCAGTCGATTTTTTCGCCTATAGCCTTCTCGTAGACGCCGTCGGCCTGGGGGACTTTGCTTGGATCGATGCCGGTCTGGTAGCCGACAGTGAGGCTGGAAGCATGGACAGAAAAAGAAATCAGCGCTGACACACAAACTGTAACAAATTGACTAGATAGTGCGCGTTTGGCCATCATGGCGTCGCCTTTTTGATAGGGATTGACGAATCGGGGTTGCGTCAAAGCTAATCGATCTAAAAAAAGGCTAATAAATACCATTTAGTAATGAGCTTAGTCGCCGATACGCTGTATCCCGGTGAAGATGGCAAATGGCTGGCCATATAGCTGAAAGGTATCAAAAAGAATTAATAAATTCTTTTTGGGTTTATCAGGAAGTCTTTACCCTGCAGGGACCAAATAACTGCGATTAGACCTTGGTCGTAGGCATACAAGGTTGCGATTGACTTGTCGGTCACGGTCTGGCGCTAATCGCGCATCTTAGGATCCAGGGGCATCAGACCCCGGACCAGGAACACAAGAATTAGAAACGAGAGGAGCGATACATGAACAAGTCCACCTTGGCCCTGGCCGTGGCCGTAGGGGTTATTGCGCAGCAGGCAGGCGCAGCCGGTTTCATCGAAGACAGCAAGGCCACTCTGGGTCTGCGTAACTTCTACATCAACACTGACAACCGTGACAGCGCTGCCAAAACCGCTTCCGGCGTGCAGAACAAAAACGAAGAATGGGGCCAAGGCTTCGATCTGCGCTTCATCTCCGGTTACACCCAAGGCACTGTAGGCTTCGGTATCGACGCCATCGGCCTGCTGGGCGTGCGTCTGGATTCGGGCGGCGGCACCAACGGCGCCACGGCTACCTCTTACGGCGGCACTGTGTTCCCGAGCAAGTCCAACGGCGAAGCGGTGGATAACTTCTCCAGCCTGGGCCTGACTGCCAAAGCCAAGATCTCCCAGACCGAACTGAAGCTGGGTACCCTGCAGCCGAAGAACCCGGTCATCGTGACCAACGACGGTCGTCTGCTGCCTCAAACCTGGCAGGGCGGTCAGATCACTTCCGGCGAGATCAAGGACCTGACTCTGGTCGCTGGTCAAATCGAAGCGGTGAAAGGTCGTAACTCCAGCAACAACGAGAACCTGTCCATTGGCGGTGCGAACGCTCGCGTAGCCAACAGCAACAAGTTCTACTACGCCGGTGGTGACTACAAGATCACCAAGGACCTGACTGCCCAGTACTACTACGGCAACCTGGAAGACTTCTACAAGCAACACTTCCTGGGTCTGGTTCACAACTGGGCAATCGGCCCTGGCGTGCTGAAGTCTGACTTCCGTTACTTCCACAGCAGCGACGATGGCGCCAACAACAACACCGCAGCCTACTTCGGCAACGGTAACTATGTCGGCAACGTCAGCGGCAAAGGCCCGATCGACAACAACCTGTACAGCGGCCTGTTCCTTTACACCGTTGAAGGTCACACCTTCGGTGGTGGCTACCAGGTGTCCAACGGCAGCTCCGACTTCCCTTGGCTGAACCAGGGCGACGGCTCGTCGAACTACACCATCACCGACATGCAGATCCAGAAGTTCGGTCGTGCCGGCGAGAAAACCTGGCAAGCCCGCTACTCGTATGACTTCGCCAAAGTCGGCCTGCCAGGCCTGACCGCCGGCATGGTCTACCTGCGCGGCAGCGACATCGACACCGTGGGTTCCAACCGTCGTGAGAACGGCAATGGCAACTCCGAGTGGGAACGCGACTTCACCATCGGTTACGTGATTCCTGAGGGCCCGGCGAAAAACCTGGGTTTCATGTGGAAAAACGCTACCTGGCGCAACGACATTCCAGGTCAGCGTGACCAGGACGAAAACCGCCTGATCGTCAGCTACTCGATCCCGCTGCTGTAATAGCGCGATCCTGCACTGATGCAAAAAAAGCCCCGTCCGGCATCGCGCCGGACGGGGCTTTTGCGTTTTCGGGTCCGGCTCACCCCCGTAAGCCTTTCCCGATGTTCCCCTCTTTACAGCAACTCAAGGCCTTCTCGAACCTTGAGGGCGATGTTCGTCGCGATGCTGCGGGGCGTCCAGTGAACAGATGTTTAATATTCAATAAAGATATAAATATCTAGTTATTTATTCTTTTTCAGAAGAACGAATCACGAGCTACAGTTGAGGTCTCCAACCCCTTATCAGGAGCCGCACCATGAGCCTCAGACTTGGCGATATCGCCCCCGATTTCGAACAGGATTCCAGCGCCGGCAAGATTCGTTTTCACGAATGGCTGGGCGATAGCTGGGGCGTGCTGTTTTCCCACCCGGCGGATTTCACCCCGGTGTGCACCACCGAGCTGGGTTTCACCGCCAAGCTCAAGGACGAGTTCACCAAGCGCGGCGTGAAAGCCATTGCCCTGTCGGTCGACCCGGTGGACTCGCACCACAAGTGGATCGAGGACATCAACGAAACCCAGAACACCATCGTCAACTTCCCGATCCTGGCCGATGCCGATCGCAAGGTGTCCGATCTGTACGATCTGATCCACCCGAACGCCAACGACACTCTGACCGTGCGTTCGCTGTTCGTGATCGATCCGAACAAGAAGATCCGCCTGACCATCACCTACCCGGCGAGCACCGGGCGCAACTTCCACGAGATTTTGCGGGTGATCGATTCGCTGCAGCTCACCGACAACTACAAGGTGGCAACCCCGGCCAACTGGCAGGACGGCGAAGAAGTGGTGATCGTGCCGTCACTCAAGGACGAAGATGAAATCAAGCAGCGCTTTCCGAAGGGCTACCGCGCGGTGAAGCCGTACCTGCGCCTCACACCACAGCCGAACAAATAACCTGCCTTGGATCGTTCCCAGGCTCTGCGTGGGGGCAATCAGCAAAAACCACGATGCAGGGTTTCAGGCCGTTTTCACGGCCTGTTTTTTTGCACGGAAGAAAGTGAAATGCATATCTCCATAAAGAATAACCAAATGAATAAATATGATTTATGGATATATGAATCAGCTGGTAAGGTCACTGACATCGAAGCGAGATCGCAACCCGCGAATCGCCTGTAACGCGCAAGGAATCGTCTGAATGCTGGTCGTCTCACTCGGTGGCAGTCCCAGTCAACGTTCCCGCTCCGGGTTGTTGCTGGAGCGCTCGCAACGCTGGTTGCAGCAGCAAGGGGTGGAAGTGGTGAGTTATCAGGTGAGGGACTTCCCGGCCGAAGACCTGCTCCACGCCCGCTTCGACAGCCCGAAGGTGCTCGACCTGCTGCAACAGATTGAAAACGCCGATGGCCTGCTGATCGCCACGCCGGTGTACAAGGCGTCGTTCTCCGGCGCCCTGAAGACCGTGCTGGATCTGCTGCCCGAGCGTGCGCTGAATCACAAGATTGTTCTGCCGATGGCCACCGGCGGCAGCATCGCTCACATGCTGGTGGTCGATTACGCCCTCAAGCCTGTGCTGTCGGCGTTGAAGGCCCAGGAAATGCTGCAAGGAATTTTTGCCGAGGACAGCCAGATCGCCTACGGCGAAGGCAGTGCCCAGGCGCAGTTGGCGCCGGCGCTGGAGCAGCGCTTGCATGAAGCGCTGGACCAGTTTGTCAGCGCCATGGCCCGCCGGCCGAAGCCGCTGGAGCCGGGGCTGCTGAACGAACGTTTGTTGAGTGCTCGCTGGAGCATTTGAACCCCATCGAAACTTGAAGTACTCACCTTACTCAGCCGCCAACGGCCAAGCAGGTGCAGCCAAAACCCAACAGCAAAAAGGAGAGCGCTATGCGCACTGTATTTTTGCGTCGTGGTCTGGTCGCTCTGTTTGCTGCGGCTGTGTCCTTCGGCGCCATCACCCAAGCTCAAGCCGAGACATTGCGGATCGGTTATCAGAAGTACGGCACGCTGGTGCTGCTCAAAGCCAAGGGCACGCTGGAAAAACGTCTGGCCGCCCAAGGCGTCGACGTTCAATGGACTGAGTTCCCCGGCGGCCCGCAACTGCTGGAAGGCCTGAATGTCGGTTCGATCGACTTCGGTGTCACTGGCGAAACCCCGCCGGTCTTCGCCCAGGCGGCCGGTGCCGATCTGCTCTACGTGGCCTACGAGCCACCCGCGCCGAACAGCGAAGCGATCCTCGTGCCGAAAGACTCGCCGATCAAATCGGTGGCGGATCTCAAGGGCAAGAAAGTCGCCCTGAACAAAGGTTCCAACGTCCACTACCTGCTGGTGCGTGCGCTGGAAGACGCCGGCCTCAAGTACACCGACATTCAAACCGTATTCCTGCCGCCGGCCGATGCCCGCGCCGCGTTCGAGCGCGGCAGCGTCGACGCCTGGGTCATCTGGGACCCGTACCAGGCGGCCGCCGAGAAACAGCTGCAAGCGCACACCCTGCGTGACGGCAAAGGCATCGTCGACAACCACCAGTTCTACCTGGCGACCAAACCTTACGCACAGAAAAATCCCGAGGTGATCAAGACCCTCGTGGAAGAAGTGCGCGCTGTCGGTGAATGGTCCAAGGCCAATCCGGAAGACGTGACTCAACAGGTATCGCCGCTGCTCGGCCTGCCCGCAGACATCACCCTGACCTCGGTGAAACGCCAGGGCTACGGCGCGCTGTTCCTGACCCCGGAAGTGGTCGCCGCGCAACAGAAAATCGCCGACACCTTCTACCAGCTCAAGTTGATTCCCAAGCCGCTGAGCATCAAGGACGTGATCTGGACCCCACCGGCCGCTGTGGCCCAAAGCTCGGTCACCCAAGCCCAGTAAATCGAATCCCCAAGGAGACCACTCCATGAGCCTCAACATCTTCTGGTTCCTGCCTACCCACGGCGACGGCCATTACCTTGGCACCGCCGAAGGCGCCCGCGCCGTCGACCACGGCTATCTGCAACAGGTCGCGCAAGCGGCGGATCGACTGGGTTTCGGCGGCGTGCTGATTCCCACCGGCCGTTCCTGCGAGGACTCGTGGCTAGTGGCGGCCTCGCTGATCCCGGTGACCCAGCGTCTGAAGTTCCTCGTCGCCCTGCGCCCCGGGATCATTTCCCCGACGGTGGCAGCGCGTCAGGCAGCAACGCTGGATCGGTTGTCCGGCGGTCGTGCGCTGTTCAACCTGGTGACCGGTGGCGATCCGGAAGAGTTGGCCGGCGACGGTCTGTTCCTCGATCACGAAGCGCGCTATCAGGCCTCGGTGGAATTCACCCGGATCTGGCGCCGCGTGCTGGAAGGTGAAACCGTGGATTACGACGGCGAGCACATCAGCGTGAAGGGCGCCAAATTGCTCTATCCGCCAATCCAGCAACCGCGTCCGCCGCTGTACTTCGGTGGCTCGTCAGAAGCGGCGCAGGATTTGGCCGCCGAACAAGTGGAAATGGTCCTGACCTGGGGCGAGCCGCCCGCAGCCGTGGCCGAGAAGATCGAACAGGTGCGCGCCAAGGCCGCCAAGCTCGGCCGCACCGTGCGCTTCGGCATTCGCCTGCATGTGATCGTGCGGGAAACCAACGCTGAAGCCTGGCAAGCGGCAGATCGCCTGATCTCGCATCTGGACGACGACACCATCAAACGTGCCCAGGCTTCGCTGGCGCGGTTCGATTCGGTCGGACAGCAACGCATGGCCGCGCTGCACGGTGGCAGCCGCGACAACCTCGAAGTCAGCCCGAACCTGTGGGCCGGCGTCGGTCTGGTGCGCGGCGGTGCCGGGACGGCGCTGGTCGGCGACGGCCCGACCGTGGCGGCGCGGGTGAAGGAGTACGCGGATCTGGGCATCGATACCTTCATCTTCTCCGGTTATCCACACCTCGAAGAATCGTATCGGGTGGCCGAGTTGCTGTTCCCGCACCTCGACGTCGAGCGTCCGGAGCTGCCGAAAAGCGCTGGTTACGTCAGCCCGTTCGGCGAGATGGTGGCCAACGACATTCTTCCCAAAGCTGCGTCCCAGAGCTGAGGCGCCGCCATGAAGAAATTTATCCACAGCCTCGCGCCCTGGGCGTTGCCGGTGTTGTTGCTGGCGGTGTGGCAGTTGTCGGTGTCGGCCGGTTGGCTGTCGACACGGATTCTGCCGGCGCCGGTGGCGGTGATCGAAGCCGGCGTGAGCCTGGTGCGCAGCGGCGAAATCTGGACGCACCTGGCAATCAGCGGCTGGCGCGCCGCGCTGGGCTTCACCATTGGTGGCAGCATCGGCCTGGTGCTGGGCTTCATCACCGGTCTGTCGAAGTGGGGCGAACGCCTGCTCGACAGCTCGGTGCAGATGATCCGCAACGTGCCGCACCTGGCGCTGATTCCGCTGGTGATCCTGTGGTTCGGCATCGACGAGTCGGCGAAGATTTTCCTGGTGGCGTTGGGCACGTTGTTCCCGATTTACCTCAACACCTATCACGGCATCCGCAATGTCGACCCGGCGCTGGTGGAAATGGCGCGCAGTTACGGCCTGTCCGGTTTCAGCCTGTTCTGGCAGGTGATTCTGCCGGGTGCGCTGCCCTCGATTCTGGTCGGCGTGCGCTTCGCCCTGGGCTTCATGTGGCTGACGCTGATCGTGGCAGAAACCATTTCTGCCAGCTCCGGCATCGGTTATCTGGCGATGAACGCCCGGGAGTTTTTGCAGACCGACGTGGTGGTGCTGGCGATTCTGCTGTACGCGGTGCTCGGCAAACTGGCCGACCTCGCGGCCCGTGGCCTTGAACGGGTTTGGTTGCGCTGGCATCCGGCGTATCAAGTGGCGAAAGGAGGTGCGGCATGACCGTTCAACAACCTCCACGCCTGCTGCGCGGGATTCCGCTGGTGGTGCGCAACCTGCAAAAGACCTTCGGCACGCGACAAGTGCTGCGGGACATCGATCTGCACATTCCGGCGGGGCAATTCGTCGCCGTGGTCGGGCGTAGCGGATGTGGCAAGAGCACATTCCTGCGCTTGCTCGCAGGCCTTGATCAACCTGGTGGCGGCGATTTGCTTGCCGGAGCTGCACCGCTCAGCGATGCGCGGGATGACACCCGGTTGATGTTCCAGGAAGCACGGCTGCTGCCTTGGAAAAAGATCATCGACAACGTCGGTCTCGGCCTCAAGGGCAACTGGCGTGCGCAAGCCTTGCAGGCGCTGGATGCAGTCGGCCTCGCCGATCGCGCCAACGAATGGCCGGCGGCACTGTCCGGCGGGCAGAAGCAGCGCGTGGCGCTGGCCCGGGCGCTGATTCATCAACCGCGTCTGTTGCTGCTGGACGAGCCATTGGGCGCACTGGATGCGCTGACCCGGATCGAGATGCAGCAACTGATCGAACGTCTCTGGCAACAGCATGGTTTCACCGTGTTGCTGGTGACCCACGACGTCAGCGAAGCGGTGGCGATTGCCGACCGGGTGATTCTGATCGAGGACGGCGAAGTCGGCCTTGACCTGCAAGTGGACCTGCCGCGCCCTCGGGTGCGTGGCTCCCATCGCCTGGCCGCGCTGGAAACCGAAGTGCTCAACCGTGTGTTGTCCCTGCCCGGCGAACCGCCGGCGCCGGAACCCGTTTCACCCTTGCCTACGCAACTGCGTTGGGCGCAATGAAGCAGCTGCGAGCAGCAAGCTACGAGCTGCAAGTAGAAGCTCAGTGCTTTTGCTTGCAGCTTGAAGCTCGCAACTTGCGGCTTATTTCGACCTCAGGAGAAATATCATGACTATCAAAGCCATCAACGTACGCAACCAGTTCAAAGGCGCGATCAAGGAGATCGTTCTCGGCGACGTGCTGTCGGAAATCGACGTGCAGACCGCTTCCGGCATCGTCACGTCGGTGATCACCACCCGTTCGGTCAAGGAGCTGGAACTGGAGGTCGGCAGCGAGGTGATCGCCTTCGTGAAATCCACCGAGGTGTCCATCGCCAAGTTGTAAGCCTGTGAGTAAAAAACAACCCCGAAGGGTGTGAGCCCTTCAGGGTTTTTCTTTATTGGCACGATCTGAAGTGCGTGGTGCTGCCATCGCTGGCAAGCCAGCTCCCACAATGCTCCTTGGTGGATTCAGGTTCGGCGAGCAACCGATAAACCTGTGGGAGCTGGCTTGCCAGCGATGAGGCCGGTGAGTGCGCTAGAGGATTCTTTTCGGCAGGTACGGCGGCAGATACAGCCCGATATAGGCATCAAACACCCGCATGCCTTCCTCGGCCATGCGCGGGGTGATCTGGCCGTGCTGCTGCACCGAGCGAGCGTAGACGCGGTCGCCCAGCTCCATGGCCAGCGCGAACACATCGACGTCATCCGGCAGGCGCGGCAGTTCGAAGTGATGGTCGAACAGCTTGTGCATCAGGTCGCCGAGTTCGAGGTCGTGCTGGCGGTCGGCCTGGGTGACTTCGGTGAGGCCGTGCTGCGCGAGGATCAGCTGGCGGGCGGCGGCATCCTCGCCGTAGATCTCCAGCATCCGCTCCTCGACCAGCCGCGACAGGTCGCGCCAGTCCCGCAGGGCATCGTGATCGATGGGTGCTTGCAGGCAGGCGCGGAAGGCCGCGTGTACATCGGCGGTCAGCGCTTCGAGCAGCGCCGGGACGCTGGCGAAGAAGTGGTAGACCGAGGAGGGCGGAATCTGCGCGCGCTCGGCCACGCTGTAGATCGACAGGCTCGCCACGCCCTCGGCGGCCAGCAGCGTGCGTGCGGCGTCGAGTATCGAATCGATCCGCGCCTGACTGCGGGCACGGGGTTTGCGTGGAGGGGCGAGTCGGGTCATGGAAGTCTCCTGCGAGGGCAGCGGGCATTGTACGAGGCGTCTGATGCCTTGTCTGTACAAGGCCTGCTGCCCGGAATGCCCGCTCCTACGGTTTAGCTGCCGACGTGCACACTCCGGCCATTGAGTGGCTGAACCGGACGTGCATTCATCGGGTACAAGGCCTGGAAAGCCCGGAGTTGTGCCGACGAGAGCTGCACCACGCTGGAAAGCACCTGCCAGCGCACGCCTTCTGCACATGGAGGTGTCGTCAGAGATCCCATGTAGGCGTAGTAGTGATGCGATGCGGGCAGAAATGCTGCAATGTCGATTGATTCCAGGTTCACGACATCACCTGCGACCGTGGGCATGGCCGCCAGGATCACTTCCAGTGCCGGATTGTGTGCGCCCTCTTCAAACAACAGCGCAACCACCGCGAGTTCACCTGCTGCGTTGCGGTGAACCAGATGCGCGTCCATTGGATAGGTGCGGCCCTGAATGGATTCTTCACTTGGCGTGTGGAAGTGCATTTGCACAAAGCTGTAGTTGCCGGAGGCCAGCGTCAGACTGCCTGAATCCGTCGGTGAAAGCTGGATTGTGTGGCCATTGTTCAGGACTGTCGCGGCGCTTGGCTGATAGGCGAAGACCAGTGGTGCAAGCGCTGTTACGGTCGCGTCGTTGATATCAATAGGCGACTGCACTTTGCCGGACGAACAAAGCGCGTACTCCCCATGCAAATCGCCCCAGTTTTCAGGACCGCTGGGAGCCGTGTAACTCCAGGCGGGGAGATGTCCCGGGCTCGCCCAGGTCGTGGTGTACACGCCGGCGATGGTCAAAGTGAGCGTCGCGCCCAACAGTTGTTTTTTCAGGGTCATTGTTCTCAGTACTCAGGAAAGTTAGCCGGCCAAGTTGCGGCGTTTCCGAGTGTGAGAGTGCGGTCAGGGCCAATATGTAGGTCGTATCGGAGCAGTCCGTAGGACTGGTCCTTGTTTGTTGCGCCAATATTCAACGGAAAATGCCAGGCAAAAAAAACCGCAGGCTAAATAGCCTGCGGCGTTTTTTGTTACTGCAACCGTTTAAACGGTGTGCAGGTACCAGTTGTACTCAAGGTCGGAGATGGAATGTTCAAACTCTTCCAGCTCGCTTTCCTTACAGGCAACGAAGATATCGATGTATTTCGGATCGATGTACTTGGCCATCACCTCGCTGTCGTCCAGCTCGCGCAGGGCATCGCGCAAGTTGTTCGGCAGGCTCTGCTCGTTCTGCTCGTAGCTGTTGCCTTCGGTCGGAGGCGGCGGCTCGATCTTGTTGGTCAGGCCGTGGTGCACGCCCGCCAGCACCGAAGCCATCAGCAGGTACGGGTTGGCGTCGGCGCCGGCAACACGGTGTTCCAGACGGACCGCGTCGGCGGAGCCGGTCGGTACGCGCAGGGCCACGGTGCGGTTGTCCAGGCCCCAGCTCGGCGAGTTCGGCACGTAGAACTGTGCACCGAAACGACGGTAGGAGTTGACGTTCGGGCAGAGGAAAGCCATCTGCGCGGGCAGGGTCTCGAGCACACCGCCGATCGCGTGACGCAGCGCGGCGTTCTGCTCGGGATCCTCGCTGGCAAAAATGTTTTTGCCTTCTTTGTCGAGCACCGAAATGTGGACGTGCAGACCGTTGCCTGCCTGGCCCGGATACGGCTTGGCCATGAAGGTGGTGTCCATTTCATGGTCGTAGGCGATGTTCTTGATCAGACGCTTGAGCAGGACCGCGTAGTCGCATGCCTTGATCGGGTCGGCGACGTGGTGCAGGTTCACTTCGAATTGCGCCGGGGCACTTTCCTTGACGATGGCGTCGGCCGGAATGCCTTGTTCTTTGGCGCCTTCCAGAATGTCCTGGAGGCAGTCGACGTATTCGTCGAGGTCGTCGATCAGGTAAACCTGGGTCGAATGCGGGCGTTTGCCGGAGATCGGCGAGCGTGGCGGCTGAGGGCGGCCGTTCACGTTCTCCTGGTCGATCAGGTAGAACTCGAGTTCGAACGCGGCGCAGATGGTCAAGCCAAGCTCGTCAAACTTTGCAACAACTTGACGGAGCACTTCGCGCGGGTCGGCGAAGAAAGGGTCACCTTCGAGTTCGTGCATGGTCATCAACAGTTGCGCGGTCGGGCGCTTCTGCCATGGCTCGTTGCACAGGGTATCGGGGATTGGATAGCAGATACGGTCGGCATCGCCGATGTCCAGGCCCAGGCCGGTGCTTTCCACCGTCGAACCATTGATATCCAGAGCAAATAGAGAGGCCGGCAGGTTGATGCCTTTCTCGTAAACCTTGTGGAGGCTGGTGCGTTCGATGCGCTTGCCGCGCACCACACCATTCATATCCGCAATCAGAAGGTCAACGTACAGAACCTCAGGATGTTCCTTAAGGAACGCGTTCGCTTCGTTAAGCTGAACGGCACGCGGGGGTACCGACATG
This sequence comes from Pseudomonas sp. V88_4, assembly GCF_029967985.1. Classification (NCBI taxonomy): domain Bacteria; kingdom Pseudomonadati; phylum Pseudomonadota; class Gammaproteobacteria; order Pseudomonadales; family Pseudomonadaceae; genus Pseudomonas; species Pseudomonas sp. V88_4. Next base: position 449,503 of record NZ_JASCAF010000044.1, read on the forward strand.
ATGCAACACCTTTGTTGTTAAAAATATCAATCATTGATCTTTTCTGGTTTCAGTCAACCCGAACGGCCTGCCGAAGTCAAGCGAGGCCTTTTGTGCCCTGAAAAAGCGCCGCGAGGGCATTTATGGGGCACTTTGGGGCGTTTTTTTATCCGTGGAGGACGCGCCACCCGCAGGCTTGAGCAGGCCGTGTTGTATTTTTTACGGGGGTGTTGTGTAAAAAAATGAACAAGGCTAAGCTCCGACCAAACCCATAACAGCAATAATACCGGGGTGCTTCATGTCTCGCCTGCCGTTAATCGGCGTCACCGACTGCTCTTTGCAGTCCGGTCTGCATGCTTCTCACATCAGTGGCGACACGTCCGTCCGCAGCGTGGCCAGCAAGGCCTGCAACGTTTCTGCGATATCCCGATCCATGGCAGATCGAGCGGCAGCGTCCGATATTCTGGACGTGTGCGAAGGCACCCTCTTCAGCGGTACTCCTTTCAATATAGATCTCTTTCCCGCTCCCGGTCTGCATCGCGCCCGTCGCCGTGCCCGTGATTCTGCACACCCGGGATGTGCACAGGAAATGCAACGCCAGCGTAAAGGGCAGGTAAGCTCCTCCTTCATTGTCTATGCGCGGTGCCGGGCGTAAGCCGGCACTGCGCGCAAGCAAGGCCCTTTAACGCGACGCCAGGTGCGTCAAACATTGCCTGACATCTGTCAGGAGACTCAGCCCAGAGGCATATATGAGTAACAACCTCGACCAGCTCACCGATTGGTTGAAAGACCACAAGATCACAGAAGTCGAATGCATGATCGGCGACTTGACCGGCATCACCCGGGGCAAGATCTCGCCGACCAACAAATTCATCGCCGAAAAAGGCATGCGCCTGCCAGAGAGCGTTCTGTTGCAGACCGTGACCGGCGACTACGTCGAAGACGACATCTATTACGAACTGCTGGACCCGGCCGACATCGACATGATCTGCCGCCCCGACCAGAACGCCGTGTACCTGGTGCCCTGGGCCATCGAGCCGACCGCCCAGGTAATCCACGACACCTACGACAAGCAAGGCAACCCGATCGAACTGTCGCCGCGCAACGTCCTCAAGAAAGTCCTGAAACTCTATGCCGACAAGGGCTGGCAGCCAATCGTGGCGCCGGAAATGGAGTTCTACCTGACCAAGCGCAGCGACGACCCGGACTATCCGTTGCAGCCGCCGGTCGGTCGTTCCGGGCGCCCGGAAATCGGTCGCCAATCGTTCTCCATCGAAGCGGCGAACGAATTCGATCCGCTGTTCGAAGACGTCTACGACTGGTGCGAATTGCAGGAGCTGGACCTCGACACGCTGATCCACGAGGACGGCACGGCGCAGATGGAAATCAACTTCCGTCACGGCGATGCCCTGTCGCTGGCCGACCAGATCCTGGTGTTCAAGCGCACCATGCGCGAGGCCGCGCTCAAGCACAACGTGGCTGCGACTTTCATGGCCAAGCCGATGACCGGCGAGCCGGGCAGTGCGATGCACCTGCACCAGAGCATCATCGACATCGAGACCGGCAAGAACGTGTTCTCCAACGAAGACGGGACCATGAGCCAGCTTTTCCTGCACCACATCGGTGGCCTGCAGAAACTGATCCCGGAATTGCTGCCGCTGTTCGCCCCGAACGTCAACTCGTTCCGCCGCTTCCTGCCGGACACCTCGGCACCGGTGAACGTGGAGTGGGGCGAAGAAAACCGCACCGTGGGCCTGCGCGTCCCGGATGCCGGCCCGCAGAATCGCCGGGTGGAAAACCGCCTGCCGGGCGCCGACGCCAACCCGTACCTGGCGATTGCCGCGAGCCTGCTCTGCGGCTACATCGGCATGGTCGAGGGGATCAACCCGAGCGCGCCAGTGGTGGGCCGTGGTTACGAGCGCCGCAACCTGCGTCTGCCGCTGACCATCGAAGACGCGCTGGAGCGTATGGAAAACAGCGCAACCATCGAGAAATACCTGGGCAAGACCTTCATCACCGGCTACGTCGCGGTCAAGCGGGCCGAGCATGAAAACTTCAAGCGCGTGATCAGTTCCTGGGAGCGTGAGTACCTGCTCTTCGCCGTCTGATACGCCGGGCGCGGTGGCCAGCCGCCGCGCCTTCACCGATAACAAGGAGAATTGGCATGACCAGCAACAACCCGCAAACCCGTGAGTGGCAAGCCCTCAGCAGCGAGCACCACCTGGCTCCGTTCAGCGACTTCAAGCAACTGAAAGAAAAGGGTCCACGGATCATCACCAACGCCAAGGGCGTGTACCTGTGGGACAGCGAGGGCAACAAGATCCTCGATGGCATGGCGGGTCTGTGGTGTGTGGCGATCGGTTACGGGCGCGATGAGCTGGCCGATGCGGCCGCCAGGCAAATGCGCGAACTGCCTTACTACAACCTGTTCTTCCAGACCGCCCACCCACCGGCGCTGGAGCTGGCCAAGGCCATCGCCGACGTGGCGCCAGAAGGCATGAACCACGTGTTCTTCACTGGTTCCGGCTCCGAAGGCAACGACACCATGCTGCGCATGGTTCGCCACTACTGGGCGATCAAGGGGCAGCCGAACAAGAAAGTCATCATCAGCCGCAAGAACGGCTACCACGGCTCTACCGTGGCCGGCGCCAGCCTGGGCGGCATGACCTACATGCACGAACAGGGCGATCTGCCGATTCCGGGTATCGTCCACATCGCTCAGCCGTACTGGTTCGCCGAAGGCGGCGACATGACCCCGGAAGAGTTCGGGATCTGGGCGGCCAATCAGCTGGAAGAGAAGATTCTGGAAGTCGGCGTGGACAACGTCGGTGCCTTTATCGCCGAGCCGATCCAGGGCGCTGGCGGCGTGATCATTCCGCCGGACACCTACTGGCCGCGCATCAAGGAAATCCTCGCCAAGTACGACATTCTGTTCGTGGCCGATGAAGTGATCTGCGGTTTCGGCCGTACCGGCCAATGGTTCGGCAGCGATTTCTATGATCTCAAGCCGCACATGATGACCATCGCCAAAGGCCTGACGTCCGGTTACATCCCGATGGGTGGCCTGATCGTGCGCGACGAAGTGGTGGCGGTACTCAATGAGGGCGGCGATTTCAACCACGGCTTCACCTACTCCGGTCACCCGGTAGCGGCAGCGGTGGGTCTGGAAAACATCCGGATTCTGCGCGAAGAGAAAATCATCGAACGCGCCCATGAAGAAACGGCACCGTATTTGCAGAAACGTCTGCGCGAACTGAACGATCACCCGTTGGTGGGTGAAGTGCGCGGGGTCGGTCTGCTGGGGGCCATCGAGCTGGTGCAGGACAAGGCCACTCGCAAGCGTTACGAAGGCAAGGGTGTGGGCATGATCTGCCGCCAGTTCTGCTTCGACAACGGGCTGATCATGCGTGCCGTGGGCGACACCATGATCATCGCGCCGCCGCTGGTGATCAGTAAGGCGGAGATCGACGAGCTGGTGACAAAGGCACGCAAGTGCCTGGATCTGACCCTCAGTGCGTTGCAGGGCTAAGTGCTAGGCTCAGAGCGATGGAGCTGTTGCGCTGTCACTCTGAGCTGTCAGAAAGGCTGGTCTTTTCTTGAAAGACCGCCTCGGATCTTGCCAGACTAGCCGCGGTTCCAGTTGTCCGGGTTCGGCCGCTGAACAAAGTGGTTCAAAAAAGAAAAATTTGGAGCATTAACGCATGAAGGCATTAGGCAAAAAGCTCGCTGGCAAGACTCTGCTCGCCATGTCCCTGATGGGCGTGATGGCGGGTGCGGTTCAGGCGGATGACAAGGTGTTGCACGTTTACAACTGGTCCGACTACATCGCGCCGGACACGGTTGCCAATTTCGAAAAAGAGACGGGCATCAAGGTCGTCTATGACGTTTTCGACAGCAACGAAACCCTGGAAGCCAAGCTGCTGGCCGGCAAATCCGGTTACGACATCGTGGTGCCTTCCAACAACTTCCTGGCCAAGCAGATCAAGGCCGGCGTTTATCAGGAACTGGACAAGTCCAAGCTGACGAACTGGAAGAACCTCGACGAAGACCTGCTCAAGGCCGTTGGCGACGCCAGCGACCCGGGCAACAAACATGCGTTCCCGTACATGTGGGGTTCGATCGGCATCGGCTACAACCCGGCCAAGGTCAAGGCTGCACTGGGCATCGACAAGATCGATTCCTGGGACATCGTGTTCAAGCCTGAGAACATCGAGAAGCTGAAAAGCTGCGGCGTGAGCTTCCTCGACGCGCCGACCGAAATGATCCCCGCGGCTCTGCACTATCTGGGCAAGCCGACCAACAGCAAGGACAAGGCTGACCTGAAAGCCGCCGAAGACCTGTTCCTGAAGATCCGTCCTTCGGTGGCTTACTTCCACTCCTCGAAGTACATCTCGGACCTGGCCAACGGCAACATCTGCGTAGCGGTCGGCTACTCGGGTGACCTGGAACAATCCAAGACCCGCGCCAAGGAAGCCGGTGACAAGGTCAAACTGGCCTACACCATTCCGAAAGAAGGTGCCGGTACTTTCTACGACATGGTCGCCATTCCCAAGGATGCCGAAAACGTCGAAGCCGCCTACAAGTTCATGAACTACCTGCTCGAGCCGAAAGTGATGGCCGAAATCACCAACGCCGTGCGTTTCCCGAACGGCAACAAGGCGGCCACCGCCCTGGTGGACAAGGAAATCACCAGCGATCCGAGCATCTACCCTTCGGCTGAAGTGAAGAAGCAGCTCTACGCGATCAGCGATCTGGACGCGGCCACCCTGCGCCTGATCACTCGCAGCTGGACCAAGATCAAATCCGGTAAATAAGCCGGTTTGAACCAGTCACCGCTGGCCGTCGCCCGAGTGAAGGCGGCCAGCGGTGCAATTAAATGACAGAAAGTTTTGCTGGAACGGTTTTTCGAAGGTAAGTTGCGCGCCGGTTTTGTTGCCGGGCAACCGTGACTGTCACGCAGCACGGGGCAACTTGGGCCCAACTAAATCAGAGGACCTCCACTTGCCTATTTTTTCTTCCTTGCGCAATGCCCTGCTGGCCGCTGCCGGCCTGACGTTCGCTGTCGGTGCTCAAGCCGCCGGTACTGTGCATATTTATAACTGGTCGGATTACATCGGCGAGACCACTCTGGCCGATTTCCAGAAAGACACCGGGATCAAGCCGGTCTACGACGTGTTCGATTCCAACGAAACCCTGGAAGGCAAGTTGCTCGCCGGACGTACCGGTTACGACGTGGTCGTGCCGTCGAACCATTTCCTCGGCAAGCAGATCAAGGCGGGCGCGTTCCAGAAGCTCGACAGGGCGCAGCTGCCGAACTATTCCAATCTCGATCCGGTGCTGCTCAAGCGCCTGGAGCAGAATGATCCGGGCAACCTGTACGCCGTGCCGTACCTGTGGGGCACCAACGGCATCGGTTACAACGTCGACAAAGTGAAAGCTGCGCTCGGCGTCGACAAGATCGATTCCTGGAGCGTGCTGTTCGAGCCGGAGAACATCAAGAAACTGCACAGCTGTGGCGTGGCGTTCCTCGATTCGGCCGATGAAATGATGCCGACCGTGCTCAACTACATGGGCCTGAATGCCAACAGCACCAATACCAAGGATTACGAGAAGGCCACGGCCAAACTGTTGGCGGTGCGTCCGTACGTGACCTACTTCCACTCCTCGAAATACATCGGCGATCTGGCCAACGGCGACATCTGTGTGGCCATCGGCTTTTCCGGCGACATCTTCCAGGCCAAACATCGCGCCGAAGAAGCCAAGAAAGGTGTGAACATCGCCTATTCGATTCCGAAAGAGGGTGGCGCGCTGTGGTTCGACATGCTGGCGATTCCGAAGGATTCGGCCAACGTCAAAGAGGCCCACGCCTTCATCAACTATTTGCTGAAACCTGAGGTGATCGCCCAGGTCAGTGATTACGTCGGTTATGCCAACCCCAATCCGGGTTCGGGCAAGCTGATGGAGCAGTCCATCCGCACCGACGAGTCGGTGTATCCACCGCAGGCTGTGCTCGACAAGACCTACGTGTCGACCGAGCTGCCACCGAACATTCAGCGTTTGATGACCCGCAGCTGGACCAAGGTCAAGTCGGGTAAATAGCTTCAACGTACAAACTATCCTGGGTTCGTCTTGCGTGGGCGAACTGCACTCTTTTTTTCTGGGAGTTTTGTAAATGGCAGTTGCCTCCGGCGCCTATAAGAAAGCCCTCGAGGGCGACCAGACACCGAAACAGGTGCTGGTCAAAATCGACCGGGTCACGAAGAAGTTCGACGAGACGGTTGCCGTGGACGATGTGTCCCTGGAAATCAAGAAGGGCGAGATCTTCGCTCTGCTCGGCGGTTCGGGATCGGGCAAATCCACTCTGCTGCGGATGCTGGCAGGGTTTGAAAGGCCCACGGAGGGGCGCATTTTCCTCGACGGCGTCGACATCACCGACATGCCGCCGTACGAGCGACCGATCAACATGATGTTCCAGTCCTACGCCTTGTTCCCGCACATGACCGTGGCGCAGAACATCGCCTTCGGCCTGCAACAGGACAAGATTCCCAAGGCCGAGATCGACGCCCGCGTGGCCGAGATGCTCAAGCTGGTGCAGATGAGCCAGTACGCCAAGCGCAAGCCGCATCAGCTGTCCGGTGGCCAGCGTCAGCGTGTGGCGCTGGCGCGTTCGCTGGCCAAGCGGCCGAAACTGCTGCTGCTCGACGAGCCGATGGGCGCACTGGACAAGAAACTGCGTTCGCAGATGCAACTGGAACTGGTTGAGATCATCGAGCGCGTGGGGGTGACCTGCGTGATGGTGACCCACGATCAGGAAGAGGCCATGACCATGGCCGAGCGCATCGCGATCATGCACCTGGGCTGGATCGCCCAGATCGGCAGCCCGATCGACATCTACGAAACCCCGACCAGCCGTCTGGTCTGCGAATTCATCGGTAACGTGAACATCTTCGAAGGCGAAGTGATCGACGACGCCGAAGGCCACGCGACCATCACCTGTAAGGATCTCGACCGGCAGATCTACGTCGGCCACGGCATCAGCACCTCGGTGCAGGACAAGTCCGTGACCTACGCGATCCGTCCGGAAAAACTGCTGGTCACCGCCGATCAGCCGACCTGCGAGTACAACTGGTCGAGCGGCAAGGTGCATGACATCGCCTACCTCGGCGGCCACTCGGTGTTCTACGTCGAATTGCCGAGCGGCAAGCTGGTGCAGTCGTTCGTGGCCAACGCCGAGCGCCGTGGCGCACGTCCGACCTGGGGCGATCAGGTCTACGTGTGGTGGGAAGATGACAGCGGCGTGGTACTTCGCTCATGAACATGCGCAAATTCAAACGCCGGCTCAATCGAATAATTCCCGGTGGCCGCCAGTTGGTCATCGGGGTTCCGTTCATCTGGCTGTTCCTGTTCTTCATGCTGCCGTTCTTCATCGTCCTGAAGATCAGCTTCGCCGAAGCGGACGTGGCCATTCCGCCATACACCGAGATCTACACTTACGCCGAGCAGAAGCTGCAACTGCTGCTGAACCTGGGCAACTACGCGATGCTCGGCGACGACGAGCTGTACATCGCCGCCTACCTCGGCTCGCTGAAGATGGCGTTTTTCAGCACGCTGCTGTGCCTGTTGATCGGTTACCCGATGGCCTACGCCATCGCCAGCGCCCGCAAAGAGCTGCAAACGGTGCTGGTGCTGCTGATCATGATGCCGACCTGGACCGCGATCCTGATCCGCGTGTATGCGTGGATGGGCATCCTCAGCAACAACGGCCTGCTCAACGGTTTCCTGATGAGCATGGGGTTGATCGACGAGCCGCTGCAGATCCTCAACACCAACCTCGCGGTGTACATCGGCGTCGTCTACTCGTACCTGCCGTTCATGATCCTGCCGCTGTACGCCAACCTGGTGAAGCACGACACCAGCCTGCTGGAGGCCGCCTCCGACCTGGGCTCAAGCACCTTCAACAGCTTCTGGAAAATCACCGTGCCGCTGTCCAAGAACGGCATCATCGCCGGCTGCATGCTGGTGTTCATCCCGGTGGTGGGCGAGTTCGTGATCCCGGAACTGCTTGGCGGTCCGGAAACCCTGATGATCGGTAAAGTGCTCTGGCAAGAGTTCTTCAACAACCGTGACTGGCCAGTGGCGTCCGCCCTGGCGGTGGTGATGCTGGCGATCCTGATCGTGCCGATCATCCTGTTCAACCGCAGTCAGGCCAAGGAAATGGAGGGTAAAGAATGAAGCGCTTCCGTTTCTCCAGCCTGATGCTGGTGCTCGGTCTGTTGTTCATCTACCTGCCGATGCTGATCCTGGTGATCTACTCGTTCAACGCCTCGAAACTGGTGACGGTGTGGGGCGGCTGGTCGGTGAAGTGGTACGTCGGCCTGCTCGACAACTCGCAACTGATGGGCTCGGTGGTGCGCTCGCTGGAAATCGCCTGCTACACCGCGGTTGCCGCGGTGGCGCTGGGGACGCTGGCAGCCTTCGTGCTGACCCGCATCACCCGCTTCAAGGGCCGCACGCTGTTCGGCGGTTTGGTCACCGCGCCGCTGGTCATGCCTGAAGTGATTACCGGTCTGTCGCTGTTGCTGCTGTTCGTGGCGATGGCGCAGATGATCGGCTGGCCACAGGAGCGTGGCATCGTCACCATCTGGATCGCTCACACCACGTTCTGTGCGGCGTATGTGGCGGTGGTGGTGTCGGCGCGTCTGCGTGAGCTGGACCTGTCGATCGAAGAAGCGGCGATGGACCTGGGGGCGCGGCCGTGGAAGGTGTTCTTCCTGATCACCATCCCGATGATTGCGCCGTCGCTGGCGGCGGGCGGCATGATGTCGTTCGCCCTGTCGCTGGACGATCTGGTGCTGGCGAGCTTCGTCTCGGGGCCAGGTTCCACCACCCTGCCGATGGAAGTGTTCTCGGCCGTGCGTCTGGGCGTGAAGCCCGAGATCAATGCCGTGGCCAGTCTGATTCTGCTGGCGGTGTCGCTGGTGACCTTCATGGTCTGGTTCTTCAGCCGCCGTGCCGAAGAAGCCCGCAAGAAAGCGATTCAGCAGGCCATCGAAGAAGGCGCTGCGGATTCGTGGAAGCAACCGGACGTGCGCCGCGCGCCGACGCCGGAAGCGGCTTAAGCCAGTGAGGTTGATCACAACTCTGTGATCACCACCAAACACTGTGGGAGCGGGCAAGCCCGCTCCCACAGTGTTTTGTGGTGATCAGGAAGTCCACGGAGAACTGCGGATGACTTCGACGAAATTCATCGGCTTGAACCCCGGCACCTGAGCCTTCAGCACATCGGTCTTCACATTGCCGAACGTGGTTTGCGGACGATGACGCAAGCCATCGGCGAACGCGCAGATGATGCACTCCTTGAAACCCTCGCCCCGTGGATGTGCATGCACCACCGCCTCACGCTGCACCGTGGTGAACGCCGCGTAGTCCATGCCCAGCACGTCCATCTCGACGCCTGCGGTCACCAGCGCCACGGTCGGACGCAGATGCTTCGGCACCCCCGGCGTGGTGTGCAGGGCGATCGACAGCCAGACCTGCTCGATGTCGTCGTCGCTCAAGCCATACGGCTTGAGAAACGCCGCCGCTGCGTTGGCACCATCGACTTCGAAGCGCTCGTCATCGCTGCGGTGCCCTTCGACCAGCCCCAGGTCGTGGAACATCGCGCCGACGTACAGCAACTCCGGATCGTAGGCCAGTTGCTGGCGTTCGCCGCTCAAGGCACCGAACAGAAACACTCGGCGCGAGTGGTGGTAAAGCAGGTCGGATTCGATGTCGCGGATGTACTCGGTGGTGGCCCGGGCGAGGGCGCTGTCGGGGATCCGGATACCGGCGATGGTCGTGGTCATGTTGAGCTTCCTCGTTGAAAACGCCGTCGCGGCGCTGATGGAGAAAGTCTGTTCCCGGAGGCCAGACCGGACAATCGATCCATGGCTGCGATCCTTGCCATTGCACCTGCAAATCGTGCCAGCTCGCTTCTGCGGCGAGGATTGGCTAGGGTTGGCGCTGATCCGCCATTCACCGGGAGCTGACATCGTCATGAACAGAACCGTCGCCATCGTGGTGTTCCCCGGCGTGCAGGCGCTGGACGTCAGCGGGCCGATGGATGTGTTCGCCGAGGCCAACCGCTTCCTGGCGCCGGAGGATTATTACCGGCTCGAGGTGATCGGCGTCGAGCGCGGATCGATGGCGTGCTCCAACGGGCTGACCCTGAGTGCTCACCAGCATTTCAGCGAAGTGCAGGAGGCTTATGACTTGCTGCTGGTGGCGGGTGGGCCGCAGTTGCCGTTTCTGGATTTCGGCGAGGCATTCGATGCCTGGCTGCGTGAGGCCTGTGGGCGGGCGCGGCGTTATGGCTCGATCTGCAACGGCGCGTTCATGCTCGCCCGTGCAGGATTGCTGGACGGGCGCACGGTCACCACCCACTGGAACGACGCCGGAGCGTTGGCGCAGTTGTGCCCGTCGAGCCGGGTCGAGGCCGATCGGTTGTACGTCGAGGACGGCCAGCTCTACACCTCGGCGGGGGTGACGGCGGGGATCGATCTGTCGCTGTACCTGCTGGCGCGTGATTACGGGGCCGAGGTCGCGCTGAGCGTGGCCAAGCGGCTGGTGGTATTCACCCAGCGCTCGGGCGGGCAGTCGCAGTTCAGCCCGTTCCTCACGCCCCATGCCGAGCCGACGTCGGCGGTGGCGATGGTGCAGTTGTACGTGCTGGCCAATCTCACCGGCGACCTGACCATCGCCGACCTGGCAAACGCGGCGAACATGAGCGCGCGGAATTTCTCTCGGGTGTTTGCGAGGGAGGCGAAAGTCACCCCGGCGGAATTCGTCGAACGGGCGCGGGTGGATGCGGCGCGGGTGATGCTCGAAAGCACCACGGCGCCGCTGAAGACCGTGGCGTATCAATGCGGATTTCGCGATGCGCAACACATGCGCAGCGTGTTCAACCGGCGGCTGGGGGTGACGCCGCAGCAGTTTCGGCTGAATTTTGCGGCGATGGTTTGAGCGGCGCTTATTGCGCCGCTCGCGCCGGCAACAGCTTCAAGGTACTCCGCGTATTCGCCGTCACCTCTTCCTCACTGAAATGCGCCTGCACATACATCCCGTCCACATACGCCTCTGCCTGATCGTCATAGTGGCTGTCGAACGGCACGCCGCTCTGGCCGACCGGGTTGATGGTCAGGCTGTGAGCCGGATCAGCGAAGTCCACCAACCGCCGAGTTGATGGCCCGTAGGTCACCGGCCACGGCGCCGGGCCGATCTTCGCCGAGAGGTTGTTCGGCACTTCATGGGAGCCCGGTGCGGCGAACGGGCCGACGTTGAAAATGCGATCCAGCGGCTTCTGCTGACCCAACGGATGACCATGGGTCAGCGTATGCGCCTTGCCCCATTGCCAGCCGGAAGCGTCGTCGCCGAGGGTCGACTTCAGGTGCGCCATGCTCGCCTGCCACGCGGCGCGTACGATGTCGACGCGGGTTTCCTTGTTCGGCGTGTTGCGGTTGTCCCACCACGGTGAATCGGCATTCGCCGCGAGCCGGGGCAGGGCTGCATCGATCACTCGGGTCGACAGCTGGGTTTCGAAGAAATCATTGCCCAGCTCATCGCGCATTGCCGCGTCGGCGAGGTCGTAGAGGAACTGGTTGAACACCGTCGCACTGACTGAATCCAGCGGATAGTCGCCTTGCCATTGGGCCAGTTGTTCGATCAGCTTCTGCTCGGCGGGATTGCCCGCCACTTCACGCAGCACCGGCAACAACGGCGCCAACAGACGCGGGCCATAACCGGTGGCAGTGCCCAGTTGCAGCTTCTGGTTGGCCTCGTTGTCCCACTTCACGTTCTTGTCGGCGAGCTGGCGGTTGAGCTGCTGGCCACGGTCGGCGAGGTTGTAGTAACCGGGAATCTCCATGCCGGTCGGCGACACGGGCTGGAAGTTGGCCGAGACGATATAGCCCCGCGCCGGGTTCTCTTCCTGCGGGTTGGCGCTGAACGGGAAGTAGCCATCCTTGTCCGCCTGATTGCTGCTGCCGTCGAGAATGAAGCCAGGCTTCACCCCGGCCGGCCGTTTGGGCAGCAGCGCCGAGGCCCACCAGGCGATATCACCCTTGGCGTTGGCGTAGACGATGTTCAGCCCCGGTGCCTGCACCTTGGCCGCTGCGGCGCGGGCCTTGGCCAGGGTGTCGGCGCGGTTGAGCTGGTAGAAACCATCGAGGATCGGGTTCGGTGTTTCCAGGAAGGCCCACCACATCGCAATCGGGGTTTTCCCGGCGGCGCTGCCGAGGGCGTCGTTGACGATCGGCCCGTGGGGCGACTGGCGCAGGGTGATGGTCACCGGCGCCTGGCCTTTCACGGCGATCTGCTGCTCGGTGCTGACCATGTCGGTCCACTGGCCGCGATACCAGACCTGATCCGGGTTGTCCGGATTGACCTTCTCGGCGATCAGATCGAGGTCGTCGTTCTGGAACATGGTCAGGCTCCAGCCGAAATCCAGGTTGTGGCCGAGAAACGCGAACGGCACCAGCGCCTGATGATGACCGTAGAGTTCGAAGCCCGGCGCTGACAGCTGCGCCTCGTACCACACCGACGGCACCGAAAAGCGAATGTGCGGATCGCCTGCCAGCAAAGGCTTGGCGCTTTTGCTGCGGCTACCGGCGATCACCCAGGCGTTGCTGCCTTCGAACTGCGGCAGGCCGTTGTCGATCAGCGCCTGTTCGCTGACGCGGGCGAGAGTGTTCAGGTCTTTCCAGTCTCCGGCGGCGAGGGCCGGTGCGGTGCCGGCGTGGCCCTTGGCGAGCACACCCTTGGGCTGCCAGTCGAGGTCGAAGACGTTGAGGTAATCGGCGCCCAGTTGATCGCGCACGTAGGTCAGCAGCGGTTCGGTGCGAAACGCGGCGGCGAAGCTGTAGGCCATGTAGCCGGCGACGCTGATGCTGTCTTCGGCGGTGAACGGCCGCTTGGGGATGCCCAGCACGTCGAACTCGACCGGGGCGGCGTGTGAGTCCTGATATTGATTGATGCCGTCCAGATAGGCTTGCAGGCCCTTCCACGCCGGTGACTGCTTGTCGAGGCCGGCCACGTAACTGGCGGCCCGCTCGCGAATGCGCAGGCTGCGGAACAGCTTGTCGGTGTCGAGCAGTTTCGGCCCGAGCACTTCGGCCAGCTCGCCACGGGCGAGGCGGCGCATGGCCTCCATCTGGAACAGCCGGTCCTGGGCGTGGACATAGCCGAGGGCGCGATAGAGGTCGGTTTCGTTTTCGGCACGGATGTGCGGCACGCCGCGCTCGTCGTAACGCACGGTCACCGAGCCTTGCAGGTTGCGCAACTCCACCTGGCCCTGACGCGTCGGTTGCTTGCTGTAGACATAACCGCCGACCCCGATGGCGGGAATGACGATCAGCAACGCAAGTACGGTCAGGCCTTTTTTCATGAAAAATCTGCTCCCTGTCGTTCTACTTATATGAAGGCATTGATGGTGCTGATCTAGTTGAAGATCGCAACCGGGATTTCATAACACAGTATTTCTTGAATAGGAAGTTTCCTTCAGGTTTTCGGGAAGTGCACTACAAGTTTGTTGTTGCTGCGTTTAACGGGGCGGGCCTATAAAAGACCTCGAGAAAAAGCAGAGGAATAAAACGAATTTTGCGAATTCGATACATGGAATAACTGACATGGAGAAGTCGTATGAGTGATATTGAAAATTATCTTGGACCTCACAAGCAGACCGGGCCGGGCAGATATGAACTGGCGCCAATACCCGTCAAGGGGGTGACGCCAGTTCGATTGGGACAGGGTGGGTTTTTCTCGGGAAGTTGGGGGTTGAATGAAGGGCCGCATAGAGGGACGGGCCAAGGGTCTGGGAAACTTGATCCGTTAACTCCATTCATCTGGAATGATTTGATGCAGGAGCAACAGAATGCTCAGGCATATATTGATCTTGAGTATGCTGGAGTATTCAGCAATATCGGCGCGGCATCAAACAATGAAGTAGGGAGGGCGAGGCAAGCAGCCAGTGCTGGACTTTCTGCGGCTCAGAAGGTCAAGGCTGATCAGGAAATAACCATTCAGGTTATTCATTCAAAGTTGTTGGAGTATCGGGCTCATACCGAGATCGCTTACTCGCTGTATGGACATAATCCATTTTTCCTGATGAAGGATTTGTCCTTCAAGAAGATACGAGACAGTCTGGCATTGCCGGTTCCGGATGTTTCCGTCGCCTATGCGGCCATCGACAGGGCCTATCGCTCGGCAATGGAGCTCCGGCGCCTTTCCTGGGTGATGGCCATTATCGCCAATCAACTTCCGGAACTGGCCGCAAGAAGAAGCCAGGTTGAAGCCGCGACTCAAACCACGAGGGACGCCCAGCAGATTCTTTCTGCCGAAAGGTTATCCGTGGTGAATCTGGAAACGAATATTCGCCTGCATTTCCTGCCGGGTTTTCTGGTTGAAAGAATCGCCGCTGCAGCGGGCTCAACCGGAGGCAGTCTCTCTCAAACACTCACGAATTATAAAATCGCAGCGGACAACATTCGTGCTGTCGAGCAGGCAGCCGTCCGGCCCTATGCAATCGCCAATCCGGCGATCAACGCCCCGTTGAGCAAGCCTGAGCTCGAAGCGCTGAAGAACCTGGTCGACTTGCAGGCCACTACCGATCTGGGCAAGCGCTGGCAGGACTATCACGCTTCACTCCTGCACTCGGAAAGTGCCCGGCATATGGCAGCGGCGGCGGACGCATTTGCCGGTCTGATTGCCCGCGCCCAAGAGGCGGAGCGTCTGCAGGAGCAGATACGCATTGCCCGGGAGCTAGAGGCCCGGCATTTGCAGGAGCAGGCGCGTATAGCCGCGGAGGTTGAAGCCAGGCGTGTTGCCGAGGAACAGGCACGTATTGCCGCCGTAGCAGAGGCAAGGCGCCTTGCCGAGGAACAAGCGCGCATAGCGGCAGAAGCCATTCGCAACGCCCATACCTTCCGCGCGCCAGGTGTCGCTTCGGCGACAGGGCCGTTGTTCATGACTTCAGCTGGAGTCGTGGCAGTTGCCGAGGCTGCTGCGGCCAGTCTGCCAGCGGCGGTTCGCAGCGCCATCGCGGGCTTGGGCAGTCTTGCTGCGAGTGTCGGGGCTGGCGCGGTCGTCGGTGTTTCAGCGTTGGTCTACTCGTCGAAACTGGGCAACGGCGAATTGCCTGACCGTTACGCGTTCAGCACGCCGCTGTCGGACCTCGCACCAGATTTCGCACCCGATCTGCACGCCATCGCGGCGGCTGGCGGTACGGTTGATATGCCTTTTCGCGTCAGTTCAAAGACCGACGCGAACGGGCAGTCAGAGGTTTTTGTCGTCAAGACTGATGGGCGGAATATTCCGTCGGCCGTCAGGGTGGTGGCGGCCTCCTACGACACCGGACGCAACGTCTACACCGCGACCACCTCCGATGTTCCACCACGCACCCTGACGTGGACCCCGATCGTCAATCCGGGAAACAGCTCGACGACCTCACCGGCCGGGCAGCCGGATGTGCCTGCCTATACTGGGGCGACGGTAGTCCGGGTAGAGGGACGCCTCGATTCGTTCCCGGGCGTTTTCGAAGCCGGATTCGATGACTATGTTCTGGTGTTCCCGCAGGACTCCGGGCTGCCACCGAACTACACGATGTTTCGGGATCGGCGGGAGGATCCGGGCGTCACGTCAGGTGTGGGGCAGGCGGTATCGGGCAACTGGCTCGGGAGCGCATCGCAGGGCGAAGGCGCGCCGGTGCCGGCGCAGATTGCCGATCAGTTGCGAGGGCGGGAGTTCAGGAATTTTCGGGCGTTTCGGGAGGCTTTTTGGAAGGCGGTGGCTGGGGATCCGGAGTTGGCGGCTCAGTTTAAAAAGCAGAGTCTGTCTGCGATGGAAAAAGGAAAGTCCCCTTATGCACCTGAAAAAGAGTGGGCGGGCGAAGCAGGGAAGTTTGAGCTTCATCACAAAATATATATATCGAATGATGGCAGTGTGTATGGTTTAGAAAATATCAGTGTTGTTACGCCAAAGCGCCACAAAGATATTCATGGCAGGGGATGGTGAGATGAGAGTTAGGTCAATTTCTGATTATACAGAACAAGAGTTCTTAGAATTTGTGATTTCAGTCTGTGACAGCGGCGCGCGCACGGAGGAGGATGACGTGAAGATGGTTTTGGAATTTAGGCGTTTAACAGAGCACCCAGATGGCGCGGACCTGATTTACTACCCTAGGGATGATAGAGAGGACAGTCCTTCAGGGATTGTTGAAGAAGTAAAAAAATGGCGGGCGGCAAATGGTAAGCCGGGTTTTAAGGAATAGTGATTTTTAGTTGAGGTCGTGCTCTTGCATATTTAGTGCAAGGGCACTATTTGATTTGGGTGGTGAGATGAAAAATAGGTTGATCTCCAGTTTTACTGAGAAAGAGTTTTTGTTGTTCGTTAAAGGCATATATGAATCATCGTATTCGACTGAGAAGGAGCAAATTGAAGCCGTTTTTGAGTTTGAGAATTTAACAGAACATCCAGATGGGTCGGATCTGATCTACTATCCAAAAGACGGTAGGGAAGATTGCCCTGAAGCGATTGTGAAAGAAGTTAAGGCGTGGCGGAACGCCAACGGCAAGCCTGGTTTTAAAGTAGTTTAGTTTTGGAGTATGGCGAAATTCTCACTCCCCACTCAACCACGGGCAGTAGCAACCGACCGCCAACGTATGAGTCGCATTCACCGGGCGATCATCACTCAACGCTTGGAGGATCGGTTCGATAAAACTGTTGCTGGAGTTGCAGGTCAGGCCTTCGCTGTACGGGCCAAAGTACGCCAGTCTGCCGCTGCGGTCCCAGATCGCCACGGCCGGGCTGGCGGGAATCTGCTCGGAGCCGGGCAGCACCGCGATGGTTTTCAGATTGCTGAGGGTGGCGGGCAACTGGCCGTGGCTGCCGGCCTTCTGCACCGCAAAGAACTCCACGCCTTTGGGGCCGAACTGTTCGACCATCTCGATCAGGTGCTGTTGATTGCCGACGTTGCACGGGCAGGCCGGGTCCCAGAAATGCACCAGACGGATATTGCCGGGGCCGGCGAGGTCGGCGGGCAGGCGCAGCGGATCGCCGGAAAATACCGCGGTGTGTTCGCTGAAGGCGCGCAGGTAGCGGCCCTGAAACCAGTCGTATGCGGCCCACAGCACGCCGGCACACACGATGGCGAGCAGGCTGGCAAACAGTGCGGTGCGGTAGGGCGAACGCATGGTTTTGATTCCTCGAAGGCCGGCTAGCTTGCCATGCTTGCCGCGACAGATGAATATCGCAGGCCGATAAAGTCCGTTTACCGTTCTGGAATTGCCCATGTCTGTTGCCTTCGATCCCGATCATCTGCGTGCGAGCCTCAAGCCTCTGGCCGAGTGGCAGCCGTTGTCCGAGGAGGCGAAGGCGTATCAGCGTTTCTACAAGACCGACTTCCCGGAGCGCGATGTCTGGCGTGGCATGGGGCGGTTTGATATCGATGGCTATCAACTGGTCAGTCATTGCTGGTGGCCGGCGGAAACGGCCAGGGCCACGCTGTTTCTGGTGCACGGGTTTTATGACCACACCGGCCTCTACCGGCATGTAATCGAGTGGGCGCTGGATCAGGGGTTTGCGGTGATTGCCTGCGATCTGCCGGGGCATGGTCTGTCCAGCGGCGAGCGGGCAAGCATCCGCGATTTCTCCGAGTATCAGGATGCGCTGCAAGGCCTGTTCGCCGAGGCACGCTCGATCGCCCTGCCGCAGCCGTGGCACCTGTGCGGGCAAAGTACCGGCGGCGCGATCATCGTCGATCACGTGCTCAATCATGGTGAAAACAGCCCGGCGCAGGGGCAGTTGATTCTGCTGGCGCCGTTGGTGCGTCCGCGTGCCTGGGGCTGGTCGCAGTTCAGTTATTACCTGCTCAGGCCATTTGTCAGGGGCATCGCCCGGCGTTTCAGCGAGAACTCCAACGACCCGGATTTCCTGCCGTTCCTGCAGGCTGATCCGTTGCAGCCAAAACGCTTGCCGACCGCGTGGGTCGGGGCGTTGTCACGCTGGATCAACCGGGTTGAATACGCGAAGAAAAGTCCGCGCCGGCCGCTGATCGTTCAAGGCCAGGCGGACATGACCGTGGACTGGCAGCACAACCTGCAAGTATTGAAATGGAAGTTCGACCGGCCACAGATTCTGCTGCTGGCCGAGGCGCGGCATCACCTGGCCAATGAAACGGCGGAAATGCGCGAGGAGTATTTCGAGTTCTTGAGCAAGCGGATCAAGGGTCGCAACCCCTAGATCACTGGCTGAGGTTCGAGGTGCTCTGGCCCACGGCCAGCCCGGCGCGGATTGCTGCCAGCGCGGCCTGATAGTAGGCCTTGCCTTCGGTGGATTCGGCAAAGGTCGCGAACTCTTCCAGTTCTTCATCCGACAGGTCGCGATAGACGTACAGCAGCGTGTTGTTCAGATCGGCGCCGATCTGATCCATCAGGCGCTGGCGTTGACCGTTCAACATGCCCTGGGCCTGACCGCCGCCGAGCAGGCCGGGGATCATCGAGCTCAGGCTGTCCGCCGCCACGCCGGCAATCGCCAGGCTGACTTCGGCACCGGCTTCACGGGCGGGCAGGGCCTGGGCGAGGTGGCCGATGATCAGCAAACGGCTGTCGCTGGCCGGCATCTTCGGCAGGCCCTTGGCGTTCTTTGCCAATTGATCGCGGCGGGTCGCCAGCAGCTCGGCGGCGACGATCTTCTTGCCCAGCGGTGACTGAAAGAACGACAGGGCCGGTTGCGGATCGGCGAGGTTCTTGCGCAGTTGCGCTTCGGCCCGTTGATCCACGGCCTGAGGGGCGAAGCGCTGGTTGCTGTTGTTCACCAGCGCCTGAAACACCGCCGGCGGCAGGCTGTTCTGGTAACGCTGCTGTGCGGCACTCAGGGCGTCGTTGAAATGCGCGCGTTGTTCTGGCCAGCCGGCGACCTTGTACAGCTGGTCGTGGCCGTCCGCCCAGGCGGGCAAAACGCAGAACATCAACAGTGAAAAAAGCAAACGGCGCATAGGGACTCCTGTCGGCAGCCGACTATTCTCCGTGCGGTGCCAGTACTTGTCGAGAATTCGTATCAAGCCGCCGCGTGGCTCTGTCGGATTTCTTGCCGCAGGCATACTATGCGCGCCATGCAAATATCCTCTGATCACCCGCTGCTGTTACGTATCGTCGACGACCTGGCCGAGCGCGGCTGGTCGCAGCAGAACATTTTCCTGCCTGCGGATTTGACCCGCGCGCTGGCGGCCGAGTGCCGCAAACGTGACGCCGAAGGTGAACTGGCGCCGGCGGGGGTCGGACGTGGTCCGTTTACGGAGATCCGCGAGGGGATTCGTGGCGACCATATCCAATGGATCGACCCCGGTCAGGCCGAGGCCAGCGACCGTTATCTGAGCCTGATGGACAGCCTGCGCGAGGCGCTCAACCGGGGCCTGTTCCTCGGGCTTGAAGACTTCGAGTGCCATTTCGCCCTGTACCCGCCGGGTGCGTTCTATCGCAAGCATGTCGACCGTTTTCGCGACGATGACCGGCGCATGGTCTCGGCGGTGATCTACCTCAATGACGGCTGGCTGCCGGAGGATGGCGGGCAACTGCGCATGTACCTGGAGCATGACCGCGTTCATGACGTACAGCCTACGGGCGGTTGTCTGGTGGTGTTTCTCTCCGGCGAAGTGCCTCATGAAGTGTTGCCAGCCAGCCGCGAGCGGCTGTCGCTGACAGGCTGGTTCCGCCGCCGTGGCAACGAGCCGTTCTGATATGCACAGGATTCTGGTCAGTCGCTGCCTGCTGGGCCATCGCGTGCGTTACGACGGTGGAGCCGGCGGGCCGTTCGATCTGCTGGAGCAGTGGATCAGCGAAAGCCGGGTAGTGCCGCTGTGCCCGGAAGTCGCCGGTGGTTTGCCGACGCCACGCGCGGCAGCGGAGATTCCGGGCGGGCAGGGCCGCGAAGTGCTGGACGGGCAAGCCTCGGTGATTACCACCGAGGGCGAAGACGTCAGTGCGCAGTTTCTCGACGGTGCGCGGAAGGCGTTGGCGCTGGTGCGAAAGCACGGGATTCGGGTGGCGGTGCTCAAGGCCAACAGCCCGTCGTGCGGGAATCTGTTGACCTATGACGGGACGTTCAGTGGGGTGAAGGTGAGTGGCGAGGGTGTCACGGCAGCCTTGCTCAAGCGCCATGGGGTGCAGGTCTTCAGCGAACTCGAACTGCCGCAAGCCGCACAGGCCCTCAGCTTGCTCGACTAGTCACGCTCACTTCAGTTTTCCGTAGCCTGCACGCTCAACCATTTTTTCGACAACGCCTCCAGCCGCCCATCCGCCCTGATCCGCTGCAACGCATTCTCCAGGCTCGCGTGAAACGCCGGATTGCCCTTCTGAAACGGAATCGCCAGTTCAACCGGCGGCCCAACCTTCGGTTTCTCCTCGGTCAGCGTCTGCACCAGCACCATCGGCCGGGGCTGTTCGTCCTTCTTCGCCAGCAATTGCGCATTGACCTGCGTGTAAGGCTCGCTCACGTCGAAACGATCCTTGAGTTCCGGGGTCAGTGCTATGTGGTTGAGCGCGACGTCGTACTTGCCGCTTTCAACGCCCTGGAGCAGATCGGCCTCGTCGGTGACGATGAAGTCGGCGCGCACATCCAGTTCGTTGGCCAGCAGTTGCCCAAGCTCGACCTCGAACCCCGTGAGCGTGTCGCCGTCCTTGAAATTGAAGGGCGGTGTATTAGCCTCAAGGGCAATGCGCAACTCGCCACGGTCGTTGACGTCATCAATCAGTTCGGCGTGAGCCAGAGGGCTCAGAAGGGGAAGCAGGCAGATCAGGCCAGGCAGAAAACGCATGGTCACTCCTTTGAAATCATTGTCGCGGCCTGTTTTCCAGGCTCGCTTTGCTATGGTTGTCGAGTGCCTTCGACAACGAATGGTCATGAAGTTGTCATGACCGTGCGGATTTTACGGAAAAACTGGAGAAGAAAATGAAAAGCTTTATGTCACGTGCAGCGTTGGCCGGTGTACTGATGGGTGTTTCGGTACTGGCCAGTGCGGCCACACCGGCACCGAAGGGCGCCGAAGTGTTCATCGTTTCTCCCGAGGACGGAGCCACGGTTCCGCAGACCTTCACGGTCAAGTTCGGTGTAAAGGACATCGCGCTGGCACCGGCCGGTGATGCCACCAAGAACACCGGTCATCACCATCTGCTGATCGATGCCAAGGAAATCGTTCCGGCCGGCTCCGTCGTGCCGACCGACGCCAACCACATGCACTTCGGCAAGGCGCAGACCCAGGCCGACATCAAACTCGCGCCGGGCAAGCACACCCTGCAGCTGGAGCTGGGTGACAGCGGCCACATGGCGTTCGATCCGCCGATCGTGTCGAAGAAGATCACCGTCAACGTCGAATGACGTTGTCGCGAGCATGAAAAAGGGAGCCCCGAGGGGCTCCCTTTTTTGTCGCTCAGCGTCGGATCAGAACAACACGCGGCTACGGATGGTGCCGTTGACGTGTTGCAGCTTCTCTTGCGCCAGTTCCGAGTACTCGGCGTCGACGTCGATCACCACGTAGCCGACCTTCTCGTTGGTCTGCAGGAACTGACCGGAGATGTTGATGCCGTTTTCGGCGAAGACCTTGTTGATCTCGCTCATCACACCCGGGATGTTCTCGTGGATGTGCAGCAGGCGGTGTTTGCCTGGGTGCGCCGGCAGGGCCACTTCCGGGAAGTTCACCGACGATACCGAAGTACCGTTGTCGCTGTACTTGACCAGTTTTTCTGCCACTTCCAGACCGATGTTGGCCTGCGCTTCAGCGGTGGAACCGCCGATGTGCGGGGTCAGGATCACGTTGTCCAGGCCACGCAGCGGGCTTTCGAACTCTTCGTCGTTGGAGCGCGGCTCGACCGGGAACACGTCGATGGCGGCGCCGATCAGGTGCTTGTCCTTGATCGCAGCGGCCAGGTGATCCAGTTCGACCACGGTGCCGCGTGCAGCGTTGATCAGGATGCCGCCCTTCTTGATGGCGCGGATTTCCTTCTCGCCGATCATCCACTGGGTCGCAGCGGTTTCCGGAACGTGCAGGGTGACGATGTCGGACATGCCCAGCAGCTCGTGCAGGTTGCCGACCTGGGTCGCGTTGCCCAGTGGCAGCTTGGTCACGGTGTCGTAGAAGAACACCTGCATGCCCAGACCTTCCGCCAGGACCGACAGCTGAGTACCGATCGAGCCGTAGCCGACGATGCCCAGTTTCTTGCCACGGATCTCGAAGGAGTTGGCTGCGGACTTGATCCAGCCGCCACGGTGGCAGGAAGCGTTTTTCTCAGGGATGCCGCGCAGCAGCAGGATCGCTTCGGCCAGCACCAGCTCGGCCACGGAGCGGGTGTTGGAGTACGGTGCGTTGAACACGGCGATGCCGCGCTCGCGGGCCGCTTCCAGGTCAACCTGGTTGGTACCGATGCAGAAACAGCCGACCGCGACCAGCTTCTTCGCGTGATCGAAGATCTCTTCGGTCAGCTGGGTGCGTGAGCGAATGCCGATGAAGTGAGCGTCAGCGATCTTTTCCTTGAGCTGGGCTTCCGGCAGGGAGCCTGTCAGGTATTCGATGCTGGTGTAGCCCGCCGCCTTGAGGACGTCGACAGCCGATTGGTGGACGCCTTCGAGAAGAAGGAACTTGATCTTGCTCTTATCGAGAGAAGTCTTGCTCATCTGCGTAAACCTGTATCCCGGAGAAAAATGGCAGGAAATGGTCAACAGACATTGACCTGGACGACAAGAAAGCCGTCACCGCAGAACCGGCCTTGGGCACTGGCCTGCGGGGTCGGTATGCTAGCATAGCCACCCCGCTAAACACTCATTCCTGCGACGTGAAGCGTTCTCAGGATGACCATGAATTGTTCGAGAGTTCCGTCGATGACCAATCCTGCCCTGATTGATGAACTGAAGACC
This sequence comes from Pseudomonas sp. V88_4, assembly GCF_029967985.1. NCBI lineage: Bacteria > Pseudomonadati > Pseudomonadota > Gammaproteobacteria > Pseudomonadales > Pseudomonadaceae > Pseudomonas > Pseudomonas sp. V88_4. The sequence goes on from NZ_JASCAF010000044.1 coordinate 472,417, forward strand.
CTGGTCGAGCCTGGCAAGGTCCTGACCGATGCCGACTCTCTGAACGCTTACGGCAAGGACTGGACCAAGCACTTCGCTCCGGCGCCCAGCGCCATCGTGTTTCCCAAGACCATTGAGCAGGTGCAGGCCGTCGTCCGCTGGGCCAACGAACATAACGTGGCACTGGTGCCGTCGGGCGGGCGCACCGGACTTTCTGCCGCGGCCGTAGCCGCCAACGGCGAAGTGGTCGTGTCGTTCGACTACATGAATCAGATTCTGAACATCAACCTCACCGACCGCACCGCCGTCTGTCAGCCGGGCGTGGTCACCGAGCAATTGCAGAACGCTGCCGAAGAACATGGCTTGTACTACCCGGTCGACTTCGCTTCGGCAGGTTCCAGTCAGATTGGCGGCAATATCGGCACCAATGCCGGCGGAATCAAGGTCATTCGCTACGGCATGACCCGCAATTGGGTGGCCGGCATGAAGGTCGTGACCGGCAAGGGCGATGTGCTGGAACTGAACAAGGATCTGATCAAGAACGCCACCGGTTACGACCTTCGGCAGCTGTTCATCGGCGCCGAGGGCACTCTGGGTTTTGTGGTCGAGGCCACCATGCGCCTGGACCGTGCGCCGAAAAACCTGACCGCAATGGTCCTCGGCACCGCTGATTTCGATTCGATCATGCCGGTGCTGCACGCCTTTCAGGGCCGGCTCGACCTGACTGCGTTCGAATTCTTCTCCGACAAGGCCCTGGCCAAGGTCATGGGCCGTGGCGATGTGCCGGCGCCGTTCGAAACCGACTGCCCGTTCTATGCCTTGCTGGAATTCGAGGCGACCACTGAAGAAGTGGCCAACACCGCCCTGGAAACCTTCGAACACTGTGTGGAGCAGGGTTGGGTGCTGGACGGCGTGATGAGCCAGAGCGAAACCCAGTTGCAGAACCTGTGGAAGCTGCGCGAGTACATCTCCGAAACCATCTCCCACTGGACACCGTACAAGAACGACATCTCGGTCACGGTCTCGAAAGTCCCTGCGTTTTTGCAGGAAATCGATGCGATCGTCGGCGAACATTACCCGGATTTCGAAATCGTCTGGTTCGGCCACATCGGCGACGGCAACCTGCACCTGAACATCCTCAAGCCGGACAACCTGAGCAAGGACGAGTTTTTCGCCAAGTGCGCCACCGTCAACAAGTGGGTGTTTGAAACCGTCGAAAAATACAACGGTTCGATTTCCGCCGAACACGGGGTGGGCATGACCAAGCGCGACTACCTGACCTACAGCCGCTCTCCGGTGGAAATCGAATACATGAAAGCGGTCAAGGCGGTGTTCGACCCGAACGGCATCATGAACCCGGGCAAGATATTCGCGGTTTGATTGGCAATCCCTGATGAATCAATAAAGGCAGGAGTCGGTAATGAGCTATCAGCACCAGTATGTCGACGGTACGCGGATTCATTTTCCGCTGGGGAAAGTGGTGTGCATCGGCCGTAACTACGCCGAACACGCCAAGGAACTGGACAACCCGGTGCCTACCGAGCCGTTGCTGTTCATCAAGCCCGGCAGTTGCGTGGTGCCGCTGGAAGGCGGTTTCAGCATTCCGACCGAGCGTGGCTCGGTGCATTACGAGGCGGAAATCGCCGTGTTGATCGGCAAGCCGCTATCGACCAAACCGAGCCGTGAAGAAGTGCTGGACGCGATCTCCGGTTTCGCCCCGGCGCTGGACCTGACCCTGCGCGACAAGCAGGCCGAGCTCAAGTCCAAGGGCCTGCCGTGGGAAATCGCCAAGTCGTTCGACGGCGCAGCGGTGATTGCGCCGTTCGTGGTCAGCAGCACTTTCGCCGACCTGACCGACATCGGCATCCGCCTGACCATCAACGGCGAAGTACGCCAGGACGGCAACAGCAGCGCGATGCTCAACCCGATCGTGCCGATGATCCAGCACATGGCCGGCTGCTTCTCGCTGCAGGCCGGTGACGTGATCCTGACCGGTACGCCGGTGGGCGTCGGCCCGCTGAACGTTGGCGATGAGATCGTGCTGGAGCTGCCGGGCGCCAGTCGCTTCACCAGCAGCGTTCGCTGACTGCACCACTGAAATACCTTTGTGGGAGCCAGCCCGCTGGCGATGACGGACTGTCAGTTGATGTTTCATTCGACTGATCCACCGTCATCGCCAGCAGGTCGGCTCCCACATTTGTTTTTGTGTAGTCGCTCGCAAAGGCATAAGGCAATCCGGCCATTTGCCGTTTTTTTCACATTTTGTCCGGATAATTCCGGTCATTCTGGCGTCTGAGCCGGCCTCTTTGTGCTATTACCCGTAGCCTGAATTTTCGGAACGCGTCCTTCGATGTCATCTCAAACTCAGCTCAAACCCGCCCGCCGTTCACGCTTCGCCCTGCGCTGGTATTCCTGGCTTTTGTTGGCCGTGGCCGCTGCGTACGGGCTGGCGTTTGCCATGCATTGGGATGACCGCGGCGTGTTGTGGGTATTGGAACGCTTCGAGAGTCCGGCCGAGAAGCTGGACAGCGTCTGGCTCCCGGACTACCGAGTGGTCATCGACGCCAAGCTGCTGCCGGGCATGGAAAAGGACGAAGCTTCGGATTTGTCCTATAACCCGCAGACCAAAACCCTGTTTTCAGTGATGGGCAAGAATCCGTTTCTGGTCGAGCTGACCTTGCAGGGTGACGTGCTGCGCAAGATGCCGCTGGTGGGCTGGAGCAATCCGGAAGGCGTGACGGTGATGGAGAACGGCTTGATGGCGATTGTCGATGAGCGCGAGCACTTGCTCTCCATCGTCAAGGTCGATGCCGCGACCCGCGAACTGAAACGCGACGATTTCCCTAAATACGACCTCGGCCCGTCGAAAGACCAGAACAAAGCCTTCGAAGCCATCACCTGGGACGTCCGCAACCAGCAACTGCTGCTGGGCGAAGAGCGTCCGCCGGCGCTGTTCACCTGGAAAAGCGACGGCAGCCAGACCCTCAAGGGCGACAAGCGGAAACTCGACAGCGACGAACTCGATATTCGCAACCTGTCGGCCCTGGCGATCGACCCGCGCACCGGGCACACCCTGGTGCTGTCAGCCGATTCGCACCTGTTGCTGGAGTTGGACGAGAAGGGCGAACAAGTCAGCTTCATGACCCTGCTGGGCGGTTTCAACGGCTTGAAGAAAACCATTCCCCGCGCCGAGGGCGTGACCATGGACGACTCGGGCACGCTGTACATGGTCAGTGAGCCGAATCTGTTCTACCGCTTCGAAAAGCAGAAGTAACGACTCCTACAGCAATTGCAGATCTGTGGAGTTGTGGCTTGAGGCAAGTGGCCATTAAGCTTCAGTTCAGACAGGCGTGATATTTCATCCGCCTGTTTTGATACCGAGCCTGCCCCCGAATGCGTCGACTTGCCCGTCCCAAGCCTCTATTCATCATCCTGTTGGTGATAGCCCTGATCGCGCTGATTGCGATCGGCCAATACATGCGCCTGTTCGAGCGTGCCTGGTTCAACCTGCATGCGCTCTGGCAACCGATGAGCAGTGAGGCCATCGGGCTGGATCAGTATCGAGTGGAGATCGAAGCGAAGGTCATCGACGGGCTGGACGACGATGTCTCGGCGCTGACTTACGATCCGGTGCGCAAGAGCCTGTTCACCGTGACCAACAAGAATGCCGAACTGATCGAGCTGTCGCTGGACGGCGCGATCCTGCGCCGTGTCGCCTTGATCGGTTTCGGCGATCCGGAGGCGGTGGAGTTCATCAGTGCCGACACCTACGTGATCACCGACGAGCGCCAGCAGCGGCTGATCAAGATTCACCTGGAGCACGACACCACGTTCCTCGATGCAGCGGATGCCGAGCAAATGACCCTCGGTGTGCACATGAGCGGCAACAAGGGCTTTGAAGGCCTGGCTTACGACTCGGTGGGCAAGCGCCTGTTCGTGGCCAAGGAGAGGGATCCGATGCTGATCTATGAAGTGCACGGTTTCCCGCACTTCAATCCGGAAAAGTCCTACGCAGTGCACGTGATCAACAATCCCAAGCGCGATGCCGGGATGTTCGTGCGCGATCTGTCGAGCTTGCAATACGACGAGCGCAGCGGCCATTTGCTGGCGCTGTCCGACGAGTCAAGGCTGATTCTGGAGCTGGATGTGGACGGGCGCCCGTTGAGCACGCTGTCATTGAGCGGTGGCCGGCAGGGCCTGAAGAAAACCGTGCCGCAGGCGGAAGGTATCGCGATGGATGATGACGGGACGTTGTATCTGGTGAGCGAGCCGAATCTGTTCTACGTCTTCAGGAAGCCTGCGCAAAACTAATTCGCACCACAAAACACTGTGGGAGCGAGCTTGCTCGCGATGAGGGAGGATCAGTCGCCAAACAAGTCGAATGACACACCGCTATCGCTGGCAAGCCAGCTCCCACAGGTTTTTCACCTGCCCACAAAAAATGTAAGCAGTTTCGGCTTACTCGGCCTTCAGTGTTTTCACACCTTCGGAAGTACCCAGCAACAACAGATCCGCCGGACGCGCCGCGAACAGACCGTTGGTGACCACGCCGACGATCGCATTGATCTGCGCTTCCAGCTCCACCGGGTTGGTGATCTGCAGGTTGTGCACGTCGAGGATGATGTTGCCGTTGTCGGTCAGCACGCCTTCGCGGTAGACCGGGTCGCCGCCCAGCTTCACCAGTTGGCGGGCGACGTGGCTGCGGGCCATCGGGATGACTTCCACCGGCAACGGGAACGCGCCCAGCACTGGCACCAGTTTGCTGGCGTCGGCGATGCAGATGAAGGTCTGGGCCACGGCCGCGACGATCTTCTCGCGGGTCAAGGCTGCGCCGCCGCCCTTGATCAGGTTCAGGTGCTCGTCGCTTTCATCGGCGCCGTCGACGTAGAACTCCAGGTTGCTCACGGTGTTCAGCTCATACACCGGAATCCCGTGGCCCTTGAGGCGCGCAGCGGTGGCTTCGGAGCTCGCGACCGCGCCATCGAACGCACCCTTGTGCCGGGCCAGGGCATCGATGAAGCAGTTGGCGGTGGAGCCGGTGCCGACGCCGACGATGCTCTTGTCGTCGAGTTTCGGAAGGATGAAGTCGACGGCAGCCTGGGCCACGGCCTGTTTGAGTTGATCCTGGGTCATGCGGGCTCCGGAAGCGGGCAAGGTAAGAACGGAAAGGCCGGCATTATAGCCTCAAGCCGGGCTAAAACCTCTGGATTCGTGTGGTCGTGCGCCCAAAAGCCGGGTTAGACTCGTTGGCCCTGCCCAACCCGCTCAGTGATGCTTTCCGATGCTCGAACAGTACGTCAAGAAGATCCTCACCTCGCGCGTTTATGACGTTGCCGTAGAAACCCCGCTGCAGAACGCCCGCCAGCTCTCCGAGCGGCTGGGCAACGACATCTGGCTCAAGCGCGAAGACTTGCAGCCGGTGTTCTCGTTCAAGATTCGCGGTGCCTACAACAAGCTGACCCAGTTGAGCGATGAAGAGCGCGCCCGTGGCGTGGTCACCGCATCGGCGGGCAACCATGCCCAGGGCCTGGCCCTGGCGGCGAAAGTGCTGGGCGTGAAAGCGACCATCGTGATGCCCAAGACCACCCCGGAGATCAAGGTCGAAGGCGTGCGCTCCCGTGGCGGCAAAGTGGTGCTGCACGGCGATTCGTTCCCGGAAGCCCTGGCCTACTCGCTGAAACTGGTCGATGAAAAAGGCTACGTCTACATCCATCCGTACGACGATCCGCACACCATTGCCGGGCAGGGCACCGTGGCGATGGAAATCCTGCGCCAGCACCCGCAGCCACTGGACGCGATCTTCGTACCGGTGGGCGGTGGCGGTCTGATCGCCGGCATTGCGGCCTACGTGAAATACCTGCGGCCGGACATCAAGGTCATCGGCGTCGAGCCCGACGACTCCAACTGCCTGCAAGCGGCGATGGCGGCAGGCGAACGCGTGGTGCTGCCGACCGTAGGCATCTTCGCCGACGGCGTCGCAGTGGCGCAGATCGGCCAGCACACCTTCGACATCTGCAAGGATTACGTCGACGAAGTGATCACCGTCAGCACCGACGAAATCTGTGCGGCGATCAAGGACATCTACGACGATACCCGCTCGATCACCGAACCGGCCGGCGCCCTGGGCGTGGCCGGGATCAAGAAGTACGTCGAGCAGCGCGGCGTCAGCGGCCAGACCTTCGTCGCCATCGACTCCGGGGCCAACGTCAACTTCGACCGCTTGCGCCACGTCGCCGAGCGCGCCGAGTTGGGTGAAGGCCGTGAAGCGATCATCGCCGTGACCATCCCGGAGAAGGCCGGCAGCTTCAAGGCGTTCTGCGAGGCCATCGGCAAGCGCCAGATCACCGAATTCAACTACCGCTACAACAATGGCAGCGAAGCGCACATCTTCGTCGGCGTGCAGACCCACCCGGACAACGATCCGCGCAGTGCGCTGCTGGCGAGCCTGACCGAGCAGGGTTTCCCGGTACTCGACCTGACCGACAACGAACTGGCCAAGCTGCACATCCGCCACATGGTTGGCGGTCGCGCCGCGCACGTGGTCGATGAAGTGGTACTGCGCTTCGAGTTCCCGGAGCGTCCGGGCGCGCTGTTCAACTTCCTCAACAAGCTCGGTGGTCGCTGGAACATCTCGATGTTCCACTACCGCAACCACGGAGCGGCGGACGGCCGCGTCGTGGCGGGCCTGCAAGTGCCCCACGACGAACGTCATCTGGTGCCGGCCGCCCTTGAGGAAATCGGCTACCCGTACTGGGACGAAAGCGACAACCCGGCCTATCAGCTGTTTCTTGGCTGAACGGCTACGCTGATGGGCAGGCCATAAGGAAATCGGATCATGGAAACGTTAACCGCCCTGAAGATGGCGCACATGGTGGCGACCGTGGTGTTGCTGGCCAGTGCGCTGGGTCTGGGCATCTGGGTTTTTCTGGCGAAGCGCAAAGGTGATGCAACGGCGGGCAGCCGTACCCTGCAACGGCCACGGGTGTTCATCTGGCTGTTGATGGGGCTGGCGCTGTTGAGCATGCCGTTCACCGGCTGGGGCATGGTGCATCTGGTGGGTTGGCCACTGGGGCAGACCTGGCTGCTGGCCTCCAGCGTGCTGTACACCGTGGCCGCATTGGCGTGGTTCTGGCTGCTGGTGCGGTTGAATCGCTTGCGCAAGGCGCCGGGTGGCGTCGGCAAGTTCAGTTTGGCCTTGGCGTTGTTCAGCTTTGTCTGCTTTATCGCCATTGCCGGGTTGATGGGTGCCAAGCCGGTTTAAGGCTTGAGACCGAGTTGCCTCAATCGCTGGCAAGCCAGCTCCCACATTTTCCTTTGGTGTCCACAAAATTTGTGTTCACTGAAGATCCCTGTGGGAGCTGGCTTGCCAGCGATGGCGATATCAGTCGCGCAGACTGATCACCGGCCAGCCACGTTTCTCGGCTTCGGCCCGCAGGTTCGGATCCGGATCGACCGCCACCGGATTCGCCACCTGCTCCAGCAGTGGCAGGTCATTCATCGAGTCGCTGTAGAAGTAGCTGCCTTCCAGCGAATGCCCGGTTTCCTCCAGCCAGCGGTTCAGGCGTGTCACCTTGCCTTCGCGGAAGCACGGTACGTCGGTGCTGCGTCCGGTGTAGCGGCCGTCCTGCATTTCGCACTCGGTGGCGATCAGGGTTTCGACGCCCAGGCGCACCGCAATCGGCGCGGTGACGAAGCGGTTGGTGGCAGTGATGATCACCAGTTTGTCGCCGGCGTCCCGGTGCTTTTTCAGCAGATCGAGCGCCTTGGGCAGCACGATCGGCTCGATGCAGTCGCGCATGTAATCGTTGTGCCATTGCTCAAGCACGGCCATCTCGGTGCGGCCGAGGATTTCCAGGCAGAAGTTCAGGTAGGCCGCGTTATCCAGTTTGCCGGCCAGGTAATCCTGATAGAACTCGTCGTTGCGCGCCTTGTAGGCGATCGGGTCGAGGAAGCCGCGTTCGCACAGATAGTCACCCCAGGCGTGATCGCTGTCGCCGCCCAGAAGGGTGTTGTCCAAATCGAATAAAGCCAGGCGCATTGCAGTTACCCGCTGAAAAGTCAGTAAAAAGGTGACCAGAATACGGTCTTTTCACAAGAGTGCACATAAGGTAGGAAGCCTCGTTGCCGCCTTCACAACCTTTGTGGAACAATGCGGCGACATGCGTTTGCGAGGTTGTTGCCGTGATCGACCCCGATGGTTTCCGCCCTAATGTCGGGATCATTCTGACGAATGACGCCGGCCAGGTGCTATGGGCTCGCCGTATCAATCAAGATGCCTGGCAGTTTCCACAAGGGGGAATCAACCCCGAGGAGACGCCCGAAGACGCCTTGTACCGCGAGCTGAACGAAGAAGTTGGCCTGGAACGCGAAGATGTTGAAATTCTCGCCTGTACCCGGGGCTGGTTGCGCTATCGTTTGCCGCAACGTCTGGTGCGAACCCACAGCCAACCGCTGTGTATCGGCCAGAAACAGAAGTGGTTTCTCCTGCGCCTGATCTCCAACGAGCAGCGGGTGCGGATGGATTTGACCGGTAAACCGGAGTTCGATGGCTGGCGCTGGGTCAGTTATTGGTATCCGTTGGGCCAGGTGGTGACATTCAAGCGCGAAGTGTATCGCCGCGCTCTCAAAGAGCTTGCCCCGCGCCTTTTAGCGCGCGACTGACGACGGAGTTCGACCCCGAGCCATGCTCAATACGCTGCGCAAGATCGTCCAGGAAGTTAACTCCGCCAAGGATCTCAAGGCGGCGTTGGGGATTATTGTGTTGCGCGTCAAAGAGGCCATGGGCAGCCAGGTCTGCTCGGTCTATCTGCTTGATCCAGAGACCAACCGCTTCGTGCTGATGGCCACCGAGGGCTTGAACAAGCGCTCGATCGGCAAGGTCAGCATGGCACCCAACGAAGGTCTGGTCGGCCTGGTCGGCACGCGTGAAGAACCCCTGAACCTCGAAAACGCCGCGGATCACCCGCGCTACCGCTACTTCGCCGAGACCGGCGAGGAGCGCTATGCCTCGTTCCTCGGGGCGCCGATCATCCACCACCGCCGCGTCGTCGGCGTGTTGGTCATCCAGCAGAAAGAACGCCGCCAGTTCGATGAGGGTGAAGAGGCCTTCCTCGTGACCATGAGCGCGCAGCTCGCGGGCGTAATCGCTCACGCCGAGGCCACAGGTTCCATCCGTGGTCTGGGCCGTCAGGGCAAGGGCATCCAGGAAGCCAAGTTCGTCGGCGTGCCGGGTTCACCGGGTGCGGCGGTCGGTACCGCGGTGGTCATGCTGCCACCGGCGGATCTGGACGTGGTGCCGGACAAGACCATCACCGACATCGACGCGGAGCTGGCGCTGTTCAAGACCGCCATCGAAGGCGTGCGCGCCGACATGCGTGCGTTGTCGGCCAAACTGGCGACCCAGCTGCGTCCGGAAGAGCGCGCGCTGTTCGACGTCTATCTGATGATGCTCGACGATGCCTCGCTGGGCAGCGAAATCACCAACGTGATCAAGACCGGTCAATGGGCCCAGGGCGCGCTGCGCCAGGTCGTGACCGATCACGTCAATCGTTTCGACTTGATGGACGACGAGTACCTGCGTGAGCGGGCGTCGGACGTCAAGGACCTCGGCCGCCGGCTGCTCGCCTATCTGCAGGAGGAGCGCCAGCAAAACCTGGTCTACCCGGAAAAAACCATTCTGGTCAGCGAAGAACTGACGCCCGCGATGCTCGGCGAGGTGCCGGAAGGCACGCTGGTCGGTCTGGTCTCGGTACTGGGCTCGGGTAACTCCCACGTTGCGATCCTCGCCCGGGCCATGGGTATCCCGACGGTGATGGGCCTGGTCGACCTGCCGTACGCCAAGGTTGACGGCATCGACATGATCGTCGATGGCACCAAGGGTGAGGTCTACACCAACCCCAGCGAAGTGCTGCGCAAGCAGTTCACCGAGGTGGTGGAGGAAGAGAAGCAACTGGCGCTGGGTCTCGATACCCTGCGCGACCTGCCGTGCGTGACCCTTGATGGCCACCGCATGCCGCTGTGGGTCAACACTGGTCTGCTGGCGGACGTGGCGCGGGCGCAGAAGCGTGGCGCCGAAGGTGTCGGTCTGTACCGCACCGAAGTGCCGTTCATGATCAACCAGCGCTTCCCGAGCGAGAAGGAACAACTGGCGATCTACCGCGAGCAGCTCGCCGCGTTCCACCCGCAACCGGTGACCATGCGCAGCCTGGACATTGGCGGCGACAAGTCGCTGTCGTACTTCCCGATCAAGGAGGACAATCCGTTCCTCGGCTGGCGCGGGATTCGCGTCACCCTCGACCACCCGGAAATCTTCCTGGTGCAGACCCGCGCGATGCTCAAGGCCAGCGAAGGCCTGAACAACCTGCGGATCCTGCTGCCGATGATCTCCGGCATCCACGAGCTCGAAGAAGCGCTGCACCTGATCCACCGGGCCTGGGGTGAAGTGCGCGACGAAGGCACCGACGTGCCGATGCCTCCGGTGGGCGTGATGATCGAAATTCCTGCGGCGGTTTACCAGACCCGGGAACTGGCGCGGATGGTGGACTTCCTGTCGGTCGGCTCCAACGACTTGACCCAGTACCTGCTGGCGGTGGACCGCAACAACCCACGGGTGGCCGATCTCTACGACTACCTGCACCCGGCGGTGCTGCAAGCCCTGCAAACCGTAGTGCGCGACGCCCATGCCGAAGGCAAGCCGGTGAGCATCTGCGGCGAGATGGCCGGTGACCCGGCGGCCGCGGTGCTGTTGATGGCGATGGGCTTCGACAGTCTGTCGATGAACGCCACCAACTTGCCGAAGGTGAAATGGATGCTGCGTCAGATCAACCTGAGCAAGGCCAGGGATTTGCTGGCGGAGCTGATGACCATCGACAACCCGCAGGTGATCCACAGCTCGCTGCAACTGGCGCTGAAGAATCTTGGGTTGGCGAAGATGGTCAATCCGGCGGCGGTCAAACCGCTCTGAAATTCTGAGGGCCTCATCGCTGGCAAGCCAGCTCCCACAGGATGCTCGGTGGACACATATTTTGTGAACACTAGAGGAAACTGTGGGAGCTGGCTTGCCAGCGATGGCGTCCGTATAGCAACGCCTAAATCAGAATTTCCACTTCCCCCAAGTGCCCGCCATACGGCCCGAAACTGCGCTCCACCATCCGCCGCGTCCCGTCCGCCTGCACGATCAACGCCGTACTCGCCCGCGTCCCATAGCTCTGGCTGGCAATAAACACACTCGACAACAACGACTCGGTCGCCAGGCCCACGCCGGTGTCCGGCAGATCGGCAAACGGTGCTGTCTGGGCATCGCTCAATAAAGCCAGCAGCCGCTCGGGCTGCGGATCATCCAGCACGGCACTCAATGCCGCCCTGGCCTTGAGCAGTTTCGGCCACGGTGTATCCAGCCCGGCGTTGGACAGGCCATAGACGCCGGGCTGCAACATCACCGGTTCCGATGACCGGGCATTGAAGTGCCACAGCTCGTTGGCATTGCCCAGTAAAAGGTTGAAGCCGGCATATTCCGGCGAACGGGCGACAATGTCGGACAAATAATCATCGATCGACAGGTTTGCGGTCAGAAATCCCGCCACCAGTTCGCCCCGAGAACGTCGAGCCGGCGGTTGATGCGGATCGCGAATGTTGGTCAGCGCCGCGAAGCGACCGTTGGCGCCCAGGCCGAGCCAGGTTCCCCCAGCCTCGAGATCGCGACCGGCGTGAACCTGCGGCGACTCGGGCCACTGGGCCAGCGGCAGGCTGGGCCGGGCGTAGAATTCGTCACGGTTGGCCGCGACGATCAGCGGCTGGGCATGCCCCGGCCGCCAGGCGAAAACAATCAGGCACATAAGGTGGTCCTTGTGTGTTTTTTGCCCACTCTACGCAGACATCGTCCGTGCATCCATCGCCAGTGGAGCCGAAGGGTATCCATCCGTTACCATGCCGCTCCGGTTTTGGGGACGCGCCTTGGGAGGCAGTCATGGAATTTCTGCTCTATCTGGCGCTGGGCGCCTGTGCGGGCGTACTGGCCGGGCTGTTCGGGGTGGGTGGCGGGATCATCATCGTCCCGGTGCTGGTGTTCAGTTTCACCTTGCAGGGCTTCGATCCGTCGATCCTGACCCATCTGGCGGTCGGCACGTCCCTGGCGACGATCATTTTTACCTCGGTCAATGCCGTGCGTGAGCATCACCGACGCGGCGCGGTGCGCTGGCCAATCTTCCGCTGGATGACCGTGGGCATTCTGCTCGGCGCCGGTTTCGGTGCATTGACCGCCGAAGCGATCTCCGGACCCAACCTGCAAAAGATCATCGGTGTGTTCGCCCTGGTGATCGCCGCGCAGCTGGCGCTGGACGTCAAACCCAAGGCCAGTCGAACGGTGCCGGGTAAACTCGGTCTGACCGTGGCCGGCAGTGTGATCGGCTGGGCATCGGCGATTTTCGGGATTGGCGGCGGCTCGCTGACCGTGCCGTTCCTGACCTGGCGCAGCGTGCCGATGCAGCAGGCGGTGGCGACTTCGTCGGCGTGCGGTCTGCCGATTGCTGTGGCCAGTGCAATAAGTTTCATGATTCTGGGCTGGCATGATCCGTTGCTGCCGGCCCATAGTCTCGGTTTTGTGTATTTGCCGGCACTGCTCGGCATTGCGCTGACCAGCATGGTTTTCGCCCGTCTCGGCGCGCGGCTGGCGCACAGGCTGTCGCCGAAGTTGCTGAAACGGCTGTTCGCGGCTTTGCTGTTTTGCGTGGGCCTGAGCTTTCTGTTCTGAGCCGTCGGTTTTGGCAGGTCGCAATCCTGGCTTAATCCTGAGGTGACAGCGTCGCCCGGGAATTTTTGAAGATTTGAATGCTAACGAGGAGTCGCAATGCTGCCTTACCCGCAGATCGATCCGGTGGCCCTGGCCATCGGTCCGCTGAAAATCCACTGGTACGGCCTGATGTACCTGGTCGGCATCGGCGGCGCGTGGCTGCTGGCATCGCGCCGGCTCAACCGTTTCGACCCGACCTGGACCAAGGAGAAACTCTCCGATCTGGTGTTCTGGTTGTCGATGGGTGTGATTGTCGGCGGGCGCCTGGGCTATGTGTTGTTCTACGACCTGAGCGCTTACCTGGCCAACCCGACGCTGATTTTCGAAGTGTGGAAGGGCGGCATGTCGTTCCACGGCGGCTTCATCGGCGTGATGCTGGCGGCGTTGTGGTTCGGCAAGCGTAATGGCAAGTCGTTCTTCCAGCTGATGGACTTCGTGGCGCCGATGGTGCCGATCGGTCTGGGCGCCGGGCGTATCGGCAACTTCATCAACGCCGAGCTGTGGGGCAAGGCCACCGACGTGCCGTGGGCCATGGTATTCCCGCCGTTCAGCGACCCGGCGCAACTGCCGCGTCACCCGTCGCAGCTGTATCAGTTCGCACTGGAAGGCGTGGCGCTGTTCCTGATCCTCTGGCTGTTCTCGCGCAAGCCGCGGCCGACCATGGCGGTCTCGGGCATGTTCGCGCTGTTCTATGGCATCTTCCGTTTCATCGTCGAATTTGTCCGCGTGCCGGACGCGCAACTGGGCTATCTGGCCTGGAACTGGCTGACCATGGGTCAGGTACTCTGCGTACCGATGATCATCGGCGGGCTGTTCCTGATCTGGCTGGCCTACCACCGCGCCCCGGCGGCGCCGGTTGCACCGACAGCTTAAATATTCGAACCCCGGCGACGTCTGCCGGGGCTCAAGGACACAGGTAACTCATGAAGCAATATCTCGATCTGGTGTCGCACGTCATCAACAACGGCACCAAACAGGCCAACCGTACCGGCGTGAACACCATCAGCTTTCCGGGCGCGATGTTGCGCTTCGATCTGCAGGAAGGTTTCCCGGCGATCACCACTCGCAAGATGGCCTTCAAATCGGCCATCGGCGAGATGTGCGGCTTTCTGCGGGGCGTGAACAACGCCGCCGAATTCCGTGCGCTGGGCTGCAAGGTCTGGGATCAGAACGCCAACGAAAACGCCCAGTGGCTGGCCAACCCGTTCCGCCAGGGCGAAGACGACCTCGGCGAAATCTACGGCGTGCAATGGCGCAAATGGCCGGCGTACAAGCAGATCCCGCTGAGCAACACCGCCGCCATCGAACAAACCCTGAGCAACGGCTACAAGCAGATTGCCCAGGGCGAAGAAGACGGCCAGGCCTACGTGGTCTTGTACAAAGCCATCGATCAGGTGCGCCAGTGCGTCGACACGATCATCAAGGACCCGGGCAGCCGGCGCATCCTGTTCCACGGCTGGAACTGCGCCCAGCTCGATGAAATGGCCCTGCCGCCGTGCCATCTGCTGTACCAGTTCCACCCGAATGTCGAGACCAAGGAAATCTCCCTGACCCTCTACATCCGCTCCAACGACCTGGGCCTGGGCACGCCGTTCAACCTCACCGAAGGCGCCGCGCTGCTGAGCCTGATCGGTCGCCTGACCGGCTACACGCCGCGCTGGTTCACCTATTTCATCGGTGACGCCCACGTCTACGAAAACCACCTGGACATGCTCAACGAACAGCTCAAGCGCGAGCCGTTCGCCATGCCGAAGCTGAAGATTTCGGACCGCGTGCCGGAGTTTGCCAAGACCGGTGTTTATCAGCCGGAATGGCTGGAGCTGGTGGAGCCGAGCGACTTCTCGCTGGAAGGCTACGAGCACCATGCGCCGATGACTGCGCCGATGGCGGTCTGACAGCCTGCCATCAAACCTGTGGGAGCTGGCTTGCCAGCGATGACGGCAGCACATCCAACATTGATGTGTCTGTAAAACCGCTATCGCTGGCAAGCCAGCTCCCACAATGTTTTGTGGTTTTGTCAGTGGCCGTGGCTGCGGCCCACATGCGAATGCTCAACTTCCGCCGCCACAACCCCGCCACTCACCTCCAGCCTCTGCAAAATCCCGCACTGATCCGCCTCCGGCCCTTCGCCACACCGCTGGCGCAAGTCGAGCAGTTGCGTCTGCAACGCCAGTAACCCATCGATTCGCGCCTTGACGTGCTGGATGTGCTCGTCGATCAGCGCATTCACGCTCTCGCACTGATCCTGCGGGCTGTCGCGCAAGGCGAGCAGGCTGCGGATTTCTTCGAGGGTCATGTCGAGGGTGCGGCAGTTGCGGATGAAGGTCAGGCGCTCGGCGTGGGCCTGGGTGTAGACGCGGTAGTTGCCGTCGCTGCGGGCCGGCTCCGGCAGCAGGTTTTCGCGTTCGTAGTAGCGGATGGTTTCCACGGCACAATCGGTCTGTTTCGCCAGTTCTCCGATCTTCATGACGGCAATCTCCAAAAGGGTGCTTGACCCTATAGTGGCTACAGGGTCTTTACTTGGCAACAGGCACCTTCATGGACGCGACCAATGAGCGATTCCCAGCACACCCACAAATCCCACGCCGGACACGACCACAGCCACAAATTGCAGCCTGTGCATAAACACGACCACCGCGCTGATTCCTGCTGTGCGTCAAAAGCCGCCGCACCTTCGCTTGTTCAACTGAGCGAGGCAAAAAGCGCCGACGCCCGGCTGAGCAGCTTCCGCATCGAGGCAATGGACTGCCCGACCGAACAGACGCTGATCCAGAACAAGCTCGGCAAACTGGCCGGGATCCAGCAACTGGAATTCAACCTGATCAACCGCGTGCTCGGCGTGACCCACAGTTTGCCGGACACCGCGCCGATCATCGACGCGATCAAATCCCTCGGCATGCAGGCCGAGCCGCTGGAGGCAGGCGTTGAATCGCCGGTTGCAGCGCCGGTGAAAAAACACTGGTGGCCACTGGCGCTGTCCGGCGTCGGTGCGCTCGCTGCCGAGGTGATCCACTTCACCAGCGCCGCGCCGACCTGGGTGGTGGCGATCATCGCGCTGATCTCGATCCTCAGCGGCGGCCTCACCACCTACAAGAAGGGCTGGATCGCCCTGAAGAACCGTAACCTCAACATCAACGCCCTGATGAGTATCGCCGTGACCGGCGCCGTGTTGATCGGCCAGTGGCCGGAAGCGGCGATGGTGATGTTCCTGTTCACCGTGGCCGAGCTGATCGAAGCGCGCTCGCTGGACCGCGCACGCAACGCCATCAGCGGCCTGATGCAGATGACGCCGGAGCAGGCCACTGTGTTGCAGGCGGACGGCAACTGGGTCGAACTGGATGTGAAAAGCATCGATCTCGGCGCCCGCGTGCGGGTGAAACCCGGTGAGCGTATCGCGCTGGACGGAGAAGTCGTCAGCGGCAGCTCGACCATCGATCAGGCGCCGATCACTGGCGAAAGCCTGCCGGTGGAGAAAACCGTCGGCGACAAAGTCTTCGCCGGCACCATCAACCAGGCCGGTTCGCTGGAATACGCAGTGACGGCAGCGGCGAACAATTCGACTTTGGCGCGGATCATCCACGCCGTGGAGCAGGCGCAAGGCGCACGGGCGCCGACCCAGCGCTTCGTCGATCAATTCTCGAAAATCTACACCCCGGTGGTCTTCATCCTGGCCCTGGCCGTCGCGATCATCCCGCCGCTGTTCATGGGCGCCGCGTGGTTCGACTGGATCTACCGCGCGCTGGTGCTGCTGGTGGTCGCTTGCCCGTGTGCGCTGGTGATTTCCACCCCGGTGACCATCGTCAGCGGCCTCGCGGCTGCGGCGCGCAAAGGCATTCTGGTCAAGGGCGGCGTGTACCTGGAGGGCGGTTTCAAGCTCGACTATCTGGCCCTCGACAAGACCGGCACCATCACCCACGGCAAACCGGTGCAGACCGATCACCTGTCCCTCAACCCGACCGCCGACGCCACGGCCCCGGCAATTGCCGCCGCGCTGGCCGGGCGCTCCGATCACCCCGTATCGCTGGCCATCGCCAACGCGGCTGTGGATAAAGGTTTGGCGGCGCTTGTTGTGGATAACTTCGAAGCGCTGGCTGGGCGTGGGGTAAAAGGCGAGGTCAACGGTCAGGTCTACCACCTGGGCAACCACCGACTGGTTGAAGAACTGGGCCTGTGCTCGCCGCAACTGGAAGAAAAGCTGTTCGCGCTGGAGAAACAAGGCAAGTCCGTGGTGTTGTTGCTCGACAGCTCCGGCCCGCTGGCGCTGTTCGCCGTGGCCGACACGGTCAAGGAAACCAGCCGCGAAGCGATCCGCCAACTGCACGAACTGGGCGTGAAAACCCTGATGCTGACCGGCGACAACGTCCACACCGCGCAGGCGATTGCGGCGCAGGTCGGGATCGACCAGGCCAGGGGCGACTTGTTGCCGACCGACAAACTGCAAGCCATCGAAGACCTTTACGCGCAGGGCCGTCGGGTCGGCATGGTCGGCGACGGCATCAACGATGCGCCGGCGCTGGCTCGGGCGGAGATCGGTTTTGCGATGGCGGCGGCCGGCACCGATACGGCGATCGAAACCGCCGATGTCGCCCTGATGGACGACGATCTGCGCAAGATCCCGGCCTTCATCAGCCTGTCGCGCGATACCGCCACTATCTTGAAACAGAACATCGCGCTGGCGCTGGTGATCAAGGCGATCTTTCTTGGGGTAACCTTCGCCGGGCTCGCCACCATGTGGATGGCGGTGTTTGCCGACATGGGCGTGAGCCTGCTGGTGGTGTTCAATGGTTTGCGCCTGCTGCGCAAATAGCGGAAGAGGGGCGGTTGTGCTGAGTGCCGAGCTGAAAGCGTTTTACATGGTGGCCCGCCTGGGCAGCATCACGCTGGCGGCGAAAAAGCTCGGCCTCAGTCAACCGACCGTGACCACCCAGATCCGCAATCTGGAAAGTCAGTATTCGGTGGAGCTGTTTTACCGTGGCGGCCGGCGCCTGAGTGTCAGCGACGAAGGCGCGCGGCTGTTGCCGATGGTCAAAGCCTTGTTGCAGCAGGAAGCCGATATCGAGTTCTTCCTGCGCAACAGCGGCCAGGTGCAGGGCACGCTGCGCATCGCCGCCACCGCGCCGTATTACATCCTCGATCTGGTGAAGACCTTCCGCGAGCGCCTGCCGCAGGTGGAGGTGTCGGTGGAAATCGGCAACTCGCAGCAGGTGCTCGAAGCGCTGGAGGATTACCGGGTGGATGTCGCGGCGTCGTCGCAATTGCTCGACGATGCCCGGCTGATCCGCCGGGTGCTCGGCAGCGACCCGCTGGTGCTGGCGGTGCATCGCAATCATCCGCTGGCGGCGCACGATCATGTGACGCTGAGTGCATTGGCCGGGCATACCTTGCTGATGCGTGAATCCGGCTCGACCACCCGGCGGCTCACCGAAGAGTTGCTGGCCAGTGCCGGGGTCAGTTTTGGCCCGCTACTGGAGATCGGCAGCCGCGAATCGATCCGCGAGGCGGTGCTGCGCAACATCGGCATCAGCATCATTGCCCGTCAGGAAGTGCCGCACGATCCGCAGTTGCGGGTGCTGACCCTGGAAAATGCGCCTCAGATCCCCGAATACCTCTACTGCCTCAAGGAACGCAAGAACGCCCGGTTGCCGGCGGCGTTTCTGGGGTTGGCGCAGGAAATGTCTCCGGCCTGAGATCTTCAGTGCCTGTTCGGGCCCCATCGCTCAAGCCAGCTCCCACAGGCATCTTCAGTGAATACAAATTTTGTAAACACCCGAGAAGCTGTGGGAGCTGGCTTGCCAGTGATGGGGACAGATCAAACAACACATGATCTGAAGTTCTGAACCAAAATCCCTGAATACCACTATCGGCGGTTTTTGCCTCACTGCCATATGACCGACGCATTACAACTCTAGGATTCGTCTCATCTGCTTGATGAGGCCTGTCCATGAACCCTGCAATCGCAACTGCCCTGACCAACCCCGGCGCACCGATGAAAGTGCGCGGCGTGCAGAAGCGCTTCGGCGCCTTCACGGCGCTGGATAACGTCTCCCTCGATGTCGCGGCCGGTGAGCTGGTGTGTCTGCTCGGCCCGTCGGGATGCGGCAAGACCACGCTGCTGCGTTGCATTGCCGGTCTGGAAAAGCAGGACAGCGGCGAGTTGTACCTCGGCGAGCGCGACGTTTCCCACCTCGCGCCCCAGGCTCGTGACTACGGCATCCTGTTCCAGTCCTACGCGCTGTTCCCCAATCTGACCGTTGAAGCGAACATCGCCTACGGCCTCGCCGGCAGCGGTCGCGATGAAGTGCGCCGTCGCGTCGGTCAGATGCTGGAACTGGTCGGCCTCACCGGCAGTGAGAAAAAGTACCCGGGGCAGTTGTCCGGCGGCCAGCAGCAACGAGTCGCATTGGCCCGTGCCCTGGCCCCCGCGCCGTCGTTGCTGTTGCTCGACGAACCGATGTCGGCCCTCGATGCTCGGGTTCGCGAGCATCTGTGCACCGAGCTGCGTCAACTGCAACGCAACCTCGGCATCACCACCCTGATGGTTACCCACAATCAGGACGAAGCCATGCTGATGGCCGACCGCATCGCCGTGATGAACAACGGCAAGGTCGAGCAGTACGCCACCCCGCAGGACATCTACAACCGCCCGGCCACGCCGTTCGTGGCCGAGTTCGTCGGCCAGGGCAACTGGCTGCCGTTTCAGCGCAGCAGTGACAGCCACGCCAAGGTCGGCGGGATGAACCTGCGCCTGGCCGACGGCAGCGTCCACAGTCCGTCGGGTCGACTGTTCTGCCGCCCGGAAGCGATCAACGTCAATCCACTGGTACACGAGGAAAACCTGTTCCCGGCCAAAGTCCGCGAGATCACCTTCCTCGGCAACCGCTGCCGCATGAGCTTCGAGCTCGATCAATTGCCTGGCCACGCCTTGCTCGCCGAACTGGCACCGGAAGCCATGCCGCGCCTCGGCGCCCAGCAGATCATGGTTGCCTTGCCGCCACGCAGCCTTCAGGTGTTCGCCTGATGAACAGCAACCTCGCACTGCCGCTACCGCAAAAGCAGGCGCGGCAGATGTCCGGGGCCGAGGTCGGCGACCGGATCTTCGTCCTCGGCGGCAAACTCCTGCTGCTGGTGCTGCTCGGTGTGGCGGTGTTGCTGCCGTTGCTGGCGATCTTCTGGCGCGGCTTCAGCAGCGAAGCCGGGCAGGGCGGTGGCTGGCTCGCCGCCAGGGAACTGGTGAGCAGCGACAATTTCCACTGGTTGCTCGGCAACAGCCTGAAAGTTTCCCTCAGTGTCGCGGCCATCGTCGTACCGCTGGCCTACCTGTTTGCCTACGCCTTGCAGCGCACGTTGATTCCAGCAAAAGGCATCTGGCGCGGGATTTCGCTGCTGCCGCTGATGGCGCCGTCGATGTTGCCGGGGATTGCGCTGGTCTATCTGTTCGGCAATCAGGGCCTGTTGCGCGGGCTGCTGGCGGACAACATCTATGGTTTCTGGGGCATTGTTCTGGGTGAGGTGATCTACACCTTCCCACACGCCTTGATGATTTTGCTGTCAGCCCTGTCGCTGGCGGATGCGCGATTGTTCGACGCTGCGTCCAGCATGGGCGCCAGCCCTGCGAAAGCCTTCCGCAGCATCACCTGGCCGGCAACTCGTCAGGCTGTATTTGCCGCGTTCTGTCTGGTGTTCACCCTGACCATCACCGATTTCGGTGTGCCAGTGGTGGTCGGTGGCGACTACCAAGTGCTGGCGCTGGAAGCCTACAAAGCCGTGGTCGGTCAGCAGCAATTTGGTCGCGGCGCGTTGATCGGCATGGTTCTGCTGCTGCCGGCACTGTTCAGTTTTGGCGTTGATGCCTGGCTGCGTCGGCGTCACGGCGATTCCATGAGCGGCCGCGCCCAGGTGTTCAAACCGGCGCCATCGAAGAAGCGCGATGCCTTTT
Source organism: Pseudomonas sp. V88_4 (assembly GCF_029967985.1). Lineage (NCBI taxonomy): Bacteria > Pseudomonadati > Pseudomonadota > Gammaproteobacteria > Pseudomonadales > Pseudomonadaceae > Pseudomonas > Pseudomonas sp. V88_4. Next base: position 493,119 of record NZ_JASCAF010000044.1, read on the forward strand.
ATCTCAGTGTTGTGCTGTTGATCAGCGCAGCGTTGCTGCTGGTGTTCGGCATGGCGGTGTTCTCGTCGCTGGTGAAGTTCTGGCCGTACAACCTGTCGCTGTCGCTCAACCACTATCAATTCAACGAGACCGCCGGCGGTGGCTGGCTGGCCTACGGCAACAGTTTGAAGATGGCGCTGGGCACGGCGTTGATCGGCAGCGTGATGATCTTCACCGGCGCCTACCTGATGGAAAAGACCCGCAGCCAGCGCGGGCTGAATCTGACGCTGCGCATGCTCAGTTTCGTACCGATGGCGGTGCCGGGCCTGGTGCTTGGTCTGGGTTATGTCTTCTTCTTCAACCTGACCGGCAACCCGCTGCACGTGCTGTACGGGACCATGACCCTGCTGATCGTCTGCACGATTGCTCACTATTTGACCACTGCGCAGATGACCGCCACCACCGCGCTGCGTCAGCTCGATGCCGAGTTCGAAGCCGCCGCGCTGTCGCTGAAAGCACCGCTGTACCGGCATTACCTGCGGGTCACCGTGCCGATCTGCCTGCCGGCGCTGCTGGACATCGTGCGCTACCTGTTCGTCTCGGCCATGACCACCGTGTCCGCCGCGATCTTCCTCTACAGCCCCGACACCATCCTCGCGGCGGTGGCCGTGCTGAACATGGATGACGCCGGCAATGTCGGCGGCGCGGCGGCGATGTCGACCCTGATTCTGTTCACCTCGGCGGGCGTGTCCTTGCTGCTGGCGTGGGCTTCGCGCGGCTTGCTGCGCCGTTCCCAGGCCTGGCGGCAAACGGCGCCCGGCCACTGATTCCATCCCGTTCAACTCCCCCTCAACTCCCCCTCAACTCAAAAGACAGGAAAACGATCATGTTCAAGCCTATGGCCCTGGCCGCTGCTGTGCTCGCTGCTTTCAGCCTGAATGCCTTCGCGGCAAAAACCGAGTTGACGGTGTACACCGCCCTCGAAGCCGAGCAGTTGAAGTCCTACAAAGAGGCCTTCGAAAAGGCCAACCCGGACGTCGAGATCAAGTGGGTGCGTGACTCCACCGGGATCATCACCGCCAAACTGCTGGCCGAAAAGGATCGCCCGCAGGCTGACGCGGTGTGGGGCCTGGCGGCGTCGAGCCTGGCGATCCTCGATCAGCAAGGCATGCTGCAAAGCTATGCGCCGAAGGATCTGGGCAAGATTGGCGCGAACTACCGCGACGCCGCCAACCCGCCAGCCTGGGTCGGCATGGACGTCTGGGCCGCAACCATCTGCTTCAACACCGTCGAGGCCGAAAAACAGGGCCTGACCAAACCGGTGAGCTGGCAGGACCTGACCAAGCCTGAGTACAAAGGCAAGATCGTGATGCCGAACCCGGCCTCGTCCGGCACCGGTTTCCTTGATGTCAGCGCCTGGCTGCAAACCTTCGGCGAGAAGCAGGGCTGGGCCTACATGGACGGTCTGCACCAGAACATCGGCCAGTACGTTCACTCCGGTTCCAAGCCTTGCAAACTGGCGGCGGCGGGCGAGTTCCCGATCGGCATTTCCTTCGAATACCCGGCCGTTCAGCTCAAGCGCCAGGGCGCGCCGCTGGACATCATCCTGCCGAAGGAAGGCCTCGGCTGGGAGATCGAGGCGACTGCCGTGATCAAAGGCACGCCGCATGAAGAAGCCGCGAAGAAACTGGCCGACTTCTCCGCCAGCGCCCCGGCGATGGACCTGTACAAGGAAAACTTCGCAGTCCTCGCCCAGCCGGGCATCGCCAAGCCGCAGACCGAACTGCCGGCCGACTACGAGCAGCGCCTGATCAAGAACGACTTTGCCTGGGCCTCGAAGAACCGCGACGAGATCCTGACCGAATGGCGCAAGCGCTATGACGGCAAGTCCGAGAAAGTCGCGGCCAAGTAAGTTCTTCATCGACTGACAGGGCCCCATCGCTAGCAGGCCAGCTCCCACAGGTTTGGCGGTGTTTACACAATGTGTGTTTCGCACCGGCCAATGTGGGAGCTGGCTTGCCAGCGATGGCGGTCTCGCATTCAGAGCACCTCTCAATGACACAACACAAAGACTTGCTGATCGTCGGCGCCGGCATTCTGGGCCTGTCCCACGCCTACGCGGCCGCCCGACGTGGTCTCAAGGTCGCGGTTTTCGAACGCACCGCCACGCCACTCGGCGCTTCGGTGCGCAACTTCGGCCAGGCACTGGTCACCGGCCAGCCACCGGGCCCGATGCTCGAACTGGCCAAGGCCAGTCGCGAAATCTGGGGCCAGTGGGCGCAGCTCGCCGGCCTGCAACTCAAGCGCAACGGTTCGTACCTGTTCGCTCGCACCGATGCCGAAGAGCACTTGCTCGAAGCCTTCTGCGCCGGGCGCGCCGTCGAGCACGACTACCGCGTCGAGCTGCTGCGCGGTGCCGCGTTGCGCGATTTGTACGGCGGTCAGTTCAGCCATCACCGCGCCGCATTGCACGGCATGGACGATCAGCAGCTGTATTCCCGGGAAGCGATTCCGGCGCTGATCGAATACCTGCGTCGCGAACTCAAGGTCGATTTTCACTTCTCGACGCTGGTGCGCGACGTCGAACCGGGGCGCCTGCACAGCACTGCCGGGATCTTCACCGCCGAACAGATCATCGTCTGCTCCGGCCACGATTATCAGACCCTGCTGGCCGAGCCGATCGCCGCCCTCGACCCGCAAATCTGCCGTCTGCAAATGCTCCGCGTCCAGCCGCAGATCGACCTGAACTTGCAACACGCCTTGCTCACCGGCCTCAGCTGCGTGCATTACGGCGCCTTCGCTGACCTGCCGGAAGCCGCGGAAGTGCAGGCGCAAATCCTTCGCGAACAACCGCACCTGCAGGCAAACGGCATTCACCTGCTGATCAGCCCGACACCTTATGGCGAGCTGATCATCGGCGATTCGCACCATTACGGCGGCGATCCATCACCGTTCAACGCCGAGCAGGTCGATAACTGGATGCTCGAACTGGCCGAGCAGACCCTCGGCTGTAAGGTGCAAGTGGTCGAGCGCTGGCAGGGTGTCTATGGTTCCCGTGGTCCGGGGCCGTTTTCATTCCTGCGTCCGGCGCCGGGGCTGAGTGTGGCGCTGATGCACAGCGGCGTCGGCATGAGCGTTGGCCCGGCCATGGCCGAGGGCAATGTTGCACAGCTTTTTGGAGAGCGCTGATGTTGATGCACGAGCAAGTCATCGATCGGGTGTTCGGCCTCTATGAGCGCTTCGGCGCCGGCGACTACATCGGGGAACCGGTGTCGCAGATCGAGCACATGTCCCAGGCGGCGCAACTGGCCATCGCCGAAGGCTTCGACGATGAAGTGGTGCTCGCTGCGTTCTTCCACGACATCGGCCATTTGTGTGCCGAAGGCGCGGAGAACATGGGCGGTTACGGCGTGGTCAGCCACGAACGCCTCGGCGCGGATTACTTGCGTGAGGCCGGCTTCAGCGAACGCATGGCGCGGCTGGTCGAGTATCACGTCCAGGCCAAACGCTATCTGACGCTCAGGGATCCGGGCTATTACGACCGCTTGAGCGAGGCCAGCCGCCGCACCCTGGAGTATCAGGGCGGGGTAATGACGGAGGCTGAAGCCGATGCGTTCGAGCAGGATCCGTTGTGCGCCGTCAGCCTGCGAATGCGCCAGTGGGATGAACTGGCGAAGGAGATGGCCGTGCCGGTGATGGATTTGTCCGTTCTCAAGCGCAAGGCTGAAGTTTTGTTGTCGACCGGGTGAGGGCGCGGATCTAAAGCTCAAGCACCTTTTCCACCAACAACTCAATCTGTTCCTGACGCTGGGCCTGATTCAGTTTCGGATGCAGGTTGAGCGACGACCATTGCGGGTGGGCCCGGGCAATGTTCAGCGCCTCCGGCAGCTTGCCTTCGCGCCAGGTCTTGTCCTGCGGCGTCGCCACCTGAATGCTGTCCAGCGCCGCATGGCCTCGGGCGTTCAGCGCTTGCAGCAGTTGCCGCTGACGCAGGGCCAGCAGGCGCAACACGTTGTCGTCGACCGTCAGCTCTCGCTGCCCTTTGATCTTGCCGAGCAGGCGGTTGCCATAGCTGCGGGCGGTTTGCAGGGCGCCGCCGGCAATGGCCCCGGCCAGGGCGGCGGCACCCAGGGTGATGCCGCCGACCAGCAAATCCACACCGGCACCGGCTGCGGCGCCGGCGGCAATCCCGCCGCCGACCCGCACGCCGAGTTGCTTGAGGGTTTCCGGGTTGAACAGGTCGTCGCCCCAGCGTCCGTCGAGCAACGGCAGATCGCTGGCGGCGGCGTCCTGCGGGCGGAAGGCGTAGAGCTTGAGCAGCGCTTCGACGCAGCGTTGTTCGCGCTGGCGCACGGCTTTGCGCAGTTCGCTGATGGCCTGTTGTTCCTGTTCAGCGTTGCTCGCCACACTGCGTCGGCACGCGGCGCAGTCGATCAGCAATTCGGCAATCAGGCGTGCGGCGCTTTGCTCGCGGGCGAGGCGTTGGGCCTGTTGATCGGCGATCAGCCGTTCAAGCTGTGGGCGGGCGTTTTCCAGCAATAGCGCGAGGCTTTCGTACAGCCTCCGCTCGCCATCTTCGGGCGGGGCAACGCTGTCGAAGCGCACCAGTGCATGCAGTCCCAGCCGCGCCAGAGCTTCACGCCAGTCCGGCTCGCGGTGGTTGGCGCTGCTGACGAAATTCAACACCGGCAGCAAGGGCTTGCCGCAACTGGCCAGTACTTCCAGTTCGTCGCGGTACTTGGCCAGCACCGGTTCGCGGGCGTCAATCACGTACAGGCCGGCATCGGAATCGAGCAGTTGCCGCAGCACCTTGGCTTCCTGTTCGAAACGCTGGCGCGCTTCACTGCCATCGAGAAACCGCGCCAGCCGTGCCGGGCCGTCGAGGCGTTCGCCGGGGCGTTCCAGACGCTCGAGAAAATCCAGCAGGGCGATGGCGTCCTCCAGACCGGGCGTGTCGTAGAGGTCGAGCAACGGTTCGCCATCCACCGACAACCGCGCACCTTCGACATGCCGGGTGGTGCTCGGGCGATGGGAGACTTCGCCGAAGCCGACGTCGCGGGTCAGGGTGCGCAGCAGCGAAGTCTTGCCGACGTTGGTGTGGCCGACCACCGCCAGTTTCAGCGGCGCTTTCCAGGCATCAGTCATGTCCGTGCTCCAGCCAGTTCAACGGGGCGCAATCGGCGAACGGCAGCTCCAGCTGTTGCAGCGCCACGTGCCAGTCACCGAGGCGTTCGGCGTCCAGCGCCTGTCCTTGCGGCGCCTGCAACAACCAGACACGGGTCGCAGTGGCATTGCGCGCCAGCTCGGCGATCAGCGCCAGGCTGCCGCGATCCAGCGAACGGCGTGGGTCGCAGGCGATCGCGAGGCGCGCGGGCGGGAAACGGCTGAGCTGTTCGAGCAATTTGTTGCGCGATTCACGGCTGTCGAGGATGCCGGCGTTGCTGACGTTTTTCGGCAGTGTCGGCGGCCATGGGTGTTGATCGTCGAGTTCGATTGCCACCAGCAACGCGCCGTCGCTGGCGTGCTCGCCGACGGTGCTTTCGACGCGGTGCAATTGCGCGGGCTCGGGGTCGGTGATGCCAAGGCGTTCGCTGGTCGGCATCAGGCGTTCACGCAGTTGGGCGTAACCGGGCAGGTTCAGGTCCAGACGCAACGCGGCTTTGCCACTGTTCCAGCGCCAGAAGCAAAACAGCGCCAACAGCAGACGCGGCAGTACGCCGTACACCACCAGCAAGCCGACCAGCCAGGTTGCCCAGGCCTGGCGGGCGCTTTCGATGTTCAGCGCGGTGTCGCCGCTGGCGCGGATCATGTCCACGGTCGGCACGTTGAAGCCCAGCAGCGCCGGCAAGGCGCCGAGGGCCTGGGTCATGTTGATGAACGTGTCGGCGCTGAGAATAGTGGTTTCCCAGACGAAGCCGTAGCGCCGGGTCGCCATCAGTGTCAGCAACAAAACCAGCGCGCTGACCATCGCCAGCAGCCATAGGCCGTTGACCAGCGTGCCGAGCGCCCAGCGATTGAGCTTCTTGCGTTGCAGCATCAACAGCAGGGCCGGCGCCAGTTGGGCAGCCTTGGCATCGCGGGCGAGTTTTTCACTGAGCCACAGCCACAAGCGGCCGAGGGTGGCGCCATGTTCGCCAGCGAAGATCAGCCCCAGCGACCAGCTCAGCAGCAGAATCAGATTCAGCCCGAGCAGACTGCCCAAGGCCCAGAACACATTGACCGGCGTCTGACCCAGTGCGGCGAAGGCAAGCCCTGCGCCACTCAATACGGCGAAGATCGCCAGCAGCACCAGCGCCAGACGTGCGCCTTGCAGCCAGTGCTTGAGTGCGGAGATCAGGCCATCGCGCTCGGCCAGCCACAGGGCGCGGCGTTGAATGCGTCCCGGCAGGTCGCCGCCAGCCGCGCGGGCCAGGCGATTGGCTTCCAGGTCGTCCAGCGGGCCTGCGTGTTCTTCGCGCAGGCGCACGGTTTCGGTGAGCCAGAGTTTTTGCAGTGAAGTCAGTTCAGTCACGCGGCATCCCGTTGCTTGATTGAGCCGTGAGCATAACCGCTGTGGCGCTTATCGGGGTAAGGGCGGCTCTGGTATCCTCGCCGGCATGACTAAAACACTCCCCCTCAGCCTGATCGCAGCCCTCGGTGAAAACCGCGTGATCGGCGTCGACAACAGCATGCCCTGGCACCTGCCGGGGGACTTCAAATACTTCAAGGCCACGACGCTCGGCAAGCCGATCATCATGGGTCGCAAGACCTGGGATTCGCTGGGTCGTCCGCTGCCGGGCCGTCTGAATATCGTGGTCAGCCGTCAGGCCGGTCTGGTGCTGGAAGGCGCGGAAGTCTATCCGTCGCTGGAAGCCGCCGTGGTTCGCGCCGAAGAGTGGGCGAAGGAGCAGGGCGTCGACGAGTTGATGCTGATTGGCGGGGCGCAATTGTATGCGCAGGGGCTGGCGCAGGCGGATCGTTTGTATCTGACCCGTGTGGCACTGAGCCCGGAAGGCGATGCGTGGTTTCCGGAGTTCGATCTCAACCAGTGGAAACTGGTGTCGAACGTGCCGAATCCGGCTGAAGGCGACAAACCGGCTTACAACTTCGAAGTCTGGGAGAAAAAATAGCTAAAAGCTTCGAGCTGCAAGCGGCAAGTAAAAAGCTGGAATGCTCTTCTTGCAGCTTGCAGCTTGCAGCTTGCAGCTTGCAGCTTGCAGCTTGCAGCTGGCTAGCTCGCTAGCTGCGCATGCTCATCGGCATCCAGCAGTGCCTTGTCGGTCTGCTGCATCGCCTGGCTGGTAATCGCGCCAGCGGTGATCGAACCGCTCACGTTCAGCGCCGTGCGACCCATGTCGATCAGCGGCTCGACCGAAATCAGCAACGCCACCAGCGAAACCGGCAAGCCCATGGCCGGCAGCACGATCAGCGCGGCGAAGGTCGCACCGCCACCCACGCCCGCCACACCGGCCGAACTCAGGGTTACGATCGCCACCAGCGTCGCGATCCACAGCGGATCCAGCGGGTTGATGCCGACGGTTGGCGCAACCATCACCGCCAGCATCGCCGGGTACAGACCGGCGCAACCGTTCTGGCCGATGGTCGCGCCGAACGATGCGGCGAAGCTTGCCACCGATTGCGGAATGCCCAGACGACGGGTTTGCGCTTCGATGCTCAGCGGAATGCTCGCCGCGCTGGAGCGGCTGGTGAACGCGAAGGTCAGCACCGGCCAGATCTTGCGGAAGAAACGCAGCGGGTTGATTCCGGCCGCCGACACCAGCAAACCGTGCACCACAAACATCAGGCCCAGACCGAGGTACGAGACCACCACAAAACTGCCGAGCTTGATGATGTCTTGCAGGTTGGAACCGGCCACCACTTTGGTCATCAGCGCCAGCACGCCGTACGGGGTCAGCTTCATCACCAGACGCACCAGACGCATCACCCAGGCTTGCAGGGTGTCGATGGCGTTGATCACTTTCTGACCTTTCTCGACGTCATCCTTGAGCAGTTGCAGCGCGGCAACCCCCAGGAACGCGGCGAAGATCACCACACTGATGATCGAGGTCGGCTTGGCACGGGCCAGGTCGGCGAACGGGTTCTGCGGGATGAACGACAGCAGCAGTTGCGGCACATTCAGGTCGGCGACCTTGCCGGCGTAGTCGGTCTGAATGGTTTGCAGGCGGGCCATTTCCTGCGTGCCGGCGACCAGGCCTTCGGCGGTCAGGCCGAACAGGTTGGTCAGGCCGATGCCGATCAGCGCCGCAATCGCGGTGGTGAACAGCAGCGTGCCGATGGTCAGGAAGCTGATCTTGCCCAGCGACGATGCGTTGTGCAGACGGGCCACGGCGCTGAGGATCGAGGCGAATACCAGCGGGATCACGATCATTTGCAGCAGTTGCACGTAACCGTTGCCGACCAGATCGAACCAGCCGATCGAGGCTTTCAGCACCGGGTTGCCGGCACCGTAAATCGTGTGTAACGCGACGCCGAACGCCACGCCCAGCACCAGCGCGAGCAGGACTTTCTTCGCCAGGCTCCACGTGGTGTGACGGGTTTGCGCCAGGCCGAAGAGCAGGGTGAGGAACACCAGCAAGTTGAGAATCAGGGGCAGATTCATGAGGACTCCAGAAAAGACTGCGCCAACAGCCTTCCGGGGCTGTTGCGAACCGGCAAGCCTAACAGCTTGATTTCCAATGATTTAATACCGAAATCGAAGGTGATCCGTCGTTTTTGGAATAAGGGGGTGTCGCTCTCGGGGATGCAACTGGCGCGAAACGGACGTGGACGGTCGCTGACAGACGAGGACTGTCACACATATTTGTTAGCGTCGAATTCTTTGACCCAGGGAGAAAGCGCCAATGAAGTTCACACCGAAATTTCTGGCTGTCGCACTGACTGTGGGGATGGGCCTGGCCACTCAGGCGTTCGCCACCGACCTGAAACACTGGCCGGCCGATCAGGCCAAGGCGCTGGACGCGATGATCGCCGCCAACGCCAACAAGGGTAACTACGCGGTGTTCGACATGGACAACACCAGTTACCGCTACGACCTCGAAGAGTCGTTGCTGCCGTTCATGGAAAACAAGGGCCTGATTACCCGTGACAAGCTCGACCCCTCCCTGAAACTGATGCCGTTCAAGGACACCGCCGACCACAAGGAAAGCCTGTTCAGCTACTACTACCGCCTCTGCGAAGTCGACGACATGGTCTGCTATCCGTGGGTCGCGCAAGTGTTTTCCGGCTTCACCCTCAAGGAACTCAAGGGCTACGTCGATGAGCTGATGGCCTCGGGCAAACCGGTGCCGGCGACTTATTACGAAGGTGACGTGGTCAAGAACCTGGATGTGAATCCGCCGAAGATCTTCACTGGCCAGAAAGAGCTGTACAACAAGCTGATGGAGAACGGCATCGAGGTCTACGTGATGACCGCCGCCTCCGAAGAACTGGTGCGCATGGTCGCGGCCGATCCGAAGTACGGCTACAACGTCAAACCGCAGAACGTGATCGGCGTGACCACTTTGCTGAAGAACCGCGAAACCGGCGAGCTGACCACCGCGCGCAAGCAGATCACCGCCGGCAAGTATGACGAGAAAGCCAACCTCGGCCTCGAACTGACCCCATACCTGTGGACCCCGGCGACCTGGATGGCCGGCAAGCACGCGGCGATCCTGACCTACATCGACGAGTGGAAAAAACCGGTACTGGTGGGTGGCGACACGCCGACCAGCGACGGCTACATGCTGTTCCACGATGTGGACGTGGCCAAGGGTGGCATTCACTTGTGGGTCAACCGCAAGGACAAGTACATGACCCAGATCCAGGGCATGATGGCCAAGCACGCGGCGGCCCAGGCGAAAGAAGGTTTGCCGGTGACGGCGGACAAGAACTGGGTGATCGTCAAACCGGAAGAAATCCAATAAAAGCAGCTGCAAGTGACTAGCTGCAAGCTACAAGTAAAAGCCGTAGTGCTTCTACTTGCCGCTTGCCGCTTGCCGCTAGCCGCTCGTAGCCTTTTTACAGGCCGTCGAGCATCGCCTTGTTGCGCACAGCGCCCTTGTCGGCGCTGGTCGCCAGCAGGGCGTAGGCCTTGAGGGCAGTGGTCACTTTGCGTGGACGCTTCTCGACCGGTTTCCAGCCTTTCTTGTCCTGCTCGACCCTGCGTGCCGCCAGTTCTTCGTCGCTGATCAGCAGGTTGATCGAACGGTTCGGAATGTCGATCAGCACCTTGTCGCCGTCCTGTACCAGGCCGATCGCGCCGCCGGCCGCTGCTTCTGGCGAAGCGTGGCCGATGGACAGACCGGAAGTGCCGCCGGAGAAACGGCCGTCGGTCAGCAGGGCGCAGGCTTTGCCCAGGCCTTTGGATTTCAGGTAAGAGGTCGGGTAGAGCATTTCCTGCATGCCCGGACCGCCTTTCGGACCTTCGTAGCGAATGATGACGATGTCGCCTTCCTTCACTTCGTCGGCGAGGATGCCGCGCACGGCGCTGTCCTGGCTTTCGAAGATCTTCGCGTTGCCTTCGAACACGTGGATCGACTCGTCGACACCGGCGGTTTTCACCACGCAGCCGTCCAGGGCGATGTTGCCGTACAGCACGGCCAGGCCACCTTCTTTCGAATAGGCGTGCTCGAAGCTGCGGATGCAGCCGTTTTCACGGTCGTCGTCCAGGGTTTCCCAGCGGGTCGACTGGCTGAACGCGGTTTGCGTCGGAATACCGGCCGGGCCTGCCTTGAAGAAGTGATGCACGGCTTCATCGTCGGTCTGGGTGATGTCCCACTTGGCGATGGCTTCTTCCATGCTGTGGCTGTGCACGGTCGGCAGGTCGGTGTGCAACAGGCCACCACGGGCCAGCGAACCGAGGATGCTGAAGATGCCGCCGGCGCGGTGCACGTCTTCCATGTGGTACTTCTGGATGTTCGGCGCGACCTTGCACAGTTGCGGCACCTTGCGCGACAGACGATCGATGTCACGCAGGTCGAAGTCGATCTCGGCTTCCTGGGCAGCGGCCAGCAAGTGCAGGATGGTGTTGGTCGAACCGCCCATGGCGATGTCGAGCATCATCGCGTTCTCGAACGCCTTGAAGTTGGCGATGTTGCGCGGCAGTACCGACTCGTCGTTCTCGCCGTAGTAGCGTTTGCACAGTTCGACGATGGTGCGGCCGGCCTGCAGGAACAGCTGTTCGCGGTCGCTGTGGGTGGCCAGAGTCGAACCGTTGCCCGGCAATGCAAGGCCAAGGGCCTCGGTCAGGCAGTTCATCGAGTTGGCGGTGAACATGCCGGAACACGAACCGCAGGTCGGGCAGGCGCTGCGCTCGTACTCGGCAACCTTCTCGTCAGAAGCGCTGGAGTCGGCGGCGATCACCATGGCGTCGACGAGGTCGAGACCGTGGCTGGCCAGTTTGGTCTTGCCGGCTTCCATCGGACCGCCGGAGACGAAGATCACCGGGATGTTCAGGCGCAGGGCGGCCATCAGCATGCCGGGGGTGATCTTGTCGCAGTTCGAGATGCAGACGATGGCGTCGGCGCAGTGGGCGTTGACCATGTACTCGACGGAGTCGGCGATGATCTCGCGGCTCGGCAGCGAATACAGCATGCCGTCGTGGCCCATGGCGATGCCGTCATCCACGGCGATGGTGTTGAATTCTTTTGCAACGCCGCCAGCGCGTTCGATCTCACGGGCAACCAGCTGGCCGAGGTCCTTCAGGTGGACGTGGCCCGGTACGAACTGGGTGAAGGAGTTGGCAATGGCGATGATCGGCTTCTTGAAGTCGTCATCTTTCATCCCGGTGGCGCGCCACAGTGCGCGGGCGCCGGCCATGTTGCGGCCGTGGGTGGATGTTTTCGAGCGGTAATCGGGCATGGAGCACTCCGGGCGGCTAATCAGGTATCAAAGGGGAGTGAGCTTCTATTGACGTCTGGAACACTCAGAAATGGCCGTGTGTCCTGATGTTGCCGATGACGTTGCGGGATCGCCGCTGGTCTCAGCCTGAGCTCATAAACCCGCCGGGGATGAATGGCGATGAATCTCGCGATTCTACACCGCTGGCGTCAGGAGGGAATGGCGCAAAACGTTGTTCCAGTGCTGACGAAGCGTGCGGGATGACGACCGGCAGGGTTAATCGCTGTCCGGTTGCCCCACCAGATCGTTGCGACGGCTGATCCGGGCGTTCAACGCCAGTGCCACTCCGCTGAGTATCACGAAGCTGTAGCCCAGCGTGGATTGCAGGTTGGCAGGGCTCAGGCTGATCAAGGCACTGATCAAGCCGCCGCAGATGAAGATCAGCGTGCTGCCGGCGGATGCAGACGTGCCAGCATTTTCGGGATACAGGCTCATCGCCCGCGACGTGGCGGCGGGCCGGGCGATGGTGGTGCCAGCGGTGCAGATCAACATCGGGATCAGCACCGTGGTCGGGGTCAGTGCGAAGTTCGATGCCAGGTACAGCATGGTCAGGCCGGCGAACAGGATCAGGCTCAGCCCGACAACAATTTGCTGGCTACCGTTGATGCGTCTGCTCAGTACGCTGGCGAGGATGCCTCCGATCACATACGCAGCGCCGTAGATCAGCAGGATCAGCGAGAAGTCATAAGCAGACAGTTGCAGGCGGTCCATGAAAATCAGCGGCGAAATCACGATGAACGAAAAGTGGCAGGCGAAGGCGAAGGCTGAAATCAGCCAGTAACCGACGAAGTCGAAATCTACCAGTACCCGCCGGTAAGCCCTCAGAAAATGGGTGGATGTACCACGGGCTGCCGGTCGGCTGTTGTCCAGAAACCACCATGCCTTGAGTAGCACGATGGCGGACAGTGCGGAGAACACCCAGAAGCTGCCGCGCCAGCCAAGCGCGGCCTGAAGCAAGGTTCCGGCCAATGGAGATACGGAAATGAAGATACCGGTGGCGGTGACCATCAGAATCCGCAGGCGATCACGTTCCTCGCCTTCGAACAGATCCTGCACCAGCGCCTGTGACAGCACAAAACAGCCGCAACCCAGCGCCTGCACCACCCGAAAAACCAGAAACAGCGAATAATCCGAGGTCATCACGCATCCGAGGGCGCCGAGCATTGATACGCTCATGCCGGCGAGCAGCAGGCCTTTGCGTCCGATCACATCCGACAGGGGCCCGATCAGCAACTGGGCGAAGGCAATCCCGACCGCGAACAGGCTGATCGACAGGGCAATATCCGCCGGAGTGCTGCGAAAGTGCTCAGCCAGTGCCGGAAACGAAGGCAGCAGGACATCCAGCGGAAAGACGCCGAGCAGCACCATCGCCAGCAAAAGGCTGACAGCTCCGCGCCGCTGTCGTTGGGTCACCGCAGATTGTCCGTCATCCATCAATCAGTCCTGCCCTGGCAAAAAGTGTCTGGTTTTGAGGTTCGGCGAAAAATCCGGCTTTCTTCAGCGCGCTCATTGTGGCGAGGCTGCCGGTGCGTGCCCGCTGGCGACTGGCCTGGGCCGTTGTGATCGTGCCGAGAATCTCCATTACCGTGGTGCTTGCAATGTCCGCGCCGCAGAGGCTTTCCAGCATCCAGTGCTCATCCACTTCGAAGAAGATTTCCAGAATGTCGAGCAAGGTCGTCGCGGTGAACTCTCGCTGCCTTGGGTCCAGGTGCAGCCAGAGATAGTGGAACACTTCGGTGAAATACCGGCTGTGGCGCGCTTCGTCGGTGAGGTGATCGCGCAACATGTCGTTGACTCCGGACACCAGACTGTCGCGGCAGACATCCAGCAGTTCACGGGCAATGATGGTTTCCGAGACGAAACCCAGTAAGAAGCATGCCAGCGGCCGTTGCTGCTGGCCTGTGCGTGCAATCAGCAGGTTCATCCGGGTGATTCGCCTGGGCATGACCGGGCGTTTGGTGATGCCGTAGAGGCTGGCGATCTGCTCCGCTACCTGGCTGGAAAACAGGGCGTGATAGCCCTCGTCGGTGTAGAGCTGGAGCGCGGCGGTTTTCATCGGCGCCGGCACCGCGACGGGCAGCTCGCCGTGGACAATGGTTTCGACGGCGCGATTGACGATCCGGTGTTCGAGCAGCGTGGTGTAGTCGAGAAAATGCACCAGATGCCGGGCCGTGAGCCGATGCAGCGTCGATCGGCCCGCTGCTTCGATGGCCGGATGGGCCAGATAGGGCAGGAACGTTGGCGGAAACCAGTGCCGGGTCTCCAGTTGTTCCTGGATGTTGTCCGGCAACCGGTATTCGTGCGGGCTGGTGCGGACCGAGGCGCGGGTGTTCCAGTCATTCAGGGAGAATTGAAAGACCGGCTCCCTGGAGAGCGCGCTCATGGCTGGGCCTCACGCAGCAGGTCGCGCATTTCCTGACACATCGCCTGGCCGTCGCTTTCCCCGCAACCGACGAAGAACAAGGGTTGTTCCGCACTGTTTTCGAACCTCAGCAACGTCTCGACCTGATCATCGGCAAATGCACCCGTGAGCCAGGTGTTCATGCCGAGCGCTGTAGCCACCAGTTGAAACGTCTGCGAAAGATGCCCGGCTTCGACGAGCGCCATTCGATAGGCGCGCGAGTGCGGGTATTTCCACCAGAGCCGGTCGAAGCGGGCGGTGATGAACAGCCCCAATGGCAGGTTATTGATGAAGTGCTGGCCCCCCAGCAGATTGCCAGGTGCGGTGTCGGGCAAAGGGTTGATGAAGCTCAGGGCGTGTTCGGCGGGGTGGTAGGCATAAACCCCAGGCGTCAGTCCGTCGACGTTCTGTACAAATACGAACCCGGCGCAGGCATTGAGGCCGCCCCCGGAAGGACTGCTGCGCCGCGCGCCAAGGCCTTCGGCGATGCTGTCGTCGCAGTCGGCTTCGCGTTCTCGCAGGTAACCGAGGGACAGGTAAAGCAAGGTGCCGACATCGTCCAGCGACACGGCGGTGCCGGTGAAGGAGCGGCAGGTCTTTCGCCGGATCAGTGAATTCGACAGGCTGTCGTCATTCAATACGAGCGCTGAGGGCAGGGTGATGAGTGCGTTCGGACCTGTATCCGCAAGGATGTCGTGCGCAGGTGCAGTGGCAAGCACTGTGTTGCAGTGTTCGAGGTATTGCCTGGACCATTCCTGAATGTTTCGGGGCGTGTGTTCGCACGGAATATTCCGAGTCCCGATATGGTAGATCCTGGACAGTTCATCCCAGCCCCAGACAGGTGTCGGAACTTTTGAAGAAGTCAGTATTCCCGCATTTAATAACTGTGCGTCTATTATGTTGCTGTTGTCATATAGGTCGGGGTTGTGGACAAGTTGCGCCAGTCGGGAGGCATATTCAAGATCAAGTTCATGTTGAGTATGGTCTTTGTAATTCCAGACTATCTGGCCGGGCGTTCGTGGCAGTATGAATAAATAAGGATTTATATGCATGTTGGGGCACGCTGCTCTGGATAAGTGCTTTTTCAGAGGCGCTGGGTAGCCGGCTATACCCAGCGCCCACCTTACTTAACGGGCTTTAGGTGCGACCAGAAAAGCCAGGTTTGCAAGGGTGCGGGATTCCAGAGTAATTGCTTTCATGATTGAACTCCTTGTTCATTGTTGCTTCGTGGTTAGTGGGTGTCACCTCCGTGGTGACGACTCAATAATAGTTTGTAATGGATTAATCGCAAGCAAATATTAAGTAGGAATTGTCCAGTAATTTTGTCGGAGTGATCTATGGCTGGAAGTGAGTGTGTAAGTTAAATTCCAATAAATAAAACATGTAAGGAAATATCCTGCACATCGGCAGGACGATATATGTAGGAAAACAACGTTCAAGACAAAAAGAAGGGGAGCCCGTGGGCTCCCCTTTCGATAGCTTCAACGCCGTGCGTCTGTCAGCTGTTGGGCAGCAGGCGGCAGGTGATGCTCTTGATGTAGCGGGTTTCCGGGATGGCCGGGTGTACCGGGTGATCCGGGCCTTGGCCACCACGCTCCAGCAGCTGGATGTTGCGGTCCAGGTGACGGGCGCTGGTCAGCAGGATGTTCTGCAAGTCGTCTTCCGGCAGGTGCATCGAGCACGAAGCGCTGAACAGGATGCCGTCCTTGTTGAGCAGGCGCATGGCTTGCTCGTTCAGGCGACGGTAGGCGCCTTCACCGTTTTTCAGGTCTTTCTTGCGCTTGATGAACGCAGGCGGGTCGGCAACGATCACGTCGAAGCGCTCTTCGCTGGCCTTGAGTTCCTTCAGGGCTTCGAAGACGTCGCCTTCGATGCAGGTCATCTTGTCGGCGAAACCATTCAGTGCAGCGTTGCGCTCAACACCGTCGAGGGCGAAGCCCGAGGCGTCGACGCAGAACACTTCGCTGGCGCCGAATGCGGCCGCCTGCACACCCCAGCCACCGATGTAGCTGTACAGGTCCAGCACGCGTTTGCCCTTGGCGTAAGGGGCCAGGCGTGCGCGGTTCATGCGGTGGTCGTAGAACCAGCCGGTTTTCTGACCTTGAATGACCGGCGCTTCGAATTTCACACCGTTCTCTTCCAGTGCCACCCACTCCGGCACCACGCCGAATACGGTTTCGGTGTAGCGCTCAAGACCTTCGGCATCGCGGGCGGCGGAGTCGTTCTTGAACAGGATGCCGCTTGGCTTGAGCACTTGGGTCAGCGCCGCGATCACGTCATCTTTATGGGCTTCCATGGTCGCCGAGGCGAGCTGGACCACGAGGATGTCGCCGAAACGGTCGACCACCAGACCCGGCAGCAGGTCGGAATCGCCGTAGACCAGACGATAGAACGGCTTGTCGAACAGGCGCTCGCGCAGTGACAGGGCCACGTTGAGCCGATGGACCAGCAGCGACTTGTCCAGCGGCAGCTTGATGTCGCGCGACAGCAGGCGGGCGCAGATCAGGTTGTTCGGGCTCATGGCGACGATGCCCAGCGGCTTGCCGCCGGCGGCTTCGAGGATCGCCTGGTCGCCGGCCTTGAAGCCGTGCAACGGGGTCGCGGCCACGTCGATTTCGTTGCTGTAAATCCACAGGTGACCGGCGCGCAGGCGACGGTCGGCGTTGGCTTTGAGGCGCAAGCTAGGCAGGGACATGACGTCGCTCCGGAAAAAAGAGCGGGAGTATACCGTGTTGCGCCTTATGCCGGGTTTGGTGTGCGATGAAACGCGGCAGACCCCGTCACGAGCAGGCCCGCCCCGCGTCTGTGGGCCCGAGCCCTATGCCGACAGCGCGTCGATCAGCGCGTTGCTGAACGCCGGAATGTCGTCCGGTTGGCGACTGCTGATCAGATTGCCATCCTTGATCACCTCCTGATCGACCCAGTTGGCCCCCGCGTTGACCAGATCGTCCTTGACGGTCTTATAGCTGGTCATGGTCTTGCCATTGACCAGTCCTGCCGAAATCAGCAGCCAGCTGCCATGGCAGATCACTGCGATCGGTTTGCCGGCGGAGGCACCGGTCTTGACCAGGTGCTGGGCGTCCTGGTCGATGCGGATGGTGTCAGAGTTCTGCACACCGCCCGGGAGCACCACGGCATCGTATTGATCGATGCTTGCGCCCTGGAAGGTCTGGTCGACCTTGAAGTCGTCCGCCGGTTTATCGTGGTTCCAGCCTTTGACGCTGCCAGCTTCGGCAGAAAGGATGTCAACCTGCGCTCCTGCCTGCTCAAGTGCCTGTTTGGGGCCGGTCAGTTCGACCTGCTCGAAACCATCGGTTACCAGAAAAGCGACGCGCTTGCCGCTGAGAGAAGTCGCCATCGTTAAGCTCCTGAGTCTGTTGGGATTACTGCCCGAGACAGACGTGAATCTGTTCCGGGCACTACAGATTCCGAAGGCTGGTGGAAAGTGAAAGTTCCTGCGAATTGCCCACTGGTGTGTCGTGCGTCGGTTTTTAGAGGTTAGAATCGCCGCCTGTCCCAGAGTGTGTACTTATGTCCCAAGAGCTGACCACCGAACAGATTCAACAGTCCCTGCAGGGCATCAGTGTGCCCGCGCAGCCGCAGATCATGGTGGATCTGCAAATGGAGCAGTACATGCCCGACCCGGATCTGGAGACGATCGCCAAGCTGATCTCCCAGGATCCCGGCCTGTCCGGCTCGCTGCTGAAAATCGTCAATTCGCCCTATTACGGCCTGAGCAACAAGATCACCTCGATCAAGCGCGCGGTGAATCTGTTGGGCAGTCGCTCGATCATCAATCTGATCAACGCGATGTCGATCAAGGGCGAGATGAACGACGACACCATCGTCACCCTCAACCGTTTCTGGGACACCGCCCAGGACGTGGCGATGACCTGCCTGACCCTGGCCAAGCGCGTTGGCACCGAGGCGAGCGACGAGGCTTATGCCCTGGGTCTTTTCCATGATTGCGGCGTGCCGCTGATGCTTCAGCGTTTCCCCGACTACATGACTACGCTGGAGACGGCCTATGCCAATGCGAGTCCCGAGCGCCGGGTCGTGGACACCGAGAACGATGTCTACAACACCAACCACTCGGTCGTCGGCTATTACACCGCAAAGTCCTGGCGCTTGCCGGAGCATGTCAGCGCGGCCATCGCCAACCATCACAATGCCCTGGCGATCTTCAGCGACGACACCTCGCGCAACAGTCAGATGAAAAACCTGCTGGCGATCCTGAAAATGGCCGAGCACATCTGCGCGTCCTACCGGGTACTGGGCAACCAGACCGAAGACTTCGAATGGCAGGCCGTCGGGCCGCTGGTGCTCGAATACATCGGCCTCTCGGATTACGACTTCGAGACGTTGAAGCAGACGATCCGCGAACTTGGCGCGCACTGATTCAAGAAGCTGATGATTCGAGGAACTGATGCCTGAACTGCCGGAAGTCGAAACCACCCGCCGCGGCATTGCTCCGCACCTGGAAGGCCAACGGGTCAGCCGCGTAATCGTGCGTGACCGGCGGTTACGCTGGCCGATTCCCGAAGACCTCGATGTGCGCCTGTCCGGGCAACGCATCGTGCTGGTCGAGCGGCGCGCCAAGTATCTGCTGATCAACGCCGAAGTCGGCACGCTGATCAGCCACTTGGGCATGTCGGGCAACCTGCGGCTGGTTGAGGTCGGGATGCCGGCGGCCAAGCATGAGCATGTCGATATCGAGCTGGAGTCGGGCCTGGCCCTGCGCTACACCGATCCACGGCGCTTCGGGGCGATGCTCTGGAGCAACGACCCGCTCAATCACGAGTTGCTGATCCGCCTGGGCCCGGAGCCGTTGACCGATCTGTTCGATGGCGAGCGGTTGTATCAGCTGTCACGCGGGCGCTCGATGGCGGTCAAGCCGTTCATCATGGATAACGCGGTGGTGGTGGGGGTCGGCAATATCTACGCGACCGAGGCGCTGTTCGCCGCCGGTATCGATCCGCGGCGCGAGGCCAAGGGCATTTCCCGGGCGCGCTATCTGAAGCTGGCGATCGAGATCAAACGCATCCTCGCGGCGGCCATTGAGCGGGGCGGCACCACGTTGCGCGACTTCATTGGTGGCGACGGGCAGCCGGGGTATTTCCAGCAGGAACTGTTTGTCTACGGCCGCGGTGGCGAGCATTGCAAGGTCTGCGGCACGGGGCTGCGGGAAATGAAGCTCGGCCAGCGCGCGAGCGTCTGGTGTCCGCGCTGCCAAACCTGAGCAAGGCATCCGAAAAAGTCCTACGGTCTATAGTGAGTTGTCTCACTGTTCAGCCCGAAGGATCGTGCCATGAAGTCCTTGCAAACCCTCATCGTCGCACTTCTGCTGTGCTTGAGCCTGACCGTTCAGGCCACGGAAGGCGGCAGCGGTGATCCTCGTTACGCCATCCAGAATCCACCGGCCTACGCCATGCTCGGCGACCTGCTGATTGCCCGACCATTGCTGGTTGTGGCAACGGTGATCGGTGCCGGGGCGTTCGTCGTGTCGTTGCCGTTCACCGCGCTGGGTGGCGGGATTGGCGATGCGGGGGAGGCGTTGGTGGTGGCGCCGGCGAAAGCGGCGTTCGTGCGTTGCCTGGGTTGCACCGGAGAGGGATTCGAGCAGCGTGAATGACGCGATCGCAGCCGGGAGCTGCGATCGGATTCAGTGGCTCAAGCCTTGCCGGTGATCTTGCGGTACTTCTCCATCAACTGTTCTTCAGTCTCCGGATGGGCTTCGTCCAGTGGAATGCAATCCACCGGACAGACCTGCTGGCACTGCGGCTCGTCGTAGTGGCCGACGCATTGGGTGCAAAGGTTCGGGTCGATCACGTAGATCTCTTCGCCTTGGGAGATGGCGGCGTTCGGGCACTCGGGTTCGCAGACGTCGCAGTTGATGCAATCGTCGGTGATGATCAGGGACATGCTAACTCCAGCCGGGGCGGGGAGCCCGGGCGCTATGAATCAATGCGCGCAATTGTGCCGCATTGGCGCCCGTAGTGCACGCGGGCGCCGTTTGAACGGTCGTTACTTCTTGAAGCGCAGGGTCAGGGCGTCGGCCACCGCCGGGTGGACGAACTTGCTGATGTCGCCGCCCAGGGCCGCGATTTCCCGCACCAGGGTCGAGGAAATGAACGAATAACGCTCGGACGGGGTGAGAAACAGGCTCTCCACATCCGGGGCCAACTGGCGGTTCATGTTGGCCAGCTGGAATTCGTACTCGAAGTCCGACACCGCGCGCAGGCCACGCAGGAACACGTTGGCGTTCTGCTCTTTGGCAAAATGCGCCAGCAGCGTCGAAAAGCCGACCACTTCCACGTTCGGCAGGTGTTTGGTGACCTCGCGGGCCAGCTCGACCCGTTGTTCCAGCGGGAACAGCGGATTCTTCTTGGGGCTGGCGGCGACGGCGATGATCACATGGTCGAACAGGCGCGAGGCGCGTTCGACCAGATCGCCATGGCCCTTGGTAATAGGGTCGAAGGTACCTGGGTACAACACTCGGTTCATCGCGTCGTCCTGGCGGGAATCCGTTGGGGAGTCGGATGGTATCGCAGCCGTCCCGGTGGGGAAAGTCGCCTGTTGGGTAAGAAAGCACTATAGACGATCGGAAATTTCGTCTTTTTCAAGGGTTTCTCAACCGTTCGCCGAGGGATGTCGCCAGTTGCGCCGTCAGACCATACACCGACAACTGCGGGTTGGCGCCGATGCTGGTGGGGAACAGCGAGCCGTCATGGATCGACAGATTGCGCAGTTGATGATGGCGGCCGAGGCTGTCGGTGACGGCGGTTTTCGGGTCCTCGCCCATGGCGCAACCGCCCATGACGTGGGCGCTGCCCAGACGCGTGCGATACAACTCCAGACTCAGGCTGTCGATCAATGAGCGGGCCTCGGCCAGGCTGTTCACGTAGCGCGCATCGGCGTGCATCGGCATCACCGCTTTGGCGCCACCGGCGAACTGGATCTCGGCCATGCTGTGGAATGAACGGCGCAAGCCCTCCCAGGTGTAAGGCGACACCTGATAGTCGAGCACCGGCGAGCCGTCACCGCGCAGCTCGACACTGCCGCCCTGACTGTCCGGGTGAAAACCGTCGCGCAGCAGGGCCAGCATCGCGTGGGTGTGCGGCAGGTCCGCCATGTGTTGCGCGCTTTCCTGGCCGAACCCGCCGAGCAACGTAGCGGCCAGCGCCGGGTGCAGCGGCGGTACTTCGAGTTTGTAGGCCATCGGGCCGGTGGTGCCGTCCTTCCACTGGAAATGGTCCGAGTAAATCGACTGCGGCGCGCCGTAGAACGGGTTGATGACCTCGTCGAAACGCCCGGCGGACATGTTCACCAGATGCAGGAAGGTGCGCTTGCCCAGGCGTTTGTGCGGATCCGGTGCATCCGAACGCATCAGCAGCGCCGGGCTGTTGATCCCGCCGCCGGCCAGCACGTAATGCCGCGCCTTGACGGTGATCGTGCGTCCAGTCGGCTCGACGCAACGTTCGTCCAGCGCCACGCATTGCAGGCCGGTGACCTTGTCGCCGCTGATCAACAGCTTTTCGGCGCGGGCCAGATAAAGCAGCTCGCCACCCTTTTCCAAAGTCGCCGGAATGGTCGTGACCATCATCGATTGCTTGGCGTTGGTCGGGCAGCCCATACCGCAGTAGCCGAGGTTCCAGCAGCCGCGCACGTTGCGCGGGATCACGTGCCAGCTGTAGCCGAGCTGTTCGCAGCCTTTGCGGATCACGTCGTTGTTGGCGTTGGGCGGCACCATCCACGGGGCGACGCCGAGACGCTGCTCCATTTTCTCGAACCACGGCGCCATGTCGGCGGAGCTGTGGCCTTTGACGTTGTGTTCTTTGGCCCAGTGTTCGAGGGTCGGCTCGGGGGTGCGAAAACTCGATGTCCAGTTGATCAGCGTGGTGCCGCCGACCGCGCGGCCCTGAAGGATGGTGATCGCGCCGTCCTTGCTCATGCGGCCGATGCCTTCCTGATAAAGGCTGCTGTAGGCCTGGTCTTCCAGCAGTTTGAAATCGCTGCTGGTCTTGAGCGGGCCTTCTTCGATCAGCAGCACTTTATAGCCGGCGGCGCTGAGGATTTCCGCCGTGGTGCCGCCGCCGGCACCGCTGCCGATGATGGCGACGTCGGCTTCCAGGGTCAGGTCCTCGGTGAGTTGCGCGCCGTTGTAGGTTTTCCAGCCACGGGCAAGGCCTTCGCGAAACGGGTCGGGTACGGGCATCGATCAGGTTCTCTTATTATTGTTTTGCGTGGGTCGCCAGGCTCAAACGGCGGGCGGGCCGGGGTAACCGCAATGGGCCCAGGATCCGGCGCGGGTGTACCAGGCCATCATCACCATTTGCAGCAATGAGCTGTGGCCCATGCGCAGCAGGTTCAGCGAGCTGTTTTCCCAACGTTCGAGGAAGTGGCGGATCGCTTCGGGGCTGGCGTTTTCCCAACTGCCCCAGATCCCGGTCAATGGTCCGCGCGTCACCGCCATGCCCAGCACATCGAACAGTTGCCGGGTGAGCTTGAGCATTTCCGGCGACAGGTGATCGAGGCTGTAATCCAGCGACTTCAGGGTGCCATCGACAGCGGCGGGCAGCTTTTCCACCGCAACGGCGCCATCGAGCATCACTGGAATCAGTGCGCGCAGAAACAGCAGATCGCCGCTGCGCAACGTGGCGAACCCGTTGGCTGAAACGCTCGAAGAACAGCCGCTGAGGCTGGCACCAAGGCCGGCGGTGGCGAGGAAAGCCGTGGCGCCGAGGCTGAATTTCAGCAGGCCCCGGCGCGACAGGGCAGGTGTTTCGGTCAGGCTTGGGTGCATTGTTGTTATTACCCGGCGGTGACGTTAGCGAATGAACAGTTTCTGGATCAGTTTCTGAATGGATTTGCCGTAGGGCGGGTAGATCAGCTTCGCCGCGTTGAAGCGCTGTTTGACCAGCACGCCCTTGGCCTTGCTGAACGTCAGGAAACCTTCGTGCCCGTGGTAATGGCCCATGCCTGACGGGCCGATGCCGCCGAACGGCATGTCGTCCTGCGCCACGTGCAGCAGCGTGTCGTTGAGGCAGACGCCACCGGAATGGGTTTCGCTGAGTACGCGCTGCTGTTCGCGCTTGTCGTAGCCGAAGTAGTAAAGAGCCAGAGGACGTGGCCGCTGATTGATGTAAGCAAATGCCTGATCCAGATCCTGATACGGCACGATCGGCAGCAGCGGGCCGAAGATTTCGTCCTGCATCACCGTCATCTCGTCGCTGACATTCAGCAGCAGGCTGTGGGGCATGCGGCGGCCCTGGCCCTGGTCGAACAGCGGAATCAGCAGCGCGCCCTTGCTGGTGGCGTCGCTGAGGTAGCTGTTCAGTCGCGCCAGTTGGCGCTCGTTGATGATGGCGGTGTAGTCCGGGTTGTCGGCAAGCGTCGGATAAAACCCGCGCACGGCCTGGCGATAGGCTTCGACGAAACCGCCGACGCGATCTTCCGGCACCAGCACATAGTCAGGGGCAACGCAGGTCTGCCCGGCGTTGAGGGTCTTGCCGAAGGCGATGCGTTCGGCGGCGTCCTTGAGCGGTACGTCGTGGGAGACGATGGCCGGGGATTTGCCGCCCAGCTCCAGGGTCACCGGCGTAAGGTTCTCTGCCGCTGCCCGCATCACATGCTTGCCGACGCTGGTGGAACCGGTGAACAGCAAGTGGTCGAAACGCATTTTCGAAAACGCCACGCCGACATCAGCCTCGCCGAGCACCACGCACACCAGATCTTCGGGGAAGATCCGCGCCAGCAGTTCCTTGAGCAACAGGCCGGTGGCCGGGGTCGATTCGCTGAGTTTCAGCATCACCCGGTTGCCGGCCGCGAGGGCGCCGGTCAACGGGCCGATTGCAAGGAACAGCGGGTAGTTCCACGGCACGATGACGCCGACCACGCCCAGCGGCTGGTACACGACTTTCGCCGATGCCGGTTGGAAAGCGACGCCGACTTTGCGCCGCGAAGGTTTCATCCACTGGCTGATGTGCTGGCTGGCGTAGTGAATGCCGTGCAGGCTCGGCATCAGTTCGGCGAGCAGGGTTTCATCGGCGCTGCGGTGGCTGAAGTCGGAGCTGATGGCGTCGATCAGGGCCTGCCGTTCGCTGCTCAGCAAATCGCGCAGGGCCTTGAGCCATTGCTGGCGCTGGGTTGCAGGCGGCATCGGGTTGGCGGCGTAGGCGGCGCGCTGCGCGTTGAACAGCCGGTTGAGCTCTTCCAGCGGCTGTTGCAGCGTTTGCAGGTAGGCAATATCGGCAGTCATTGTCAGCTCCGTAGGTATTGTTATGACGAGCTTTTTAGAGTCAATGCTCTAGAAAGTCAAATGGCTTCCTTGCGCATCCTGGTTTTATCCCGTTCCGGTTAGGTCGTAAGATGCCCCCCAACGCACTCTGAATTAAAGCTCAAGCCATGGCCCCACGGATCAAAACCAGCGAGCGCATCGTGCAGAACAGCCTCGAGCTGTTCAATCAGCAGGGCGAGCGCAGCATCAGCACCAATCACATCGCCGCCCACATGGAGATTTCTCCGGGCAATCTGTACTACCACTTCCCCAACAAGCAGGCGATCATCGCCGTGCTGTTTAGTGAGTACGAAAGCCTGGTGGACAGCTTCCTGCGTCCGCCCCAGGGGCGTGCCGCGACGGTCGAAGACAAGCGCTTCTATCTCAAGGAGCTGCTGTCGGCGATGTGGCGCTACCGCTTTCTGCACCGCGATCTCGAACACTTGCTCGACAGCGATCCGGATCTGGCCGCGCGTTATCGCCGCTTCTCCCAGCGCTGCGTAATCCAGGGCGCAGCGATCTACGAAGGCTTTGTCGCTGCCGGGATCCTGAAGATGGACCGAGTGCAGATCGAATCCCTGACCCTCAACGCGTGGATCATCCTCACCTCGTGGGTGCGCTTCCTGTGCACGACCCGGGAGAACTCCAACTACCTCAGTGAACAGGCCATCAAGCGTGGCGTGTATCAGGTGCTGGTGCTGGAAGCGGGGTTTGTCACCGAGCAGGCCCGCGATGAGGTCAACGCCTTGTTCGAAGAGTTCTACGTGCCGCTGGCCCAGGCCCTCGAAGAAAGACCGTAATTCCATTTCCTCACTGGAGTCGTTCGCTATGCCGATTGCGCAACTGATCAGCCCGACCGCACTGGATGCCCGCAAGGCGCAACCGGGGCTGGTGATTCTCGACTGCCGTTTTGCCCTCGAAGACCCGGATTACGGCCAGCGCAGCTACGCCGAGGGGCACATTGCCGGGGCACATTTCGCCGATCTTGAGCGCGACCTCAGCGGCCCGGTGACCAAGGGCGTGACCGGTCGCCATCCGCTGCCGGAACCGGCGGCGCTGATCGAACGCCTGCAAGCATTCGGCATCAACAATGACAGTGACGTGGTTTTGTATGACGACGGCCCGGGCGCCTATGCGGCGCGGGCCTGGTGGTTGCTGGCGTGGCTGGGCAAGCGCGACGGTGTGTTCATTCTCGATGGCGGGCTCAAGGCCTGGCATGCGGCGGGATTGCCGTTGAGTCTTGATCCACCGTCAGCGGGCCGGGGCAGCTTCAGCGGCCAGCCGGACATGAGCCTGCTGCTCAGCGCCGAGCAATTGCAGCAGCGCCTCGGTCAGCCGGCCCTGACCCTGCTCGATGCCCGCGCCTTGCCGCGCTTCAAGGGCGAAGTGGAGCCGATCGACCCGATCGCCGGGCACATTCCCGGCGCGCAATGCGCGGCGTTTACCGACAACCTGGGCAGCGACGGGCGTTTCCTGCCGGCCGATCAGCTCAAGCAGCGTTTCGCCGCGAAACTGGGCGAGCGTTCGCCGAGCGATCTGGTGGCTTACTGCGGTTCCGGGGTGACGGCGTGTCACAACCTTTTCGCCCTCTGCCTGGCGGGTTATCCGTTGGGTTCGCTGTATGCCGGATCGTGGAGCGAGTGGATCAACGATCCGGCGCGCGGTATCGCTACGGGCGAATAAGCGATCAGCGATCCAGCCGCGCGCTGCGATAGGCCGCCGGGCCTACGCCATAAACCTGTTTGAACTGCCGGCTCAGATGGCTCTGGTCGGCAAATCCCAGTTGCGTGGCGACTTCCACCGGCAGGCAGCCGCTCTGTAACAAGCCCCGTGCGCGGGCGATCCGCTGCTGCATCAGCCAGCTGTGCGGCGGCATGCCGGTGGCGCGGCGGAACACCCGGGCGAAGTGGAAGGGCGACAGGTTCACGGCCGCCGCCAGTTCTTCCAGCGAGGGCGGCGCCGCCAGCTGCGCGTGCAGCAACTCCTTGGCCATCGCCACTGCGCGGTGCTCTTTGCCGGGCTTGCCATTGATCTGCACCGCCGCGTGACGTTGCAACAGCAGCATCATCATTTCCCGCCACACCGTTTGCTGTTGCAACGCGGTGGCGGGGCTTTCCAGCAAGCGATGCAACTGACAGAAACCGTTGACCAGATCCGGATCGCGATACAGCGTCGCGCCGAAGGCCGGCATCGGTGCGGTCGGCAGTTCCAGTTCATTCAGCAGCCCGACGATCTGTCCGGTGTCGGGGTAAAACGCCCGATATAGCCAGCCGTCCTCGGTGCCCTTGTGGCCGGTATGCAATTCGTCCGGATTGATCAATACCAGCGTGCCGCTGCCTGCCAGATGTTCGGCGCCGCGATAGCGATAACGCTGGGCCCCGGCCATGATCATGCCGATCACGTAGCCGTCGTGGACGTGCGGGGCGAAGCGCTGCTCGATGTAGCGTGCCGACAACAGTTCAACACCGGCCAGCGGTGCGGCTTGCCAGAAACGGATCGACTCGCCCTGATCGTTCATGACTCACTCGCGCCCCGCGTCGGCCAGCCACTGCGGAATCCGTCGTTCCAGGTAGTAACCCGGCTGGCGGAGCGTGCCGTCGACGAAGCCGACGTGTCCGCCCTTGTTTTGCAATTCGAACTGGGTCGTGGCCGACAGCTCACTGGCCTGCGGCAGGCTGTGGGGGAACACGAACGGATCGTCCGCTGCCTGAATGATCAGGGTCGGCGTGCGGATCTCGCCGAGAAAGTAGCGGCTCGACGCGCGGCGATAGTAATCCTCGGCATCGGCGAAACCGTGCAGCGGTGCGGTTACCCGGCCATCGAAATCCCAGAAAGTGCGCATGTTTTCCAGCGAGCCGAGGGCCGCCAGTGCGGCGAGACCGTCCTCGCGGCCGTCGTGCTGGAACTGGCGCTGCTTGTTCTTGATGTAGGCGACCATCTCGCGCATGAAGTGCGCCTGATAGACCTTCGAGAAACCCTGGCCGATACGGTCGGCGCATTGATCGAGGCGAAACGGCACCGACACCGCCACCGCACCGAGCACGCCGCTGGCGCTGCCGGTTTCTCCCAGATGCTTGAGCAGCACGTTGCCGCCGAGGGAGTAGCCGACCGCATACAACGGCGCCAGTGGCCGCTTGGCCTTCAGGTGGCGGAGGGTTTCGGCGAGGTCTTCGCTGGCGCCGGAATGGTAGCTGCGCGGCAACAGGTTCGGCTCGCCGGAGCAGCCGCGCCAGTTCAGCGCGACACTGGCCCAGCCTTGCGCGGCGAGCGCGGCCTGGATTCCGGCCACGTAAGGCGAATTGGAAGAACCGGTCAGGCCGTGCAACACCAGCACCAATGGCGCCTCGGCGCTGTGCGGGCCATACCAGTCCAGATCCAGGAAATCGCCGTCGTCCAGCCACAGCCGTTCGCGTTGGCGATCAAGGTGCACGGTTTTACGCCACAGCGGCCCCCACAAGGTTTGCAGGTGCGGATTGCCGAGGCCGAAGGCGGGGATGAACGTTTTTGACGAAGGGGGCACGATTGCTCTCGATGCAGCGCAGCGAGCCTCGGCTGAGACTCGCCGCTTTTTCAGGCCGGTCGGTTAACCGGCGATCACTGCCATACGTTGCCACAACGCGTAGTACACCCGCCCGGATTTCTGTTCGCGGTGCAGGCGCCAGTTACCCGGCAGGCCGAGGGTCGATGGCGCGGTTTCGCTTTCAGTGTAGATCCACGAATCATCGGCCAGCCATTGGCGCTCTTCCAGCAGCGTGCACACCGCTGGCAGCAGGTTCTGGTTGAACGGCGGGTCGAGGAATACCAAGTCGAACGCGGTCGCGGTCTGGGTTTCCAGGTAGCGCAGCGCGTCGGCGGTCTGCACCTGGCCGTTGGTGCAGCGCAGGGTGCCGAGGTGTTCTTTCAGGCTGGAGACCGCGACGTGGCTGGCATCCAGCGCCTGGCCCGTGGCCGCGCCACGGGACAGCGCTTCGAGAAACAGCGCGCCGCTGCCGGCGAACGGGTCGAGTACCTTGGCTCCGGCAACGTACGGCGCAAGCCAGTTGAACAGGGTTTCACGCACCCGGTCCGGCGTCGGGCGCAGGCCCGGCGCATCAGGAAAGCTCAGCTTTCGGCTGCGCCATTCGCCGCCGATGATGCGCAACTGGTTCACCCCGTTGTGCAGTTTTTGTACAGGTTTCTTTGGACTGGCCATTAATGCTCCGGAACCCCGAGCGGCTGCTCGGCAGGTTTATCAGATGGGGCCGGTAACGGCTTTTGCGGCACGGTCGGGCCAGCGCTGACGATGACCAGTTTATCCGTGCTCAAGTGTTTGTTCAGAACGTCGCGAACCTGCTCGATCGTCAGGCTTTGGGACTGACGCATGAAGTCGTCCAGATAGCTCAGCGGCAGGTTGTAGAAACCCATGGCGCCGAGCTGGCCGACGATATCGGCATTGCTCGCCGTGGACAGCGGGAAGCTGCCGGCCAGTTCGCGCTTGGCGTCGTCCAGTTCTTTCTGGGTCGGGCCGGTCTTGAGATAGTCGGCGAGCACGTCCTGCACCAGTTTCAGGGTGCCTTCGCTCATTTCCGCGCGGGTCTGCAGGTTGATCATGAACGGGCCACGAGCCTGCATCGGGCTGAAGGCCGAATACACGCCGTAGGTCAGGCCGCGCTTCTCGCGCACTTCGCTCATCAGCCGGGTGCCGAAACCGCCACCGCCGAGGATCTGGTTGCCCATCGACAGCGCGGCGTAGTCCGGGTCATCACGGTCGATGCCCAGTTGCGCGATCATCAGGTTGGTCTGCTTCGACGGAAACTCGATGTGGCCGATGCCGGCTTTCGGTTCGGTCGGTTGCTCGACTTTCGCCAGCGCCGGGCCTTTTGGCAGCGCAGCGGACACCTGATTGGCAATCGCCTCGGCTTCGCTGCGGGACAGATCGCCCACCAGCGCAATCACCACGTTGCCGGCTGCATAGGCCTTGGCATGGAACTCGCGCAGTTGCGCCAGCGTGATCTTCGGCACGCTCTGCGCGTTGCCGTCGCTGGAATGGGCGTACGGGTGATCGCCGTACAGACGCTTCATCAGCTCCAGGCTGGCGAGTTTGCCGGGGTTCTGTTTCTGGTATTCGAAACCGGCGAGCATCTGGTTCTTGATGCGCGCGAAGGAATCGGCCGGGAAGGTCGGTTTGCCCACCACTTCCGAGAACAGTTTCAGCGCCGGCTCGCGTTTGTCAGCAGCACTGAGGCTGCGCAGCGACGCGATGGCCATGTCTTTATAGGCGCCGTTGCCGAAATCCGCGCCCAGGCCTTCGAAGCCTTGAGCGATGGCGCCGACATCCTTGCCCGCCACACCTTCGTTGAGCATGGCGTTGGTCAGCAGGGCCAGACCCGGCGCGTTGCCGTCCTGGCTGCTGCCGGCGGAAAAGATCAGGCGCATGTCGAACATCGGCAGTTCGCGGGCTTCGACGAACAGCACCTTGGCGCCTTCGGCGGTGTTCCAGGTCTGCACGTCGAGCTTGCGGCTGGCCGGGGCCTTGCCGTCGAGTTCGGCCAGCGATTGCAGCTTCTGGCTGGACTTGGCGTTTTCCAGCGCTTCGCTGGCCTTGGTGTTGTCGCTCGGCACCAGATAGAACGCAGCGGAGCCGATGATGGCCACGGCGATCAGGCCGAGCAGCAGGCGTGGGGTTTTGCGCTCACTCATGAGTCGTCTCCAGGGGCAGGACGTGGGCGACGCTGAGACGTTCGCGGGTGAAATACAGCTTGGCGGCGTTCTGGATGTCTTGCGGGGTGACGCTTTCCAGATCGGCCAGCTCGGTGTCCATCAGCTTCCACGACAGGCCGACGGTCTCCAGTTGGCCGATGGCGGTGGCCTGACTGGTGATCGAATCGCGCTCGAAGACCAGGCCGGCGATGACCTGCGCACGCACGCGCTCCAGCTCTTCGGCGGACGGTGCGCTGGTTTTCAGCTGCTCCAGCAGTTTCCACAGGCCGGCTTCCGCCTGGGCCATGGTCTTTTTCTTCTGGGTGTTCGGTGTGGCCGACAGGGTGAACAGGCTGTCACCGCGGGTGTAAGCGTCATAGCTCGACGAACCGCCGGACACCAACTCTTCACCGCGCTCCAGTTGGGTTGGGATGCGGCCGCTGTAGCCGCCGTCCAGCAGGGCCGAAATCAGGCGCAAGGCGTTGACCGAACGTTTGTCTTCGGCGGTGGCAATGCTCGGGACGTTGAAGCCGAGCATCAGGCTCGGCAGTTGAGTCTGCACGTGCAGGGTGATCTGGCGTTCACCCGGTTCGGCCAGTTCCAGCGGCTTTTTCGCCGGCGGCACGTCGCGTTTCGCGATCGGCCCGAAGTAGCGCTGGGCGAGGGTCTTCACCTCGTCCGGGGTCACGTCGCCGACCACCACCAGCGTGGCGTTGTTCGGCACGTACCAGGACTGATACCAGTGACGCAGCTCTTCGACCTTCATCCGCTCCAGGTCAGCCATCCAGCCGATGGTCGGCGTGTGATAACCACTGGCCGGGTAGGCCATGGCCTTGTAGCGCTCGTAGGCCTTGGACATCGGCTTGTCGTCGGTGCGCAGGCGGCGCTCTTCCTTGATGACTTCGATTTCCTTGGCGAACTCGTCGGCCGGCAGGCGCAGGTTGGCCATGCGGTCGGCTTCCAGTTCGAAGGCCACGCCCAGACGGTCGCGGGCCAGCACCTGGTAATAAGCGGTGAAGTCGTCGCTGGTGAACGCGTTCTCTTCGGCGCCGAGGTCACGCAGGATCAGCGAGGCTTCGCCGGGGCCGACTTTTTCGCTGCCCTTGAACATCATGTGCTCGAGAGCGTGGGACAGACCGGTCTGGCCCGGGGTTTCGTAGCTGGAACCAACCTTGTACCAGACCTGCGACACCACCACCGGCGCGCGATGGTCTTCGCGCACGACGACCTTCAGGCCGTTGTCGAGGGTGAATTCGTGGGTCGGTTGCGGGTCGGCCGCCAGGGCCGAAAGGGGCAGGCAGACTGTGCTGAGCAGCAGGCCTGCGGCGCGGCGGGCTAGAGCATTCATTCGTTTTTAAACCTGTTGGGCTGCCCGCTTGGTCTTAGCCTAGGCGGGCGAGGAGGTGCTAGGATACTGATCCGTTTTACCGGCGACCACGCCTATCCGGTTTTGAAACCTGATCAGGTTGTATGGGGTTGCGGCAGAAGGCCTTGGTTTATCAGCTAAACTTCGCTCTTTCGCCGATTTTGCCGGCTAGTCCTTCATTAAGACGATTCCTTTGAGGTGCCGTTGGCGCCTCGACAAAATGTTGCGCGTGAACAAGCTGGGTGAAACACAGTCTGTTCTGCATCGAATATTTATTTGCCGGGGCGCCCCTGTGGCGCGTCGCTACCGTGAGATAGCCGTCCTCCATGTTTGGTTCCAACGACGACAAGAAGACCCCAGCTGCGGCTGGCGAGAAGAAAAGCCTGTTCGGATGGCTGCGCAAGAAACCGCAGGAACCCGTCGTCGAACAGCCGACAGCCATTCCTGAGCCAGCCCCTGCGCCCGCTCCCGTAATAGAAGAAGCGCCGGCACCGGTTGTGCTGCCGATCGCCGAGCCGGTGCTGCAACCGGTGGCCGAGGCCGAGGCTGAAACGCCGGCCGCCGCCGAATTGCCGCTGACCCCGGCCAGCGAGCCGTGGCTGACCTTGCCAGTGGCGGAAGAGCCGGTGGCGCTGGTTGAAGAGGCTGCGCCGCACGTTACGCCGCCGATTCCTGCGCCGGTGGCGTTCACGCCAGAGCCTGTTCCGGCGCCGGTGGTGGAAGCTGCTCCTGTCATTCCAGAACCTGTGGTTGCTGCCCCGGTTGCGCCGATTTTTGAAGCGCCCGAGCCTGCACCTGCACCTGCACCTGCACCTGCACCTGCACCTGCACCTGCACCTGCACCTGCAC
>NZ_JASCAF010000019.1:0-1069 GCF_029967985.1 Pseudomonas sp. V88_4
GCTGGCCTTGGTCTACGGTGATAGTTGCGAACACACACCAGAAAACCAAGGACACAGCCCACATGGATCGTAGACGCCAAATTCTCCAGCATCAACAGCAACGTTTTCGCCGCCATGCTTCGAATTGTGATGCCTATGCTTTTTTCAACCTGCTCACGGCTCCCGAGTTGCTGCAGCGCGTTGAGTCAGCACTGCCAGAGCATCGGGAGCGCTTGTATCCGCCAACGGAAACTCTGTCGATGTTCCTGGCTCAAGCGATGAGTGCCGATCGCTCCTGCCAGAATGCCGTCAACGATTTCTCCATCAAGCGATCCTGTAGCGGCATGAAACCCAATAGCACTCGCACGGGCGCCTTCTGTAAAGCCCGACAACGCTTGCCGGTAGAAATGGTATCCACGTTGGTTCGACATTCCGGTTCGTCTATCAGTGATCAGGCGCCGCCTTCGTGGCGATGGATGGGGCGACCTGTACGCCTTGTCGACGGGACAACCGTCTCGATGCCCGATACGGCTGCGAATCAGGAGGCCTATCCGCAATCTCGCGGGCAGAAAGTTGGCCTTGGTTTTCCGTTGTGTCGAGTGGTGGGCCTCGTTTGCCTCTCCAGTGGCGCCGTTTTAGATGCCGCACTTGGACGTTTCCGAGGTAAGGGCGGCGACGAACAGACGCTGCTCAGATCAATGCTCGGCACGTTGAAAACAGGCGACATCTTGTTGGGCGACGCTTACTACGCGACCTATTTTCTGCTGTGCGAGTTGCAGCGACGAGGTATCGATGGCGTGTTCGAACAATATGGCGCCCGACGGCGCAGCACGGACTTTCGTCTGGGCCAAAGTCTCGGTTCGGAAGACCACTTGATCGAATTGAAAAAGCCCGAAAGAAGGCCGCCCTGGATGAGTCAAACACATTACGAACAGGCCCCTGAAAGGCTGATAGTGCGAGAGTTGAAGACTGACGGAAAAACGTTGGTGACCACCTTGCATTGCCCGAAGCAGACACCCAAAACAGCTCTCAAATCGCTGTACAAGGGGCGATGGCATGTCGAGTTGGACTTGCGAAATCTCAAGGCCAC
>NZ_JASCAF010000020.1:0-1045 GCF_029967985.1 Pseudomonas sp. V88_4
TTGTTCTGTGACTGCGTACCTTTTGTATAATGGGTCAGCGACTTATTTTCAGTGGCGAGCTTAACCGAATAGGGGAGGCGTAGCGAAAGCGAGTCTTAATAGGGCGTCTAGTCGCTGGGAATAGACCCGAAACCGGGCGATCTATCCATGGGCAGGTTGAAGGTTAGGTAACACTGACTGGAGGACCGAACCGACTACCGTTGAAAAGTTAGCGGATGACCTGTGGATCGGAGTGAAAGGCTAATCAAGCTCGGAGATAGCTGGTTCTCCTCGAAAGCTATTTAGGTAGCGCCTCATGTATCACTGTAGGGGGTAGAGCACTGTTTCGGCTAGGGGGTCATCCCGACTTACCAAACCGATGCAAACTCCGAATACCTACAAGTGCCGAGCATGGGAGACACACGGCGGGTGCTAACGTCCGTCGTGAAAAGGGAAACAACCCAGACCGTCAGCTAAGGTCCCAAAGTTATGGTTAAGTGGGAAACGATGTGGGAAGGCTTAGACAGCTAGGAGGTTGGCTTAGAAGCAGCCACCCTTTAAAGAAAGCGTAATAGCTCACTAGTCGAGTCGGCCTGCGCGGAAGATGTAACGGGGCTCAAACCATACACCGAAGCTACGGGTATCACGTAAGTGATGCGGTAGAGGAGCGTTCTGTAAGCCTGTGAAGGTGAGTTGAGAAGCTTGCTGGAGGTATCAGAAGTGCGAATGCTGACATGAGTAACGACAATGGGTGTGAAAAACACCCACGCCGAAAGACCAAGGTTTCCTGCGCAACGTTAATCGACGCAGGGTTAGTCGGTCCCTAAGGCGAGGCTGAAAAGCGTAGTCGATGGAAAACAGGTTAATATTCCTGTACTTCTGGTTATTGCGATGGAGGGACGGAGAAGGCTAGGCCAGCTTGGCGTTGGTTGTCCAAGTTTAAGGTGGTAGGCTGAAATCTTAGGTAAATCCGGGGTTTCAAGGCCGAGAGCTGATGACGAGTTGCCTTTAGGCGACGAAGTGGTTGATGCCATGCTTCCAAGAAAAGCTTCTAAGCTTCAGATAA
>NZ_JASCAF010000021.1:0-715 GCF_029967985.1 Pseudomonas sp. V88_4
CGCTGGATGAAATGCAGGTCCGATTCGTCGTACTGCACGCAGTAAATGCGATCGGGGTAGATCGAGCCGGTCTGGAAGGCGTAGGCGTTGCCCTGGATACCGTGTTCTTCAAGGACCTTGCCGATGATTTTCGGCACGCTGAGGTTCTGGAAGATCCGCTGGTTGATCCGGTGCGCCAGGTACGCCAGTTGCGGGCGCAGGGTCACGGAGTAGCGCGTCAGGCGCTTGCCGGAATCGCCTTGCGCGGCGCGGTAGATCAGGCCGTGGATGCCGCTGCCGTCGGGCGACAGCTGCAAAAAGGCCGGTTTGTGCAGCAGGGTTTCGAGGTCCAGCGACGGCTGCTCACTGACCAGCTCCACCTCGAATACGAAAGGCTGGCTGATGGCTTCCCGGCCGGTCAGGGTAAACACCTGAAAGTCGGCGGAAAGACCTTCGATGGTCAGGGCAAAGTGGGTTTCATTGGCCGGCGCGAACATCCCTTGTTCCTCGTGCTGTACAGCGGCGCTCGTCGACGCCGGCAAAGCGGGTCAACGTACGCGAAATTCTGGAGGGGCGTAAACAACATCGACCAGCAGAGCTGGCCGATGCTTGAAACGATCAGCCGTAATTAAACGACTGGAGCACGCCAGTCATCGGAACCCGAAGTACCGGATACTTCGTGGGTCCAGGTGATTTTGCGGTAGGTGAACTGCACTTCTTCCAGGTGGGTGAAGTG
>NZ_JASCAF010000022.1:0-699 GCF_029967985.1 Pseudomonas sp. V88_4
GTCTGCTCCCACTGCTTGTACGCATACGGTTTCAGGATCTATTTCACTCCCCTCTCCGGGGTTCTTTTCGCCTTTCCCTCACGGTACTAGTTCACTATCGGTCAGTCAGTAGTATTTAGCCTTGGAGGATGGTCCCCCCATATTCAGACAAAGTTTCTCGTGCTCCGTCCTACTCGATTTCATGACTAAGAGACTTTCGCGTACAGGGCTATCACCCACTATGGCCGCACTTTCCAGAGCGTTCCGCTAATCTCAAAGCCACTTAAGGGCTAGTCCCCGTTCGCTCGCCACTACTAAGGGAATCTCGGTTGATTTCTTTTCCTCAGGGTACTTAGATGTTTCAGTTCCCCTGGTTCGCCTCTTGCACCTATGTATTCAGTACAAGATAACCATCTTGTGATGGCTGGGTTCCCCCATTCAGACATCTCCGGATCAAAGTCTGTTTGCCGACTCCCCGAAGCTTTTCGCAGGCTACCACGTCTTTCATCGCCTCTGACTGCCAAGGCATCCACCGTATGCGCTTCTTCACTTGACCATATAACCCCAAGCAATCTGGTTATACTGTGAAGACGACATTCGCCGAAAATTCGAATTTCTCAACTAAGAGAACTCACAAATTTTACCTTAGCCTGATCCGTTACCAGTGAAAGTAACGTTCAGTCTATCTTTCTATCACATACCCAAATTTTTAAAGAACGA
>NZ_JASCAF010000023.1:0-690 GCF_029967985.1 Pseudomonas sp. V88_4
CACTGGAACCCAAGGATTTGCCCAACGGCATCAGCGAAGTCACCTGCCCCAACCCAGTCAACAATCCCACCAAAGCCAAAGATGTGGTGTTCTGGCAACTGCGTGATGTCCAGGACAAGTTGCTGTTCGAGGACGAAAAGACTCTCAATTCATTGAGCGCCGGTAAAGACGTGAAATTTCCCCTCAACGCGGCGTTTGTGCAGCAGCATTTTGAGGCCCGTCGCGATAAACGGTTGAGTATCCGCTACCACATTGTTCGGGATGCGACGGGCAAGACCAGCTATTCGAATCCGTTGGAGTTTGTCGTAGGGACGGCGGCGGATGACAAGCCGCAAATCACCTCGGCCAAGGGCTTTCAAAGCAATGAGGAAATCCGCGAAGGTGAAACCACCGTCGAAACCAGCGCGACGTTCGAAGGCAGCGCCGCCAAGGGGCAGAGGGTCGAGGTGTTTGATGGCACGACACCCAAAGGCCAGTCCACTGCCGATCCAGTGACCGGCATCTGGACGCTGACGATTACCGACATGTCCCTGACAGGACACAGTTTCTCGGCCAAAGCCTTGTACGGCTCCGGACAATCGTCGACACCGCGGACCTTCAATGTGACGGCGGTTATTGATCCGACCATTACCCGTGTGAACGAAAACACCGCCACCGGTGCGGCCGTTGCGATCGGAGGATCGACCATCG
>NZ_JASCAF010000024.1:0-622 GCF_029967985.1 Pseudomonas sp. V88_4
AGTTCCAGCGAGGTGACCTTGCCGTAGGCGCTGTATTTGGCTGACCAGACGATCTCGCCGCTGTAGTCGGTCAACTCCTGCGGGGTGCCGAGGTGGTCGAGCTGGTAGTAGAACGGGCAGGCGCGTTTCGGGCCTTTGCCGTCGAGCATGGCCAAGGGGCGGAAGGTGCCGGGTTCGTAGATGAAGCTGCGGTGTTGGGTCGGGCTGCTTTCGGCGATCAGGTGGTCGCCTTGCCAGAAGAACTCGGTGGTCTGGCCGTCGACGGTTTTGCGGATGCGTCGGCCGAAGGCGTCGTATTGGTAGGTGGCGCTGCTGCCGTCGGGGCGGGTCAGGCCGATCAGGCGGTGCTGGCTGTCGTAGCGGTATTCGGTGACGAGTGTCTGCGCGCGGCCGCGCCGTTCGCGGATCAGGTTGCCGAAGGCGTCGTAGTCGTAGTGCCGGTCGCCCTGCATTTGCAGGCGATTGCCTTTGATCTGCGTCGGGCCGGGGCGGTCCTGCATCAGCAGGTTGCCGGCCGGGTCGTGGGCGAAGGTTTCCGGCACATCGTCGCGGGTGTGGCGCACGCGGATCAGCCGGTCGAGGGCGTCGTACTGGTAGCTGCGCTGGCCGTGGCGGGTGTCGG
>NZ_JASCAF010000026.1:0-502 GCF_029967985.1 Pseudomonas sp. V88_4
CGCATCGTCGTCGACACCGGCAACTCGCGGCTGGAGGCGCCGATTCTTGAGCAGGCTGACGGGAACGAACTCGATCTCGACCAGTTGGGTAAAGAGCAATTAAAACTCCAGGTCTTTGCTGCCTCACCCGTCGATTTCAACCAGGGCGACACCATCATC
Organism: Pseudomonas sp. V88_4; assembly: GCF_029967985.1. Lineage (NCBI taxonomy): Bacteria > Pseudomonadati > Pseudomonadota > Gammaproteobacteria > Pseudomonadales > Pseudomonadaceae > Pseudomonas > Pseudomonas sp. V88_4. The sequence goes on from NZ_JASCAF010000026.1 coordinate 160, forward strand.
ATGCGCTTGCAAGGCACCACCCTCGACGGCGAACGCATCCAGGTCGAAGCCCGCCAGACCATCAACAAAAAACCACCGCTGGTGGTCGATGTGCTGATGGACAACGACGGTGCCCGGGCACTGGCAAAAACCCAGGGGGTGTTTTTCTTCGACCTGGAACGTGGCGGCAGCATCATTCAGCGCTCCAGAGGCCGCTTCATCAACATGCTCGGCGAACCCACACGCCTGGCAGCCCCCGTCGTCGAAAGCGCCGTGAGCGGTGCGCTTGATCCCGACTTGCCGAGCGTGATCGTCCGCATCCCCTACGATCCGCTGATCACCCCGGAAAACGCCATTGAAATCC
>NZ_JASCAF010000040.1:0-424939 GCF_029967985.1 Pseudomonas sp. V88_4
GGGTCCAGGTGATTTTGCGGTAGGTGAACTGCACTTCTTCCAGGTGGGTGAAGTGGGCGTTCGATGGATCCTGGCAGTTGTGCATTTTGTTGTTGATGGCGACGATGATCGCGTCTTCCAGTTTGGTGGTGTAGTAGTGCTCTTGGGTACCTTGAGCCGAAGTGCGGTACCACTGGATAACGATTTCGCTCATGCGCTCGCCGGAGGTCAGAGCGGCTTGCAGCAGTGGCGAAGCCTTGTCGTAGACCTTGGTGATGATCACTGGCTTGTGAACGCGCTGACCGGTTGGCTGACCGGATTGCGGGTCACGCGGGATGATCACGTCGTGGCTGAACGCCTGAACCATGACCTGGTCTTCGTGACCTTCCTGGTAGGTGTTGCCAACGGAGTCGGCGGTGAAAGCGCCGGCAGTGATCAGGCCTTGTTTTTCGCCGGTAACCGACATGTACGCTGGTGTTGCCATGGGGTGCTCTCCTTGCGGATAAATTTAAGGTGCCCGGGAGGCGAAATCGCCCGGTGGGTGCCTGAACTGTTATCAAGGAGCGTGCCAGTTTTTGGTGCGCCCCCGGGAGCCGGGGGCTTGACCGCTCTGGTTCGCGGGTTTGAGCGTTTTTTGAACAGCGATGAAAGCAAAAGTGCGCAACTTCTTGCGCAGTACTGTGCAAGAAGTTGCGCACTCGGCTACAGGCGACGGTACTCGGGGGCTGTAGCGAAATCAGGCGGCGATTTCGCGAAACAAGTGCGCAAGAAGTTGCGCACAGTGGCACATGGCTACCGTGTCGCTAGATCATCTAAAACCGAAATGGCCAATCCATCGCCCCTTTTTGCCACTGCGCCACTGGCACGCCGACCGCCGATTACCGGAAAGTCCCAGTCCAGAGCCCGTCGTGTTTATGACCGGAAGGCCTGGGCGCGGCAAACCGTCTTATAAATGAAACACCGCCCTCAGCTATACTCCCCCGCATTTCGACCCGCCCCGAGGACTGACTGTGAAGAACTGGACGTTGCGCCAACGCATTTTGGCGAGCTTTGCGGTGATTATCGCCATCATGCTGCTGATGGTGGTCGTCTCGTATTCGCGGCTGCTGAAGATCGAAGCCAGTGAAAACAGCGTCCGTGACGACGCGATTCCCGGCGTCTATTACAGCTCGATGATTCGTGGCGCGTGGGTCGACAGCTACCTGCAGACCCAGGAACTGCTGGGGCTCAAGGAAGGGCAGGGCATCAGCAGCGAAGATGCGGCCGATTACAAGGCTTTCGAATCTCGGCTTCAGGAACAGATGGCCAATTACCGTGGCACGGTGGTCACGGACGAGGACAAGCTCGAATTCGCGGCGTTCGAGAAGTATCACGATGCCTACCTGAAAATTCAGGATGCGGTGCTCGATCTGCACAAGCGCAATCTGGAAGCGGATGCGGTCAAGCTGTTCCACGAGCAACTGACTCCGACCTGGTACTCGGGCCGGATGAAGCTCAACGACATCATCAGCGAAAACAAGAAAGTCGCCGACCAGGCCATGGCCAACATCGACGAGGCCGTGGCGGCAGCCAAAGTCAGCATGTTTGTCTCGCTGGTGGTGGCGGTGCTGGCCGCCGGTTTCTGTGGTCTGTTGCTGATGCGCGCGATCATGGCGCCGATGAACCGTATCGTGCAGATCCTCGACATCATGCGCACCGGCGATCTGAGCAGCCGCTTGAATCTCGAGCGCAAGGACGAGTTCGGCGCCGTGGAAACCGGCTTCAACGACATGATGACGGAGCTCACCTCGCTGGTGTCCCAGGCCCAGCGTTCGTCGGTGCAGGTCACCACCTCGGTGACCGAGATCGCTGCGACCTCCAAGCAACAGCAAGCCACCGCCACCGAAACCGCTGCGACCACGACTGAAATCGGCGCGACGTCCCGCGAAATTGCGGCGACCTCCCGCGACCTCGTACGCACGATGACCGAAGTTTCCACCGCCGCCGATCAGGCCTCGGTGCTGGCCGGTTCCGGGCAGCAGGGCCTGGCGCGCATGGAAGACACCATGCATTCGGTGATGGGCGCAGCGGACCTAGTGAACGCCAAACTGGCAATCCTCAACGAGAAGGCCGGCAACATCAATCAGGTGGTGGTGACCATCGTCAAGGTCGCCGACCAGACCAACCTGCTGTCCCTGAACGCTGCGATCGAAGCGGAGAAGGCCGGCGAGTACGGTCGCGGTTTTGCCGTGGTCGCCACCGAAGTGCGGCGTCTGGCGGATCAGACCGCTGTTGCCACGTATGACATCGAACAGATGGTCCGCGAGATCCAGTCGGCGGTGTCCGCCGGGGTGATGGGCATGGACAAGTTCTCCGAGGAAGTACGGCGCGGCATGGCTGAAGTGCAGCAGGTCGGCGAGCAGCTGTCGCAGATCATCCATCAGGTGCAGGCGCTGGCGCCGCGGGTGTTGATGGTCAACGAAGGCATGCAGGCCCAGGCCACTGGCGCCGAGCAGATCAACCACGCGCTGGTGCAACTGGGTGATGCCAGCAGCCAGACGGTCGAGTCGTTGCGTCAGGCCAGTTTCGCCATCGACGAACTGAGCCAGGTGGCCGTGGGCCTGCGCAGCGGCGTTTCGCGATTCAAAGTCTGATGAGCGAAATCACCGCCAAACGCAGCGCTGCACCGGTGGCGAAGCAGGCGCTGTTTCTGCTGTTTCGCATCGGCAGCGAACGCTACGCCCTGCGCGCCACGGAAGTGGCCGAAGTGCTGCCGCGCCTGCCGTTGAAGCCGATTGCCCGGGCGCCGCACTGGGTGGCGGGGGTGTTCGCCTATCGCGGCACGGTGGTGCCGGTGATCGACCTCAGCGCCCTGACCTTCGGCCATCCTGCGCAAGCGCGCACCAGCACGCGACTGGTGCTGGTTCATTACCGCGCGGAAGACTCGCAACCCGCGCAGTGGTTGGGACTGATCCTCGAACAGGCCACCGATACCCTGCGCTGCAACCCGGATGATTTCCAGCCGTACGGCCTCGACAATCGTCAGGCACCGTACCTGGGCCCGGTGCGTGAAGACGCGCAGGGGCTGGTGCAATGGGTGCGGGTCAACGACCTGCTGGACGAGTCGGTGCGTACGTTGTTGATCCCGTCGCCGCCGCTGGATCCGGCGCGGCTTGAGGAGCAGCCATGAGCAGCGACCAGCGCTTCTTCGATTTCCTCAAGGAACGCATCGGCCTCGACGTCGCTTCGGTCGGGCCGGCGATCATCGAGCGAGCCGTACGCCAGCGCATCACCCTGTCGCAAACGGTGAATGCCGATGAGTACTGGCAGACGCTGCAAGGCTCTCGGGATGAACAGCAGGCGCTGATCGAAGCGGTGATCGTCCCCGAGACCTGGTTTTTCCGTTACCCGGAATCCTTCGCCACCCTGGGCAAACTGGCGCGCAAACGCCTGACCGAGCTGAACAACATGCGCGCGCTGCGCATCCTCAGCCTGCCGTGTTCCACCGGTGAAGAACCCTATTCGATTGCCATGGCGTTGCTCGATGCGGGGCTCAAGCCTCATCAGTTCAAGGTCGATGGCATGGACGTCAGCCCTATGTCCGTGGACAAGGCGCGGCGGGCGCTGTACGGCAAGAACTCGTTTCGCGGCCAGGAGCTGGATTTTCGCGAGCGGCATTTTTCTGCCGAGAACGAAGGTTACCGGGTGAGTGAAAGCGTCCGCGAGCAGGTGCGCCTGCATGTTGGCAACGTGCTCGATCCGTCATTGCTGGTCAACGAGCCGCCGTTCGATTTCGTGTTCTGCCGCAACCTGCTGATCTATTTCGATCAGCCGACCCAGCAGCAGGTATTCGCCGTGCTGAAGCGCCTGACCCATGTGGATGGCGTGCTGTTTATCGGCCCAGCCGAAGGCAGCCTGCTCGGGCGGCTCGGCATGCGTTCGATCGGGATTCCACAGTCCTTCGCTTTCAGCCGTCACAGCGATCCACAACCCGAACCGTTGCCGATGCCGACCGCGATTGCGCTGCCGTTGCCTGTGCGCCAGCCGCTGCGCAGCACGCCACCGACGCCGGTGCGCAACCGTCCGTTTGCTGGCGTGACGCCTTTGCCCGCGACGGCTAAAAGCACAAATCCCGACGCCGCGACCTTGTTGGCCAACATCGCCGCTCTGGCCAATGAAGGCAAAAGCGCCGAAGCCCGGTCCGCGTGCGAGCAGTATTTGCGCAGCCATGAGCCGGTGGCCCAGGTGTTTTACTGGCTCGGCCTGTTGAGCGATGTCGCCGGCAGCGCCCTCGAAGCCCAGGGCTTTTACCGCAAGGCGCTGTATCTCGAACCGCAACACCCCGAAGCCTTGATGCACCTGGCTGCGTTGCTGCAGGCCCAGGGCGACACGGCCGGCGCCAGACGATTGCAGGAGCGCGCCGCCCGCAGCGGCCGCACCGCCGACAGTGAGCGTAAACGATGATCCTGTCCGACACTTTGAACGTCACTCACGAAGACGCCCGGGCCATCGACGATTGCTGGAACCGCATCGGTATCCACGGCGACAAGTCCTGCCCGTTGCTGGAAGAACACATCCATTGCCGCAATTGCTCGGTGTATTCCGCCGCCGCCACACGGCTGCTCGACCGCTATGCATTGCAGCAGGACGAACGCGATCCGGTGGCGATCCAGGTCGAGACCGAGCTGAAAACCCGTTCGCTGCTGATGTTTCGCCTCGGTGAAGAATGGCTCGGCCTGGCCACCCGCAGTCTGGTGGAGGTCGCGCCGTTGCAGGCGATTCACTCTTTACCGCACCAGCGCTCCCGGGCCTTGCTCGGCGTGGCTAACGTACGCGGGGCGCTGGTGGCGTGCCTGTCGCTGGTCGAACTGCTCGACCTCGACAGCAGCGCAGCCCCGGCGACCGGCGCGCGGATCATGCCGCGCATGCTGATCATCGCGGCCCAGGGCGGGCCGGTGGTGGTGCCGGTGGACGAAGTCGACGGGATTCACGCCATCGACGAGCGAATTCTCGACGCCGCGTCACGATCCGGCGCACACGCCAGCGCCAAATACACCCGAGGTGTGTTGCCTTTCAAAGGTCGCAGCCTGCGTTGGCTGGATGAAGAACAGCTGTTGTCCGCCGTGTCCCGGAGCCTCACATGACCCCCGAGCAAATGCGCGACGCCTCCTTGCTCGAGCTGTTCAGCCTCGAAGCCGAAGCCCAGACCCAGGTGCTCAGCGCCGGGCTGCTGGCGCTGGAGCGCAACCCGACCCAGGCCGATCAGCTCGAATCGTGCATGCGCGCGGCGCACTCGTTGAAAGGCGCGGCGCGGATCGTTGGTATCGACAGCGGCGTCAGCGTCGCCCACGTGATGGAAGATTGCCTGGTCAGCGCCCAGGAAGGGCGGTTGTTCCTGCGCCCGGAGCATATCGATGCGTTGTTGCAGGGCACCGATTTGCTGATGCGCATCGCCACCCCGGCCAACGGCCCGCAACAGGCGGACATCGAGGCTTATGTGGCGTTGATGGGCGGGTTGCTCGACCCGACGGCGCCGCCAGTAGTGCCTGCCGCTGCGAGTGCGCCGCCGATGGCCGAGTTGCAACTTCAGCCACCGCCGGTGGTTGAGCCTGCGCCGGTTGAAATCCCCGTCGAGGTGACCGAGCCGGAGCCCGCACCGCGCAAGAGCAAACGCACCACCGAGGGCGGCGAGCGGGTGCTGCGGGTCACCGCCGAACGCCTGAACAGCCTGCTCGACCTGTCGAGCAAATCCCTGGTGGAAACCCAGCGTCTGAAACCGCACCTGGCCACCATGCAGCGCCTCAAGCGCATGCAGAACAACGGCCTGCGGGCGCTGGAAAGTCTTAACGTTCATCTCAAGGAACACGCCCTGAGCCTTGAAGCTCAAGAGGCGCTGGAAGACGCGCGCCGTTTGCTCGCCGAATCCCAGCAGTTGCTGGCAGAGAAAAACGCCGAACTCGACGAGTTTGCCTGGCAGGCGAGTCAGCGTGCACAAGTGCTCTATGACACCGCGCTGGCCTGCCGCATGCGGCCGTTCGCCGATGTGCTGTCGGGTCAGGTGCGGATGGTGCGCGACCTCGGCCGCAGCCTCGGCAAGCAGGTGCGGCTGGAGATCGAGGGCGAGAAGACTCAGGTCGACCGCGATGTACTGGAAAAACTTGAAGCACCGCTGACGCACCTGCTGCGCAACGCGGTCGATCACGGCATCGAAACCCCACAGGAACGCCTGCTCAAGGGTAAGTCCGAGGAAGGCCTGATTCGTCTGCGCGCCTCGCATCAGGCCGGTCTGCTGGTGCTGGAACTGAGCGACGACGGCAATGGTGTGGATCTGGAAAAGGTCCGGCGCAGCATCGTCGAACGCCAGTTGTCGCCCGCGGAAACCGCCGCCCAATTGAGCGAAGAAGAACTGCTGACCTTCCTGTTTCTGCCGGGTTTCAGCCTGCGCGACAAGGTCACCGAAGTGTCGGGTCGTGGCGTCGGTCTCGATGCTGTTCAGCACATGGTCCGCCAGTTGCGCGGTGCGGTGGTGCTGGAGCAGACGGCGGGCGAGGGCAGTCGTTTCTATCTCGAAGTGCCGCTGACCCTGTCGGTGGTGCGCAGCCTGGTGGTGGAGGTCGGCGACGAGGCCTACGCCTTCCCGCTGGCGCACATCGAGCGCATGTGCGATCTGGCGCCGGACGATATCGTGCAGGTCGAAGGGCGCCAGCATTTCTGGCACGAGGGCCGACATGTCGGGCTCGTCGCGGCCAGCCAGTTGCTACAGCGTCCGGCCAGCCAGAACAGCGGCGACACCCTGAAGGTCGTGGTGATCCGCGAGCGCGACGCGATCTACGGCGTGGCGGTCGAGCGCTTCATCGGCGAACGCACGCTGGTGGTGCTGCCGCTGGACGAGCGTCTGGGCAAAGTGCAGGACATTTCCGCCGGCGCTCTGCTGGACGATGGCTCGGTGGTGCTTATCGTCGATGTCGAAGACATGCTGCGTTCGGTGGACAAACTGCTCAACACCGGGCGACTGGAGCGCATTGCCCGCCACGGCAATCAGGCCGCAGAAGCGGCGCGCAAACGGATTCTGGTAGTCGACGACTCGCTGACTGTGCGCGAGTTGCAACGCAAGCTGCTGCTCAATCGCGGCTACGACGTGGCTGTTGCGGTGGACGGCATGGACGGCTGGAACGCCCTGCGCTCCGAGGACTTCGACCTGCTGATCACCGACATTGACATGCCGCGCATGGACGGCATCGAACTGGTCTCGTTGTTGCGCCGCGACAACCGTCTGCAATCGTTGCCGGTGATGGTGGTGTCCTACAAGGATCGCGAGGAAGACCGCCGCCGTGGACTGGACGCCGGCGCCGACTATTATCTGGCCAAGGCCAGTTTTCATGACGACGCCCTGCTCGACGCGGTGGTTGAGCTCATCGGAGGAGCGCGGGCATGAAGATCGCAATCGTCAACGACATGCCCCTGGCGGTGGAGGCCCTGCGCCGGGCGCTGGCTTTCGAGCCGGCGCATCAGGTCGTGTGGGTCGCCAGCAACGGCGCCGAAGCGGTGCGCCTGTGCGCCGAAAACACCCCGGACCTGATCCTGATGGACCTGATCATGCCGGTGATGGATGGCGTCGAGGCCACCCGCCGGATCATGGCCGAGAGCCCGTGCGCGATCGTCATCGTCACCGTGGACCGCCAGCAGAACGTGCACCGGGTTTTCGAAGCCATGGGCCACGGCGCGCTGGACGTGGTCGACACCCCGGCCATCGGCGGCGGCAATCCTCAGGAAGCGGCGGCGCCGCTGCTGCGCAAGATCCTCAACATCGGCTGGCTGATCGGCGAAAAAACCGCCCGCTCACGCCCCGCACCTGCGGCACCGCGCAGTAACGCCTCGCGCCAGCGACTGGTGGCGATCGGTTCTTCGGCCGGTGGCCCGGCGGCGCTGGAAGTCTTGCTCAAGGGCCTGCCGCGCCACTTTTCGGCGGCCATCGTGCTGGTGCAGCATGTTGATCAGGTGTTCGCCGCCGGCATGGCCGAATGGCTGGCCAGCGCCAGCGGCCTGGATGTGCGTCTGGCCCGCGAAGGCGAACCGCCGCAGGCCGGCGCGGTGTTGCTGGCCGGCACCAACCACCATATTCGCTTGCTCAAGAACGGCACGCTGGCCTACACCGCCGAGCCGGTCAACGAGATCTACCGCCCTTCGATCGATGTATTTTTCGAAAGCGTCGCCAGTTACTGGAACGGTGACGCAGTAGGGGTTTTATTGACAGGGATGGGACGCGACGGGGCTCAAGGGCTTAAGCTCATGCGTCAACAGGGCTATCTGACCATCGCGCAGGATCAGCAAAGCAGTGCGGTGTACGGCATGCCCAAGGCTGCCGCAGCCATCGACGCGGCCGTAGAAATCCGTCCACTGGAAAAGATAGCGCCACGATTGCTGGAGATTTTCCCTAAATGAACACATCCATCCGCAATCCTGGCCCCCGCAGCACTCAGGTGACCGCCCATGAATGACTTACAGATCGATGACATCAAAACCGACGAGAACGCTGCCATGGTGTTGTTGGTTGACGATCAGGCGATGATCGGCGAAGCCGTGCGCCGTGGGCTGTCGAATGAAGAGAACATCGACTTCCACTTCTGCTCCGACCCGCATCTTGCCGTGGCCCATGCGGTGCGGATCAAGCCGACCGTGATCCTGCAGGATCTGGTGATGCCCGGCCTCGACGGCCTGAGCCTGGTGCGCGAATACCGCAATCACCCGGCGACCAAGGACATTCCGATCATCGTCCTGTCGACCAAGGAAGACCCGCTGATCAAGAGCGCGGCGTTCTCTGCCGGGGCCAACGATTACCTGGTGAAATTGCCGGACAACATCGAGCTGGTGGCGCGTATTCGCTATCACTCGCGCTCCTACATGACGTTGCTGCAACGGGACGCGGCCTACCGCGCGTTACGGGTCAGCCAGCAGCAATTGCTCGACACCAACCTCGTCCTGCAACGGCTGATGAACTCCGACGGCCTGACCGGGCTGTCCAACCGCCGGCACTTCGACGAATACCTGGAACTGGAATGGCGCCGCTCGCTGCGTGACCAGAGCCAGTTGTCGTTGCTGATGATCGACGTCGATTACTTCAAGTCCTACAACGACACCTTCGGCCACGTCGAAGGCGACGAAGCGTTGCGCAAGGTCGCCACGGCGATCCGCGAGGCCAGTGCCCGGCCGTCCGACCTGCCGGCGCGTTATGGCGGCGAAGAGTTTGCGCTGGTGCTGCCCAACACCTCGCCGGGCGGGGCCCGACTGGTGGCGGAGAAGCTGCGCCAGACGGTCGCGGCGCTGAAGATTCCGCACATTGCTCCGGCTGAAGGATCGAGCCTGACCATCAGCATCGGCCTGGCGACCATGGTGCCGGAGTCGGGCAGCGACTGCCGGTTGCTGATCTCGGCGGCGGATCGTGGTTTGTATCTGGCGAAGAACAACGGGCGCAATCAGGTGAGGATCGAATGAACCATTGGGTTCATTCGCCTCAAGAGCCGCCAGACGGGCTGCCGTGACAGCGTGATTACGTTATACTCGCCGGCTTTCAAAAGTTCGCCAACGAGTGCTGCCCGTCATGGAAATCAACCCGATCCTGAACACCATCAAGGACCTGTCCGAGCGCTCCGAAACTATTCGGGGGTATCTTTGACTACGATCAAAAGCATGAGCGTCTGATCGAAGTCAATCGCGAGCTTGAAGATCCTGCCGTCTGGAACAAACCTGAATACGCCCAGGAACTGGGCCGCGAGCGCGCTGCGCTGGCGCAGATCGTCGACACCCTCGACGAACTGAACGGTGGCCTGGCCGATTGCCGCGAGCTGCTGGACATGGCCGTTGAAGAGAACGACGAGGGCGCGGTCAACGACGTCGTCGAAGTCCTTCAAGGTCTCGAAGAGTCCCTGTCCAAGCTCGAATTCCGCCGTATGTTCAGCCACGAGATGGACCCGAACAACGCCTACCTGGACATCCAGGCCGGTTCCGGCGGCACCGAAGCCCAGGACTGGGCCAACATCCTGCTGCGCATGTACCTGCGCTGGGCCGACAAACGCGGTTTCGACGCGACCATCATGGAGCTGTCGGCCGGTGAAGTCGCCGGGATCAAGGGTGCGACCGTGCACATCAAGGGCGAATACGCCTTTGGCTGGCTGCGTACCGAGATCGGCGTGCACCGTCTGGTGCGCAAGAGCCCGTTCGACTCCGGCAACCGTCGCCACACCTCGTTCTCCGCGGTTTTCGTCTCGCCAGAGATCGATGACAAGGTGGAAATCGAAATCAACCCGGCAGACCTGCGGATCGACACCTATCGTTCCTCCGGTGCCGGTGGTCAGCACGTAAACACCACCGACTCGGCCGTACGTATCACCCACGTACCGACCAACACCGTGGTCAGCTGCCAGAACGAACGTTCCCAGCACGCCAACAAGGACACCGCCATGAAAATGTTGCGGGCCAAGTTGTACGAGCAGGAAATGCAGAAGCGCAACGCGGCGTCCCAGGCGCTGGAAGACACCAAGTCGGACATCGGCTGGGGTCACCAGATCCGTTCGTACGTGCTCGATGCGTCGCGGATCAAGGATCTGCGCACCAACATCGAACGCAGCGACTGCGACAAGGTACTCGACGGCGACATCGACGAATACCTGGAAGCCAGCCTGAAATCGGGGCTGTAAGCTTTCAACCGACCTCAAGTCCCCCGTCGCCGGCGGGGGCAACGAACCTGTGATGGAAAATTTAAAGACATGAGCGACCTACAACTCGATCCGCAAGCCCTGCAACAGGAAGAAAACTCCCTGATCGCTCTGCGCAAGGAAAAGCTTGCTGCCGAGCGCGCCAAGGGCAATGCCTTCCCGAACGACTTCCGCCGCGACAACTACTGCGATGCGTTGCAGAAACAGTACGCGGACAAGACCAAGGAAGAGCTGGCAGAGGCGGCGATCCCGGTCAAGGTTGCAGGTCGCATCATGCTCAACCGTGGCTCGTTCATGGTGATTCAGGACATGACCGGTCGCATCCAGGTCTACGTCAACCGCAAGACCCTGTCCGAAGAAACCCTGGCCGCGGTGAAAACCTGGGACATGGGCGACATCATCGCCGCCGAAGGCACCCTGGCCCGTTCCGGCAAGGGCGACCTGTACGTCGAAATGACCAGCGTGCGCCTGCTGACCAAATCCCTGCGCCCGCTGCCGGACAAGCACCACGGCCTGACCGACACCGAACAGCGCTACCGTCAGCGCTACGTTGACCTGATCGTCAACGAAGACGTGCGTCAGACTTTCCGCGTACGTTCGCAAGTGATCGCGCACATCCGCAGCTTCTTGATGAAGCGTGATTTCCTCGAAGTCGAAACGCCGATGCTGCAGACCATTCCTGGCGGCGCCGCGGCCAAGCCGTTCGAAACCCACCACAACGCGCTGGACATGGAAATGTTCCTGCGTATCGCGCCAGAGCTGTACCTCAAGCGTCTGGTGGTTGGCGGCTTCGAAAAAGTGTTCGAGATCAACCGCAACTTCCGTAACGAAGGCGTTTCGACCCGTCACAACCCTGAATTCACCATGTTGGAGTTCTACCAGGCTTACGCCGACTACGAAGACAACATGGACCTGACCGAAGAACTGTTCCGTGAACTGGCGCAGCTGGTGCTGGGCAGCACTGACGTGCCGTACGGCGACAAGGTGTTCCATTTCGGCGAGCCGTTCGTGCGCCTGTCTGTGTTCGACTCGATCCTCAAGTACAACCCTGAGCTGACCGCCGATGACCTGAACGACATCGACAAGGCGCGCGCCATCGCCAAGAAGGCCGGCGCCAAGGTGCTGGGCTTCGAAGGTCTGGGCAAGTTGCAGGTGATGATTTTCGAAGAACTGGTCGAGCACAAGCTGGAACAGCCGCACTTCATTACCCAGTACCCGTTCGAAGTGTCGCCGCTGGCCCGTCGCAACGACGACAACCCGAACGTCACCGACCGTTTCGAGCTGTTCATCGGCGGCCGTGAAATCGCCAACGCCTACTCCGAGTTGAACGACGCGGAAGACCAGGCCGAGCGCTTCATGGCGCAGGTGGCCGACAAGGACGCCGGCGACGACGAAGCCATGCACTACGACGCCGACTTCGTTCGTGCGCTGGAGTACGGCATGCCGCCGACGGCCGGTGAAGGTATCGGCATCGACCGTCTGGTGATGCTGCTGACCAACTCCCCGTCGATCCGCGACGTGATCCTGTTCCCGCACATGCGGCCACAAGCGTAAGTGTTTCAATAAAAAAGCCGCCTGAAATGGGCGGCTTTTTATTGCCTGTCTGGTACAAACGTATCAAATGGTTAATTTTTAAGAAAACAACAGAGGTATGCCTGTCGTGATCGGTGCAATGGCTCAAGAGGGTGCAGCGGGAATCGCCACTGCGGTCGCTGAAAGTGTTCAGTACCAGGGCCGCAAGGCCAGCCGGCAGGGCAGTGAACAGCGTCGACAGGACATTCTCGATGCGGCGATGCGCATTGTCGTGCGCGACGGCGTGCGGGCCGTGCGTCACCGGGCGGTGGCGGCCGAGGCCGGTGTGCCGCTGTCGGCCACCACGTATTACTTCAAGGACATCGATGACCTGCTCACCGATACCTTTGCCCAGTACGTCGAACGCAGCGCGGCCTACATGGCCAAGCTGTGGATCAACAACGAAGGCCTGCTGCGCGAAATGGTGGTCAGCGGCGACGGCAGCCCGGAGTCGCGTTCGCAACTGGCCGACGATATCGCGCGGTTGATGGCCGACTACGTGCACCGGCAACTGGTGAATCGTCGCGAGCATTTGATGGCCGAACAGGCCTTCCGTCAGGAAGCGCTGCTCAACCCGCGTCTGGCGGGACTGGTGCGTTCCCATCAGCAGATTCTGTTGCAGGGCACCTGCCAGTTGTTCCAGGTATTGGGCTCGCGCGAGCCGCAGCAGGATGCCAAGGTGTTGACGGCGATTATCGGACGGATGGAATATCAGGGCCTGCTCAACGACGCCGAGCCTTTGGCCGAAGAGGACATGCTCGGCATTCTGACGCGCTATATGCACCTGGTGCTCGCGTCGGTGTAACGCAATTCCCTGTGGGAGCGAGCTTGCTCGCGATTGCGATCTGTCATTCAAAGTCTTCATTGGCTGACACTCCGCCATCGCGAGCAAGCTTGCTCCCACAGGGGAAGGTGTTTCAGGTTCTAGGGAGTGTCGAATGAAAGCCTGGCGTGGCGTACTGATCGCCTTGTCGTTCCTGCTGCTCAGCGGTTGTCTGGTGACCTTCCGCGAGCCGCTGCCCGCCAGTGAACCTGCGCCCAAGGGCCTGCTCGGCCAATGGTCGAGCACCAATGCCTGGGGCGAGCCGATGAATCTGGAGCTGACGCGCCTGGGCAACGATCGCTATCAGGCCGTTGCGTATTTCAAAGCCAAACCCCGCGAGCGTGAAGCCTATCCGTTTACGGTGTCGCGCCACGGCAATCGCTGGTATCTATCGGCGAAGGTGCCGGCGCAATACGGCGGGCATTTCACCATCGCCGGCTTCGAGATCACCGACAAACGTGAACTGGTGATTTACAACCTCGACCTTGAGCAGATCAACCAGGCCATCGCCCAGAAAACCCTTGACGGGCAGGGCTTCCAGACCGATGACGGCGAGGGTGTGCAGGTCGACAGCCCGCTTGAAAAGGTCTTTGCTTACCTCGACGACCCGGCCAATTCCGACGTTTTCGTCGAAGCGGCGCGCTATCAGCATCAGGCCAAGGCCAAATAATTCAGTTCGTCACGTTTTCTACAGGAGTTTCGGGTGGACGATTACCAGCAGACGATACGCATTCTGTCCGATCGCATAGTGCTGGCGCAGACGCCGATCCGCGTGCTCGACGCGGTCAAGTGGGACGAGAACATCCGCAAGGGCTTCCTCAAGGCCAAGGGCAAGGAATTGCCGGCGGTGGATCGCGACTACTACCTCAACCGGCCGCTGTCCTTCGATTCGAGCAAGGTCAAGCTGGAATTCCAGAACATCGAGCGCGACATCACGCGCCAGCTCGGCCAGTTCAATCCGGTCGGCCAGATCATGCGCCGCATGTGCAAGGAATACCGGATGGTGGTGCGCATGCTCGAAGCGCGCGGCACCGAGGATTTCGGCCTGATTTCCCAGGAACTGTACGGCGCCGCGTCCGATGCGTTCCACGCCGGTGACCCGACCCTGGCCGACCTTGGCCTGATGATGTCGGATTACCTGAACAACATCGACGGCCGTGGCGATCTGAAGGACGAACCGAAGACCCTTACCGCCAAGGACGCCGTGCACTTGCTGCAGACCCGTTTGAACAAGGTGTTCGGCGAGGCCGAGGAAACCATCCGCGTGTTCGAGTCCGACGGCATCGTCGCCGACGCGGCGGCGGGTGCCGACTACATCAAGATTCGCACCGATGCGATGTTCAACGACCGCGACGTGCGCGCGCTGGAAGTCCACGAAGGCCTGGTGCACGTCGGCACCACCCTCAACGGCTTGAACCAGCCGATCTGCACCTTTCTGTCCAAGGGCCCGCCCTCGTCGACGGTGACCCAGGAAGGCCTGGCGATCCTGATGGAAATCATCACCTTCGCCTCCTACCCCAGCCGTCTGCGCAAACTGACCAACCGCACCCGCGCCATTCACATGGTCGAGGAGGGCGCGGACTTTCTGCAGATTTTCGAGTTCTTCCGCGAGCAGGGCTTCGAGATGGCGGAAAGCTACGGCAACGCCAGTCGGGTTTTCCGTGGATCGACGCCGACCGGTCTGCCATTCACCAAAGACTTGTCCTACCTCAAGGGCTTCATCATGGTTTACAACTACATTCAGTTGGCCGTGCGCAAGGGCAAGCTCGAGCAGATCCCGCTGTTGTTCTGCGGCAAGACTACGCTGGAGGACATGCGAACCCTGCGTCAGCTGGTGGACGAAGGCCTGGTGGTACCGCCCAAGTACCTGCCGGACCAGTTCCGCGACATGAACGCGTTGTCGGCGTGGATGTGCTTCTCCAACTTCCTCAATCACTTGAGCCTGGACCGGATCGAGGCGGATTACTCCAACATTCTGTAGTCCCCACACCGTCCTCTGTGGGAGCGGGCTTGCCCGCTCCCACAAGGTCATTTGTTTTCCTCAGGGTTGTGTTTCAACTCTCTTCGCGAGGTTTCACCGGATGAGAATCCTCGGCATCCTTTGCCTGCTCCTGACCCTCGGCGGTTGCAGCTCCTTGCTGTTTTATCCCGAGCCGGGTCAGATCTTCACGCCGGAAAAGGCCAAACTCGAATACCGCACCGTCACCCTGACCACCGCCGACGGCCTCAAGCTGAATGCCTGGTGGCTGCCGGCCAAGCCCGGTGTCGAGGTCAAGGGCACGGTGCTGCACTTGCACGGCAACGGCGGCAATTTGCCGATGCACCTGGGCGGGAGCTGGTGGCTGCCGAAAAACGGCTATCAAGTGCTGCTGGTGGACTATCGCGGTTACGGCCTGTCCGAGGGCGAACCAAGTCTGCCGGCGATCTATCAGGACATCGACGCCGCCTTCGCCTGGCTGGACAAGGCGCCGGAGGTCAAAGGCAAACCGCTGGTGCTGCTGGGCCAAAGCCTGGGCGGGGCGATGGCCGTGCACTGGCTGGTGCAACATCCGCAAAGACAAAAGCAGCTCAAGGCCCTGGTGCTCGACGGCGTGCCCGCCAGTTACCGCAGCGTCGGCCAATACGCCCTCAGCACCTCGTGGCTGACGTGGCCGTTTCAGGTGCCGTTGTCGTGGCTGGTGCCGGATGGCGACAGTGCGATCAACGCCATGCCGCAGCTCAACGGCGTGCCGAAACTGATCTTCCACAGCCTCGACGATCCGCTGGTGCCGCTTTCCAACGGCATCCGTCTGTATCAAGCTGCGCCGCCACCGCGTGTGCTGCAACTGACTCGGGGCGGGCATGTGCAGACCTTCGGCGATCCGGTCTGGCGTCAGGTGATGCTGCGTTACCTCGACGATCCCGAACACTTCAACGGCCTGCGCCGCCTCGGCGAGATCCCGAACTATCCGACACCCCCGAATTCTGAAGACGAACCACCAGAGAGTCCGCAATGAGTGAAGAACGCAACGCCATCCCGCTGATCATCACCGGTATCTGCAGCATCCTCGGCACCGTCGGCGCCCTGTGGTACTACGGCTACCTGCACTTCGCCAAACCCGAGGATGCGTTGCTGCTCAACGAATTCACCATGCTCAAGACCGTTCCCGGCGAAGACTACAAGGTCTCGCTGACGCCGGCGCCGCAAGTGGCGCAATGCATCGATGGCGTGCTGGTGCTGTTCGATACCGAGCAGAAAGGCCTGACCGGGGTGCTGGTCAATGCACAGAAAAAAGCCGTGCGCTGCATGGGGCAGGAGACCCCGCAGAAGCTGGAAGAGTAAAACTGCGGCAAACAAAAGCCCCGCCTGATCAAATCAGGCGGGGCTTTTTCGTTACCGCGTAACGCTTAGTTCGAGCTGACAGCCGAACGTGGCATCACGGGTTGGTTGTCGTTGGAAATGGTCACTTCCACCCGACGGTTCATCGCACGGCCCGATACGCTGCCGTTATCCGCGACCGGGTATTCCTTGCCATAGCCCTGCACCACGATGCGCGAAGGGTCTACACCCATCTTGATCAGCGCAACCTGCACCGAGGTCGCGCGACGCTCGGAAAGCGACTGGTTGTAGCTCGCCGAGCCGGTGCTGTCGGTATAGCCTTCGACGATCACTTTGCGATCCGGGTTTTCCTGGAGGAACTGCGCCAGTTTGTTGATGTTCACCAGACCGCTGGATTTCAGGTCGGCCTTGTTGGTGGCGAACAGCACGTCACCGAAAGTCACCAAAGTACCGCGATCGGTCTGCTTGGCGTTGAGGCTGTCCTGCAGCTGCTTGATCTGCTGATCGCGGGCATCCAGACGGGCCTGGGCACGTTGGGCGGCGGCGTTCTTCAGGTTGTTTTCAGCGGTGCGCAGGGCGATGGTCTGCTTGGCCACTTCCACGCGCTGGTTGGTTAGATAGGCCAGTTGGTCGACCTTGCGCTGGTCTTCCTTGTCCAGATAAGCCTTGTCGGCTTTGTCCAGGTAATCACTGGCGTCCTTGGTTTCAAGTGCCGCGACTTTGCTCGCCTGCGGGTTGGCCTGCAGGCCGGCGTAGTTGGTACGTGCCTGTTCCAGATTCGGGTTAGGCGGCGTCGAGCAGGCAGCCAGGGCAACGCTTGCGGCCAGGAGAGCGGGGATCATCAGTTGTTTACGCATAATCGTTCGTCCTTTCTATCGATAAGAGTTTCAGCCTTGCGGTCGGGATGCGCGCTTACTGCACAGTGCGCTGACTTTCCTGACGCAGTTCCTGAACACCTTTCTGGGAATCCTTCACCGCTTGTTCGGCTTTCATCGCCTGAGCCTTGCGTTCGGCGACGCGCGCGTCCCACTCGGCCTGTTCGGCGAGGATGCGGGCTTCGTCATACTTCTTGTCGTGCATGGCTATTTCGGCTTGCTTGAGCTTGTCCTGGGCCTGCTTCATTTCCACGGCGGCAAACTCGGTACCGCCGGCGCTGACCGCGCTGTTGACCGCCGATTGAGTCACGGCGTACTGCTCGGTCGGTGGATTGCCGGCGCAGCCGGCCAGTACGAAGCTGGTGCCGATGGCCAGAGCGGCCAGTTTCAGACCGCGCAGGTGGGAGAACGAGGTTTGGGTCTTCATGGTCTTCAACTCCATTGGTTAACTCCTTGGAAGCTTCGAAATCCATCCTGGTCGAGGAGTGACAACCGTCATGTGTCAGCGCGTTTTGAAACGCTCGTCCCAGGCGTGGTTACCTGTTCCGACCGAAGGCATTTTTCAAAAGTTCAGAAAAGATGGCTCATCGCCAAAAAATATTCTGACCGAACGGACAAGGCTCTAAACCGGGAACTTTGGCGGGGGAGAGTGGTACGCGCGGGCGAAAAATGGCGTAAGAGCAGAGGAAAAATACAGACCCTGTGGGAGCTGGCTTGCCAGCGATGAGGCCATCAAATTCAACACATCTGTGACTGAACTGACGCCATCGCGGGCAAGCCCGCTCCTACCGTTTTGAGGTGTTGCGGAATCAGTGTTTTTGCTTGCCGGCAGCGGCCGACAAGTCGTGCAGATGACGCCGCGACAGGGCGAGAAAACGCGGCGTCGGGCCGACATCTTCATACAAAGGATCGCCTTCCTCGTCAGTTGCGACCACGGTCGAACCTTTCACATACGGCAGGCTCGCTTCGAACTCTTCGAGGGCGGCGCCGATCAGCTCGCCGAGCAGTTCTTCGGCGTGGCGTTTGGGGTACATCTCGGCGATCGCCGCCAGGCGTGCGGCAGCTTCCACATCCAGATGAATCGTGTAGCCGGTGTCGGTCAGGCGACCCTTGGCGGTTTCTTCCCAATGCTGGGCGAGTTCACGGATTTTCATAAGAACCTCATGTCGCACCTGCTCATGGCAGGTCTTGGTGAGTGTCCGGCGTCTGCCGGCGGCAAGCCGTTGTGCGGCTTACTCTTGAGACTAGCTGCAAGCCTCAAGGTTTAAAGTCCCTTCGTCGTCTGCTTGTAAGAAGCGTTCCAGAGCGGCACTCTCTGTTCATCCACTCACTTGCGATCCGTCACCGATTACTGCTGGAGAGATGCTGATGACCGATATTGATGCACGCTTGCGCGAAGACGTTCACCTGCTCGGTGAGCTGTTGGGCAACACCATCCGTGACCAGTACGGCGAGGCGTTTCTCGACAAGATCGAGCAGATCCGCAAGGGCGCCAAGGCCGACCGGCGCGGCTCGATGGACGCCGAACTCAGCGCCAGCCTCAATCAATTGAGCGAAGACGAACTGCTGCCGGTGGCGCGGGCCTTCAACCAGTTTCTCAACCTGGCGAACATCGCCGAGCAGTACCAGCTCATCCATCGCCGCGAAGAGACCCAGGCCGCGCCGTTCGAGTCCCGCGTGTTGCCGGAATTGCTCGCCCGCCTGCGCAACGAAGGGCACAGCGCCGAATCCCTGGCGCGGCAACTGGCGCGGCTGGAAATCGAACTGGTGCTCACCGCGCACCCGACCGAAGTGGCCCGGCGCACGCTGATCCAGAAGTACGACGCGATTGCCGCACAACTGGCGGCCCAGGATCACCGCGACCTGACCACGGCTGAGCGCGAGCAGATCCACAACACCCTGCAACGCCTGATCGCCGAGGCCTGGCACACCGAAGAAATCCGCCGCACCCGGCCGACTCCGGTGGACGAAGCCAAGTGGGGTTTTGCGGTGATCGAACACTCGCTGTGGCAGGCGATTCCCCACCATATGCGCAAGGCCGATCAGGCGCTGTTTGCGGCCACTGGCCTCCGTTTGCCGCTGGAAGCGGCGCCGATCCGCTTCGCTTCGTGGATGGGCGGCGATCGTGACGGTAACCCGAACGTGACCGCTGCCGTGACCCGCGAAGTGCTGTTGCTGGCGCGCTGGATGGCGGCGGATCTGTACCTGCGCGACGTCGATCACCTGGCCGCCGAACTGTCGATGCAACAGGCCAGCGACGCGCTCAAGGCCCGGGCCGGCGACAGTGCCGAGCCGTATCGGGCGGTGCTCAAGCAATTGCGTGAACGGCTGCGCGCCACGCGCAACTGGGCCCATGCATCGCTGACCGCGACCACGCCGGCCCCGGCCGATGTGCTGCACAACAATCGCGACCTGCTCGATCCGCTGGAGCTGTGTTTCAACTCGCTGCACGAATGCGGCATGGGTGTGATCGCCGACGGGCCGTTGCTCGATTGCCTGCGCCGGGCCGTGACCTTCGGCCTGTTCCTGGTGCGCCTCGATGTGCGTCAGGATTCGTCTCGTCACAGCGCGGCCATGACCGAAATCACCGATTACCTCGGCCTCGGCAAATACGAAGAGTGGGACGAAGAACAGCGCATCAGCTTCCTCACTCGTGAGCTGCAAAACCGTCGGCCGTTGCTGCCGGCGCATTTCAAACCTTCGGCCGACACCGCCGAAGTGCTCGCCACCTGCAAGGAAATCGCCGCCGCGCCGGGTGCTTCGCTGGGCTCCTACGTGATCTCCATGGCCGGTGCCGCTTCCGATGTGCTGGCGGTGCAATTGCTGCTCAAGGAGTCCGGCGTACTGCGGCCGATGCGCGTGGTGCCGCTGTTCGAAACCCTCGCCGACCTCGATAACGCCGGTCCGGTGATCGAGCGCCTGTTGCTGCTGCCGGGTTACCGCGCGCGGCTGCAAGGCCCGCAGGAAGTGATGATCGGCTATTCCGACTCGGCCAAGGACGCCGGCACCACTGCGGCGGCCTGGGCGCAATATCGGGCGCAGGAGCGGCTGGTGGAAATCTGTCGTGAGCAGCAAGTCGAACTGCTGCTGTTTCACGGTCGCGGTGGCACCGTGGGCCGTGGCGGCGGCCCGGCGCACGCGGCGATTCTGTCGCAGCCGCCGGGTTCGGTGGCCGGACGTTTCCGCACCACCGAGCAGGGGGAAATGATTCGATTCAAATTCGGCCTGCCGGACATCGCCGAGCAAAACCTCAATCTGTATCTGGCGGCGGTGCTCGAAGCGACCCTGTTGCCACCCCCACCACCGACGCCGGAATGGCGGCATTTGATGGACGAGCTGGCCGCTGACGGCGTCGCGGCCTACCGTGCGGTGGTGCGGGAAAATCCGCAATTCGTCGAGTATTTCCGCCAGTCGACCCCCGAGCAGGAGTTGGGGCGTTTGCCATTGGGCAGCCGTCCGGCCAAGCGCCGTGCCGGTGGCATCGAAAGTCTGCGGGCGATTCCGTGGATCTTCGGCTGGACCCAGACTCGCCTGATGCTGCCGGCCTGGCTTGGCTGGGAAACCGCTCTGAACAACGCGCTGGAGCGCGGCGAAGGTGAATTGCTGGGCCAGATGCGTGAGCAGTGGCCGTTCTTCCGCACGCGCATCGACATGCTGGAGATGGTGCTGGCCAAGGCCGACGCCGACATTGCGCGGTCCTACGACGAGCGTTTGGTGGAGTCTGACTTGCTGCCATTGGGTGCGCACTTACGCGACCTATTGTCGCAGGCGTGTTCCGTCGTCCTCGGCCTGACCGGTCAATCGCAGCTACTGGCACATAGCCCGGACACCCTGGAATTCATCCGCCTGCGCAACACCTACCTCGACCCGCTGCATCTATTGCAGGCCGAATTGCTGGCGCGTTCGCGGCAACAGAATGTCGAGCAGGGCAGCCCGGTGGAACAGGCGTTGCTGGTGTCTGTGGCGGGGATTGCCGCCGGTTTGCGAAATACCGGCTAAGGTTTTCTGCGTGGGGCGGGGCACCCGGGGCGAGCCTCGGGTGCCGTTTATTGGCCGTGGGAAAAATGCGGTCAGGCGACAGTTAATGATGGGGTTGCGACTTGGGGAACCGCGTCGCAAGGTCGCGGCGGGCGCCGGTTTCTCCGACTTTTGGCGTCTTGTGTGGGCGCAGCCTGCTGTGTATCTTGATCAGCCTTTGGCCGTTTGGGCGGCCACGACCCGTTTTATGAGATTGGCCCCACGAGGCGAATCCGTTGTTTTTTATATAAAAAATTGAGGAGCACATCGATGCGCGTCATTCTGCTGGGAGCTCCCGGGGCCGGTAAAGGTACTCAGGCTAAGTTCATCACCGAGAAATTCGGCATTCCGCAAATTTCCACCGGCGACATGCTGCGTGCCGCGGTCAAGGCCGGCACCGAGCTGGGCATCAAGGCCAAGAGCATCATGGATGCCGGCGGCCTGGTGTCGGATGACCTGATCATCGCGCTGGTCAAGGACCGTATCGCTCAAGCCGATTGCGCCAAGGGTTTCCTGTTCGATGGCTTCCCGCGCACCATTCCTCAGGCTGAAGCGCTGGTGACTGCCGGTGTCGAGCTGGACGCCGTGGTCGAAATTGCTGTTGAAGACGAAGAAATCGTTCAGCGTATCGCCGGTCGTCGCGTTCACGAGGCCAGCGGCCGCGTTTACCACATCGTCTACAACCCGCCGAAACTGGCCGGCAAAGACGACATCACCGGCGAAGAGCTGGTACAGCGCAAGGACGACACCGAAGAAACCGTGCGTCATCGCCTGTCGGTCTACCACTCGCAGACCAAGCCGCTGGTGGAGTTCTACCAGAACCTGTCCGCCAAAAACGGTGGCAAGCCGAAGTACAGCCATATCCCTGGCGTCGGTTCGGTTGAAGCGATCACCGCCAAGGTGCTTGAAGCCCTGAGCTGAAAAACCTGATCCGCTGCATCATCCACGGCCCGCTTGCGGGCCGTAGTTGTTTATACTGGCGCACTTTTCCCCACCTGATTTACGGACACATCGATGAGCACCTTGCTGGCCCTGGACACCGCGACTGAAGCTTGCTCCGTTGCCTTGCTGCATGACGGCAAGGTCACGAGCCATTACGAGGTGATCCCGCGCCTGCATGCGCAGAAACTGCTGCCGATGATCCAGCAACTGCTGGCCGATGCCGGCACCACCCTGCAAGCGGTGGATGCCATCGCCTTCGGCCGTGGCCCGGGCGCTTTCACCGGCGTGCGGATTGCGATTGGCGTGGTGCAAGGCCTGGCGTTTGCGCTGGATCGCCCGGTGTTGCCGGTGTCGAATCTGGCCGTGCTGGCACAGCGGGCTTATCGCGAGCACGGCGTGAGCCAGGTCGCGGCCGCCATCGATGCGCGCATGGATGAGGTGTATTGGGGCTGCTACCGCGAGACGGCCGGGGAGATGCGTCTGGTCGGCGCCGAGGCGGTGCTGCCGCCGGAAGTCGCCGCGCTGCCGGACGATGCCTCCGGTGACTGGTTCGGTGCCGGCACTGGCTGGGGTTATGGCGAACGCATCGCTGTAAACCTGAGCGGGTCCGATGCGGGCATGCTGCCTCACGCCGAAGACCTGCTGACCCTGGCGCGATTTGCTTGGGAGCGCGGTGAAGCGATTCCGGCGGACGACGCACTGCCGGTTTACCTGCGCGACAAAGTGGCCACCCCGAAAGCCCGCTGAGGCCATTCACCCTGTGGCATTCGCCGCAGGGTTCTCCCTGTTCCTGCCAATCGTCCGTTTCTAACTCCGCGCTTTAAACCTTTTGTCTTTTATGTGTTCTAGTTATCACTCGGCGATTTGCTAAGTCGGTCAGGTGCCGCTAAATTGCCATCATCGATACCGAGCATGACTTTATGCGTATAGACGGCGTTTCCACTCATTCCTACCCCATCAAGCGCAAGCCTCGCAAAGGCAATCCGGCGCTGGATGAGTCCGTCGACGATATCGACGGCGAGCTGGAATTCCCGACCGAAGAGCAACTGGCTGCCCGTGCCGCCAAAGCCACCGCCCAACGCCTGAGCAATCTGCCCGCCCGCCAACAAGACATGATTTATCACCGCGCGATGAAAAAAAGCGTGGCCATGGCCCTGGCCAGCTACCTGAGCACCGCCGGTTTTGTCGATTGGGATGCAGACGTGCTGGGCCTCGATCTGTACATCTGATGGATCTGCCTTACTACCTCGGTTGCCCGTCCTGGAGCGAAAACGCCTGGCGCGAGTACCTGTATCCGGTAGACGCCAAGACCTCCGATTTCCTCGGACTCTATTCACAAGTGTTCAACGCCGTGGAAGGCAACACGACCTTCTACGCCAGCCCGTCGCCCGCCACCGTGCAGCGCTGGGCCGAGGTGATGCCGGAACACTTTCGCTTCACCGCCAAGTTCCCCGGTGACATCAGCCACAGCGGCGACTTGCGCGATCAACTGACCGCCGCCGAAACCTTCCTCCAGTTGCTCAAGCCGCTCGGTGAGCGTGTCTCGCCAATGTGGCTGCAACTGTCGAAAAGCTTCACGCCACACCGCTTGCCGGAGCTTGCCGCGTTCATCGATGCGCTGGATTGCCCGCTGGCGGTGGAAGTGCGCCACGAACAATTCTTCGCCAAGGGCGAGAGTGAGCGACTGCTGAACCGGCTGTTGCTGGATCGCGGTGTGGAGCGCATCTGCCTCGATCCGCGCGCACTGTTCAGTTGCCTGTCCACCGAATCGTCGGTGATCCACGCCCAATCGAAAAAGCCCCGCGTACCGACGCGTCCGGCAGCGTTCACTCAATTCCCGCAGGTGCGCTTTATTGGCCATCCGGAGCTTGAGGCCAACGATCCGTTTCTGGTGCCGTGGGTGGCAAAAATCGCCGAGTGGATCGAAGAGGGCCGTACGCCGTACATCTTCCTGCACACCGCCGATAACCTCCTCGCGGCGAAGCTGGCGCAACGTTTTCACGCACAACTGATGCAACGTTTGCCTGGCCTGCGACCTTTGCCTGAGCTATACAGAGAACCCGCCGCCGAGCAACTTGGCCTGCTCTGAGGCGGATTTCTTTCCTGCCCAGGAGCCTGCCGATGGATGCCCAAGCCCGTCAAGAACAAGCCCGTAAAGCCGAAGCCTTCAAAGCCCTGCACGAACGCCCAGGAATTTTCGTGATTCCCAATCCGTGGGATGCCGGTTCCGCGAAGATGCTCGCCAGTCTCGGCTATCAGGCGCTGGCGACCACCAGCGCCGGCTATGCGTTTTCCCAAGGCAAGCCCGATGGCGGCCTGAGTCTCGACGATACCCTGGCCAATGTCCGGGCGATTGTTGCGGCCACCGACCTGCCGGTGGCGGTGGATCTGGAAAACGGTTTCGCCGATGCCCCGGCCGAATCGGCGCAGAGTCTGATCCGCGCAGCCGAGGCGGGCGCTGTGGGCGGCTCGATCGAAGATGCCACCGGCCGGGAAGACTCGCCGATCTACTGTTTCGAATACGCGGTGGCGAGGATCGAAGCCGCCGTCGCTGCCGTGCGCACCTTGCCGTTTCCCTTCACCCTGACGGCCCGTGCGGAAAACTATCTGCACGGCAATCCCGATCTCAACGACACCATCCTTCGTCTGCAGGCCTTTGCCGAAGCCGGCGCCGACGTGCTGTACGCGCCGGGCCTGCGAACCGCCGAAGAAGTCCTGGCGGTGGTGCGCGCGGTGGCGCCGAAACCGGTCAATGTGTTGATGTCCGGCGGCTTGAAGCTGACGGTGCAGCAGCTTGAGGACATGGGCGTGAAGCGGATCAGCACCGGTTCGGCGCTGGCACTGGCAGCGTTCGGCGAGTTTTTCCGCGCGGCTGAAGAAATCCAGCAGTCCGGCACATTCACCTTCACCTCTCGTTCGATGCCGTACGCCAAGGCCAATCAATTCTTCAAGGGATGAGCATGGGGCGCTGGCTACTGTTGGCGGGGCTGCTGATCATCGGTGGCGGCCTGATCGGCGTCTGGCGCGGTTGGCTCGATGTGCCGCCGCAATGGAACCCGTGGGCGCCGCTGGACGTGCAGGCGACGCCCAACTGGCTCACAGGCTATAAGTTGATGCGTCTGCGCAGCGATCCGGCCTTGTGTGAGCAGGCGCTGGGCAGCTCCGGCCTGCGGGTTTCGCCACAGGCCGACAGCCCCGATGCCAAATGCCCGCTGATGGGTGCTTTGCGCGTGCAGGGCGGCGGGGTGGGGCTCAGCAGCAGCTTTCTCGCCAGTTGCCCGTTGGCCGTGGCGTTCGCGATGTTCGAGCGTCATACGCTGCAACCGGCGGCGCAGCGGGCCTACGGTCAGTCGGTGGCGCGTGTCGATCACCTCGGCAGCTTCGCCTGCCGCAACGTCTACAACCGCGAGAACGGCGCGCTCAGTCGCCACGCCAGCGCCGATGCGCTGGACATTGCCGGCTTCCGTCTGGCGGATGGTCGCGCGATCAGCGTACTCAAGGACTGGCCGAAGCAAAATCAGGACGCGCAGTTTCTGCGTCAGGTGCGCGATGGTGCCTGCGAGTCGTTCAGTGTGGTGTTGAGTCCGGATTACAACGCCGCCCATCGCAACCACTTTCATGTCGATGTCGGACGCTGGAGTGTGTGTCGCTGAGAAATCAGGCGGCGATGCGCAGGTTCTGCTGAACGATCGGGCGCACCCAGCCGTTATCGAAGTCCAGGGCTTTTTGCTGCTCGACGATGGCTTCCGGCGGGAACGGCGGGTAAGGCTGCAGCAGATCCAGATCGAATTCGGCAATCGGCAGGTAAAGCGGTTTTTTCTGCGGGGCAGGGCCCGGCTCCGGAATCGGCTGACCGTTGTTGATCACGATCGGGCGAACCCAGCTGCTGTCGAATTCCTGCTGTTTTTGCTGAGTCTTGATGGCTTCCGGCGGGAATGGAGGGTACGGCTCGGCCAGTGTCATGTCGATTTCGGCGATTGGCAGGAACAGCGGCTCCGGCGGACGCACCTCGGTTTCCACCACATCGCATTCGCGCTGGCTGATGATGTGCGCATGCAGTTCACTGCCGACGGTCGGTTCTTCAGGGCTTTCCAGGTCAACCGGCGGGAAAGTGCCGCAGGCCGGCACCACATCACTCGATTGTTCGGCCAGCGCCTGGGCAAAAAAATCCTGCCACAGGTGGCTGACGCCGCCCAATGCTTGAGTGTTATGACGGCTGAAATCGCCTGTGGGCGAAAGGTAGCCAATCGATGTGGGAAGAATGCCTGACATTTTTTTCGGTTGACGCTCAGCTCTGGCAAAATGCGCGTTGATTGGGTTATCGGCGGTTTTTGCCGATCCTTAACTTTTTTGAGCGTGTTTTCCATGATTGAGCAACCCGCGGCCTGCCGCATCCATGTCGAGGCCCTCGGCCCGACGTTCGAAGCGCAGGCCGAGCAGTGGGCGCAGCGCCTGAGCCTGCCGTTGCAGGTGGCTGACGGCGAGTTTGCCCTGCAAGTCGGCGAGCAGGGTTTGCAGCTGCAACAACTGGGGCCGGATGCGCCGGGCCCGGTGCGGGTCGATTTCGTCGAGGGCGGCGCGGCCCATCGCCGGTTGTATGGCGGTGGTAGCGGGCAGATGATCGCCAAGGCGGTCGGCATCGCCCAGGGCGTGCGTCCACGGGTGCTGGATGCGACGGCGGGGCTCGGGAAAGACGCGTTCGTACTGGCCAGTCTCGGTTGCGAGATGAGCCTGATTGAGCGTCAGCCGCTGATCGGCGCGTTGCTGGAGGATGGTCTGGCCCGTGCGGCGGAAGACTTCGAGGTGGCGCCGATCGTGGCGCGGATGAAGCTGCTCAAGGGCAACTCCATCGAGGTGATGCGCAATTGGGAAGGCGAGCCGCCGCAGGTGATCTACCTCGACCCGATGTTCCCGCATCGTGAGAAAACCGCACTGGTGAAGAAGGAAATGCGCCTGTTCCGCCCGTTGGTGGGCGATGATCCGGATGCGCCGGCCTTGCTGGAAGCGGCGTTGGCACTGGCCACACACCGGGTGGTGGTCAAGCGCCCGCGCAAGGCGCCGTGCATCGAAGGGCCGAAACCGAGTCATGCACTGGACGGCAAATCCAGCCGTTACGACATCTACCCGAAGAAAGCGCTCAAGGCCTGAGGCCTGGTCGTCCCCAATCGCTGGCAAGTCAGCTCCCACAGGTTCAGTGGTGTGCACACAATCAGTGATCACACTTCGATCCCTGTGGGAGCTGGCTTGCCAGCGATAGCGTCAGGACAGACACCGCAGAAACTAGGGTCGATAGGCCCGCATGAACAGTCCGACCACTTCCTGCACATGACTTTCCGCCGCCTCGCCGGTCAGTGGCTCACCGCAGCCGTACAACAGGCGGAAATTCCCGGCGCCCTTGATCAGGCAAAAGAAGTGCTCGGCGGCGTTGTGCGGGTTGTCGATGCTCAACACGCCGGTTTCGTGAATCCGCCCCAGCAATCGTTCCATGCCTTGCACCATACGCTGGGGGCCGGCCTCGAAGAAGATCAGTGACAGATTGGGATCCTGACTGCCCAGCGCCATGATCAGACGATGCAGGTTTACCGATTCCTCACTGTTGATGAGGTGGTGAAAGCCTCGCGCAATGTTCAGCAACACATTTTCCACCGCAATGCCGTCCGGCAATTCGAAGAACAGTGGCGGCAATTGCTCCTCGCATTTGGCCACCACGGCGGCAGAGAACAGCGTCTCCTTGTCGTTGAAATGGCTGTACACCGTCAGCTTTGACACCCCGGCCTCGGCGGCCACCGCGTCCATGCTGGTGTTGGCATAGCCATGACTCAGAAACAGGATTTTCGCCGCCTCGAGAATCGCCTGGCGCTTGGCCGGATCCTTCGGTCGGCCGGGGCCGTTTGGAGTGGAAAGATTGTTCGACATTCTTCGCTTTTAATACTGGACTGGTGAGTTTGCTATTAATAACATACCGGCCAGTATAATTATTCCAAGCCTCCTTAGCGAAAGGTCCTTCACCATGTTCCGCCATGCGTTGTCCTTTGCGGTGCCAGTCAGTCTGGCGTTTTTATTGTCGGCATGTGGCAAGGAAGAGGTGACGCCAGTCAGTGTGCGACCGGCCATGGTGGTGCAGCCAGAGCCTTCGGCGCAGGCGATGGAAAGTTATCCGGGCGAGGTTCGCGCCCGCTACGAACCCGATCTGGCGTTCCGCATCGGCGGCAAAGTCAGCCGACGACTGGTCGAGGAAGGTCAGCGGGTGAAGGCCGATCAACCGCTCGCCGAACTCGATCCGCAGGATGTACGCCTGCAACTGGAAGCCACCCGGGCCCAGGTCGCGGCCGCCGAAGCCAACCTGAACCTGGTGCGCGCCGAGCGTGACCGCTACAAGACCCTGATGGAACGGCAGATGGTCAGCCGCTCGGCCTATGACAATGCCGAGAACCTCTATCGCTCAGGCGAAGCCCGCCTCAAACAGATCAAAGCCGAATTCAACGTCTCGACCAATCAGGCCAGTTACGCCGTGTTGCGCGCACCGCAGGATGGCGTGGTGGCCAAGCGTTCGGTGGAAGTCGGCCAAGTGGTCGCCGCCGGGCAGACCGTTTTCACCCTCGCCACTGACGGTGAACGGGAAGTGCTGATCAGCCTGCCGGAGCAGAGCTTCGGTCGCTTTAAGGTCGGCCAGCCGGTGTCGGTAGAGCTGTGGACACAACAGAACCAGCGCTTCGCCGGGCAGATCCGCGAGCTGTCGCCAGCCGCCGATCCGAAATCCCGCACCTTTGCCGCACGCATTTCATTCACCTCCGGCAAAGTCCCGGCAGAACTGGGCCAGAGCGCCCGGGTCTTCGTGCAGACCGCCGATGTCATCCCGCTGTCGGTGCCGCTCTCGGCGCTGACGGCCGAAAACGGCGCGACCTACGTCTGGGTCGTCAGCGCCAACAACACCCTGAAAAAGACCCCGGTGCGCACCGGCCCGTTCGGTGAGAAAACCGTGCCGGTGCTCGAAGGCCTGAACGCCAGCGACTGGGTGGTCGCCGCCGGCGTGCACGTGCTGCTGGAAGGGCAGCAGGTGCGTCCGGTGGATCGCTCCAACCGCGTGGTCAATTTGGCGGACAAGGAGTAATCCCCGATGGGTTTCAATCTTTCCGCCTGGGCGCTGCGCAATCGCCAGATCGTACTGTTCCTGATGCTTTTGCTGGCGATCGTCGGCGCCTTGTCCTACACCAAGCTCGGCCAGAGCGAAGACCCGCCGTTCACCTTCAAGGCGATGGTCATTCAGACCCGTTGGCCCGGCGCCACGGCCCAGGAAGTCTCGCGTCAGGTCACCGAGCGCATCGAAAAAAAACTGATGGAAACCGGTGAGTACGAACGCATCGTTTCGTTCTCGCGCCCCGGTGAATCCCAGGTCACGTTCATTGCCCGCGACTCGATGCATTCGGTGCAGATTCCGGATCTCTGGTATCAGGTGCGCAAGAAAGTCAGCGACATTCGCCAGACCCTGCCGCCGGGCATTCAGGGGCCGTTTTTCAACGATGAGTTCGGCACCACTTTCGGAAATATCTATGCGCTGACCGGCGACGGTTTCGACTACGCGGTGCTCAAGGATTACGCTGACCGTATCCAGATCCAGCTGCAGCGGGTCAAGGATGTGGGCAAGGTTGACTTGCTTGGTTTGCAGGACGAGAAGGTCTGGGTCGAACTGTCCAACGTCAAACTCGCCACCCTCGGCTTGCCGCTGGCGGCGGTGCAGCAGGCGCTGGAAGAACAGAACGCCGTGTCCACCGCCGGCTTCTTTGAAACCGGCAGCGAGCGATTGCAGCTACGGGTTTCGGGGAATTTTCAGACAGTCGACGAGATCAAGAACTTCCCGATACGCGTCGGTGATCGTACGTTCCGCATCTCCGATGTCGCTGATGTGCGGCGCGGTTTCAACGATCCTCCGGCGCCGCGCATGCGCTTTATGGGCGAAGACGCCATCGGTCTTGCGGTGGCGATGAAGGACGGCGGCGACATTCTGGTGCTGGGCAAGGCTCTGGAAATCGAGTTCGCCCGGATCCAGAAAAACCTGCCGGCCGGCATGCAGTTGCGCAAGGTCTCCGACCAGCCCGCCGCCGTGAAAACCGGTGTCGGCGAGTTCGTCCAGGTGCTGATCGAGGCACTGGCCATTGTGTTGCTGGTGAGTTTCTTCTCCCTCGGCGTGCGCACCGGCATGGTGGTGGCGCTGACCATTCCGCTGGTGCTGGCGATGACCTTCGCCTGCATGTATTACCTCGGCATCGGCCTGCACAAAATCTCCCTCGGCGCGCTGGTGCTGGCGCTGGGTTTGCTGGTGGACGACGCGATCATCGCCGTGGAAATGATGGCGATCAAAATGGAGCAGGGTTTCGACCGGATCAAGGCTGCCAGTTATGCATGGACCAGCACCGCGTTCCCGATGCTCACCGGTACGCTGATCACCGCCGCCGGTTTCCTGCCGATCGCCACGGCGCAGTCCGGCACTGGCGAATACACCCGCTCGATCTTCCAGGTGGTGACCATCGCCTTGCTCGCATCCTGGGTGGCGGCCGTGGTGTTCGTGCCGTATCTGGGGGAAAAGCTCCTGCCGGATCTGGCGAAAATTCACGCGGCCAAACACGGTACGGCTGACGGCCAGACCGACCCCTACGGCACGCCGTTCTACCAACGGGTGCGGCGTCTGGTGGAGTGGTGCGTGCGTCGGCGTAAAACCGTGATCGTGCTCACCGTGCTGCTGTTCTTGGCGTCGGTGGCGTTGTTCCGGTTCGTGCCGCAGCAGTTCTTCCCGGCTTCCGGGCGACTGGAGCTGATGGTCGATCTGAAGCTTGCCGAAGGCGCTTCGCTGGCCAATACCACGGGTGAGGTCAAACGCCTGGAAGCGATGCTCAAGGATCACGCTGGCATCGATAACTACGTCGCTTACGTCGGCACCGGTTCGCCACGTTTCTACCTGCCGCTGGATCAACAACTGCCGGCGGCGAGCTTCGCCCAGTTCGTCGTGCTGGCGAAAACCATCGAGGAACGCGAAGCGCTGCGCACGTGGCTGATCGACACGTTGAACGAGCAGTTCCCGGCCCTGCGTTCGCGGGTCACGCGCCTGGAAAACGGTCCTCCGGTCGGCTATCCGGTGCAGTTCCGCGTCACCGGCGAGCACATCGAGGAAGTCCGTGCGCTGGCCCGAAAAGTCGCGGCCAAGGTGCGCGAGAATCCGCATGTGGTCAACGTGCATCTGGACTGGGAAGAGCCGAGCAAGGTCGTGTACCTGAACATCGATCAGGATCGCGCCCGGGCCCTGGGAGTGAGCACGGCGAATCTGGCGAAATTCCTCCAGAGTTCGCTGACCGGATCCAGCGTCAGCCAGTACCGCGAGGACAACGAACTGATCGAAATCCTCCTGCGCGGCACCGTGCACGAGCGCACCGAACTGTCGTTGCTGCCGAGTCTGGCGGTGCCCACCGATAACGGTCGCAGCGTCGCGCTGTCGCAGATTGCCACCCTGGAATATGGCTTCGAGGAGGGCATCATCTGGCACCGCAATCGCCTGCCGAACGTGACCGTGCGCGCGGACATCTATGGCAAGGAGCAGCCGGCGACACTGGTGAAGCAGATCCTGCCGACGCTTGATCCGATCCGGGCCGAGTTGCCGGACGGTTATCTGCTGGATGTCGGCGGTACGGTGGAGGATTCGGAGCGTGGGCAGAAGTCGGTGAACGCCGGGGTGCCGATGTTCATTGTCGTGGTGCTGACGTTGCTGATGGTGCAGCTGCGCAGTTTTTCGCGCACGGCGATGGTGTTTCTGACTGCACCGCTGGGTTTGATCGGAGTGACGCTGTTTCTGCTGGTGTTCCGTCAGCCGTTCGGGTTTGTGGCGATGCTCGGGACGATCGCGCTGTCGGGGATGATCATGCGTAACTCGGTGATTCTGGTGGATCAGATCGAGCAGGACATCGCCGCCGGGCTCAAGCCGTGGCAGGCGATTATTGAGGCGACCGTGCGGCGGTTCCGGCCGATTGTGCTGACGGCGCTGGCAGCGGTGCTGGCGATGATTCCGCTTTCTCGCAGTGTGTTTTTCGGGCCGATGGCGGTGGCGATCATGGGGGGGTTGATTGTTGCTACTGCTCTGACGCTTTTGTTTTTGCCGGCGTTGTATGCGGCCTGGTTCCGGGTTCGCAAGGAGGCTTGAGGCTGTTTGAGCGTGGCGGCCTTTGGGCCGACCATGCTCTTGGGGTTTTGGGCGAATATCCATTTCTGCGGGTGTTGCGGCTGGCGGTTTCGCCCTTACGGCGAGTCCCTTTGGCAAACGCCCCAAAGGAACCAAAGGTCTGGGCCCCGGCGTTCGGCCCCTCGCTGGGGCTCGGGGTTCCTTCGTTCTGGGATTCATCCGGGGGCATCGCCTCCGGTTTGCTTCGCTGCACCTCCTCTCGATGTGTTCGACTTCGTCGAACGGCGCTACGCGCCTACCCCCGGATAAATCCCTCCACTCAGCCGGCCGAAGGGGCCGGCACGTCAAGAGCGGTACTCGAGCTAACGCTCATTGTGGTTTACGCCTTTATTTGCTCGTTGTAGGAGGGGGTGTTCTCTCCTACATGTTTTTCAGACGCCTCCGATATTGAGTCGCTGTGTTGGCGGTGCTGTACTCGAGGCTGTTTTGCAGCCTTGGTTGAGCAGCGTTGATGAAGAAACCGCCGGTATTGAAAGGTCGGGCCGATCCGGTCTTTGAGTTGTTGATGCGCGCGCCTCACAAGCAGCGTCTGGCGGACTACCTTGCGTTGCTCAAGCCGCTGGATGATCAGGGGCGGTATCTGCCTTTTGAGGATTTGCGGTATCGCTGGCCCAGCGGGCTGGACTCGCGTTTGTGTTGGGCGTTGGTCAAGAAGGCGCGGGCCGCTCAGTACATTCATCTTCTGCCTTTGGGGGAGCCGGCCCAGTGGGGAAAGTTTGTGCCGACACCAACCGCGCAGAAGGCCCTTTCAGTGGTTGATCGGCAAACCACGACGGCGTCGCTGGAGTACATGACCAGCCAGATAGGCGAGCGGGCGCATTTCAGTTATTTGCTTAACGATCTGATCGAGGATGAGGCGATCAGCAGCAGTCAGCTGGAAGGCGCCGCGACCACTACCCGTGTTGCCAAGGACATGCTCAAGCAACGGCGCCAGCCCCGGACGCCGGATGAGCGGATGGTCATGGGTAATTTCCGGATGATGAATTTCGCCTGGGAAAAACGTTACGAACCTTTGAGCGTGGAGTTGATTGCGTCGATGCATCGGGTCGGTGTCGAGGGTATTGATGACGAGCAGTACGACCCCGGGCTTTTCAG
The DNA here is from genome assembly GCF_029967985.1 of Pseudomonas sp. V88_4. Taxonomy (NCBI): domain Bacteria; kingdom Pseudomonadati; phylum Pseudomonadota; class Gammaproteobacteria; order Pseudomonadales; family Pseudomonadaceae; genus Pseudomonas; species Pseudomonas sp. V88_4. The sequence goes on from NZ_JASCAF010000040.1 coordinate 33,539, forward strand.
GACCAACGATGAAGTGGTGGTGCAGGACTGCGAAGGGAATACCGTCCACTCGCCACCGCCTGCCGCCGGATTAGTGAGGCGACTGGATTTGCTCTCGCAGTGGGTCAATCAACCACAGGGTTCACCTCGGCAAAAAAACTACCTGCATCCGCTGATCAAGGCGATCACGCTGCACTTTGCCCTGGGCTATGAACATCCCTTTCGCGATGGCAACGGGCGGGTCGCCAGGGCGCTGTTTTACTGGCTCATGTTCAAGTACGAGTTTTCGGCATTCCGCTATATCGCGATCAGTCTTTTACTGCGCAACGCGCCGGTAAAGTACGGGCGGTCGTATTTGCACAGCGAGGCTGATGAGCTCGACCTGACGTACTTCATCGAGTTTCAGTGTTCGGTGATTTTGCGGGCGGTGGAGGGTTTTACCGACGTGTACCGCAAGAGTGTGGCGTACAGCGAAGGCTTCGAGCGCTGGCTGACCTGTTCGGGCTTTTTTGATCGGCTGACAGAGCGGCAGCGGGCGATTTATCAGGTGGCCAGGAGCGGGGTGGCGAAGGAGTTCACGGCGGGGAACGTCAAGGAGCATCTTGGTTGTGCCTACAACACAGCGGTGTTGACGTTGAGCGGGTTGGTTGAGCTGCAGGTTTTCGAGAAGAAGAAAATGGGACGCGAGTGGGTGTACTTTTTACGTGTGTCTGCTGGCGACGGATTGAACAACGGGAGTGAGAAAACTCACTCCCGTGTGGTGCCGGTTTAGAGCGTACCAAACACTTTTTTCGCCAGACTCGTCGCCGCAGCGGCCGGGTTCTTGCGGATGGTTTCTTCCTGCTTGCCGATCATTTCGAACAGGCCGTTGAGCGCTTGTTCGGTGACGTAGCTTTCGATGTTGGCGCTTTTCGCATCGACCACGCCGAAGGTCGCGGCCTGGCCAGCGAAGGCGTTGTATTTCTGGGCTACGCCGACTTTGTCGGTTGCCTGTTTGACGATCGGCAGGAACTTGGTGCGGATCTGTTCGCGGCTGGATTTGTCCAGGTATTGGGTGGCGGAGTCGTTGCCGCCGCTGAGGATGCCTTTGGCGTCTTCCACGCTCATTTTCTTCACGGCGTCGACCAGGATCGGCTGGGCCTGGGTGACGGCGGTTTCCGCAGCCTTGTTCATGGCGGTTTCCAGCTCCTCGACCTGGGCGCCCATGCCGAAGGCTTTCATCTTGCCGGCGACTTTGCCGAGTTTGCCCGGCAGTTCGATTTTCACGTCCGGGTTGTTACTGAAGCCACCCGGGGTGCCGAGTTGTTTGACGGCCAGTTGTGCGCCTTGGGTCAGGGCGTCCTTGAGGCCGCCGGTGGCGTCGCCTTGCGACAGGTCGCTGAGGGACAGGGCCAGTGCGTTGGCGGAGATCATCAGGCCCGCGCACAGGCCGGCGAAGCGAAGGGTAGGGCGGAGCATGGCGGCTTCCTTGTTCGGAGAGAGTTAGCGGGCGGCGTCGACGCGGATCTTCAGTGGCTGCGGATCCTTGCCATCGAGCTGCACGGCATGGTTTTCGGTGGTGATGAACATCAGCTCGCCGTTGACTTCAATGCGTGCGCTGACCGAGTAGCGGTGGCCGGGTTTGACCTGGGCCGGATCGTAGCTCAAGTGGAACGGCAGCGGCACCTGGCCTTTGACCGGGCCTTTCTGTTCGTCGAGCACCATGGCCGGAGCATCGGCCAGCGAAACGTCCTGCAGGCTCACACTCAAGGTCGCACTGGGTGGCAGGGCGATGCGTTGCAGATAGAACACTTCGCCGTCGAGACTGACCTTGCCGGCCGGTGAAGTCGACTGGCAGGCGCTGAGCAGGGTGGTGGCGGCCAGCAGAGAAAGTTTTTTCATCGCAGATCTCCGTATCGACGGCGCCAGAAGAAGCCTGGCGCCTGTAGCAATTTAGTCGCTTTGCACAGGGGGGGCGACCTGATCGGCCGCATCTTCGCTGCGATGCAGGGCTACCTGACGGATCGACAGGCGAATCTCCGCCGGCAACACCCGTTTGGCTGCGCCTTCGGCCAGTTCGCCGAGCAGTTCGTGATAGCTCAGCTTGCCGGCTTCATCGCGACGCAGCACGTCGAGGTCGAGCAGGGTCTGGATGAAGTGGCGGAACAGGCTCTTGTCGAAGAATTCCGGCGCGTTCAGGCCATGCAGGATCGACAGGCGCTGGGCCATGACCGTGCACAAGTCTTCGAGTTCTTCGGCGCTGATGCTGTTCTGGCCGCTGTTGAGCAGCAGGGAAACCGTCATGTAGAAGCGTTGCAGGGTCTGGGCGATGCTCTTCGACAGCAATGTCAGCAGCACAAAATGCCGCGAGCTTGGCGCCGGGCGCAGGTAGACGTCTTTTTCGAAGCGCAGCAGGCCTTGTTCGACGAACGCTTGGAGCCACTGATCGATCACCGCATCCAGTTCGTCCAGGGTCCAGCGGATGAACAGTTCCGATTGCAGGTACGGATACAGTGCGCGGGTATAGCGCAGGATCTGTTCGCGGCTCATGCGCGAGGTGCTCTGGAAGAAACTCGCCAGCAGCGCCGGCAGGGCGAAGATGTGCAGCACGTTGTTGCGGTAGTAGGTCATCAGGACGGCGTTCTGCTCGTCCAGGTACAAAATCTTGCCCAGCGCATCGTTCTGCTCGGACAGCAGATCCATTTCCTTCACGTGTTCGATCAGCGCCCGGCCATCGCCTTCCGGCAAGGTGGTGTGCGGCGAGTACGGAACTTTGCGCAGCAATGCCAGATACAGATCCAGCACCCGCGCCATGGCCCGATCGTCGAGTGCAAGGCGCGTAGTCGAGAGCAGCGCCAGCGCCACCAGGTTGACCGGGTTGATCGCCGCCGCTTCGTTCAGATGCTGCGCGACTTTCTCGCCGAGGCGGTTGGTGGTTTCGTTGAGCCAGGCCGGCTTGTACTGCGGGCCGAGTTCCTGTTGGCGCCACCCTGGTTGTTCGCTGTCGAGGAATTCCGCGAGTTTGATCGGCTCGCCGAAGTTCACCGCCACCTGGCCAAAGCGCTGCTTGAGCGCGCCGATGACTTTGAAGATGTCGAAGATCGATTCTTTCTTCTTGCTCGCGCCACGCAGTTCGCCGAGGTAGGTCCGGCCTTCAAGCACGCGCTCGTAACCGATGTACACCGGCACGAACACGATCGGCATCCGCGACGAACGCAGGAAACTGCGCAGGGTGATCGCCAGCATCCCGGTTTTCGGTTGCAGCATGCGCCCGGTACGCGAGCGACCGCCTTCGACGAAGTACTCGACCGGGAAACCTGTGGTGAACAGGGTGTGCAGGTACTCGTTGAACACCGAGGTGTACAGCGGATTGCCCTTGAACGTGCGGCGCATGAAGAACGCACCGCCGCGACGCAGCAGGCTGCCGATCACCGGCATGTTCAGGTTGATCCCGGCGGCGATGTGCGGCGGGGTCAGGCCGTTGCGGAACAGCAGGTACGACAGCAGCAGGTAGTCGATATGGCTGCGGTGGCACGGTACGTAGATCACTTCGTGACCCTGGGCGACCTTCTGCACGCCTTCGATGTGGTTGACCTTGATCCCGTCGTAGATCTTGTTCCAGAACCAGCTCAGTACCACTTCCAGAAAACGGATCGCGGTGTAGGTGTAGTCCGAGGCGATCTCGTTGCCATAGCGCAGGGCCTGGGCCTTGGCTTTTTCCGGGGAGATGTTTTCGCGCTCGGCTTCGTCGAGGATCGCTTGCTTGACCAGCGGCTGGTTGAGCAGGCCTTTGACCAGGTTGCGCCGGTGGGAAATGTCCGGGCCGATCACCGCAGCCTTGAGGTTGCGAAAGTGCACCCGCAGGATTCGCTGGGCCATGCGCACGGTGCGTTCGTGGCCCTTGTTGTGTTCGATCAGCTCGCGCAGGTGGATCGGTGCGGAGAATTGCACGCGGGTCTTGCGTCCCAGAATCATGATGCTCAGCAGACGACGCAGACGCCCGGTGACGGCCCAGCTGTCGGCGAACAGCAGTTTCCACGGGCTGTTCTCGCTGTCCGGCGACTGGCCCCAGAACACGCTGACCGGAATGATCTGTGCATCTTCGGCAGCGTTCTGGCTCAGGGCGCTGACCAGTCGGGTCAGGGTCGGCGGCGCGCCGCGCTTGTCCTGGCGGCCGAGCCAGTCCGGGTCCGGCGTCAGGTAGAAGAACGCCGCCGGTTCGATCAGCGAACCCACGGACACCGGCAACACCGGGCGCGGCAGACCGGCCTTGGTGCACTCGGTGTCGACCACCGCCAGATCGGTCAGCGATGGGTTTTGCAGGACGTAGAAAACCGGACGACTGCGGTCTAGGTTGAGGGTGAACGACGACTGGTTGATCGTCTCGGAGCGAACCCAGAGATACAACAGTCGGCGCAAGGTGCCAAACACAAGACGGCGGAACGGGGAACGGGTCATACGGCTTCTGCGTGAGTGGATAAACCGAGCGTTTGCTCGGGCGGTCGACAGTTTGCCGTATTGGGCGAAAATCGGCAAAAAAGCGGCGAAGTAATCTCCTGTTGAGAGTTTTGCCGCCTGTCATATACTCGGCGATCTGTCGCCGGGGCCCTTTTATGGACGTCGGATGCAGGCTGACGTTCCTCAAAGGCTTTCCTGCGAAAAGCCTGTTCAATAATAAAAAAGGAGTATGAACAGATGGCAACACGTGAAACCGGCAACGTGAAGTGGTTCAACGACGCCAAGGGCTACGGCTTCATTCAGCGCGAAGACGGGGTGGACGTGTTCGTGCACTACCGCGCGATCCGTGGCGAAGGCCACCGTTCGCTGACCGAGGGTCAGCAGGTTGAATACGCGGTGGTGGAAGGGCAGAAGGGGTTGCAGGCTGAGGATGTTGTAGGCCTGTAAGGGAGGGCCTGCGGCCAGTCTCGAGCTACAAGCTTCAAGCGGTCAGGCTTGCAGCTTGAGGCTTGCAGCTCGAAGCTGCTTTCAGGCCGTTTTCCAGGTGATTTCTTCTTCACCGTCGGCGCTGATCCGGATCCAGCGATCCGCCGTCTCCTCACCTTCTTCCTCGACCCACGTCCCCGGCGCGCAGCGCACTTCGACATTCAGCGCGGCAAACGCTGCGCGGGCGCAGGCGATGTCGTCGTCCCATGGGGTCGCGTCGCTTTCCAGGTACAGGCTGTTCCACTTGCCCACGGCTTTCGGCAGCCAGGTCACCGGGATGTTGCCGGCCTTGCACTTCCAGGTCTGGCCTTTCTGCACCCATTCGCTGCACGGGCCGAGGGCGGCGCCCAGCCAGGCGGAAATGGCCTTGTGGTCGACGTCGGCGTCTTTCAGGTAAATCTCGATGTCCGGTTGGCGCATGGATGTCCTCACTGCGGGTCTGAAAAATCCATTCGCGGATTTAGCCGGCCCCGGGTCGTTGCCCGAGACCAAAGGTTATTGAAGAACGAAATAATCGTAGCGCATCGAGACGGTGGTCACGAACGGCTCGGCCTGTTCGATGACCGCCGCGCGGCGCTCGGCACTGGCGCGCCAGCCGTGGGGTGTCATCGCCAGCAGGTTGGCGCGATCCTCGGGCTTGTCCAGCGTCAGCTTGAATTCCAGGGTTTCACTGTGCGCCAGTGCCATGCCTTCCGGCACCAGGGCCAGATGCTTGTCGTCGGTGTACTCGCGCACTTCGTCGTACAGGCGTTCGCGCAGTTCCATCAGGTGGCCGCTGGTCGGGCCGACCTTCATCAGGCCGCCGCCAACACTGAGCAGGCGCTTGGCTTCTTCCCAATCCAGCGGACTGAAAACGCTGGCCAGAAACTGGCAGCTGCCGGAGGCCAGTGGCACCCGGGCCATGCTCGCAATCAACCAGGTCAGCGCCGGATTGCGTTTGCAGGCGCGTTTGACCGCTTCCTTCGAGATGTCCAGTGCGTAGCCGTCAGCGTTCGGCAATGCTTCGGCGATCTGCGCGGTGTAGTAACCCTCGCCACAACCGATATCGACCCAGCGGGCCGGCGCGTAACCGGCTGCCAGCTCCGCCAGACGTTTGGCCACCGGCGCGTAATGCCCGGCGTTCAGGAAGTCGCGGCGGGCCTCGACCATCGCTTGGTTGTCGCCGGGATCACGGCTGTTCTTATGCTGCACCGGCAGCAGGTTCAGGTAACCCTGTCGCGCGCGGTCAAAGCGGTGGCCGACGGGGCAGACCACGCCGTTATCCACCGCGGTCAGCGGTTCACTGCAGATCGGACACGCGAGCATCAGGCGAGCAACTTGATCAGGGTCTGATAGTAGATCTCGGTCAGCACGTCGAGATCGGCCGCCAGTACGCGCTCGTTGACCTGGTGGATGGTCGCGTTGACCGGGCCCAGCTCAACAACCTGCGTACCCATGGTCGCGATGAAACGACCGTCGGAGGTGCCGCCGCTGGTGGATGCCTTGGTCTCGCGGCCGGTGATGTCCTTGATGCTCGAAGACACCGCGTCGAGCAGTGCGCCCGGCTCGGTGAGGAACGGCAGACCGGACAGCGCCCAGTCGATGTGCCAGTCCAGGCCATGCTTGTCGAGAATGTCGGCCACGCGTTTCTGCAGGCCTTCAACGGTTGATTCGGTGGAGAAACGGAAGTTGAACACCGCCACCAGATCGCCCGGAATCACGTTGGTCGCGCCGGTGCCGGAGTTGACGTTGGAAATCTGGAAACTGGTCGGCGGGAAGAAATCGTTGCCGTGATCCCAATGCTCGGCAGCCAGTTCGGCCAGAGCCGGGGCAGCGAGGTGGATCGGGTTCTTCGCCAGGTGCGGATATGCCACGTGGCCCTGCACGCCGCGCACGGTCAGTTTGGCGCCGAGGGAGCCGCGACGACCGTTCTTCACCACGTCGCCCACCAGCGTGGTGCTCGACGGTTCACCGACGATGCACCAGTCCAGGCGTTCGTTGCGGGCTGCCAGACGCTCGACCACGGCCTTGGTGCCGTGATGCGCCGGGCCTTCTTCGTCGCTGGTGATCAGAAACGCAACCTTGCCCTTGTGGTCCGGGTAGTCGGCGACAAAACGCTCGGCCGCGACTGTCATCGAAGCCAGGCTGCCTTTCATGTCCGCCGCGCCACGGCCGCAGAGCATGCCGTGCTCGTCGATCACCGCGTTGAACGGGTCGATCTGCCAGGCGGTCACCGGGCCGGTCGGCACCACATCGGTGTGGCCGGCGAAGCACAGTACCGGGCCGTCGCCTTTGCCGTGAGTCGCCCAGAAGTTATCCACATCTTCGATGCGCATCGGTTCCAGCTGGAAACCGGCATCGCCCAGGCGCTGCATCATCTGCTTCTGGCAATCGGCGTCGACCGGCGTCACGGACGGACGGCGGATCAGGTCGATGGCGAGTTGGAGGGTCGGCGAAAGGTCGGCGTGGGCCGTCATGGAAAACTCCGAAAGCTGTAAATGTGGGAGCGAGCTTGCTCGCGATGACGATGTCCTGTTCAACATAAGTGTTGAATGTGACGGACTCATCGCGAGCAAGCTCGCTCCCACAGGTCTAGGGGCAGGCCATCGGGGCCTTGGCCCTGCAAAATGGCGGTTATCTTAAAGCAAAACGGCGACCATTGGCCGCCGTTTAGTGCATCCGGAAGGATTTAGACCACCGGTGCCGGTTCAGGCGCCGCCGATGGTTTTGGCAGCGACGACAGGAACGCCATGATCAGCGCCGCCACGTACGGCAGCGACTGCACCAGAAGCATGGCCACCCAGAAGCGCATGTCGTTGCTCGGAATGCCCTGCACCAGGAAGATCCCCAGCGCCGCGCCCCACAACAGCAGCATGATGAACAGCTCTTCCCGGGCCTCGGAAATCGCCACCCAGAAGCCATGGTTGTCGGCGTTTTTCGGGGTGCGGAAGAACGGAATGCTGCTGGTGAAGAAACCGTACAGCACCGCTTTGGCGATGGTGTGCGACAACGCCAGCCCGGCCAGTGCCGCGCAGAACGCATCCTTGAGGTTCACGCCCACGGCGCGACGGTAGAGGAAGATGATCTTGCCGACCTTGAATACGAACAGCGCCAGCGGCGGGATCGCGAAGATCAGCAGCGGTGGGTCGACCCGTTGCGGCACGATGATCATTGCCGCCGACCACAACAGCGCGCCGACGGTGAAGAAGATGTTCATGCCGTCCGCCACCCACGGCAGCCAGCCCGCGAGGAAGTGGTAACGCTGGCCGCGCGTCAGCTCGGTGTCCTTGCCGCGCAGCAGGCTGCGGGTGTGGCGCTTGATGATCTGGATCGCACCGTAGGCCCAGCGGAAACGCTGCTTCTTGAAGTCGATGAAGGTGTCCGGCATCAGACCCTTGCCGTAACTGTCGTGGTAATACGCCGCCGACAGGCCTTTCTCGAATACCCGCAGACCAAGCTCGGCGTCTTCACAGATGCACCAGTCGGCCCAGCCCAGTTCTTCCAGAACCGAACGGCGGGTCATGGTCATGGTGCCGTGCTGGATGATCGCGTCGCGGTCGTTGCGGGTGACCATGCCGATGTGGAAGAAGCCTTTGTATTCGGCGTAGCACAGCTTCTTGAAGGTGCTTTCGTTCTGGTCGCGATAGTCCTGCGGTGACTGCACCACGGCGATTTTCGGGTCGGCGAAGTGCGGCACCATGTGCTTGAGCCAGTTCGGGTGCACGCAGTAGTCGGAGTCGATCACCGCGATCACTTCGGCGTCCTTGGCAGTGTGCGGGATCAGGTAGTTCAGCGCACCGCCCTTGAAACCGGCCAGGGGCGAGACGTGGAAGAACTTGAAGCGCGGGCCGAGGGTTTCGCAGTAGTCGCGCACCGGTTCCCAGACCGCCGGATCCTTGGTGTTGTTGTCGATGATCAGGACTTCGAAGTCCGGATAGTCGAGGTTGGCCAGGGCGTTGAGGGTCTGTTTGACCATCTCCGGCGGCTCGTTGTAGCAGGGCACGTGGATCGAGACTTTCGGGCGGTAGTCCGAATCGCCGACCACCGGCAGGAATTCACGGCGACGCTTGTGGATCCACACCGCCTCGGCCAGTTCGTGGGCCTCGGTCAGCAACACGATGAACACCCCGAGCGCACCGAGCGCCAGCAGGAAGCCCACCGTCAGGCTGAACCACGTGCTGTATTGCTGGCTGTAGTCGTAACCGATCCACACCAGCACCGAACCGCAAAGGAACGCGATAAAGGTCAGGAAGGTACGACCGCGCTGACGCAGGGCCGAGCCGTCGATCATCAGCAGGGTCAGCGACAACAGCGCCAGCACCACCGAGCCGATGGCCAGCACGCGCCATTGCGGGATCGCCACCACCGGGCCTTCGAAGTTGAATTTCTGTTGGCGCGCGGCGTTGAACACGCCCCAATAAGCGCCGACCGAGCCTTCGTCGCTGGCCTTCCACGGCTGGTCAAACGCTTCGATCACGAAGTAGTTGAAGCCCTGGCGATTGAGTTTGTTGACCAGTGTGCGCAGGTAGATCGCCTGATCCGCCGGCGACGCATCGGCGCCACCGCGCATGCGGCCGTTGCTCGGCCAGCCCACTTCGGACAGCAGCAGCGGCTTTTTCGGGAACATCTTTTTCAGATCGCGGGCGCGGTCGAAAACAAACTGCCCGGCCTTGTCCACCGGAATGAATTCCCAGTACGGCAGCACGTGCGCGGCAATCAGGTCGACGTGCTTGGCCAGTTCCGGGTGCTCTTCCCAGACGTGCCATTGCTCGGACGTGGTCACCGGCACTTTCACGGCCGCGCGCACACGGTCGAGCAGCACGCTGAGTTCCTGGGCAGTGATTTCCTTGCGGAAGATCGCCTCGTTACCGACGACTACGCGAACCACGCTGCGCGAAGTGTTGGCCAGTTCGATGGCGCGGGTGATTTCCCGCTCGTTGCGTTCCTGGTCGGGGCTGATCCAGATCCCCAGGGTCACGCGCAGGCCGAATTCTTCCGCCAGTTTCGGGATGTCCTGCAGGGAGCCGTCGACCGAGTAGATGCGGATGTTGTCCGTCAGCTTGCTCATGATCTCCAGGTCGCGGCGCATTTCATCGTCGGACGGATACTGATCCTTCTGTGGGAACTGTCCCTGCTGGAACGGTGAATAGGAGAAACCGGAGATCTGCTCCGGCCAGTTCGGCGCGGAGACGGGGCGGTTGATCAGCGCCCAGAAACCGGTGAACAGGGCGGCGATTGCCAGAACCACCACCAGGTTGAGTCCAAATTTACGCGATGACATAGCTGTGTCGGGTTCCAAAGGCTGTGGAACGAAGGGTCGGCTGATTGACGCCAAGAGGGCGCGCATCCTACACCGGCAGTTCGCCGAGTCCTACAAGAGACGGGGAAATGCCGGACGTTGGGCAATCGACTTTGACTTAAGTTCTTACACTTGTAGCTTGAAGCTTAAAACTTGTCGCTGCGTAGTCCTATAATGCGCGCCGGTTTTCAGGGTAATGGTCATGAGTACAGAAGATCCGCGGTTTGCAGGCATCGCCCGTTTGTATGGCATCGAGGGCCTCGAGCGCCTGCGTGCAGCCCATGTGGCGATTGTCGGCGTTGGCGGCGTCGGTTCCTGGGCGGCGGAAGCCATGGCCCGTTGCGGGGTGGGCGAGATTTCGCTGTTCGACCTCGATGACGTCTGCGTCAGCAACGCCAACCGCCAATTGCACGCGCTCGACAGCACGGTCGGCAAGCCCAAGGTCGAGGTGATGGCCGAGCGTCTGCGCGGGATCAACCCGGACTGCACGGTGCACGCCGTGGCGGATTTCGTCACCCGCGACACCATGGTCGAATACATCACGCCGAACATCGATTGCGTGATCGACTGCATCGACGCCGTCAACGCAAAAGCCGCGCTGATCGCCTGGTGCAAGCGCCGTAAGATCCAGATCATCACCACCGGTGGGGCGGGCGGGCAGATCGATCCGACGCTGATTCAGGTCTGCGATCTCAACCGTACGTTCAATGATCCTCTGGCCTCGAAAGTGCGCTCCACGCTGCGTCGTGACTATGGTTTCTCGCGCACTGTGACTCGCCATTACAGCGTGCCGTGCGTGTTTTCCACCGAACAGCTGCGCTATCCGAAACCGGACGGCAGCATTTGCCTGCAGAAGAGTTTTGTCGGTGATGGCGTGAAGCTGGACTGCGCCGGCGGGTTTGGCGCAGTGATGATGGTCACGGCGACGTTCGGCATGGTCGCGGCGACCAAGGCTGTGGACAAGATTGTGGCGGGCGTTCGGCGTCCGGCGGATCGGGTCAAGCCTCAGGTTTGATGTTGTGGCTGATGGCCTCATCGCTGGCAAGCCAGCTCTCACAATTGATCCTCAGTGAACACAAAATCCGTGTAACACCAAAATCCAATGTGGGAGCAGGCTTGCCAGCGATGGCGATTAGCCCGCCAACTCATTCATCCGCTGCAGCACGGCATTCAAGCCATTGCTGCGCGACGGCGACAACTGTCGCGACAGTCCCAACTGATTGAACCAGTCCGGCAGGTCCAACTGTTGCAGCTCGCCGGCGGTCAAACCGTTGACCCGCAACAGCAGCAACGCCACCAACCCGCGAATCATTCGCGCATCACTGCCCGCTGCAAATTGCCAGTGGCCATCGCGCAATTCGCCAACCAGCCACACCTGACTTTCACAGCCGTGCACCCGATTGGCCTCGCACTTGTCTTCATCGCTCAACGGCGGCAGACGATCACCAAACTGCATCAACAGCCGCGCCCGTTGTTCCCAACCGGTGGCGTTCTGAAACGTTTGCAGCGCTTCGGCAGCCTCGACCGGCAGACTCATCGCAACAACTCCAGCGCTTGATCCAGCGCTTCAAAGAACCGCTCAAGATCCTCGGAATCGTTGTACAGCGCCAGCGACACGCGAATCGCCCCGGCCAGTTCGAAGCGCTTGAGCAGCGGCATGGCGCAGTGGTGCCCGGCGCGCACGGCGATGCCCTGTTCGGTCAGCAAATGAGCCAGATCGGCGTTGTGTACGCCTTCAACGACAAAACTGGCCAGCGCCAGTTGCGGCTTGCCCAGCAGACGAATGCCATTGCGGGCGGCGAGGCCGCGCAGCAGATAATCATGCAGCGCCGCTTCGTGAGCGGACACGGCGTCCTGATCCAGACCGGCCAGATAGTCGAGGGTCGCACCGAGGCCGATCACGCTGGCAATCGGCGGCGTTCCGGCCTCGAAGCCCAGTGGCGCCGGGCGGAAACGGGCGTCGTGATAATTGGTTTCCAGCACCATCTCGCCGCCAAATTGCCACGGCTGCAGTTGCTCAAGCGCTGCGTTGCGCCCGAACAGCACGCCGAGGCCATCGGGGCCGTACAGCTTGTGGCTGGAAAATACGTAAAAGTCACAACCCAGCGCTTGCACATCATGCCGGCCATGGACCACGCCCTGAGCGCCATCGACCACGGTCAGTGCGTTGTGCGCCCTGGCCATCGCCAGCAGTGCCGGCAACGGTTGCCAGGCACCGAGTACGTTGGACAACTGGCTGACCGCCAGCAAGCGAGTGCGCGGACCGATCAGGTGAACGGCGGCGGCGAGGTCGATCACGCCGTCATCGTCCAGCGGCAGGATCACCAGTTTCAGGTCGCGACGTTGTGCCAGTTGCTGCCACGGCAGCAGGTTGGCGTGATGCTCCAGGGCGCTGATGACAATTTCATCGCCCGGATGGAAAAGGTGTTCCAGGCCATAAGCCAGGAGATTCAGCGCACTGGTGGCGCCGTGGGTGAAGATGATCTGCCCGCTTTCACCGGCATTCAGCCACTGGGCAACCTTCAGGCGGCTGTCCTCGAACGCCTGCGTGGCATGAGCGCCGGGCAGATGCTGGGCACGATGCACGTTGGCCGCGCCATTGGCGTAGTAATGCGTCAGTGCGTCGAGCAGGGCCTGGGGTTTTTGCGTGGTGGCGGCGTTGTCCAGATAGGTCTGGTCTTGCCGTTGCAGGGCGGCGATGGCCGGGAAGTCGGCGCGCCAGGGGGAGGGAATCATCACGGTTTCAAGCCCTGGTGAAGATGGGCGGGTTAACGCCGAACCCTGTGGGAGCGGGCTTGCCCGCGATGACGATCGGTCGAACGTCATCGCAAACAGGCTGGCTCCCTCAGGTGAGCTTCTGGCGCTTAGTTGTGAGCGTGCAGCGCTTCGTTCAGTTCGATGGCCGATTTGTGGGTCTTGCATTCCACGGCACCGGTTTCCGAATTGCGACGGAACAGCAGGTCGGTCTGACCGGCCAGTTCACGGGCCTTGACCACTTTGACCAGATTGTTGTTCTCGTCCAGCAGTGCGACTTTGGTGCCGGCGGTCACGTACAGGCCCGACTCGACGGTGTTGCGGTCGCCCAACGGGATACCGATACCGGCGTTGGCGCCGATCAAGCAGCCTTCGCCGACCTTGATCACGATGTTGCCGCCGCCCGACAGGGTGCCCATGGTCGAGCAGCCGCCGCCCAGGTCCGAGCCCTTGCCGACGAATACGCCAGCGGAAACGCGGCCTTCGATCATGCCCGGGCCTTCGGTGCCGGCGTTGAAGTTGATGAAACCTTCGTGCATCACGGTGGTGCCTTCGCCCACGTAGGCGCCCAGGCGCAGACGCGCGGCGTCAGCGATACGCACGCCGGCCGGTACCACGTAGTCGGTCATTTTCGGGAACTTGTCCACCGAGAACACTTCCAGCAGCTCGCCGCGCAGACGGGCTTCGAGTTGCAGCTCGGCCAGTTCGCTCAGGTCGATCGCGCCCTGGCTGGTCCAGGCCACGTTTGGCAGCAGCGGGAAGATCCCGGCCAGGCTCACGCCGTGTGGCTTGACCAGACGATGGGACAGCAGGTGCAGCTTGAGGTAAGCCTCAGGGGTGGAAGTCAGTTGCGCGTCTTCGGCCAGCAGGGTGGCGACCAGCGGTTTGTGGCTTTCAGCCAGACGGGTCAGCAGCTTGCCTTGTACGGCGTCGATGCCTTTCACGGCTTCAGCCAGCTGCGCAGCCTGTGCGGTGGTGAAGGTGATGGCCTGGTTGCCTTCGGTGTAGCCGAGGATCGGTGCAACTGCGGCAACCAGTTCGGCCGATGGATTGAGCAGCGGCTGAGCGTAGAACACTTCCAGCCACGCGCCTTGACGGTTCTGGGTGCCGACGCCGAAGGCGATACTGAACAGGGAGTTGGACATGTGAATACCTCTACAAAATGTGACGGGCTGCTTACTTGAGGGCGGCCGCGTAGATATCTGGCTTGAAGCCAATCAGGGTTCGGTCACCGAGATCGAGCACCGGGCGCTTGATCATCGAGGGTTGAGCGAGCATCAGTTCGATGGCTTTCGACTGGTCGAGATCGGCTTTGCGTTCGTCGTCGAGTTTGCGAAAGGTCGTGCCTGCGCGGTTCAACACCGTTTGCCAGCCATGTTCGTCGCACCATTGGGTCAGGTGCTCGCGGTCAATGCCGGCGGTCTTGTAATCGTGGAAGTCATAGCTGACAGCGTGTTCATCGAGCCAGGTGCGCGCCTTTTTCATGGTGTCGCAGGCTTTGATGCCGAAAAGGTGCAACGTTTTGCTTGAAACGGTCAAGGAATTGCCCCCTTTACAGGTGCTGGAAAAAAATGGTGTCGGATTATGCCATGACCAGACGGTTTCGCGGCGCCGAGGTTGCTTTTGCTTAGGAGGCTGCGACATAGGTGCAACGGTCACGCACAGCCTAAGCGGCTAATATGGCAGTTCAACGCTGTCGATTGTCCGGGATTTCCGCTTTATGCAAACCGCTTATACCGTCCTGATCCTGCTGATGCTGGTCAGTGTCTCGCGCCTGATTGGACGGGTGATTCCGCTGCCGCTGCCACTGGTGCAGATCGCCGCCGGTGCCTTGCTGGCCTGGCCGACTCTCGGCCTGCACGTGGCTCTTGATCCTGAACTGTTCCTGTTTCTGTTCCTGCCGCCGCTGCTGTTTTCCGATGGCTGGCGCATGCCCAAGCGTGAATTGTGGCGCCTGCGCGGGCCGGTGCTGACGCTCGCGGTCGGTTTGGTGCTGTTTACCGTGGTCGGTGCTGGCTACTTCATTCATTGGCTGCTGCCGACGATTCCATTGCCGGTGGCCTTTGCGCTGGCGGCGGTGCTGTCTCCGACCGACGCCGTGGCGGTCTCGGCCATTTCGCAGAACCGCTTGCCCACGCCGTTGATGCACATGTTGCAGGGCGAGGCGTTGATGAACGATGCGTCGGGCCTGGTGACGTTCAAGTTCGCGCTGGTCGCGGCGGTGACCGGTGCATTCTCCCTGGCCAATGCCAGCCTGACCTTCGTGCTGGTGGCCGTCGGCGGGCTGGCGGTCGGCGTGGCGCTGAGCTGGCTGGTCGGCCGGTTGCGCGCCTGGATGATCGCCCGGGGCTGGGACGATCCGGCGACCCACGTGGTGTTCATGTTGCTGCTGCCATTCGCCGCTTACGTGCTGGCCGAGCGGCTTGGCGCGTCGGGCATTCTTTCGGCAGTGGCGGCGGGGATGATGCAGAGCTGGCTCGATCTGCTGCCGCGCCAGACCAGCACCCGGTTGCTCAACCGCAGCGTCTGGTCGTTGCTGGAGTTTGCCTTCAACGGTTTGATCTTCCTGCTGCTCGGCCTGCAACTTCCGGACATCATTAAAGCGGTGGTCAGCCACGAGACATCGTTATGGCCGACCCTGTTCTATCGCTGTCTCGATGTGGTGGCGATTTTTCTGGCGCTGGTGTTGTTGCGCTTTATCTGGGTGCAGAGCATCTGGCGGCTGTCGGTGCTGCTGCGTCGCTTGCGCGGCAAGGGTGATCTGACGCAGGTGCCGACCGCCCGTTCCTGCTGGCTGCTGACCGTCGGCGGCGTGCGCGGTGCGGTGACCCTGGCGGGCGTGATGTCGGTGCCGATGCTGATGGGGAGCGAGGCGTTCCCCGAGCGCGATCTGCTGATCTTCATCGCCGCCGGGGTGATTCTGTTATCGCTGGTGGCGGCCTGTATTGCGCTGCCGTTGCTGTTGCGCGGCATCGAAAAGAGTCCGGACGACAAGCGTCGTCAGGAAGTGCGCGACGCCTGGCGCAAGACGGCGGAAGCAGCGATCCATGCGCTGGAGACCGAGGAGGTCAACCCGCAGGACGCCGCGCAAGCCGCCCTGGCAGCGGAGCTCAAGGCGCGGATCATGTCCGAGTATCGCCATCAACTGGAGGTGTTCAACGATTCGGCGGAAGCCCAGGCGTTGGCGTTCCAGATGGACTTGCTCGAACGCCGCTTGCGCCTCAAGGCATTGCGTGCGCAGCGCCTTGAGTTGTACAGCCTCAGCCGACAGCACCAGATTGGTGATGACGTGTTGCGTGAAGTCCTGGGGGAGCTGGATTTGAGTGAGGCGAATCTGGGCTCGGTCAAATAATGGCGTCACGTTGGTTCGAATGGGTTATTGCGCTTGTTCTGCAGGGTAGGGGTAAGCCTTCGACATGAACGTCTTGTCCGTTTCACTGAGCTCCAGATTCAGATCAATCTTGAAGTCGCCGTGGGTCCAGTCCTGACGCACGGCGTAGTGCATGATCGATTTCGGATCGTAGGGCAAATGGTCGAAATCGCTGGCGTCGAGCAGGTTGAAGTAGCGTTCATCGACAGACCGGCGGGCGTAATCGTCTTCGTCGGCGTTTTCTTTGACCCAGTGCGCGGCATAGACCGCTGCCTTGTTCCAGGGGATGTTCGATTCCGGATGCAGGTGCTCATGCTCGGCCCCCAGCGCATGCCCGAACTCGTGCATGACGTTGGCGGCGAAAAACGCCGGTGCCTGCAGATCCGGCGACAGCCTCATGGTCGGGCCGTCCTCGATCAGCAGTGCGTGGGTGCCAATCATCGACCAGTAAATCCCGGGCTCGCTGCTGATTCGGATATCTCCCGATTCACCCTCGACGAAATCAAAGTTCAAATTGATGTACGGCAGCCATTCGCTGGCAGCAGCCTTGACCGCATCCTTGAACGGCTGGTCGCCGTTTAAGAAGGCAATGCGCAATGTTTGACCTGGTGTCCAAAAGTGAGCCGGTTTGCCAATCGCACGTTTTTTACGACGGGGGGCGGTGATAGTCGCAATCATGTTCAAGTGTCCTTGCTTGTAGAATTGATAGTTGAATTTCCCGGGACTCGATGGGTTCGGGTGGTGTTGAAGTTAGTGGTGGATGTTAGTTTGTGAAAGTTGTTTGATGTAAGGTTGTGTGTTTTCAATTGAAGTTTGCCAGGCGTTGCACCTGGCAAATTTTTTATTTTGAAATGTCCGAATTATTTTGGATAAAGCAGCTTCATCAATTGTTTGTCTTTTTTACTGATCTTGCGGTTTATCGGTACTTCCCAGTTGCCGATGGTCAAATCGTTCGATACAGGATGATGCATGATCGATCGCCTGTCGTAGTTCGTATAAATCGCATCCAGCGTATCGAAAGTCGCGAACAGGTTGCGGTCGACCTGTTCGCGAGTCAGCGGATTCATTTCCCGATTCCGGTAAAACGCGTAAACCTTGGGTTTGTCCCACGGAATATTGGCTTGAGGATGCTGATGTTCATGCAGGGCGCCCAGTGCATGGCCGAACTCGTGGATCACGATGGTCTCGAAATCGGGATGCTCTGGTTTGACGCCCAGATTCATCGTTGGATGGTCGGGATGTATCAACAGGGCATCGGTACCCAGCATTGAACTGTTGTCATTGTTTCGGGTTGCGATGCGAATATCGCCTTTCAGATCGTCGACGAATTCGAAGTTCAGGTTGATATAGGCCAGCCATTTACGAGCCGCGTTGATAATCCTTGTCTTATGATCGGCGTCGGGTGCGTCCATAAAAGCAATTTTCAATGTTCGACCATTTGCCCAGAGTTTCGAATAATTGACCACCGAGCGTTTGCGGCGAGAGCCTGCTGTGCTTTGGGGACCGGCATTCGCCGGGTTCTCGTTGATGGCGGCGATGTAAGCGGCCTGGTCGTCCGGCCATTGAATCAGTTGGCAATCCAGAAGTTCTTTCATTATTTACTTCGTCCATGAAGTTGCAGGTTGATTTTTGGTAGTGCGCAGAATGACGCGACTCAAGACTAACGTCTGGCCAGCGTAAAGGTGGGGTAGAAAAAGCGGGGGAAGTGTTACGTCATGT
This sequence comes from Pseudomonas sp. V88_4, assembly GCF_029967985.1. NCBI lineage: Bacteria > Pseudomonadati > Pseudomonadota > Gammaproteobacteria > Pseudomonadales > Pseudomonadaceae > Pseudomonas > Pseudomonas sp. V88_4. The sequence continues at coordinate 51,562 of NZ_JASCAF010000040.1, forward strand.
TTGATCGCCCGTGCCGGATTGCCCGGCACGGGCGTGAGCGATTACTTATGGCGCAACACGAAATCGCGAATGCGCTTGGCCGCTTCCACGCACTCCGCCAAGGGGGCTACCAGCGCCATGCGCACGCGCCCGGCGCCCGGATTGACGCCGTCGACGTCCCTCGACAGATAGGAACCCGGCACTACGGTCACGTGCTCTTCGGCAAACAGATCCCGACAGAACGCGGCATCGTCACCTTGCACATTCGGCCACAGGTAGAAACTGCCATCCGGACGCTGCACATCCATCACCGGGCTGAGGATCGCCAGCACGGCATCGAATTTTTCGCGGTACAGCGCACGGTTGGCGCGAACATGCACTTCGTCATTCCATGCGGCGACGCTGGCCAGTTGGGTCTGAACCGGCATCGCGCAGCCGTGGTAGGTGCGGTACAGCAGGAAGCCTTTGAGGATGTCGGCATCGCCGGCGACAAAACCGGAGCGCAGGCCCGGCAGGTTCGAGCGTTTGGACAAGCTGTGGAACACCACGCAACGCTTGAAGTCCTTGCGACCGAGTTCGGCGCAGGCGCTGAGCAGGCCCGGTGGCGGGGTCTGTTCGTCGAAGTACAGCTCGCTGTAGCACTCGTCGGCGGCGATCACGAAGTCGTATTCGTCGGCCAGGGCAATGAGCTTTTTCAGCACGTCGACCGGAATCAGCGCGCCGGTCGGGTTGCCCGGCGAGCACAGGAACAGGATCTGGCAGCGCTTCCAGATGTCAGGCGATACCGCGTCGAAGTCCGGGTTGAAGCCGTTCTCGTCCAGGCATGGCAGGTAGTGCGGCTTGGCGCCGGCGAGGAACGCTGCGCCTTCGTAGATCTGATAGAACGGGTTCGGACTGACCACCAGCGCGTCGTCGCCACGGTTGACCACGGTCTGGGTGAAGGCGAACAGCGCTTCACGGGTGCCGTTGACCGGCAGCACGTTGCGCGCCGGGTCGATCCAGCCGCTCGGCACGTTGAAGCGACGCTCGCACCAGGCCGCGATGGCTTCGCGCAGGGCCGGGATGCCGAGGGTGGTCGGGTACACCGCCATCTGCTCCAGATTGTTCGCCAGCGCCTCGGCGACAAAGCTTGGCGAGCGGTGCTTCGGTTCGCCGATGGACAGCGCGATCGGGCGTTTGTCCGGGTTTGGCGTGACGCTGCCGAGCAGGGCGCGGAGCTTTTCGAACGGGTAGGGCTGAAGCTGGGACAGAGCGTTGTTCATCGGTGCGGGATCTCGTGCAAAGCGGTTGAAGCCGGGCGCGCAATCAAATGCTGATGCGCGTCAGTTTGATATCGGGTTCCTGATTGACGCTCAACTGTTCGACGATGGCATCCTGCAAACGGCTGCACAGCAGCGGGTCGGACAGCGGTTGATTGTGGGCGTCGGTGATGAAGAACACGTCTTCCACCCGCTCGCCCAGGGTGGCGATCTTGGCATTCTGCAGCGACAGGTCGAACTCGAGGAAAATCCCGCCGACCCGTGCCAGCAGGCCCGGGCGATCCGGCGCGGTGAGTTCCAGCACCGTTACCGGGCGCTGGGCGTCGTTGTGGATCGTCACCTGCGGAGCGAACGCGAAATGCTTGAGCTGGCGCGGCACCCGACGCTGGATGATCGTCGGGTAGTCGGCCGGGTTGCGCAGCGCTTCGGTCAGGCCGTCGCGAATCTGCTTGACCCGGACCGGATTGTCGCCGATCGAGTCGCCATCAGTGTCGAGCACGATGTAGGTGTCGAGGGTGAACTGGCTGCTGGACGTGATGACCCGGGCGTCGTGAATGTTCAGGTTGAGCTGGTCCATCGCGGCCACGGTCACGGCGAAGAAGTCGTGTTGGTCCGGCGCATAGATGAAGATCTGCGTACCACCCTCGAATTCGCGTTGGGTGGTTTCCTTGATCAGCACCAGCGGACCGCCGTCGGCCGGTTGCTGGAGGATGGCGTCGGTGTGCCAGGCCACATCGCCGGCGGTGTGACGCAGGAAGTAGTCGTCACCCAGTTGCGCCCACAATTGCTCGACGTCATCTGGATCGGTGCCGCCGCGTACCAGTATGTCCAGCGCTGCGCTCTGGGTCTGGCGGATCTGCTCTTCGCGATCCACCGGGTTCTCCAGGCCACGGCGCAGGGCGCGCTTGGTTTCGGTGTAGAGCTGGCGCAACAGGCTGGCACGCCACGAGTTCCAGAGGGTCGGGTTGGTCGCGTTGATGTCGGCTACGGTCAGGACATACAGGTAGTCGAGACGGGTTTCGTCACCGACCGCCAGGGCGAAGTCATGGATCACCTGCGGGTCGGACAAATCCTTGCGCTGGGCGGTGGTCGACATCACCAGGTGGTTCTGCACCAGCCAGACGATCAGGCGGCTGTCCCAGACCGGCAGTTGGTGGCGCTGGCAGAACGCCTCGGCATCGACCGCGCCGATTTCCGAGTGATCGCCATGCCGGCCCTTGCCGATGTCGTGATACAGGCCAGCCATATAAATGAGTTCAGGCTTCGGCAGTTTGGCCATGAGCTTGGCGGCCAACGGGAATTTCTCCGACACCTGGGTGTACTGCAACTTGCGCAGGTGTTTGATCAGATTCAGCGTGTGCGCATCGACCGTATAGATGTGGAACAGGTCGTGCTGCATCTGCCCGACGATGAAGCCGAACTCCGGCAGATAGCGCCCGAGAATGCCGTAGCGGTTCATCCGCCGCAGGTTGCGGTGGATACCGATCTTGCACTTGAACAGCTCGATGAACAGGCTGGTGTTGCGGATGTCGTTGCGGAAGTTGTCGTCGATCAGGTGACGGTTTTCCCGCAGCAGACGAATGGTGTCGGCGCGTACGCCTTTGATTTCCGGCTGCTGGGCCATCAGCACGAAGATCTCGAGCATGGCGAACGGCGTGCGGCGGAACACGTTGTCGTTGCGTGCCTCGATGTAACCGTCGTGCAGCTGGAAGCGCGAGTTGATCGGCTGCGGCGGCGCTTCGTCTTCCGGGGCGAGGATGACTTCCTCGAAGTGCTGAATGATCAGGTCGCTGAGCTGGGCGATGCTCATCACCACGCGGAAGTACTGTTGCATGAAGTTTTCGACGGCCTGTTTGGCGTCGTCACCCTCAAACCCCAACAGCCCGGCGATGGTGCGCTGGTGATCGAACAGCAGGCGGTCTTCGGAGCGACCGGCCAGCATGTGCAGGGCGTAACGCACCTTCCAGAGGAATTCCTGGGAGGAGGCCAGCAAGGCGTTCTCGCTCTCGACCAGGAACCCTTCACCGGCCAGGGCGCGCAGGTTCAGGGTGCCGTACTGACGACGGGCTACCCACAGAATCGTCTGAATATCCCGTAGCCCGCCGGGCGAGCCTTTGACGTTGGGTTCCAGGTTGTATTCGGTATCGTTGTACTTGTGGTGGCGAGCCTTCTGCTCGGCGCGCTTGGCCAGGAAGAAATCCTTGCTCGGCCACATGTGCGCAGTGCTGGTGACATCGAGCATGCGTTGGCGCAGGCGCTCGGGGCCGCAGATGGTGCGGCTTTCCATCAGGTTGGTGACCACCGTCAGGTCGGCGCGGGCCTCTTCGGCGCATTCGTCGACCGAGCGAACGCTCTGACCGACTTCCAGGCCGATGTCCCACAGCAGCGTCAGAAAGCGCTCGATGGAATCGCGGAAAATTTCGTGGTCGGCGCTGTCCAGCAGGATCAGCAGGTCGATGTCGGAGTAGGGGTGCAGCTCACCGCGACCGTAGCCGCCGACTGCGACCAGCGCGATGTCGGCGTCTTCGCTCCAGTCGAACTGGTCCCAGGCCTTTTGCAGGATGTTGTCGACGAACCACGCCCGGTCTTCGATCAGTCGCCGAATGTCGCGCCCGGCCCGAAAACGTGCATCGAGCACTTCGCGGGCCTGGCGGATCGCCTTCTTGAATGCCGCGATGGGACTCGCTTTCAGGGCCAGTTCAGCCTGGAACTGGCCGCGGTCGAAAAGTTCGGGATCCACCTGCGGCATCGATTGGCTTTCCTTCTATAGGCTGGGAGCGGTGTCTGGGTCAGGCCGAGATGCGCGGGATCGTGTCGTCGCTGCGCAGGGTGAAGATCTCGTAGCCGGTATCGGTGACAAGCAAAGTGTGTTCCCACTGTGCCGACAGCTTGCGATCCTTGGTGATCGCGGTCCAGCCGTCGCCCAGTACTTTGGTGTCGGCCTTGCCCTGGTTGATCATCGGCTCGATGGTGAAGGTCATGCCGGCCTTCAGTTCCATGCCGGTGCCGGCGCGGCCGTAGTGCAGGATCTGCGGTTCTTCGTGGAATACCTTGCCGATGCCGTGGCCGCAGAATTCACGCACCACCGAGAAGCCGTTCTTTTCCGCGTGCTTCTGAATGATTTCGCCGATGTCACCGAGGCGGCAGCCGGGTTTGACGATTTCGATCGCCTTGTACATGCATTCCTGGGTGACCTGCGACAGGCGCTCGGCCCAGACCGGCACGGTGCCGACGTGGAACATGCGGCTGGTGTCGCCGTGGTAGCCGTCCTTGATCACGGTGACGTCGATGTTCAGGGTGTCACCGTTTTTCAACGGCTTGTCGTTCGGGATGCCGTGGCAGACCACGTGGTTGATCGAGGTGCAGATCGACTTCGGGTAGCCCTTGTAGTTGAGCGGGGCGGGGATGGCCTGCTGCACGTTGACGATATAGTCGTGGCAGATCTGGTTCAGCTCATCGGTGGTCACGCCCGGCTTGACGTGCTCGGCAATCATTTCCAGCACATCGGCGGCCAGTTTGCCGGCGACACGCATGCCAGCGATGTCCTCGGGGGTTTTGAGGGTGACGGTCATACAGGCTCTCTCTGCGCTCGGCGGCGCTTGCTGATACGAACAGGGGCGCGGCGTTGATTTGGCGGCCCCGAAAAACGCGATTCTAACAGACCAAAGGCGCAAATCCGCGCCTGCGTGCATCGCTTCTCTCTATACAATGCGGTGCATTGTCCCGATTCCAAGGGGCTGGCGCGCATGTCCCTGACGCGATTGCAGATTCCGGGTTCCGTTTGCGTCGTCCCTGTGGTATAAAATGCGCCGCTTTCCGGGGATAGCCCCGGGAGCATTAACCCACACACGTGTCGACACGATGGCCTGGGTGCCTTTGATCCTCGGATCAATGGTTGGTCATTGGGATACGTGGAGGCCCAACCCGACTTATCAAGGAACTATCATGTCCCAAGTCAACATGCGCGATATGCTGAAGGCCGGTGTGCACTTCGGTCACCAAACCCGTTACTGGAATCCGAAAATGGGCAAGTACATTTTCGGCGCGCGTAACAAGATTCACATCATCAACCTTGAAAAAACCCTGCCAATGTTCAACGAAGCTCTGACTTTCGTAGAGCGTCTGGCCCAGGGCAAAAACAAGATTCTGTTCGTCGGCACCAAGCGTTCCGCTGGCAAGATCGTTGCTGAAGAAGCAGCACGTTGCGGTTCGCCGTACGTCGATCACCGCTGGTTGGGCGGCATGCTGACCAACTTCAAAACCATTCGTGCTTCCATCAAGCGTCTGCGTGACCTTGAAGTACAAGCCGAAGACGGTACTTTCGCCAAGCTGACCAAGAAAGAAGCGCTGATGCGCACTCGCGATCTTGAGAAGCTGGATCGCTCCCTGGGCGGCATCAAGGACATGGGCGGTCTGCCAGACGCACTGTTCGTGATCGACGTTGACCACGAGCGCATCGCGATCACCGAAGCCAACAAGCTGGGCATCCCGGTCATCGGCGTTGTCGATACCAACAGCAGCCCGGAAGGCGTTGACTACATCATCCCTGGCAACGATGACGCAATCCGCGCTATCCAGCTGTACATGGGTTCGATGGCTGACGCAGTGATCCGCGGTCGCAACAACGTTGCTGGCGGTACTGTAGAATTCGCAGCTGAAGAAACTCAGGCTGCAGCTGAGTAATTGACGCCCTGGCGTTGACTCAGTAAGCAAAAAGGGGGCTTGGCCCCCTTTTTGCCACCTCGAAAACCATCTGTCGGCAGCGCAGCTACAGCATCTGTAACGTGCAGCGGCTACAAACAGGTTCGGGAAGAATTGAACGCCCGTTCGATCGGGTGGAATGGTTGAAAACCTATCCAAGAGGAATTTGAAAATGGCAGCAATTACTGCAGCGTTGGTCAAAGAACTGCGCGAGCGTACCGGCGAAGGCATGATGGATTGCAAGAAAGCCCTGGAAAAGGCTGGCGGCGACATCGAAAAAGCCATTGATGACATGCGTGCTTCGGGCGCCATCAAGGCTGCCAAGAAAGCTGGCAACGTTGCCGCTGAAGGCGCTATCGCCATCAAGGACGACGGCAAGGCCGCCGTTCTGATCGAAGTCAACTCGCAGACCGACTTCCTGGCTCTGCAGGACGACTTCAAAAACTTCGTTGCTGCCAGCGTTGACAAAGCATTCGCTGACAAGCTGACCGACGCAGCTCCGCTGATCGCTGCTCAAGAAGCCGCTCGCGAAGCACTGGTTGCCAAAGTGGGCGAGAACGTCAACATCCGTCGCCTGGTGCGCGTAGAGGGCGACGTAGTCGGCACCTACCTGCACGGCAACAAGATCGGTGTTGCTGTTGTCCTGAAAGGCGGCGACGTCGAGCTGGCCAAAGACATCGCGATGCACGTTGCTGCAAGCAACCCTGAGTTCCTGCTGCCTTCGCAAGTCTCCGAGGAAGCGATCGAGCGTGAAAAAGCTGTGTTCCTGCAGCTGAACGAAGAAAAAATCAAAGGCAAGCCAGAAAACATTGTTGAGAACATGGTCAAGGGCCGTATCAGCAAGTTCCTGGCAGAAGCGAGCCTGGTTGAGCAGGCGTTCGTCAAGAATCCTGAAATCAAGGTTGGCGAGCTGGCCAAGAAAGGCGGCGCTGAAATCGTTTCCTTCACCTACTTCAAAGTAGGCGAAGGCATCGAGAAGCCGGTCGACAACTTCGCTGAAGAAGTTGCTGCCCAGCTGGCTGCCGCCAAGCAATAAGACGGTTTTTCAACTGTCGCCCGAAAGAGGCTGCCCGCTCACGCGCGCAGCCTCTTTTCAGATAGGGTTATCAATTTTTAATTGGTTTCCCCTTGGAACTGACTTACAAAGCCATGTTCCGATGGCGCTGAAGCAGCGCCAAGCTAGAGTGAACGCCAGCTGTAAACAGCTCGCAAAGAATTTTTAAAATACGCCGCAGGAGAGATTCGCAATGGCTCAGCAGGGCAGTGGTTATCAGGCTCGCTATAAACGCATTCTACTCAAGCTTAGCGGCGAGGCCCTGATGGGCTCGGAAGAGTTCGGGATCGATCCGAAAGTGCTGGATCGCATGGCGCTGGAAGTCGGCCAGCTGGTCGGTATCGGCGTTCAGGTCGGTCTGGTGATTGGTGGTGGCAACCTGTTCCGCGGTGAAGCGCTGAGCAAGGCCGGCATGGATCGGGTCACGGGCGACCACATGGGCATGCTGGCCACTGTGATGAACGCCCTGGCCATGCGCGACGCGCTGGAACGTGCCAATATCTCGGCCATCGTGATGTCGGCCATTTCCATGGTTGGCGTGACCGACCACTATGACCGTCGCAAGGCCATGCGCCACCTGAACTCCAAGGACGTGGTGATTTTCGCGGCCGGTACCGGCAATCCGTTCTTTACCACGGATTCGGCAGCCTGCCTGCGCGCCATTGAAATCGACGCGGACGTCGTACTCAAGGCGACCAAGGTTGATGGCGTCTACACCGCTGACCCGTTCAAAGACCCGCATGCCGAGAAGTTCGATCATCTGACATACGATGAAGTGCTGGATCGCAAGCTGGGTGTAATGGATCTGACGGCTATCTGCCTGTGCCGCGATCACAAGATGCCGCTGCGCGTATTTAACATGAACAAGCCGGGCGCCCTGCTGAACATCGTGCATGGTGGCGCTGAAGGCACTCTGATCGAGGAAGTCCAACAATGATCAACGAAATCAAGAAAGACGCCAAAGAGCGCATGACGAAGTCCGTTGAGTCCCTGGCTCACAACTTCGGCCGTATCCGTACCGGTCAGGCACACCCAAGCATCCTGGAAGGTGTGATGGTGCCTTACTACGGCGCTGATACCCCGATCAAGCAAGTGGCCAACATCACCGTCAAGGACGCCCGTACCCTGCAAGTCGTTGCGTTCGAGCGCAACATGCTGGGCGCCGTCGACAAGGCTATCGGTAGCGCGGGTCTGAACCTGAACCCGACCAACCTGGGTGAGCTGCTGCTGATCAGCATGCCGGCCCTGACCGAAGAAACCCGTCGCGGTTTCACCAAGCAGGCGCGTGACGTGGCAGAAGACGCCCGTGTTGCCGTGCGCAACATCCGTCGCGATGCGAACAGCTCCCTGAAGGATCTGGTCAAGGAAAAGGAAATCAGCGAAGACGAAGAGCGTCGCGCAGCCGGTGAGATCGACGATCTGACCAAGAAGTTTGTGGCTGAAATCGACGCCAAGCTGGCCGAGAAAGAAAAAGACCTGATGGCCGTATAAGGGTCGAGTTTTAAATGGACAAGACCAAGCAGACTGCGCCGTCCACGGTGCCGCGCCATGTCGCGATCATCATGGATGGCAATAATCGCTGGGCGAAAAAACGCTTTATGCCGGGTGTCGCCGGGCATAAGGCTGGCGTGGATGCTGTGCGGGCGGTGATCGAGGTGTGTGCCGAGGCCAAGGTCGAAGTGCTCACCCTGTTCGCCTTTTCCAGTGAAAACTGGCAGCGTCCGGCTGACGAGGTCAGCGCCTTGATGGACCTGTTCTTCAAGGCGCTGCGTCGTGAAGCCAAGCGCCTGAACGACAACAACATCAGTCTGCGCATCATCGGCGACCGTACGCGGTTTCATCCCGAGCTTCAGGCAGCCATGCGTGAAGCTGAAGCGATGACCGCTGGTGCCAACCGCTTCATTCTGCAGATCGCCGCCAATTACGGCGGTCAGTGGGACATTGCGCAAGCGGCGCAGCGTCTGGCGCGTGAAGTTCAGGCGGGTCATCTGCGACCGGAAGACATCACGCCGGATCTGCTGCAGACCTGTCTGGTCACTGGTGATCTGCCGTTGCCCGACTTGTGCATCCGCACCGGCGGCGAGCATCGCATCAGCAACTTCCTCTTGTGGCAGTTGGCTTACGCCGAGTTGTACTTCTCCGACCTGTTCTGGCCGGACTTCAAACACGAAGCCATGCGCAATGCGCTGGCCGATTTCGCTTTGCGCCAGCGTCGCTTCGGAAAAACGAGCGAGCAGGTCGAAGCTGGAGCCCGGGTTTAATGCTTAAACAACGCATCATCACTGCACTGATTCTGTTGCCGATCGCCCTGGGCGGTTTTTTCCTGCTCGAAGGTTCCGGCTTTGCTCTGTTCATCGGGCTGGTCGTGAGTCTGGGGGCGTGGGAGTGGGCGCGTCTGGCCGGTTTCACCGCGCAGGCATTTCGTGTCGGCTACGCGGCGGTCGTCGCGCTGATGCTGTTTGTCATGTACATCCTTCCGGGACTGGCGCCTTGGGTGCTGGGTGCTTCGGTAATCTGGTGGGCACTGGCGACCTGGCTGGTGCTGACGTACCCGCGTTCCAGCGAGCGCTGGTCCAGTGCCGCCAGCAAGCTGGTGATCGGCTTGCTGATTCTGTTGCCCGCCTGGCAGGGGCTGGTGCTGATCAAGCAGTACCCGCTCGGTAACTGGCTGATCATGGCGGTGATGGTGCTGGTCTGGGGGGCTGATATCGGGGCGTACTTCTCCGGTCGTGCGTTCGGCAAGCGCAAGCTGGCGCCGCAAGTCAGTCCCGGCAAAAGTTGGGAAGGCGTGTATGGCGGTCTGGCGCTGAGCCTGGTCATCACCACGCTGGTGGCACTGCTCCGTGACTGGACGGTGGCGCAACTGTTCAAGGGGTTGATCGGTGCGGCGGTGATTGTCTTCATCTCTGTGGTGGGTGATCTGACCGAAAGCATGTTCAAGCGCCAGTCCGGCATCAAGGACAGCAGTAATCTGCTGCCGGGGCATGGTGGCGTGCTGGATCGCATCGACAGCCTGACGGCGGCGATCCCGGTCTTTGCGGTGCTGTTGTGGATGGCAGCCTCGTGAGTCGCCCACAGCAAATTACCGTCCTGGGCGCGACCGGATCGATCGGTCTGAGTACGCTGGACGTTATCGCTCGGCATCCGGATCGTTATCAGGCTTTCGCCCTGAGCGGTTTTACCCGTCTGAGCGAACTGTTTGCCCTGTGTGTTCGCCATCTCCCCAAATATGCGGTCGTGCCGGAGAACGGCGCTGCCCGCAACCTGCAGGACGATTTGCGAGCCGCTGGCCTGTCGACGCAGGTGCTGGTTGGCGAGGAAGGCTTGTGTCAGGTCGCTGCTGCGCCTGAGGTGGATGCCGTCATGGCGGCTATTGTCGGTGCGGCGGGTTTGCGCCCGACTCTGGCGGCTGTCGAGGCGGGCAAGAAGATTCTTCTGGCCAACAAGGAAGCGCTGGTCATGTCCGGCGCCTTGTTCATGCAGGCGGTGCGCAAGAGCGGCTCGGTCCTGTTGCCGATCGACAGCGAACACAACGCAATTTTCCAGTGCATGCCGCAGGACTTTGCTCGCGGGCTGGGTAACGTCGGGGTTCGTCGGATTTTGCTGACAGCTTCCGGTGGCCCTTTCCGGCAGACGCCAATGGCCGAACTGGCGCATGTTTCACCGGACCAGGCCTGTGCCCACCCGAACTGGTCGATGGGGCGCAAGATTTCCGTGGATTCGGCCAGCATGATGAACAAAGGGCTCGAATTGATCGAAGCCTGCTGGTTGTTCGATGCCAGACCTTCGCAAGTTGAGGTGGTGATTCATCCGCAGAGTGTGATTCATTCACTGGTCGACTATGTGGACGGTTCGGTGCTCGCGCAGCTGGGTAATCCCGACATGCGCACGCCGATTGCCAATGCATTGGCATGGCCGGAGCGTATCGATTCGGGCGTGGCGCCTCTGGATCTGTTCGCTGTGGCACGCCTGGATTTCGAGGCTCCCGACGAAGAGCGCTTCCCGTGCCTGCGGCTTGCGCGTCAGGCTGCCGAGGCGGGAAACAGCGCCCCGGCGATGCTCAATGCGGCGAATGAAGTGGCGGTTGCGGCGTTTCTCGACGGACGGGTTCGCTACCTGGAAATCGCGAGTATCATCGAGGAAGTCTTGAATCTGGAGCCTGTGGTGGCGCTGGATGATCTCGATGCGGTGTTCACCGCCGATGCAACTGCCCGTACATTGGCCGGGCAGTGGCTGACTCGTTACGGCCGGTAGGTCTTGCAACACATGGCTTCACGCGGCACTGGACAGGATTGCGGAGAAAGTAGATGAGCGCGCTCTATATGATTGCCGGCACCCTGATCGCTCTGGGTGTGTTGGTCACCTTTCACGAATTCGGCCATTTCTGGGTCGCGCGTCGCTGTGGCGTCAAGGTTTTGCGTTTCTCCGTGGGCTTCGGCATGCCGCTGCTGCGCTGGCATGACAAGCAGGGCACCGAGTTCGTAGTCGCCGCGATTCCGCTGGGCGGCTATGTCAAGATGCTCGACGAGCGTGAAGGCGAAGTGCCGGCCGATCAGCTTCATCAGTCATTCAATCGCAAGTCGGTGCGTCAGCGCATCGCCATCGTCGCGGCCGGCCCTGTGGCCAACTTTCTGCTGGCGCTGGTGTTCTTCTGGGTGCTGGCGATGCTCGGCAGCGAGCAGATTCGCCCGGTCATCGGTTCTGTCGAGCCCGGCAGCATCGCCGCGACAGCGGGACTGAGCGCCGGTCAGGAAATCGTCGCGATCGACGGTGAGCCGACCTCGGGCTGGGCTGCGGTCAATCTGCAACTGGTGCGGCGTCTGGGGGAAAGCGGCTCACTTCAGTTACTGGTGCGCGAGCAAGGTTCCACGGCTGATACGCCACGTCAGCTGGCACTCGATAAATGGCTCAAGGGGGCTGACGAGCCGGATCCGATTCGCTCCCTCGGCATTCGCCCTTGGCGTCCGGCGTTGCCGCCAGTTCTTGCCGAGCTCGACCCGAAAGGTCCGGCCCAGGCAGCCGGGCTGAAAACCGGCGACCGTCTGCTGACGCTTGATGGCAAGGCGCTGGATGACTGGCAGCAGGTGGTCGACACCGTTCGTACGCGTCCTGATACCAAAATCATGCTGCGCGTCGAGCGCGACGGTGTTCAAATCGACGTCCCTGTGACATTGGCTGCACGTGGTGAGAAGAAGTCGCCAAGCGGTTACCTGGGGGCGGGCGTGAAGGCTGTCGACTGGCCACCGGAAATGATTCGCGAGGTCAGCTACGGTCCTTTGGCAGCGATTGGTGAGGGTGCCCGTCGTACCTGGACCATGAGCGTCCTGACGCTGGATTCACTGAAGAAAATGCTCTTCGGCGAGCTCTCGGTAAAAAACTTGAGTGGACCGATAACCATTGCTAAAGTGGCGGGCGCTTCTGCCCAGTCGGGCGTCGCTGATTTCCTGAATTTCCTTGCTTATCTGAGTATTAGCCTGGGGGTTCTGAATTTGCTGCCCATTCCTGTGCTGGATGGGGGGCATTTGTTGTTTTATCTGATCGAGTGGGCGCGTGGTCGTCCCTTGTCGGATCGGGTGCAAGGTTGGGGGATACAGATTGGTATCAGCTTGGTGGTCGGAGTGATGTTGCTTGCTCTGGTCAACGATCTGGGTCGTCTGTAACGCTTCGCTGAATTGCGAATCTGCCGCATTTTGCGGCAGTTTGTTTATTGCCAGTTGGAATAAGAAAGGACTTCATGAAACGTCTGCTGCTAACTGCGGTTCTCACCGTATTGATGATCGCCGAAGTTCACGCCGAGTCCTTCACTATCTCTGATATTCGCGTCAATGGCCTCCAGCGGGTCTCCGCGGGTAGCGTCTTTGGTGCCTTGCCGTTGAACGTCGGCGAGCAGGCGGATGATCGTCGCCTGGTGGAATCCACTCGTGCGTTGTTCAAAACCGGTTTCTTTCAAGATATCCAGCTGGGCCGCGAAGGCAACGTCCTGGTGATCACTGTCGTCGAGCGTCCTTCGGTCGCCAGCATCGAGATCGAAGGCAACAAGGCGATCTCCACAGAAGACCTGATGAAAGGCCTCAAGCAATCCGGTCTGGCCGAAGGCGAGATCTTCCAGCGCGCGACCCTTGAAGGTGTGCGTAACGAGCTGCAGCGCCAATACGTTGCACAAGGTCGTTACTCGGCTACCGTCGATACCGAGGTGGTCTCGCAGCCGCGCAACCGCGTCGGCCTGAAAGTGAAGATCAACGAAGGCACCGTCGCCGCCATTCAGCACATCAACGTGGTGGGCAACACGGTTTTCCCCGAGGAAGACCTGACCGACCTGTTCGAACTGAAAACCACCAACTGGCTGTCGTTCTTCAAGAACGACGACAAGTACGCTCGTGAAAAGCTGTCCGGTGACCTGGAGCGTCTGCGTTCCTACTACCTGGATCGCGGCTATATCAACATGGATATCGCTTCGACCCAGGTGTCCATCACCCCGGACAAGAAGCACGTCTACATCACGGTCAACATCAACGAAGGCGAGAAGTACACCGTTCGTGACGTCAAGCTCAGCGGTGACCTGAAAGTCCCTGAGGACCAGGTCAAATCCCTGTTGCTGGTGCAGAAAGGCCAGGTGTTCTCGCGCAAGCTGATGACCACCACGTCCGAACTGATCACCCGTCGTCTGGGTAACGAGGGTTACACCTTCGCCAACGTCAACGGCGTGCCACAACCGCATGACGAAGATCACACCGTCGATATCCTGTTTGCCGTCGATCCGGGCAAGCGTGCCTACGTCAACCGCATCAACTTCCGTGGCAACACCAAGTCCGAGGACGAAGTGCTGCGTCGTGAAATGCGTCAGATGGAAGGTGGCTGGGCTTCGACCTACCTGATCGACCAGTCCAAGACCCGTCTGGAGCGTCTGGGCTTCTTTAAAGAGGTCAACGTCGAAACCCCGGCCGTGCCAGGTGTCGACGACCAGGTTGACGTGAACTACAGCGTGGAAGAGCAGGCATCCGGTTCGATCACCGCCAGCGTCGGTTTCGCCCAGAGCGCCGGTCTGATCCTCGGTGGTTCGATCACCCAGAACAACTTCCTCGGTACCGGTAACCGCGTCAGCGTCGGTCTGACCCGCAGCGAATACCAGAGCCGCTACAACTTCGGCTACGTTGACCCCTACTGGACCGCCGATGGCGTGAGCCTGGGTTACAACGCGTTCTACCGCACCACCGACTACAAAGACCTCGACGTCGACGTAGCGAGCTATGCGGTCGACAGCCTGGGTGCCGGCGTGAACGTGGGCTACCCGATCAGCGAGACTTCACGATTGACCTTTGGTCTGTCCGCTCAACAGGACAAGATCAAGACCGGTAAGTACACCGTTGACGAGATTTTCGACTTCGTTAACAAGGAAGGTGATAACTACCTGAACTTCAAGGCATCGGCCGGCTGGTCCGAGTCGACCTTGAACAAGGGTGTATTGCCAACCCGTGGCCGTTCCCAGAGCTTGACGCTGGAAACCACGATTCCAGGCAGCGACCTGTCGTTCTACAAGCTCGACTACCGTGGTCAGTTGTTCCAGCCGATCAGCGAAAACTACACCCTGCGTCTGCACACCGAGCTGGGCTATGGTGACGGCTACGGTTCGACCGACGGCTTGCCGTTCTATGAAAACTACTATGCTGGTGGTTTCAACTCGGTACGTGGCTTTAAAGACAGCACGCTCGGTCCGCGCAGTACCCCGAGCCGTGGCACCAACCCGGGTACATCGGTAGACCCGGACCAGGACCCGCTGCCGTTCGGTGGCAATGTCCTGATTCAGGGCGGCGTGGAAGTTCTGTTCCCGCTACCGTTCGTCAAGGATCAACGCTCTCTGCGTACGTCGGTATTCTGGGATGTGGGTAACGTGTTCGATTCGCAGTGCAAGGACACTACCAACGCCAATGGCTCGTCGTCGAACACCAAGTGCAACGACATCAGCCTCAGCAACATGGCCAGCTCCGTCGGTGTCGGCGTGACCTGGGTTACCGCACTGGGGCCTTTGAGCTTTGCGTTGGCGACACCTGTCAAGAAACCGGATAACGCTGAGACTCAAGTGTTCCAATTCTCCCTCGGCCAGACGTTCTAAGCGTCTGACCCAAGACAACGACAATGGATTTTGTAGGAGTGCATCGTGCGTAAGTTGACTCAATTGGTTCTCCTGGCCTCCGTACTGGTGGCAGGCCCGGCATTTGCCGACATGAAAATCGCCGTTCTGAACTATCAGATGGCACTGCTGGAATCCGACGCAGCCAAGAAGTACGCCGTAGATGCGGAGAAAAAGTTCGGCCCGCAACTGACCAAGCTCAAGACTCTGGAAAGCAGCGCCAAGGGTATTCAGGATCGCCTGATGGCTGGTGGTGACAAGATGCAGCAGGGCGAACGCGAGCGTCTGGAGCTTGAGTTCAAGCAAAAGGCGCGTGACTTCCAGTTCCAGTCCAAGGAACTGAATGAAGCAAAAGCCGTTGCCGACCGCGAAATGCTCAAGCAACTGAAGCCGAAACTGGATAGCGCAGTGGAAGAAGTCATCAAGAAAGGTGGTTTTGACCTGGTGTTCGAGCGTGGCGCAGTGATCGATGTCAAGCCTCAGTACGACATCACGCGCCAGGTTATCGAGCGCATGAATCAGCTGAAGTAACCCATGACCGTGACTATCAAGCTCGGCCAGTTGGCCGAGTTCCTCGGCGCCACCCTGAGTGGCGACCCCGAGAAGCAAATCACTGGGCTAGCCACCTTGCAGGAGGCTGGCCCAGCTCAGTTGAGCTTTCTGGCAAACCCCCAATACCGTAAATACCTGGCAGGCTCGCAAGCCGCAGCGCTGTTGCTCAAGGCTGCCGACGCGGAAGGTTATGCCGGTAATGCGCTGGTCGTGCCGGATCCTTACCTGGCTTACGCACGCATTTCCCATTTGTTCGATCCGAAGCCCAAGGCATCTGCCGGCATTCATCCGACGGCGGTGATTGCCGAGGACGCCGTGGTCGATCCGAGCGCCAGTATCGGTCCGTTCGTGGTGATCGAAGCCGGTGCGCGAATCGGTGCAGGCGTGACACTCGGCGCACATTGCGTTGTCGGTGCCCGCAGCGAAATCGGCGAGGGTGGCTGGCTGGCCCCGCGGGTCACGCTGTATCACGATGTGCGGATCGGCAAGCGGGTGGTGATCCAGTCCGGCGCCGTGCTTGGCGGTGAAGGCTTCGGTTTTGCCAACGAGAAGGGTGTCTGGCAGAAGATCGCCCAGATCGGCGGCGTGACCATCGGTGACGATGTGGAGATCGGCGTGAATACCGCCATCGACCGCGGTGCGCTGGCCGATACCGTGATCGGCAATGGCGTGAAGCTCGACAACCAGATTCAGATCGCCCACAACGTGCAGGTCGGTGACCACACCGCCATGGCCGCGTGCGTGGGGATTTCCGGCAGCACCAAAATCGGCAAGCACTGCATGCTCGCCGGGGGGGTTGGCCTGGTAGGGCACATCGATATTTGCGACAACGTATTCCTGACCGGGATGACCATGGTGACCCACTCGATTACCGAGCCGGGTGCCTATTCTTCCGGCACAGCCATGCAACCGGCGGCCGAATGGCGCAAGAGCGCGGCCCGTATTCGTCAGCTCGATGACATCGCGCGACGTTTGAAACAGCTGGAAAAGCGGTCCGGGGAAGTGACCCCCGACGGTAATGCTTCATCTGAAGGCTGATACCATTTCCATATCAAGTGTGCACAGCCTCTGGACTGCCTCCTTGATTTGCTAGAGGAGTGCGCGTCAGTCGCGCTCCCAATCTTTACATAGGCTTCCCCCCGAAATGATGGACATCAACGAGATTCGCGAATACCTGCCTCACCGTTACCCGTTCCTGCTGGTGGATCGGGTAGTGGAGCTGGATACGGAAGGCAAGCGCATTCGCGCCTACAAGAATGTCAGCATCAACGAGCCGTTCTTCAACGGTCACTTCCCGGCGCACCCGATCATGCCGGGTGTGCTGATCATCGAAGCCATGGCTCAGGCTGCCGGGATCCTCGGTTTCAAGATGCTTGACGTGAAACCGGCCGACGGCACCCTTTATTACTTCGTTGGCTCCGACAAACTGCGTTTCCGCCAGCCAGTGCTGCCGGGCGATCAGTTGATCCTCGAAGCCAAATTCATCAGTTGCAAGCGTCAGATCTGGAAGTTCGAATGCCAGGCTTCGGTCGATGGAAAACCGGTCTGCTCGGCTGAAATCATCTGTGCGGAACGCAAGCTATGAGTTTGATTGACCCTCGCGCAATCATCGATCCATCGGCCGTCCTGGCTGATGGCGTCGAGGTCGGCCCGTGGTCGATCATCGGTGCAGGTGTGGAAATCGGCGAGGGTACGGTCATCGGGCCACACGTGATCCTCAAAGGTCCGACCCGTATCGGCAAGCACAACCGCATCTACCAGTTTTCCTCGGTAGGCGAAGACACGCCGGACCTGAAATACAAGGGCGAAGAAACCCGCCTGGTGATCGGTGACCACAACGTCATCCGCGAAGGCGTGACAATTCACCGTGGCACCGTTCAGGATCGTTCCGAAACGACCCTGGGTGATCACAACCTGATCATGGCCTATGCCCACATCGGACATGACAGCGTCATCGGCAACCACTGCATTCTGGTCAACAACACCGCGTTGGCCGGCCATGTGCACGTTGATGACTGGGCAATCCTCTCTGGTTTTACCCTGGTGCATCAGTATTGCCACATCGGCGCCCACAGCTTTTCCGGCATGGGCACGGCCATCGGCAAGGATGTTCCGGCGTTCGTCACTGTATTTGGCAACCCGGCCGAAGCACGTAGCATGAACTTCGAGGGCATGCGCCGTCGCGGTTTCAGCGAAGACGCCATCCATGCCCTGCGCCGTGCGTACAAAACGGTGTATCGCCAGGGACTGACCGTTGAGCAGGCGTTGGCCGAGCTGGCCGAGCTGGCCGCCCAGTTCCCGGAGGTCGCGGTGTTCCGTGACTCCATCCAGTCGTCGACCCGCGGCATCACCCGCTGACCATGGCCAATCTGCGTATTGCGCTGGTGGCGGGGGAGGCTTCCGGTGACATTCTGGGCGCAGGCCTGATGCGTGCCCTCAAGGCACAGCACCCTGCGGTGGAGTTCATCGGTGTCGGCGGCCCGCTGATGCAGGCCGAAGGCCTGACTTCCTATTTTCCGATGGAGCGCCTGTCGGTCATGGGGCTGGTGGAAGTCCTGGGACGCTTGCGTGAACTGCTCAAGCGCCGCAAGGATCTGATCGCCACGCTCATCGCTGAAAAACCGGATGTGTTCATCGGCATCGACGCACCGGATTTCAACCTCAATATCGAACTCAAGCTGCGTCAGGCCGGAATCAAGACCGTGCACTACGTCAGCCCGTCGGTGTGGGCGTGGCGGCAGAAGCGGGTGCTGAAGATCCGCGAAGGCTGCGACCTGATGCTCACGCTGCTGCCGTTCGAAGCCAGATTCTACGAAGAGAAGGGCGTACCGGTACGGTTCGTCGGCCATACGCTGGCCGACACCATTCCGCTGGAAGCCGATCGCTCTGCTGCGCGGGCCGAACTCGGTCTGCCGGACGGTCCGCTGGTGGCTTTGATGCCCGGCAGCCGGGGCGGCGAAGTCAGCCGTCTGGGTGCGCTGTTCCTCGATACCGCCCAGCGCCTGCGGGCCATGCGTCCGGGCGTGCGTTTCGTCATACCCTGCGCCAATCCCGAGCGTCGTGCCCAGCTTGAAGAACTGCTGGCCGGTCGTGATCTGCCGGTGACCTTGCTCAATGGCCAGTCTCACCTGGCCCTGGCGGCGTGCAACGCGGTCCTGATCGCGTCGGGCACGGCGACCCTGGAAGCGTTGCTGTACAAGCGCCCGATGGTCGTGGCCTATCGTCTTGCGCCGCTGACGTTCTGGATTCTCAAACGCATGGTCAAGAGCCCGTACGTGTCCCTGCCGAACTTGCTGGCCCAGCGATTGCTGGTGCCGGAATTGTTGCAGGATGATGCGACGGTTGAAGCACTTGCCCAGACCCTGTCGCCATTGATCGATGGTGGCGAAGAGCAGACCCGTGGCTTCGACGAGATCCATCGCACCCTGCGCCTGGACGCTTCCAATCAGGCGGCTGACGCCGTTCTGAACCTGATCGGGCACACACGATGAGCAAGACAAGCATGCAGATGGGCCTGGATTTCACCCTGGTCGCCGAAGTCGAAGAACTGGTGGCCGGCGTCGATGAAGTCGGTCGTGGCCCGCTATGCGGCGCGGTCGTCACGGCCGCGGTTATCCTCGATCCGAACCGCCCGATTCTTGGTCTCAACGACTCGAAGAAACTCACCGAAGCCAAGCGCGAGAAACTCTACGATGAAATCTGCGAGAAGGCGCTCAGTTGGTGCATCGCCCGCGCCGAAGTCGAAGAAATTGACGAGCTGAACATCCTTCACGCCACCATGCTGGCGATGCAGCGCGCGGTCGCTGGCCTGCACATCCAGCCGAAACTGGCGATGATCGACGGCAACCGCTGTCCGAAACTGCCAATGCGTTCCGAAGCCGTGGTGCAGGGCGACGGCAAGGTGCCGGCGATTGCAGCGGCATCGATTCTGGCCAAGGTCAGCCGCGACCGCGAGATGGCGGCGTTCGAATTGATCTACCCGGGTTACGGCATCGGCGGCCATAAAGGCTATCCGACCCCCGTTCATCTGGAAGCGCTGTCACGCCTGGGGCCGACGCCGATTCACCGGCGTTCGTTTGCTCCGGTGCGGCAAGCTTATGAAGCGCTCGAAGGCCTGACGCAGGTTTAGCGGCAAGGCTGATGTTTTGCTCAGGGCCCGGTACAATCCGGGCCTTGTTGTCTCTATGTAACTGGACAGGATCACTATGCCGGCTTCATTCGTTCATCTACGCCTGCACACTGAATACTCCCTGGTCGACGGGCTGGTGCGGATCAAGCCGCTGGTCAAGGCCCTGACCGGCATGGGCATGCCGGCCGTAGCGGTGACCGACCAGAACAACATGTGTTCGCTGGTCAAATTCTATAAAAACGCCATGGGGGCCGGGATCAAGCCGATCTGCGGCGCCGACCTGTGGCTGTCGAACAAGGACCCGGACGGGCCGCTGAGCCGGATCAGCCTGCTGGTCATGAATGCCCAGGGCTATCGCAACCTGACCGAGCTGATTTCCCGCGGCTTCATCGACGGTCAGCGTAACGGCATGGTCATCATCGAGCGCGAGTGGGTGGCCGAGGCCAACGAAGGCCTGATCATGCTGTCCGCCGCCAAAGAAGGCGAGATCGGCATGGCCATGATCGGCGGCAACCCCGCCGAAGCCGAGGCGCTGGCCCGCGAATGGATGGCGGTGTTCCCGGATCGTTTCTATCTGGAAATTCAGCGTACCAACCGTCCGAACGACGAAGAGCAGTTGCACGGTGCCGTGGCCCTGGCCGACAAGCTCGGCGCGCCGTTGGTAGCTACAAACGACGTACGCTTCATCAAGCAGGAAGATTTCGCCGCCCACGAAACCCGTGTCTGCATCGGTGAGGGCCGCGCCCTCGACGACCCACGGCGATCCAAGAACTACAGCGACCAGCAGTACCTGAAAAGCGCCGAGGAAATGGCCGAGCTGTTCAGCGACCTGCCCGATGCGATCGAGAACACCGTCGAGATCGCCAAGCGTTGCAACATCGATGTGAAGCTGGGCAAGCACTTCCTGCCGGATTACCCGATTCCCGATGGCATGACCATTGATGAATATTTCCGCAAGGTCTCGTTCGATGGTCTGGAAGAGCGCCTCAGCGTGCTGCTGCCCAAGGACACCACCGAGGACTACGAGGCCAAGCGTCAGGTCTACGTCGACCGGCTGAATTTCGAGCTGGATATCATCATCCAGATGGGGTTCCCCGGTTACTTCCTGATCGTGATGGACTTTATCCAGTGGGCCAAGAACAACGGTGTTCCGGTGGGCCCTGGCCGGGGGTCGGGTGCCGGATCGCTGGTGGCCTATGTACAGAAGATCACCGACCTCGACCCGCTGGAATATGACCTGCTGTTCGAACGTTTCCTCAACCCGGAACGGGTATCGATGCCCGACTTCGACGTCGACTTCTGCATGGATGGTCGCGACCGGGTGATCGACTACGTGGCCGAAAAGTATGGCCGCAACGCGGTGAGCCAGATCATCACCTTCGGTTCCATGGCGGCGAAGGCTGTGGTCCGCGACGTGGCGCGGGCCCAGGGCAAATCGTTCGGCCTGGCGGATCGCCTGTCGAAGATGATTCCGTTCGAAGTCGGCATGACCCTGGAAAAAGCCTACGAGCAGGAAGAAATCCTGCGCGACTTCATCAAGGTCGATGAGGAAGCGGCGGAAATCTGGGAGATGGCGCGCAAGCTCGAAGGCGTGGTGCGTAACGTCGGTAAACACGCCGGTGGTGTGGTGATCGCGCCGACCAAGCTGACCGACTTCTCGCCGATCTATTGCGACGAGGCCGGCGACGGTCTGGTGACCCAGTTCGACAAGGACGACGTCGAGGCGGCCGGTCTGGTGAAGTTCGACTTCCTCGGTCTGCGGACCCTGACGATCATCGACTGGGCGCTGAAGACCATCAACCGCGACCGCGCCAAGGTCAACGAGCCGCCGCTGGACATCGCGTTCATCCCGCTGGATGACAAGCCGACCTATCAGTTGCTGCAAAAGGCTGAAACCACCGCGGTGTTCCAGCTTGAATCCCGTGGGATGAAAGAGCTGATCAAAAAGCTCAAGCCCGACTGCCTCGAAGACTTGATCGCACTGGTGGCCCTGTTCCGTCCGGGGCCGCTGCAATCGGGCATGGTGGATGACTTCATCAACCGTAAGCACGGTCGCGCGGAACTTGCGTATCCGCACCCGGATTACCAGTACGAAGGCCTGCAGCCGGTGCTGGCACCGACCTACGGCATCATCCTGTATCAGGAACAGGTGATGCAGATCGCCCAGGTCATGGCCGGTTATACCCTCGGTGGCGCGGACATGCTGCGTCGGGCGATGGGCAAGAAGAAGCCCGAGGAAATGGCCAAGCAGCGCGGCGGTTTCATTGAGGGTTGTGCGTCGAACAATATCGACGCGGATCTGGCCGGTAACATTTTCGACCTGGTGGAAAAGTTCGCCGGTTACGGTTTCAACAAATCCCACTCCGCCGCCTACGGCCTGGTTTCGTACCAGACTGCCTGGCTGAAGGCTCACTACCCGGCGCCGTTCATGGCTGCGGTGCTGTCGGCGGACATGCACAACACCGACAAGGTCGTGACCTTGATCGAGGAAGTGCGCACGATGAAGCTGCGCCTCGACGCGCCGGACGTGAACACCTCGGAGTTCAAGTTCACGGTGAACGACGAGGGCCGCATCGTATACGGCCTGGGCGCGATTAAAGGCGTCGGTGAAGGCCCGGTGGAAGCAATCACCGAGGCGCGTCAGGCCGGACCGTTCAAGGATCTGTTCGACTTCTGCGCCCGAGTTGACCTCAAACGTATCAACAAGCGCACGCTGGACGGACTGATCCGCAGCGGTGCGCTGGATCGCCTCGGCCCGTACTTCCACGACGAGCAGAAGGCTTATCAGGCCAACATCGACCGCAACCGCGCCGTGCTGCTGGCGGCGATGGAAGAGGCGATCAAGTCGGCCGAGCAGACCGCGCGCACCCGTGACAGCGGCCACGCCGACCTGTTTGGCGGGTTGTTCGTCGAGGAAGACGCGGACGTTTACGCGGTCCATCGCAAGGCGAAAGAGCTGACCCTCAAGGAACGGCTCAAAGGTGAAAAGGACACCTTGGGCCTGTACCTGACCGGCCACCCGATCGACGAGTACGAAGGCGAAATCCGCCGTTTCGCTCGTCAGCGCATCATCGACCTGAAACCGGCCCGGGATACCCAGACCGTGGCGGGGATGATCATCGCCCTGCGGGTGATGAAGAACAAAAAAGGCGACAAGATGGGCTTCATCACCCTCGACGACCGCTCCGGGCGGATCGAGGCTTCGCTGTTCGCCGACGCGTTCCACTCCGCGCAGTCGCTGCTTCAGACCGATGCGATGGTGGTGGTCGAGGGCGAGGTCAGCAACGACGACTTCTCCGGCGGCCTGCGGCTGCGGGTCAAGCGGGTGATGAGCATGGAAGATGCGCGCACCAACCTGGCCGAGAGCCTGCGCCTGAAGTTGCAGACCCAGGACCTGAAAGGCGATCAGCTACGCTGGTTGGGTGATTTGCTCAAGCGTCATCGCGGGGCGTGCCCGATCACCATGGAATACACCAGTCCCGATGCGAAGACCTTGCTGCAGTTTGGCGAGACCTGGCGGATCGACCCGGCGGATGCCTTGATTCAAGCCCTGCGTGACCAGTTCGGGCGAGACAACGTCTTCCTCCAATACCGTTGACCGGGAGGTGCCATCAAAGCGCCTGCCCACAACCTGAATTTTTAATCTCGACCTCAGCGCGCCTCTCCCTTAAGGTAGGGCGCGAATAGACAACCGGCCGGCCCAAGCTCATTTGGGACACGACCCAAGACGGACGCCTATGAACCCGAATTTTCTAGATTTCGAACAGCCGATCGCCGACCTGCAAGCCAAGATCGAAGAGTTGCGCTTGGTCGGTAATGACAATTCGCTGAATATCGGCGATGAGATCTCCCGCCTGCAGGACAAGAGCAAGACGCTCACCGAAGACATCTTCGGCAAGCTGACCAGCTGGCAGATCGCACGTCTGGCGCGTCACCCGAAACGTCCTTACACCCTGGACTACATCGAGCACATCTTCACCGAGTTCGACGAACTGCACGGTGACCGTCACTTCTCCGACGACGCGGCCATTGTGGGCGGCGTGGCACGTCTGGAAGACCAGCCAGTGATGGTGATCGGTCACCAGAAGGGCCGTGAAGTACGTGAAAAGGTACGCCGCAACTTCGGCATGCCGCGTCCGGAAGGCTACCGCAAGGCTTGCCGCCTGATGGAAATGGCCGAGCGTTTCAAGATGCCGATCCTGACCTTCATCGACACCCCGGGTGCCTACCCAGGCATCGACGCCGAAGAGCGCAACCAGAGCGAAGCGATCGCCTGGAACCTGCGCGTCATGGCTCGCCTGAAAACCCCGATCATCGCCACCGTGATCGGTGAAGGTGGTTCCGGCGGTGCACTGGCGATCGGTGTGTGCGACCAGCTGAACATGCTGCAGTACTCGACCTACGCGGTGATCTCGCCGGAAGGTTGCGCTTCGATTCTGTGGAAAACCGCAGAGAAGGCGCCGGATGCTGCCGAGGCGATGGGCATCACCGCCGAGCGTCTGAAAGGCCTGGGCATCGTCGACAAGGTGATCAGCGAGCCTCTGGGCGGCGCCCACCGTGATCCGGCCGCCGCTGCGGCCTCGATCCGCGCCGAGCTGAGCTCGCAACTGGCGATGCTGAAGAAGTTCGACAACGAAGCGCTGCTCAAGCGTCGTTACGATCGTCTGATGAGCTACGGTCTCTAAGTCGAGCCGTTTCGACCAGCGATGCAAAACACTGTGGGAGCGGGCTTGCCCGCGAATGCGATGTAACATTCAACGACTGTGTTGGCTGTTTCAGCGCTTTCGCGAGCAAGCCCGCTCCCACATTGGGTTTGTGAAAAGGTAGAAAAATGGGTCAGCCCTCGATTGATTTGCCTTCCAGGCTTCTGCGCAATCTCAAGCCCTGGCTCGGTGCTTCCCATTGGCGCATCGCCTTCTCCGGTGGCCTCGATTCCACCGTTCTGCTGCACCTCCTGGCCAAACTCGCCAAAACCCAATCCATTCCGGCGCTAAGTGCCATCCATGTCCATCACGGCCTTCAGGCTGTGGCCGACGTGTGGCCGGCGCATTGTCAGGCGGTCTGCGATGAACTGGCGGTGCCGTTGCAAGTGGTGCGTGTGCAGGTGCAGCGGGGGGCGAGTCTGGAGCGGGCGGCGCGGGATGCGCGCTACGCAGCGTTCAGTGCGGCGACTCAGGCCAATGAGGTGCTGCTGACCGGGCAGCACCGCGATGATCAGGCAGAAACACTGTTGTTCCGGCTGTTGCGTGGCGCCGGGGTCAGAGGTCTCTCAGGCATGCCAGTCCAGCGAGCGCTGGGGCAGGGCCGTCTGGTTCGGCCGTTGCTCGACGTCACACGTGCCGAGCTGGAAGCCTATGCGCAGGACCACGGCCTGCGCTGGGTCGAGGACCCTTCGAATCAGGATCGACAGTTTTCGCGCAACTATCTACGGCATCAGGTTCTGCCGTTGCTGAGCGGTCGCTGGCCTCAGGCACATGCAAATATGGCCCGCAGCGCGGCGCATCTGCGTGAGGCGCAAGGTTTGCTCGATGAGCTGGCGCAAATCGATCTGGCTACTGCGAAATTGCCCGCTGAGTTCGAGTGGTCGGGATTGCCGTCACTGGAGTTTTCGGCCATCGCAGGGTTGTCCGATGCCCGTCAGCGAAATGCACTCAGCCACTGGCTTGAGCGGTTGACCCGACTGCCGGATACCGACCATTGGTCGGGTTGGACGGATCTGCGGGACGCCGGTAGCGATGCCTCGCCGATCTGGCGTCTGGCGGATGGCGAGCTGCACCGAAGCGCCGGTCGCCTGTGGTGGCTCAGCGGGCAATGGTTGCGCGCGCCGGTAGTCAGCGGCGACTGGCATGAGCCATCGCTGGCGCTACGCTTGCCCGATAACGGACGTGTCATGTTCAGCGGTCAGACTCCCGTCGGGCCGCTGCAAATCCGCTATCGGCAGGGCGGCGAGGTGATGCATCTGGCGGATCGCGGTCATCGTGATCTCAAGCGCCTGCTCAATGAGCGCGCGGTGCCGGGCTTCGTGCGTGGCAGATTGCCGCTGCTGTTTCGCGGTAAGGAATTGCTCGCCGTGGCGAACCTGCCGGGGCTCGACGGCAATGCGCTGGAGGGCTGGCGATTGCATTGGCAGCCTGCTGACGAAGATCAAGGTTTGAGATGAAGGGGGCATTCCGGTAGACTACGCTCCCTTCTTGATACAACTTCTGTGGATTCGCCTGAATTGCAGGAGTTGCCGATTACCAAGCAGTCTTTGCTGGGCGATTCCAAAAAATGTGTAGCGAGCAACGTACCGGTGTTTCCACTTCCGGTCTGTCCCAACGCGGCGGTTTTTTTGAAAGGTGCACTGTGATTAATGCAGGTGATCGGGGGCTTCGGCCTTCCTTCGCTTTCCCCGGCGGCTCGGACCGCTTTAACGCAGACTTCTAGGGTTTTTCATGACGCGCTACATATTCGTCACGGGCGGTGTTGTTTCTTCTTTGGGGAAAGGCATTGCATCGGCTTCATTGGCGGCCATCCTGGAGGCGCGGGGGCTTAAGGTCACCATGCTGAAGCTGGATCCGTACATCAACGTCGACCCGGGCACCATGAGCCCGTTCCAGCACGGTGAAGTGTTCGTCACCCACGACGGCGCCGAGACCGACCTGGACCTGGGCCACTACGAGCGGTTCATCCGCACGACCATGACCCAGAACAACAACTTCACCACCGGCCGTGTCTACGAGCACGTGCTGCGCAAAGAGCGCCGTGGTGACTACCTGGGTGCAACCATCCAGGTGATTCCGCACATCACCGACGAAATCAAGCGTCGCATCATCAAGGGCGCCGGCGATGCCGACGTGGCCCTGGTGGAAATCGGCGGTACCGTTGGCGACATCGAATCGCAACCGTTCCTCGAAGCCATCCGCCAGCTGCGTGTGGAAGTCGGTTCCAAGCGCGCGATGCTGATGCACCTGACCCTGGTTCCGTACATCGCCACTGCGGGCGAGACCAAGACCAAGCCGACCCAGCACTCCGTAAAAGAGCTGCGTTCGATCGGTCTGCAGCCAGACGTGCTGATCTGCCGCTCCGACCATCCGGTGGATGTGTCTTCGCGTCGCAAGATCGCGCTGTTCACCAACGTTGAAGAGCGTGCGGTGATCTCCCTGGAAGACGTCGACACCATCTACAAGATCCCGGCCGTGCTGCACGCTCAGGGTCTGGACGATTTCGTCGTCGAGCGTTTCGGCCTGCAATGCAATGGCGCCGACCTGTCCGAGTGGGAAAAGGTTGTCGATGCCAAGCTGAACCCGGAGCACGAAGTCACCATCGCGATGGTCGGCAAATACATGGAGCTGCTGGACGCCTACAAGTCGCTGATCGAAGCGATGAGTCACGCCGGCATCACCAACCGCACCAAGGTCAACCTGCGCTACATCGATTCCGAAGACATCGAGAACCAGGGCACCGCGCTGCTGGAAGGCGTCGACGCGATCCTCGTACCGGGCGGCTTCGGTCTGCGTGGCGTGGAAGGCAAGATCACTGCCGTTCAATACGCTCGCGAAAACAAGGTTCCATACCTTGGTATCTGCCTGGGCATGCAAGTGGCGGTCATCGAGTTCGCCCGTAACGTGCTGGGCTGGAAAGACGCCAACTCCACCGAGTTCGATCGTGCCAGCGGTCACCCGGTTGTCGGTCTGATCACAGAGTGGGAAGACGCCACCGGTGCCGTTGAAGTGCGTACCGAAGCGTCCGACCTGGGCGGCACCATGCGCCTCGGCGCTCAGGAATGCCTGCTCGAACCCGGCTCCAAGGTGCACGACTGCTACGGCAAGGATGTGATTGTCGAGCGTCACCGTCACCGTTACGAAGTGAACAACAACCTGCTGCCGCAAATCATCGAGGCCGGCCTGAAGATTTCCGGTCGCTCTTCCGATGCAGCGCTGGTCGAAGTGGTCGAAGCACCGGATCATCCATGGTTCGTCGCTTGCCAGTTCCACCCTGAGTTCACCTCGACGCCACGCGATGGCCATCCGCTGTTCAGCGGCTTCGTCAAAGCGGCATTGGCTCAACACCAGAAGAAGGCGTAACCTGATGGCACAGAAGATCATCCGCGTCGGCGACATCGAGATTGCCAACGACAAACCCATGGTGCTGTTCGGCGGCATGAACGTGCTGGAAAGCCGTGACATGGCCATGCAGGTTTGCGAAGAGTACGTGAAGGTCACCGAAAAACTCGGTATCCCTTACGTGTTCAAGGCCAGCTTCGACAAGGCCAACCGTTCTTCTGTGACCTCCTATCGTGGTCCTGGCCTGGAAGAGGGCATGCGCATCTTCCAGGACATCAAACAAGCTTTCGGCGTGCCGATCATCACCGACGTCCACGAGCCTGACCAGGCCGCGGTCGTTGCTGAGGTCTGCGACATCATCCAGCTGCCGGCCTTCCTGTCGCGCCAGACCGATCTGGTCGTCGCGATGGCCAAGACCAACGCTGTGATCAACATCAAGAAAGCCCAGTTCCTCGCGCCTCAGGAAATGAAACACATCCTGAACAAGTGCGTGGAAGCGGGTAACGATCAGTTGATCCTCTGCGAGCGCGGTTCGAGCTTCGGCTACAACAACCTCGTGGTCGACATGCTCGGCTTCGGCATCATGAAGCAGTTCGAGTACCCGGTATTCTTCGACGTGACCCATTCGCTGCAAATGCCTGGCGGTCGTTCCGACTCCGCCGGCGGTCGCCGCGCCCAGGTCACCGACCTGGCCAAGGCTGGCATGAGCCAGTCGCTGGCGGGTCTGTTCCTCGAAGCGCACCCGGATCCGGACAACGCCAAATGCGACGGCCCTTGCGCCTTGCGTCTGGACAAACTGGAGCCATTCCTGGCCCAGCTCAAAGCCCTGGACGAACTGGTGAAGAGTTTTCCGACGGTAGAAACCGCGTAAACCTCAATTCTCCGGTAAAGTACCGCACGATTTGTCGCTCATGCCCTCGGGTATGAGCGTTGTCGTCTGCAAGCTGCCCGCTGCACACCACTTGCCGACGGTAAAAAGATTTCCTCTAGCTGCGTCGTTTTCGTCAACTTTGGAGTGTTTACAACAATGGCAAAAATCGTCGACATCAAAGGTCGTGAAGTTCTCGACTCCCGTGGCAATCCCACCGTGGAAGCGGACGTGCTTCTCGACAACGGCATCATCGGCAGCGCCTGTGCGCCGTCCGGTGCATCCACTGGCTCGCGTGAAGCGCTCGAGCTGCGTGATGGCGACAAGAGCCGTTACCTGGGCAAGGGCGTGCTCAAGGCGGTAGCCAACATCAACGGTCCGATCCGCGATCTGCTGCTGGGCACCGACCCAAGCGACCAGAAAGCCCTGGATCAGGCGATGATCAAGCTGGACGGTACTGACAACAAAGCGACCCTGGGCGCCAACGCGATCCTCGCCGTGTCCCTGGCTGCGGCCAAGGCAGCTGCACAGGATCAGGACCTGCCGCTGTACGCTCACATCGCCAACCTGAACGGTACCCCGGGTGTGTACTCGATGCCGGTTCCGATGATGAACATCATCAACGGTGGCGAACACGCCGACAACAACGTCGACATCCAGGAATTCATGGTTCAGCCGGTTGGCGCCAAGTCCTTCTCGGAAGGTCTGCGCATGGGCACCGAGATTTTCCATCACCTCAAAGCCGTGCTGAAGGCCCGTGGCCTGAGCACTGCCGTCGGTGACGAAGGCGGTTTCGCGCCGAACCTGGCTTCCAACGAAGACGCACTGAAAGTGATCTCCGAAGCCGTCGCCAACGCCGGTTACAAGCTGGGCACCGACGTGACCCTGGCTCTGGACTGCGCGGCCAGCGAATTCTTCGAAGACGGCAAGTACAACCTGTCCGGCGAAGGCCAGGTGTTCACCGCTGAAGGTTTCGCCGACTACCTCAAAGGTCTGACCGAGCGTTACCCGATCATCTCGATCGAAGACGGTCTGGACGAATCCGACTGGGCTGGCTGGAAGATCCTCACCGACAAGATCGGCGAGAAGACCCAACTGGTCGGCGACGACCTGTTCGTGACCAACACCAAGATCCTGAAAGAAGGCATCGACAAGAAGATTGCCAACTCGATCCTGATCAAGTTCAACCAGATCGGCACCCTGACCGAAACCCTGGAAGCCATCCAGATGGCCAAGGCTGCCGGTTACACCGCCGTGATCTCGCACCGTTCGGGCGAAACCGAAGATTCGACCATTGCCGACTTGGCCGTGGGTACTTCGGCTGGCCAGATCAAGACCGGTTCGCTGTGCCGTTCCGACCGCGTTTCCAAGTACAACCAACTGCTGCGTATCGAAGAGCAGTTGAATGGCAAGGCCAAGTACAACGGTCGCAGCGAGTTTCGCGGCTAAGTTGTAAATGGTAAAAAGACACCGGATTGTGTCGGAAAAGTCGTGACAGCGATGGATTTGCCACTAATCTGATGCCTTATATGCACAAGCCTGGATATTCCAGGCTTCGTGCTATCAGATGCTGCAAAGTTTTGGCGTGGCTGTCTTTTTTCACTGGATACCTGATATTCGATGCGCAGTCCTTACTGGTTGTTTCTCGTCTTGCTCTTGCTGCTGGCCGGTCTGCAGTACCGCCTGTGGGTGGGCAATGGCAGTCTGGCGCAAGTCGCCGAACTGAATCAGCAGATTGCTGATCAGCACGCCGAGAACGAAGCCTTGCTGGAGCGCAACCGGGTGATGGACGCTGAGGTCAGCGAGTTGAAGAAAGGCATGGAGACCGTTGAAGAGCGGGCTCGTCACGAACTGGGCATGGTCAAGGACGGCGAAACCCTTTACCAGTTGGCCCAATGATCGATTCCCTGCCGGCCTTCTGGGCCGTGATTCCTGCCGCGGGCGTCGGTGCCCGAATGGCCGCGGACCGTCCCAAGCAATACCTGCAACTGGGCGGGCGCACAATTCTTGAGCACAGCCTCGGTTGTTTCCTCGATCACCCAAGCCTCAAGGGCCTGGTGGTCAGTCTTGCCGTCGATGATCCTTATTGGCCGAACCTGGCCAGCGCCAGTGATCCGCGAATTCAGCGGGTCGACGGTGGCGCCGAACGCTCCGGCTCGGTGCTCAACGCCTTGCTGCATCTGCATGCGCAAGGTGCCGACGATGAAGACTGGGTGCTGGTGCACGATGCGGCGCGGCCGAACCTGAGCCGTGACGATCTCGACAAATTGCTCGCTGAGCTGGCGAACGATCCGGTCGGTGGTTTGCTGGCTGTGCCGGCGAAGGACACGCTCAAGCGGGTCGACAAGCACGGTCGGGTGGTGGAAACCGTCGATCGCAGCGTGATTTGGCAGGCGTACACGCCGCAGATGTTCCGCCTCGGTGCCTTGCACCGCGCACTGGCGGACAGTCTGGTGGCAGATGCCGTGATCACCGATGAAGCTTCGGCGATGGAGTGGGCCGGGTTGGCACCGCGCCTGATCGAAGGCCGCGCGGATAATCTGAAAGTCACCCGCCCGGAAGACCTCGAATGGTTGCGTCAGCGCTGGGCCCATCGACGTTAAGTCCGATATTCCGGCCGTTCGGCCAAACCTTCCTTGAGAAAATCCACCAGTTTGCGCACCTTGGGCGACAAGTGCCGCTGCTGCGGATACAGCGCCCACACCGCCGTATTCGGCGGTTGATGCGCCTCCAGCAAAGAAATCAACGCACCGCTGTGCAGATGCTCCAGCACGTAATAGTCCGGCAACTGACACAGTCCGACGCCTTGTAGCGCCGCATCCAGCACCGCTTGCCCACTGTTGCAGCGCCAGTTTCCCTGCACCCGCTGGGAAAATTCCCGCCCGTTTTGTTCAAGCTGCCAGATGTCCGAGCTGCCGATCAGGCAATTGTGCCGTCCCAGTTCCGACAAGCTGTGTGGGCGTCCGTACCTTTTCAGGTACGAAGGCGACGCACACAGATACATGCGTCGCGGCGCCAGGCGTGTCGCCACCAGCCGGGAATCCTGAAGACGACCGAGGCGGATCGCCAGGTCCAGGCCTTCATGCACCAGATCGAGTTGGCGGTTGGTCAGCTCGATATCGATGCGCAGCTGCGGGTAATGCCCCATGAACCGGGTCACCAGCGGCACGATGAAGCGTTCGCCGTACGCCACGGCGCAGGTCATGCGCAGCATGCCTTTGGGCTCGCTGGTCAGATCGCCGACCGCGCGCAATGCTTCTTCGCGACCGTCCTGCAGACGCTGACAATGTTGCAGAAAGGTCTGGCCGGCCTCGGTCAGGGTCACGCGCCGGGTACTGCGATACAGCAAACGCGTCTGCAGACGCTCTTCCAACCGTACGATTTGTCGACTGATGTGTGAGGAAGAAACGCCCAGGCGCTCGGCAGCCGCGGTGAACTGGCTGCATTCGGCAACGGCGACGAATTCGTCGATGCCTTCCCAGCGGTTTTCGGACATCGGGATTATCCCTGTATGGCAATAATGTTTTGCTTTTGTCCGGATTATTCATCAAGCAGCGCTGGACTACACTGCCCGTCTGGTTTTTTATTCAATGGATTCACTGGAGAGTCAGCATGATCAAGTCGCGCGCCGCCGTTGCCTTCGAGGCCAAGAAGCCGCTGGAAATCGTAGAAGTCGATGTCGCCATGCCCAAGGCCGGTGAAGTATTGCTGCGCGTGGTGGCTTCCGGGGTTTGCCACACTGACGCCTACACCCTGTCCGGTGCCGACCCGGAAGGTATCTTCCCGTCGATCCTCGGCCACGAAGGCGGCGCCATCGTCGAAGCGATCGGCGAAGGCGTGACCTCGGTGGCCGTCGGCGACCACGTGATTCCGCTGTACACCCCGGAATGCGGTCAGTGCAAATTCTGCAAGTCGGGCAAGACCAACCTGTGTCAGGCGATTCGAGCCACCCAGGGCAAGGGCCTGATGCCGGACGGCACTTCGCGCTTCTCCTACAAGGGCCAAACGATTTTCCACTACATGGGTACCTCGACGTTTTCCGAGTACACCGTGCTGCCGGAAATCTCCGTGGCCAGGATCTCCAAGGATGCGCCGCTGGAAAAGGTCTGCCTGCTCGGTTGCGGCGTGACCACCGGTATCGGTGCAGTGATCAACACCGCCAAGGTGAAACCAGGTGACACCGTGGCGATTTTCGGTCTCGGCGGCATCGGTCTGTCGGCCGTGATCGGCGCGGTGAAGGCCAAGGCCTCACGGATCATCGCCATCGACATCAACCCGGCCAAGTTCGAAATCGCCAAGCAACTGGGTGCCACCGACTGCGTGAACCCGAAAGACTTCGATCGTCCGATCCAGGAAGTGATCGTCGACATGACCGACGGCGGCGTTGATTTCTCCTTCGAATGCATCGGCAACGTGCAATTGATGCGCGCAGCGCTCGAGTGCTGCCATAAAGGCTGGGGCGAGTCGGTGATCATCGGCGTGGCCGGTGCCGGCCAGGAAATCGCTACCCGTCCATTCCAGCTGGTGACCGGTCGCGTCTGGCGCGGTTCCGCATTCGGCGGCGTGCGCGGTCGTACCGAGCTGCCAAGCTATGTCGACATGGCGCAAAGCGGCGAAATCCCGCTGGATACTTTCATCACTCACACCATGGGCCTGGAAGACATCAACAAGGCCTTCGACCTGATGCACGAAGGCAAGAGCATCCGTACCGTCATTCATTTCTGATCAATTCCGATGCCATGGCCGCCACCGCGCGGCCGTGGTTGCGTAGGAGTCCTACATGAGTCTGGAAAACATCTCCTGTCAGAAAAGTTTCGGCGGTTGGCACAAGCGCTATCGCCATCGTTCCGAAGTGCTGGGTTGCGACATGGTGTTCGCCGTGTACCTGCCGCCGCAGGCAGAGCAGGGCGGCAAGTTGCCGGTGCTGTACTGGCTGTCGGGTCTGACCTGCACGGACGAGAACTTCATGCAGAAGGCCGGCGCGATGCGCATGGCGGCTGAATTGGGGTTGATTATCGTGGCCCCGGACACCAGCCCTCGCGGCCCGGATGTACCGGGAGATCCCGACGGGGCTTGGGATTTCGGCCTCGGTGCCGGGTTTTATCTGAATGCCACGCAGGAACCGTGGTCGCGGCACTATCGGATGCATGACTACGTCGTGCAGGAATTGCCTTCACTGGTCGAAGCGCATTTCCCTGCCTCGGACAAGCGCAGCATCAGCGGCCACTCCATGGGCGGTCACGGTGCGCTGGTCTGTGCGTTGCGCAATCCGGGGCGTTATCAGTCGGTGTCGGCGTTTTCGCCGATCAACAATCCAATGGATTGTCCGTGGGGCCAGAAAGCGTTCTCCCGCTATCTGGGCGAAGACCGTTCGAAGTGGCGCGAGTGGGATGCCTGTGCGCTGATCGCCGAGGCGGACGAAAAGCTGCCATTGCTGGTCGATCAGGGTGACCGCGACGATTTCCTCGCCACCCAGCTCAAACCGGAAGCCCTGCAACAAGCGGCAAGACAGGCGGGGCATCCGCTGACGTTGCGCCTGCAAACGGGCTACGACCACAGCTATTTCTTCATCGCGAGCTTCATTGACGACCACTTGCAGCATCACGCACGCGCTCTGAAGGGTTAATGCAGGTAGAATCACGCCCTGACAAAATTCGGGGCGTTTTTTTATGCGTATTGGCCACGGCTATGATGTGCACCGTTTCGCTGAAGGCGATTTCATTACTCTGGGCGGCGTGCGAATCGCACACGGCTTCGGGCTGCTCGCTCACTCCGACGGTGACGTCCTGCTGCACGCCTTGAGCGATGCCTTGCTCGGCGCGGCGGCGCTGGGTGATATCGGCAAGCACTTCCCGGACACCGACCCGCAATTCAAGGGGGCCGACAGCCGTGTCCTGCTGCGACATGTGGTCAGTCTGATCCATGCCAAAGGCTGGAAGGTCGGCAACGTCGACAACACCATCGTGGCCCAGGCACCCAAAATGGCCCCCCATATCGAGTCGATGCGCGCGCTGATTGCCGCGGATCTGCAAGTAGAACTGGATCAAGTGAACGTGAAAGCCACCACCACCGAGAAGCTTGGCTTCGTCGGTCGCGAAGAAGGCATCGCCGTGCATTCCGTTGCCTTGTTGCTGCGCGCATGAACGAACTGCAACTGCTCGGCCCGCGGGCCTATGGCGACGCCCTCGGCACTGCGGTACTGAAAGCCATCGCCGAAGATTTTCAGGTCGATGAAGTGCTCGACATTCCGTTCAGCGGAGACGGCGAGCACTTGTGGATCTGGGTGGAAAAGCGCGGGCTGAACACCGAAGAAGCGGCTCGACGCATCGCCAAGGCCGCCGGTGTACCGTTGCGTACGGTGAGCTATGCCGGTCTGAAGGATCGTCAGGCGCTGACCCGTCAGTGGTTCAGCGTGCAATTGCCGGGCAAGGCCGATCCGGATCTGTCGGCGGCGGAAAACGACACGCTGAAAGTCCTCAAGACCACCCGCCACAAGCGCAAGCTGCAACGCGGTGCGCATTCGGCCAACGGTTTCACGTTGCGCCTGACCCAGTTCAATGGCGACAAGGCCGCCATCGACGAGCGTCTGCAACTGATCGCCAAACAGGGCATCCCGAATTACTTCGGCGCCCAGCGTTTCGGCCATGACGGTGGCAACGTTGTCGATGCCCGCTCCTGGGCCGCGCGCAAGGCACTGCCGGAGCAGCGCAATGTGCGCTCGCGCCTGCTGTCGACCGCGCGCAGTTTTCTGTTCAATCGGGTGCTCGCAGCACGGGTCGCCGATGGCACGTGGCAGCGCGCCCAGGTCGGCGATCTGCTGGCCTTCACCGACAGCCGCAGCTTTTTCCCGGCCGGTGAGGCCGAGTGCAGCGACCCGCGCCTGGCGATTCTCGACCTTCACCCGACCGGCCCGCAGTGGGGCGAAGGTGACTCGCCGGCAGCCGGGGTTGTCCATGATCTGGAGCAGGGGATTGCCGCACGCGAGGCGGATCTGCGCGATTGGTTGATTAATGCCGGTATGAGCCACGAACGTCGCATCCTGCGGCTGCCCATTGGCGGGTTGACGTGGCATTATCCCGAGCCTGACATTCTGCAACTGGAATTCGTCCTCCCGGCCGGATGCTTCGCCACCGTATTGGTGCGCGAACTCGTTGATCTGGTGCCGGTGGGGCAGACGGACAGCCCATGCGTATTCTGATTTCTAACGACGATGGGGTGACTGCGCCCGGTCTTGCCGCGCTTTATGCTGCGCTGGCGGATTACACCGAGTGCGTGGTTATCGCCCCGGAACAGGACAAGAGCGGTGCCAGCAGTTCGCTGACACTCGACCGTCCGCTGCACCCGCAATACCTGGCCAACGGCTTTATCAGCCTCAATGGCACACCGACCGACTGCGTCCATCTGGGGCTCAACGGTTTGCTTGAACGCGAGCCGGACATGGTGGTGTCGGGGATCAACCTTGGTGCGAACCTGGGGGATGACGTGCTGTATTCCGGGACGGTGGCAGCCGCCCTCGAGGGACGCTTTCTCGAGCGCCCGTCGTTTGCCTTCTCGCTGGTGTCGCGGCAGGTCGATAACCTGCCCACGGCCGCCTACTTTGCGCGCAAACTGGTCGAGGCCCATGCCGGGCTCGATCTGCCACCGCGCACGGTGTTGAACGTGAACATTCCGAATCTGCCGATCGATCACATTCGCGGCATTCAATTGACCCGTCTTGGCCATCGCGCCCGTGCGGCGGCACCGATGAAAGTCGTGGACCCGCGCGGCAAGGCCGGTTACTGGATCGCTGCGGCAGGGAACGCGGAAGACGGCGGACCGGGCACCGATTTCCATGCAGTGATGCAAGGTTACGTATCCATCACTCCGTTGCAGCTCGATCGCACCTTCAATGATGCCTTCAGAAGTCTGGACGGCTGGCTGGAGGGGCTCAACTGATGGCTCGTGAACAAGACGACAGGCTGCGCAGCGGCATCGGGATGACCTCCCAGCGAACTCGTGAACGCCTGATCCAGCGTCTGTACGAAGAGGGCGTTTCCAACGCCAGTGTGCTGGAAGTGATCCGCCGCACTCCGCGGCACCTGTTCGTCGATGAAGCGCTGGCGCACCGTGCCTATGAAGACACCGCGCTGCCGATCGGCAACAACCAGACCATTTCCCAGCCTTACATGGTGGCGCGCATGAGCGAGCTGCTGCTGGAGGCCGGGCCGCTGGATAAGGTGCTGGAGATCGGCACGGGTTCCGGTTACCAGACGGCGGTGCTGTCGCAACTGGTCGAGCGGGTGTTCTCGGTGGAGCGCATCAAGGTGCTGCAGGATCGGGCCAAGGAGCGTCTGGTCGAACTCAATCTGCGCAACGTGGTGTTTCGCTGGGGCGATGGCTGGGAGGGCTGGCCGGCGCTGGCGCCGTACAACGGCATTATCGTCACGGCGGTTGCCACTGATGTGCCTCAGGCTCTGCTTGATCAACTGGCACCGGGCGGGCGGATGGTGATCCCGGTCGGCTCAGGCGAAGTGCAGCAATTGATGCTGATCGTGCGTGAAGAAAACGGCTTTTCCAGACACGTTCTGGGAGCCGTGCGTTTCGTGCCGTTGCTCAACGGGCCGCTCGCCTGAGCATTTGTTCGAGGCCGCTGAATTCCTGTCGAGCGCGCCTGTCTTACAGCGGCAGCGAGTGTTTAAACAGGATGGATCGTCTACAAGCAAACGTGTGCGCCGAGCGATAGCGCTTCTATAAAGGTAAAGCCGGTTGTGCCCGTTATACTTGCGAAGTTTCATGCCGGAATCGGCATTTCACATTTTTCAGCCACCACAAAGGGAGCGGCGGGTGAGTCTCACAGTCATTGCGCAGCGTATGGGTAACACAAGCTTTCAGCGCCTGGTGACTGGCCTTGTCTTGAGCACCTTGCTGGTCGGTTGCTCCAGCACAAAATCGAGCAACGTTCGGGTCGTCGATCGCAACAATACGGTGGCCCAGCGTCCGGTCGTCACGACCGGGCAGTATGTAGTCCGTCCGGGCGATACCTTGTTTTCCATCGCTTTTCGCTACGGCTGGGACTACAAAGCCCTCGCCGCCCGGAACAATATTCCTACGCCATACACGATACATCCGGGTCAGACGATTCGCTTTGACGGACGCACCGGTTCAACGTCGACTGCGGTCGTCAGCAATGCCGGTTCTTCAGCGTCTTCGTCCAGCAAAACCACGGTTATCCGGCGCCAGGCAAATGGCACGACGACCACCACAACCACGGGTTCCGGCGCGGCTTCGACGACGGTTGTACCGTCCGTCGCCAACAAGCCCGCACCCGCTCCACTGCCACCACCGGGCCCGGCCCCGACCGGCTGGGGATGGCCATCTAATGGCATTCTCATTGGAAAATTCTCTTCAAACGGTAGTTTGAATAAAGGAATTGATATCGCCGGAGATTTGGGACAGCCTGTTTTAGCTGCGTCTGATGGGACGGTGGTATACGCCGGGAGTGGCTTAAGGGGCTACGGCGAATTGGTCATCATCAAACACAGCGAAACCTACGTCAGTGCTTACGGACACAACCGTCGGCTGTTGGTACGGGAGGGGCAGCAGGTCAAGGTCGGACAGACAATTGCCGAAATGGGGTCAACGGGTACAGACCGGGTGAAACTGCATTTTGAGATTCGCCGACAAGGTAAACCTGTAGATCCGCTGCAGTTCCTGCCAAGACGTTGATTTGCAGACCAGCCTGTTCCGTCACGTAGAGGGGACAGGCTCCAGCGTTGCCAAGGATAAAGGCGTCGCTTGAGCTTGGGGTCGAACTCACCAAAGGACTATAACAATGGCTCTCAGTAAAGAAGTGCCGGAGTTTGACATCGACGATGAGGTTCTCCTGATGGAGACCGGCATCGATTCGGATTCGATGTCGAATGATGAAGGGGCTGCTCCACCTTCCGTTCGTGCCAAATCCAAACACTCCGCTTCACTTAAACAACATAAGTACATCGATTACACTCGGGCACTCGATGCCACGCAGCTGTACCTCAACGAAATCGGCTTTTCCCCTCTGCTCTCCCCGGAAGAAGAAGTTCATTTTGCGCGCTTGTCGCAAAGTGGCGACCCGGCCGGGCGCAAGCGCATGATCGAAAGTAACCTGCGGCTGGTCGTCAAGATCGCCCGGCGTTACGTCAATCGGGGGCTGTCGCTGCTGGATCTGATCGAAGAGGGCAACCTCGGACTGATCCGAGCGGTGGAAAAGTTCGATCCCGAGCGCGGCTTCCGCTTCTCGACCTACGCAACCTGGTGGATCCGTCAGACCATCGAACGCGCGATCATGAATCAGACCCGGACCATCCGGCTGCCGATTCATGTGGTCAAGGAGCTCAACGTGTACCTGCGGGCTGCACGGGAGCTGACGCAAAAGCTCGACCACGAACCTTCACCCGAAGAAATCGCCAACCTGCTGGAAAAACCGGTGGGTGAGGTCAAGCGCATGCTGGGCCTGAACGAGCGGGTTTCTTCGGTCGACGTCTCACTGGGTCCGGATTCGGATAAAACCCTGCTGGACACACTGACGGATGACCGTCCGACCGATCCGTGTGAACTGCTGCAGGATGACGATCTGTCGCAGAGCATCGATCAATGGCTCTCGGAACTGACCGACAAGCAACGCGAGGTGGTCGTGCGCCGCTTTGGCCTGCGCGGTCACGAGAGCAGCACGCTGGAAGATGTAGGCCTGGAGATCGGCCTGACCCGGGAACGGGTCAGACAGATTCAGGTGGAAGGCCTTAAGCGCCTTCGGGAAATCCTCGAGAAAAACGGCCTGTCGAGCGAGTCGCTGTTTCAATAAGCCGCCCGCCTGATCGCCATGCAGAAAGCCCCGACTGGTTCGGGGCTTTTTGTTTGTGTACTGAAAGCGGCAGGTATTCCCACCTTGTAGGTTCGCGCTGTAAGCCTTTGCTGACTGTATCGTAAGTGTTCGTTATTTTTACACTGCTGCCGAAGGCGATTGCCCTCATCATCTACGGGTAACGCATTGATTTATATGGTTATTTTTTAATGTTAAGGGCTAGTGACAACAGGTTCATGCGCTGAGGGCCGGTTGCCCCCTGCGGGGAACTCGCTAGTATCTGGGTTGTGTCGACGGATAGACACGCCCTTCAAGGAAGAGGGGAATGGACATCGCAGGAAGCGATTCATCAGGACGATGAAAAGGAATACAGGGAATAGGGAAAAAATGTGGGCGGGTCAAACCGCCCCTTTTTTTGCCTGAAATAAAGCAAAACCCGGAAAAGCAAAAAGGCCCGCGAGGGCCTTTTCTTCAAACGCGCGACAGATCAGCGTTCGAGGTCTTTGATCTTGCCTTTGACGCCATCCCACTCTTCGGCATCCGGCAGCGATTCTTTCTTCTCGGTGATGTTCGGCCAGATTTCGGCCAATTCAACGTTCAGTTGAATGAACTCCTGCATCTCTTCCGGAACTTCGTCCTCGGAGAAAATGGCCACGGCCGGGCATTCCGGTTCGCACAGGGCGCAGTCGATGCACTCATCCGGGTGAATCACCAGGAAGTTCGGGCCTTCGTAAAAGCAGTCCACCGGACAGACTTCTACGCAGTCGGTGTACTTGCACTTGATGCAGTTGTCGGTGACGACGAAGGTCATTTCTAATTTTCTCCTCAGGCGGCGGCAGCGTTGCCCCTTCACGGTTGGGGTCGCCAGGTTCGGGAGCGATGTCTGCCGGCCAGGCTATTAGCCAGCAGCATCCCGAACCGCGCGAGATTCTAACAGCTTGAAGCCGTTTGCGTTATATCCGGTTCGTCGGTGCTTAGATCCGGTTCTTAAGTGCATATAACATTTCGAGCGCACGACGCGGTGTCACGTCATCCAGATCCAGTTTGGCCAACTCATCCAGCACCGGATGCGGAAGGCTGGCAAACATGTCGCTCTGTTGCGGCGCTGCCGGTTTGCCTTTGGCCGCCGCTTTCGGCGCC
The DNA here is from genome assembly GCF_029967985.1 of Pseudomonas sp. V88_4. Lineage (NCBI taxonomy): Bacteria > Pseudomonadati > Pseudomonadota > Gammaproteobacteria > Pseudomonadales > Pseudomonadaceae > Pseudomonas > Pseudomonas sp. V88_4. The sequence continues at coordinate 92,236 of NZ_JASCAF010000040.1, forward strand.
TCATGTGGCAGCGCGGTATCTTCCAGGCGCTTCAAGTGTTCACGAGCACGCACGATCACTTCACTTGGCACACCGGCCAGCTGCGCAACCGCAAGGCCATAACTCTGGCTCGCCGGCCCCGGCAACACATGGTGCAGGAATACGATGCGCTCATTGTGTTCGGTGGCATTGAGGTGCACGTTGGCCACCAGCGGTTCGGCTTCCGGCAACACGGTCAATTCGAAATAGTGCGTCGCAAACAGAGTATAGGCGCGCAACTGCGCCAGACGCTCCGCCGCCGCCCACGCCAGGGACAGACCATCAAAGGTGCTGGTGCCGCGCCCGACTTCGTCCATCAGCACCAGGCTTCGCTCGGTAGCGTTATGCAGAATGTTCGCGGTTTCGCTCATTTCCACCATGAAGGTCGAGCGCCCGCCGGCGAGGTCGTCGCTGGAACCGATCCGGGTGAAGATCCGATCCACCAACGACAGTTCGCAACTGGCTGCCGGCACGAAGCTGCCGATGTGCGCCAGCAGCACAATCAATGCAGTCTGGCGCATATAGGTGGATTTACCGCCCATGTTCGGGCCGGTGATCACCAGCATGCGAGTGTTGTCGTCCAGGCTCAGGTCGTTGGCCACGAACGGCGTGGTCAGCACTTGCTCGACCACCGGATGACGGCCCTGGGAGATGCGCATGCACGGTTCGCTGACGAACGTCGGGCAATTCAGGTCGAGATTCAGCGCGCGTTCGGCGAGGTTGCTCAGCACGTCCAGTTCGGCCAGGGCACCTGCGGTGTCTTGCAGCGGCGGCAACTGGCTGATCAGATCCTCCAGCAACGCCTCGTAGAGCATTTTCTCGCGAGCCAGGGCGCGGCTCTTGGCCGATAGCGCCTTGTCCTCGAACTCTTTCAGTTCCGGGGTGATGAAGCGCTCGGCGCCCTTTAGGGTTTGACGACGGATGTAATCTGCCGGCGCCGACTCGGCCTGCTTGCTAGGCAGCTCGATGAAGTAGCCATGAATGCGGTTATAGCCGACTTTCAGGTTGGCGAGGCCGGTACGGGCCTTCTCCCGGGCTTCCAGATCGATCAGGAACTGGCCGGCGTTCTCGCTCAGCGATTGCAGCTCGTCGAGTTCGCTGTCGTAACCGGTTTTCAGCACGCCGCCGTCGCGGATCACCGCCGGCGGGTTGTCGATGATGGCTTTTTCCAGCAGCGCCGCCAGTTCCGGATAAGTGCTGGTGGTGGCCGCCAGGCGTTGCAGGTGCGGCGCTTCCAGGTCGGCCATTGCCACTTGCAGTTCAGGCAACGCGCCGAGTGCATCGCGCAAACGGGCGAGGTCGCGAGGGCGGGCATTGCGCAGGCCGATCCGCGCCAGAATCCGCTCGATGTCGCCGATTTCCTTGAGCTGCGGTTGCAGGTTTTCAAAGCGATAGCGGTCGAGCAGGCAAGTGATCGAGGTCTGGCGAGCGAGCAGCACGGTCAAGTCGCGCAGCGGACGGTTGAGCCAACGGGTCAGCAGGCGGCTGCCCATGGCGGTCTGGCAACGGTCGACAACCGATTGCAGGGTGTTGTCGCGTCCACCGGCCAGGTTGGTATCAAGTTCCAGGTTGCGGCGGCTGGCGCCATCGAGCACCACCGTGTCGTCCAGCCGTTCATGGCGCAGGCTGCGCAGGTGGGGCAGGGCGGTGCGCTGGGTTTCCTTGGCGTACGCCAGCAGGCAACCGGCGGCGCCGATGGCCAGGGTCAGAGTTTCGCAGCCAAAACCTTTGAGGTCCTGGGTGGAGAATTGCTGGCAGAGACTTTTCAGCGCCGAGTCGCGTTCGAAATCCCACGGTGCACGACGACGTACGCCACGGCGTTTTTCCGCCGGCAGATCCTTCGGCCAGTCATCCGGGATCAGCAACTCGACCGGGTTGACCCGCTCCAGTTCCGCCAGCAGGTTTTCCCAGCCCTTGATCTCCAGCACGGTGAAGTTGCCGCTGGTGATGTCCAGCACGGCCAGGCCGAACAGACGCTCATCGCCCAGCACCGCCGCGATCAGGTTATCGCGACGCTCATCGAGCAGCGCCTCATCGCTGACCGTACCCGGGGTGATGATCCGCACCACCTGACGCTCCACCGGGCCCTTGCTGGTGGCCGGGTCGCCAACCTGCTCGCAGATCACCACCGACTCGCCGAGCTTGACCAACTTCGCCAGATAACCTTCCGCCGCGTGATACGGAATCCCGCACATCGGAATCGCCTGACCCGCCGACTGCCCGCGCGCGGTCAGGGTGATGTCCAGCAACTTGGCCGCCTTCTTCGCGTCTTCGTAGAAGATCTCGTAGAAGTCGCCCATGCGGTAGAACATCAGCTGGTCCGGGTGCTGATTCTTCAGGCGCCAGTACTGCTGCATCATCGGAGTGTGGCTTGAAAGGTCTGTCATACGCGGGGTTCAGCTCTACCTGTCTATTTGACAATTCAAATTGTCTAATACTACAGAGATTTTAAGACTATTTCCTTATTAGGATTGGCTCTCTATTGGGCTGGGCGAGGTGGCTTTCCGTCTAGCAACTCTCTAAATCTGTCTTTTTTGACTCTAGCCTGCCCGTTGGCGAACGGTAGGGGTAAGCTAGAACCTGCTATCAATAAGGCTGTATTGACCTAGATCTTGAGTGATGCTATTAGCAAGCAAAAATTGCCATGATGGCTGCTACTGCGAGGGAGAGTAGGCGTTGAAAAAGTTAGGTATAGATAAAGATAGGTCTCGCCATCGTGCTGGGATCGCTAGGTGGATGAATGAGCAGGCGCGTAAGTTTCGCGTATATGGAAATGTCAGTAATTCTCAGGGCAGTCGCGGTCATAGTAAAGATCGTCGAATCAAGATATATGCGCCTCCCATAATATCTATCTATGATTTTAATGCCGAACGCTCGGATGCATTCAAGCGCACCATGCGTTTTCTTACTGATATAAAAAAGGATTTCAAAAATAAAAATTGCTTTGTTGATTTTAGTGAGACGGTGACAGTTACGGCGGCTGCGATTATTGTTGTTTATGCGGCGATTGAGCAGGCTGGTATTGGTCGAAAAGGTAAAGCTGAAATAATTTGGTCTAAGTCGGAAAGGGTTAATAGGCAATTAAGGCTTAGTAATTTATCTAGGTTGATTAGAGGTCATAAAATATCTTACGCACTCGATAGTGTGAGTCACATGCCTATCGTCTCAAGCGTGGGCGGCGAGATGAGCGATAATGTCGTTGATTTTATACAGAATCGAATCTACACGGATATGAGTGCAAAGGTTGAGCATAAATATGGTGATGCAGTTTCTGAAACAATAAATAATGTTGGATCGCATGCGTATCCTCAAAGCAACGATGAAGAAAAGAAATGGTGGTTAATTTGCCATACGATGGGTAAGAAGCTTTACTTGGCTATATATGATACCGGCGTTGGGATCCCAAAGACCGTTGTGGAAAGACGGTGGTTTATGGAGGCGTTTAAGTTTACATACCCGCAGGCGTTTCAAGAGATGATGGCCGAAAACCCAGGGAAGGAAACTCATCTCCTTACAAGGCTAATACCCGCGCGTATCAGTGATCATGAGCTGATCGGAATGTCCATGAAAGGGGACGTTTCAGGTACAAAAAAAGAAAAGCGTGGTCAAGGAAGCAAGAGTATTCTAGCATTGGTTGAGGAGACGTCTGGAGGGCTTTTGTGGGTGTTTAGTAATAATGGTGTGTATAGATTTGATCAGGTAATTAAAAAGCCTGAAATATACTCGTTGCCTATGTCGTTTCCTGGAACGCTGGTTCAGTGGAATATTGAGTTGCCATAATTATGTTTACTATTAACGTAGTTAAAGATTTCAGCAAAAAACCTTATGGGCGCTACCCGAACGAGGGGGACTGTGGCCAGACATTTCGACAAGAAAAATTGGCGCCTGCTTTAAGGGAATATGACAAAGTACACGTCATTTTGGATGGTTATAATAGGTATGGCCGCTCTTTTCTCGATGAGGCTTTTGGCGGCCTTATTCGGGAAGAAGGATTTAAGTGGGCAGATCTTAAAGAGCGATTGACATATAGTCATTCTCAAGTAAAGAGCATTGAGACACTTATAGAGGAAAGGCTTGAAGCTGCCAGGAAGGCGTGTGAATGAATTTTGATAATGTACCGGCCCAAATGATGGCCTTGGTTTTCGGGTGGTCTTTTACCGTTTTCTTACAGCATCGCTCAAATCATAGAGCGGAGTCGCTAAAGCGAAAGGATAAGATTATCGACAAGCTGGAGGCGCTGGCTGGTTGGGTAGAATCGGAAATAAAGAAAGATAATTTTTCTTCTGGCAATACCGAGACAACCTATTCTGGAATGATTTCACAGATAGAGGTAAGAATTGCACAGCTTAATTATCATGTGGGTAAGAATATCTTTGATGGATCGCGGCTCGCAATTTTGAGGGATATTGAAATTCATCATAAGGCATTCTTTAATGCGGATACTCCCTATAAGATAAGGGAAGCGGTTTCGGATATTGTTGAAAATATTGAAGTTTGTTGTGATGCTGAGTATTTCTCCCGGCATGGGGCGTGGTCTAAATTTAAAGGAGTAGTGCTTCTACTTAATGATTATGTTCGGGCGTTTAAAGGTGGGGTGCTCGCGTTAATTGTCATTCTTTTATCTCTCGCTATCTATCAGTTTTGCCATAAATATTTGGCGCGACCGGTAGGCACCTGTGTTTATGGCGAACAGTGTCATTTGGCACCTGGCCTTATCGCGCCTCCCCCAAAGACGAATCCGAACTTTCTTGAAAAGTATAAGGACGCTCCGCCTGTCAAGGCCCCTTCGTAAATGGTAGCCGAGTTCTATTTTTCTGATTTTCTTGGCATTGTTGGAGGTAGTCCGATGTTCAATTTGCGCAGGCGCAGATAGCGCTGTGTCATCTTTGCGTCGGTGTGCCCGCCTAGTTTCTGAGCATCGTTGCCCTGATCATCGGTGTCGGAAAGCGACTTGGCTCGCAGATCATGAAGGCTTGCGTCTTCAACTCCGGCTTTCCTGCAACTGATGGCGAACGCATCTTTGACCGAACTGTAATGTACCGGCTTGCCGCCGCGGGGTGAGCAGAAAAGGGTGAGTCCGCGGATCTTCCGTGGCAGCGCCTTAATCTGCGCGATCAATGCCTCCAAATCTGGCGTCATCTGCACCAGCAGTCTCGCGCCTGTTTTCTCTTGCGTAAAAGCGATCCCATCGGCGCTAATGTCACTCAAACGGATCGCCAGAACGTCCCCAATACGTTGCCCGGTCAGGTAGCACATCTCATAAATCACGCGCATGTTGTCGCTAGAGTTTGCGCAGATCGCCTCGAACTCGGTATGAGTGATATAGCGATCTCTTTTATGTTCAGGGTGGCGCTTCACGCCAATGCACGGGTTTGAATCGACCAGCTGTTTTTCGAGGGCATAATTGAATACGGCTCGCAGAACCGAGATCACTCGGTTTGACATATTGGGCGTGCTGGCGCCGTGCATTTTCAGGGCGACAACATGCCGCTGCATAACTTCTCTCGGCTCAAAGTCGGCGAACGTCTCCTTGAGTTGTTCACACGCGGCCTCGTACTGCGTGAGGGTGTTCGGCTTGAGCTTTGGCTTGACTCGATTGCGCATGTGCTCGAGCGCGTCATCAATCAGCTTTGGCATTCCGCCCTGGCTGCCCTTGTCGAGCAGCTTGGCGTACTCTGCGAGCGAGGCTTGAAAGTCCGAGCCCAACCGCTTCCATTTGCCTTTGCGCACCAGGTAGTAGGCGCCATGCTTCTCGTACATGCACGCCGGCAGGTGCCGGTCTTTCTTGCGAGGACGCATTTGTACTCACCTCACCCCAGCCGAAGTTCCGGCTCCTTCCTTGATTGAACTCCACCCATCCTGCCAATGACAACCTGGCGCAGGACTTTCGGATGCCCATCCCCACCAACAGCAAATCCATATCTTTCTGCCGTGAGCCACCGGATCTGTGCTGCAGGGCGCTTGTAGCCGGTCAGATCTGCAACTTCCTCAGGTGTCAGAAACATAGCCACCCCCATCGTGTCGCGACACGTTTTCCGCAGTAGCGTTTTGTGTCGCGTCCTCGTTTTGATCCCAGCCCCATCTCGTCATGGGCGACCTCCTGCAATTGCTGCCAGCTCTGCCACCAGCGCATCGGTGCGTCCGTAGAACTTGCCAGCGTCCTCGTTCACGAAGCGCTCGATCACGCTGGCCACCGCCGCCGAGTTGAAAAGCCCCCGCAGATCCGCTTCGGTCAGCGGTGCATCGCTCGACGGTTCGTGAACGAATGCATCAGCCTTGATCGGAAGTGTGCGCACCGGGCGAACTGCCTTTTCCTTGCTCGTCCAGTTCGTGTCCGGCGTACACCAGGGCAGCATGTGAAGGCACCAGGCGCTTCCGGCGGATGACTTCTGAGTGCTTGACCAGTATTCGCGCAGTGCGAATGCCTGAGCAGGCCCGCCAGCGCCATCAACAGGCCAGTGCTTTCCCCACGGCTCAAGCTGCAGCAGGTTGGCGCGCATCACCTGCAACTCCTCGATGGCGGGAATGTGCCAGCCCCGGTGACCACGGATAGTCATGGCCAGCACCTTCTGCGCGATCGCGCTCCCGGCCTCGGCCATCGCCCGGGTGTTGGCCAGCCCGTCGTGATAGGACTTGCTGCCTCGAACATTCAGGCGCGGCCCATAACGGTCCCACCACTGCGCTGGCTGCTCGAACTCGCGGCCGGCGTCGATGAGCGCGTGCTCGACGCCATCAAAGAACAGACGCCCAGCCAAGAAGCCGCCAGCGAACGGCTGGCCAATGGCGGGCAGGACTGCGGGGGAGACTGCTTGGGTTCTACTCATCCTCGCGCTCCTCCGAATCCGCCACGGCGCGCAGCTTCAACTTGATACCGCAGGAACCAGCGAGCTTGCTCAACTGGCCGACGGTTGTGTCTGGGCTCTTGAGTGCCTGACCGAACCTGATCAGCCGCTCACCAAGCTTTTCCAGATCGCGCTGCAGGTGCAGATGCGTTCCTTGGGAGAAAGTGCTCATAACTGGAACATCTCGATCTGTGGGGGCGCGTCCGACGCATTGGCTGGTGTTGGCGCGTTCTTATTGTGACTGGGCGTCACATTTACCTGTGGGAGCGAACTGTCCGGCAGGCAGCTGATGCCACCTTGATTGATGTTCGAGTAAATCCAGCAGGTAGCGCCGCGTTCAGTGTCGTGAAAGACACTGACGCCGTATGGCAAGCGCTCGGCGCTGGCTTGTCCGGCGATCAGCAACAGAGCGGTAATGATCAGTGCTCGCATGGGGAAGCCTCTAAGGACTCGGCGCGTATTGCATCATCAACGTACTTGTCCAGTTCGGCGCCGGTGAAGTAAGTGTCGCCAGCCGTTACCAGCAGGTCAGTATCTGGGTCCTCAATGATCTGCCGATCGCGCAGCCACTCATAACGCCGAGCGTTTGCCGCCATTCGCACGCGGTCGTCGATATGCATCGTGTCGGTGACTGCCGACGCTAAAGCGACAGAATTCGCCAAGGAGTCGAGCAACAACTGCTGAAGCTTCTGGCCGTCTGTGTACTGTCGAACCGCCTGAACAAATACCGCGTTCATGCTCCGGTCGCTGCCATTGGCAATTGCCTCGATCTCGGCGCGCAGGCCGTCAGGCAGGCGTGCGACAAACTTGTCGGCTGTCCTTGAATCAAATTGCTTGGTGCTCATGCGGATCTCCAGGCCGAGCGAATCCCGGCCGCGTTGTTGGCTTTCGCGAAAATCGTTTCAGGATTGGGTCAGGCCTCGCTGATCACCGGACTGCGCCCGCGCACAGGCGCACGCCGCTGATCACGCGATGAAGACGCTATTTGTGGAGGTCTGTTCTTGATGGTGATTTGGATCTGGGTATGCGGGGAATGGAATTGCTATGGAAATCAGGCCGCGGCGCATAGCCTCAGCGACCAATGCTGGACGCCTATAGACACCCAGCTTGTGCATTGCTGACTCAATGCGACCTTTGATTGATCGAGGTGAGAGGCCGTCCTTGCGGGCAATTTCTTTATCAGTGTGACCTGCAGCTACCGATAGCAGGCAGAACAGCTCGCGCTCAGCAAGGCCATGACCAAGGAGGCCGCGCCATAAACCACAAGTGACAAATTCCATGATGTGAAGCTCCAAATCTCGTAGAAGATGGAGCTATAGTGCTAGCGGGATTTATTTAAGTCAATCCCTGCGGGATTATTTTTTACAGGCCTGCCATTTTTACATCAACGACGCGACCGATTGCTAGCCATTCCTCACCGATTTCGACCGGCTTATACGAGGGGTTGAGCGGAACAAGGTAAAAAGTCCCTGCCTCCTTTACGAACTGCCTAAAGGTCTTTTCCCCGTCATTATTTTCAGCAATGTAATACTTGCCGCTGATCAAATCGAAGCCTTGCGGCTTGATCAAGATGCGAGTTCCAGCTGGAAAACTAGGACTTCCACTGTGGCTCATGGAAGATCCCTCCACGGTGAGCCAGTATCCATTCTCGCCGGCATCCTCGGTGGATGGTAGGTACTCCACCCCTTGCTGCATCCTCTTGTTTCTAAGCGGATGCACCTGGTTGCCGGTTTCAGTCCACGATATCAGCGGATACTTCTTTGCTTTTATCCACCGTTGGGCGGCCGGCTCCAAAGTGGATTCATCGCGCTCTCCCTGATGCATGTCTGCAAGCCCTTCGCCTGAGATCGACCGAGTCATCATCGCGATATGTTTTGCGATTCGAGGGGAAAAGCTCTCAACAGGCACGCCAAGAAGCCGAGACACCTGGACCGCGAAAGGGGTGTTTATAGGATTTCTGCCATTGAGGTAATGGCTGAATGAACCTTGGTTCATCCCTAGCGCAGCGGCGGCTTTTTCTTGCGTCAAGCCGAGCGTTTTACGCTTTTCCATGAAAATGGCCTTGAGCGCAGCACATTCCTCTTTGCTTTCGGGGGCGAGCTCTTTCTTTTTCATAATCCGACCATATGTCCGGCGGCATTAAAATTCAAATGCCGCAAGCATTGACTTTAAAAAATCCCGCCAGCACTATTTAAATAGAACCGAAATTGTGGAGTGACTCCGGTGCAACGAATTCCTCTTGCTGAATACGCAGCAAAGCGACATGCCGGGACAGCCGAAAAACTGGGTATGAGTCAAGGCTCTTTGAGTAAGGCTATCCGTGAAGGGCGGTCCATTTTTGTGATCGTTTCCAACGACGGCAATTTGTCCGCCATCGAAGAAAAACCCTTCCCGGGTCAGCGGCGGCGTCACACGCCCAACCGACACGCAAATAATAAATCCACAGGGTCTGAAGCGTCAGGTTCAGATGTACCTGTGAATCCATCCAGTACCAAGTTCGCCCCAAAACTCACCCATCCTGAGGCCCTCGCCTGATGGGTATCTTCCGGAACTGCCCGATTGCAATTCAAAAGGAAGGACCCCTTTAGGGCCTGGTCAGCGCCTTCCTAGGGTTGGCTTTTGCCTGCCAAATGAAAAAAGGAGCACTCGCCAGTACCAATTAGATGGGGAGCCCTCTGAAAATTCCGCGCATGCGCGGATTTCCTGAAAATGCGACGATTTATTACAGAAAGGCGACAGGTTGGCGTTTTCGGAAAAATTTAATCGTTATAGCGCCCCTTGGCCTTCGCACTGATAGGTATGAGTTGCAGTTTTTGGAGATGTGATATGCGCGCTCGAACAACTATTCCGCCAGCCCGTCCCGGGTAGGTAGCGGCCCTCTCAGGGGAGGGGGTTGCATTAATTTTGTGTCGTGGATGATGGGGAAACCTAAACGCCAGGCACAAAAAAGCCCGCTTCGCAGGCGGGCTTCTTAAACCACTCGTTCGCAGCGAGTGATCTGTACTTCTTCGTTCTGGAGAACGATATGACGCACCCAGAAAATAGCACTGCCAAACATCCAGCGCAACAGGCCAGATTGGTTCCGGTCTCGTTTGGCCCTGAATATCAGGACGTCTTTGCTGTTCTGCCTGGTGGCAGCGCAATCGAGGCGCTTGATATTGCGGCCGATCTGGTCGATGGAGTTTCACAGCTCTGCTCTCGGCTGGACATGGCCATCAACTACGGCGAAACCGCGTACTGCTCGGAGATCCGCGCGCTGCGTTTCCTCAGTGACGCATCTGCAGCCCTCGTCCGATCTGCCAAGCGCGGCCTTCAGGGGAGCAGTGAAGAATGAAAACCCTACCTTCAACCATCAAAAGCCTGGCTGATGAGGCTGAGTTTCAATTGACAGTCGCCCGGGAAAACCTCGAATGGCTCTGCGCTCTGGGCCGAGCTGTTGCCCATGACATGAAGCATGCCAAAGGGCGTGACACAGAGCGCCTGTTGGGCTTGATCAATTTTCTGGATGACACGAACTTCAGCGGTGTTGATGACGCAATCGACGTTTTCAAGGCCGCTTCCGCCGAGGCCGCGACACAAAACGCCAATGCTGAAAACGTGTCGCGTACATCTGCGGAGGTGCAGCCATGACCTCGATTCCTGTCGAACGACTCAAGATCGAGGCCGAGGCAATGAGTCAGGCCGGTTACTTCGTCGATGCGCTGGCGAAGTTCATCGGCACCGTGGGCGCTAACGATCCTGAACTCTGCGAGCAAGCGCTCGACGGCTATGTCGTCGGCGGCCTGGCTGCTGGCCTTCGTCTGATCGGCACGGAGTTGATGATCCGTGGTGACGAGTTTGCCAGGCTGATTGCCAAGTCTGAGAGCGCTGGGGGAGGTGCCAAATGAACCTGACCCCTTTCAACTTCAGCGGTGCCGAGATCCGGGTGATCACCGACGACCAGGGCGAGCCATGGTTTGTCGCCAAGGACGTCGCCGATCTGCTCGAGTATTCGAACCCCCATGAGGCGGTCCGCACTCATTGCAAGGGGGTGAGGGAAATCCTCATCCCTTCCGCAGGCGGCGACCAGATGACGAAAGTCATGCCTGAGCGGGATGTTTACCGACTGATCATGCGTTCGAAGATGCCAGCGGCTGAGGCCTTCGAAGAATGGGTGGTGGGCGAAGTGCTGCCGAGCATCCGCAAGACCGGTGGTTACCAACGAAAACTGAGCCCAGCCGAGCAATTGCTCGCCAACGCCCAGCTGCTGGTGGACATGGAGCGCCGCCAGGATCAGACCGAGCAGGTCGTGGCGGGTATCGAAAACCGTGTGGCCCAGGTCGAGCAGGTCCGTTACCTCGACTCAAGGCCGGCCGGTTTTGAGTCGATGACCACGATCCGCGAGCGTATCAATCTGCGCCACGGCCTTCCGCATTGGGTGATCAATGCCGTGATGCGCGATGTTCCCGGCGCGCCGCTGCCGTTCGCCATGGTTCGCAGCCCGCACGCCGATGACGGCGCCCAGCCTTACCCGATCTGGCCAACGGCTGACATCACTCGCCGCTTCGACCGGTTCGCGGCGGAATGCACCTTCGAGACCGCCGAGCGAGCTATCCACCCCGATATTCAGCAAGGCCGGTTCAAGCTGCGCCAGAGGAAATCCGCATGAGTGAGAAAACAGCGAATTCGATCACGGAGCCTACCGTGATCGACGAGGCGTACATGGAGAGGTTCACCAATGACCAGCTCGCGTACAAGGCATGGACCGGTGCCGACCTGATGCAGGAAATTCTTTTCGACGAAGAGGGAATCGAAAACTGCATGCAGGACGCCAAGTTTGAGGCGGCGCGCGCCGCGATGGCGCTACGCGTCCTGGTTCGCCGACTGACAGGCATGAACCCAGACGATCTCCGGAAAGCCGTTCAGCAAAGGCAGCTTGAAGTTTTGGTGCTGGAACCTGAAACGCCTCAACTGCCAGCTTGGGAGACAGTGCAATGAGCCGTCTCCCGCACATCTCGTCCGCCGAGCAAGGTCCGGTCCCGGTGATCGCCGGGCCCTGGCCGAGTTACGCCGCGTTTAAAGGACTGCCAGAGCGTGATCGCTGGGTTCTGTACGGCAGCGCCAAGGCCTATCGCCAAGCGCTTGAGGATCAGGGGCTGGTGATGGCTGAAGGGTATGACGCGTTCATTCGTCGCGTCTGTTCCGAGTTGGAGATCTGACCATGAGCATGAATTTGATGGTCAAGGCTTTGGGAACCAAGGTGGGAAACCCGCTGCGCAAGCTGGTGCTGATCAAGTTGGCAGACAACGCCAGCGATATCGGTGAGTGCTGGCCGTCTTACCAGCACATCGCTGACCAGTGCGAGATCGACCGTAGCACGGTGCGCAAGCACATCAAGCAGCTTGAGGCTCAGGGGCTGCTGCGTATCGAGAACCGGGAAGGCCCGAAAGGCAACTCCACAAATCTGTATTTCCTGACGCTTTGGGGTGTAGGCCGAAACAGCACCCCTGTAGGCCCAGAAAGCACAGGTGTAGGCCCACAGCCTACAGGGTGTGTAGGCCCAGAAAGCACCAGAACCAGTCACTCTTATGAACCAGTCAATGAACCTAAATCTATGGGCACTGACTCGATGGAAGGCTTCGACCAGTTTTGGAAGTTGTATCCGAAAAAGAAGTCTCGCAAGGACGCTGCTAAGGCATGGGCGAAGTTGAAACCGAACGAGGAACTGCGCCAGACCCTGATCACTGCTTTGGGTAGCCACTACATTTCCGAGGATTGGACGAAAGACGGCGGGCGGTACATCCCGAACGCTGCCACCTGGCTCAACGGCGAGCGCTGGCATGACGAACTCAAGCCGGCGCCCGGGAAATCCTCGGCGTTTACCAACCTGCCAATCCACACACCTGACATGTACCAAGGAGGCGAGAATGGCCCAGCGTTTTAATTTCCGCCGCCAGCCTGATCAGCGCACGTTCGCCGGTGAGTGCTCGGTGCATGGCTCGATTGATCGATCCGAGGTCGAGCAGTTTGAAGGGACGATGGCAGTGCGCCCGTGCAAGAAATGCCAGTTCCATGGCCTTCGAGTAGCGCTAAGGGGCAGCGACGAGCATTCCCGGGCGCTGGACAACCTGAAGGCTGAAAGCGTCAATAGCGCGCTCGTGGGCTCTGGAATCACCCCTCGATTTGCCGATCGAACGTTCGCGACCTTCCGCGCCACCACCGACGCCATGACTCAGGCGCTGGAAACCTGTCAGGCCTACGCTGACAACTTCGGCGACCACTACAGGGATGGTCGCAACCTGCTGCTGTGCGGCAACGTCGGCAACGGCAAGACGCACCTAGCCAGTAGCATCGTCCAGCACGTCATTCGTCAGCACCGGGCTGTGGCAGTGATCACCACCGCCGCCGAGGTTATCCGCGTGTTCAAGCGCTCGATGGACCGCAATGCCGGTTACACGGAGGGCGAAGTGCTCGATGAACTGGCGAGCTTTGACTTGCTGGTGATCGATGAGGTCGGCGCACAGAAGGGCAGCGAGTACGAGCTGGGCCTGCTGCATGAAATCATTGATCGTCGGTATCAACTGGTGCGCCCGACCGTGATGGTGTCCAACCTGCCGGCCAATACCCTGGGCCAGTTCATCGGTGAGCGGGCGCTTGATCGGCTGCGCGAGAACAAGTCGCTGCTGGTCGGCTTCACATGGGAATCAGCCCGGGGGCGCACATGAACCAAGAGGAAAAGTACTACCGCCCAGAATCCGAGCAGGGCGTTCTGGGCGCGATCATGATCGCCTCGCTTAACAAAAATCCTGGAATGCTGGGTGAGATCATTTCGCAGATGAAGTCGAGTGATTTCTGGCACCAGGACAATGCGGCACTGTTCGATGTTATTTGCGACTGTCACGCGCAAAGCATGCCAGTCGACGCGGTGACATTGGGTTCTATCCAGCGTTATCTGCCCAGCGGCACGACCACGCTGGAATACACCGTCAACCTTTGCCGCAACGTGCCATCGGCAGCCAACTGGAAAACCTACGCTCAGGTAGTCAGGAAGTGGGCGCTTGTCCGGCAGTTTCGTGATCTCGGGCGAATCGTCGACACCGGCGTCTACGACGACCTACCAGCAGATGAAATCCTTGATCAGTGCGATCTTGCGCTGGCCGACCTACGAGACCTCAAAGCATCGGGCAAGGCTGGCTACAAGCGGATGAGCGAGGTGCTTCCGACGGTACTGGATCACATGGATGACGTGCTCAATGACAGAGCGCCACCGAAGCTCTCCACAGGCCTGGCGGATCTGGACAAGCTGATTGGCTTCCTTCGCCAGAAGTCCATGGTGGTGATTGGCGGACGCCCAGGCAGCGGCAAGACGATGCTCGGCCTGCAGATCATGAACCACGTCGCTACTCGCGGTCGGGGTGTTGGCCTGGTGGTCAGCCTTGAGATGCCAGGCGAGCAATTGACGATTCGCACCATTGCCAACCTGGGTGGCGTAGATCTGCGCAGGATGGACGAGGTCAAGTGCCTGGATCAGGAGGAGTGGAGCCGGATCGGCGTAGCAGCAGGGAAGATCAAGGAGGCCGAGCTCTACCTGCTGGATACGCCCGGCCTGACGATGCCTGCGATCCGCGCCGAGGCATTGAAGCTTCGGCAGGAGGTCGGGCTAGATATCCTGATGATCGACTACGTGCAGATCGTTGGCACTGACAGCAAGTCGCAGAACCGCGCGGATGCCGTTGCGAAGGTATCGATCGGAATCATGAATCTCAGCCGAGAGCTCGGCATCCCGGTGCTGGTCCTCGCCCAGTTGAACCGTGGCCCGGCAAATCGCCCCGGCAAAAAGCCGCAGGCCAGTGACCTCAAGGAGAGCGGCCAGATTGAGCAGGATGCAGATGCGGTGATCCTCGTGCATTACGACCGAGATTCCGAAATGGGTCAGCAAGGTGTCACTGAGCTGATTCTGGACAAGGGGCGGCAGGCGGAAGCGGGGTCTTGCTTGGTTCAGCGGCAGGGGCAGTTCGGCCGATTCGTCAACTTCGCGGGCAACCCGCATCCATCAGACGAGGAGGTCGAAATGGGACGATCGTTTTCCAGTCAGTACCCAGGGAGAAAGGCATGATCCAGATGAAGGAGCTTTTTCGTCGGTTGACCGGCTTTAGATCTGAGAATTCTGCCAACTCCCTTAAAGGCTCGGCGCAGACGCCTCGCGCATCAAATGACGAAACAACCAACTGCGAGGTTTCAATTCGAGCTCACACCGACACCATGCCCAACGAAATATTGCACATATGGAGTGCCGCACAATGAGTAACGTAACTGCGGCGCTGCCGCGCAAGAGCTTGACGAAGGTCGAGTGCCAATTCCTGAAACAGGGGAATCGCCTGCTGCTGGAAAAAACCAATGGCCGGATCGGTTCGGCGGCGTTCATGGACATCATTGCCGACTGGCATGCCTCCCGCGCCGATCTGGGCTTTGAGGCATTCGCTCGGCGCTGGATCATTGAAGGCAATGCAAAAAACAAGATCGCTGACAAGCTGCTGCGGGAGCTGTTCGGCATAGATGAGCCAAACCCGAGGAAAGCGGCATGAAAAAACGAACGTACGCAGATAAGCCGCTGGGCGACACCGAGTACCTGCTGGAGCAATGGGGGTGGTGGCGCATGGACGGCATGGGGGTGCCTCGGTACGTTTCTCCGCTGTATGCGCTGATCCGCGACAACAACGTCACCGAAGGAGGCGTGAAAAACTACTGTGTCACGGACGACGTTGCCCTGGTGGTGGATCGCGCGGTAGCCAAGCTGGCCCAGCGTGACGAGCAGATGGGTAATTTCATCTGGCTGTACTTCGGTGCGAAGTGGACGATGGTTCGGGTTGGTGAGTCGGCGAGAATGTCCGAGCGTTCAGCCAGGGAAGTGATCAAAGCCGGCGTTGCGTGGATTGATTGCGCCGTGGAAGAAATCCGCCTTGCGGCGTAAAAAGTTCTTTCCTGCCGGATAAACACCTGTTTTCATGGCACCGTGTTCAGCTTTTCAAGCGCGACACAACAGACAAAGCCCGGCCATTACGTCGGGCTTTTTGTTGGATTGGATTTATCGTTATGGCACTCTGCCACTCCGACTAAAGGAGTGCCTGGAATGTCAAAGTTTTTGGAAGTTGCGAATGCGTTCAAGCAAGCTCTTGAAACTGATGCTGAGAAGCTCAAAGATTTGCGAGATGTCGCCTCGGAGTTGCGGAAGAACTTTTCGGATTATCTTGGAGCACCTGCCGGTCATCCGATAATGATCAATGGCAGCGACGCGCCACACGTAGCGATTGGGCAGCTTGATCAAAATGGGTATTTCAGAGGGGTTGCAAAAAAGGAGTTCCCTCGTGCATCCACTGAACGGATTCAATTCGACATCCGTTTTACATATGACCCTGAACCAAAACCACAGACACAGGGCTCGATAACCTATCATCTTCAGCTTGAGCAGGTAGGCAAGGGTTACAAAGTTTGGCTTAACGATTTCGAGGAGTTCGAAATCACTCGTGAGGACATGACTCCTCTGTTCAATGCGATGTACCAAAGCGCCTTAGAAAAGGCGAGTAAAGCGACTCAATGAACTAGATTCGCCAGCTTACTAAAGCTGGTAGTACCCCAATTCAAGCCTCGGCATTCGCCGGGGCTTTTTCGTTTTCGGTTCCACCACATCCATTGCTCCGAGCTGGGAGTGCTGCTGGAGCCGAACCTAATGCACTCCCCCAAAGGGAGGAATCGAGATGCCAAACATGCCTGAGAAGGATCCCGGACTGTGGGCCGCAATGATTGCCTGGCTGGTCATGCATCAACCCCAGCTCTACGCCGCTGGCCTGTCTGTCTGTGTTGCCGTCCTACGAGTGATGTATGGCGGCGGCACGCGCCGTCAGATGTTCCTGGAAGGTGCGCTATGCGGCCTGGTCACGCTGTCGTTGGTGCCACTCCTTGAATGGATGGGCTTACCGCAAAGCATGGCCACGTTCGCCGGTGGCGCAGTTGGTTTCCTCGGCGTCGAGAAGGTGCGCGGTTACTACGATCGAGCAGCAGCTCGGAAGGTTGAAAGCTGATGGCCTGCTCTGGATGCGCTGCCCGCCGAGCGCGAGCAGCTAAATGGTTCAGCATCGCCCGAGAGCGGGCTGCCTCGTTGATCTCACCGAAGCCGAATGCTGGAGCGCTACCTGATGGGAAGGCTGAAGACGTTAGGAAGCAGGGTTCAGACCCAGGCTGACCGACTGGCATCCATCAACACGAACTCATGGCGAGCCACGAAGGAAACTTCAGCCCAGCGTGGCTATGGGTACAAGTGGCAGAAGGCCCGCGAGGTTTGGCTGCTTGACCATCCTCTCTGTGTCTACTGCGAGCGGGCTGGTCGAGTCGCTGCTGGATCCGTCGTCGACCACAAAGTCGCGCATCGCGGCGACATGGAGCTGTTCTGGGATCGATCCAACTGGCAGACCCTGTGCAAGCCCTGCCATGACTCGGTCAAGCAGGCCGAGGAGGCGTCAGATCGAGGCTGAGGAGGGGGGGGCATAAAATATAGGGCCCTTTTTGCTTCCAGACCGCGCCCGATCCCATTCGTACTTTTTTTCCCGACCCTAAGGTTTTTTGTTAATGGTGTTAACAGACAAACAGCGACAGTTTGTTGACGCAAAAGCCCGGGGTGCGTCAAACAAAGAAGCGGCAGAAGCCGCAGGATGTAAGGCTTCGACGGCATCCGCAGCCGGTTCCCGATGGGCCAATGACCCCAAGATTGCAAGTGCAATCCTTGCTCGCCGAGCTGAGCTCAGTGTTAACCCTGAGAAGTCCAGAAAACGCCGAGAACAGTCATCCGACCAAGCTCCCGAGACGGAAGAAGCCGGCGGCGAATTCCTCGATTGCCTTCCTACTACTGAAGACCCATTGGTCTGGCTGTTGGCGCTGATGAACGAGCCCAGGGCCAAGGTTTTTGATCGACGCAACGCCGCCCAGACCGCTGTGCCTTATGTGCATGGCAAGAAGGGTGACGCCGGCAAGAAGGAACTGAAAGAGCAGGCCGCCAAGGAGGCGGGGAAGGGCAAATACTCCGCCGGCAAGCCGCCGCTCACTGTAGTAAGGAAGTAGCCAATGCTTTGGACAACTGCCTGCCCTGACTGGTGGCAGCGTCTCTCTGTGGGCGAATCAATCATTCCGGCGCCGCTGTTTCCTGCCGAGGCCGAGGAAGGGCTGGAGGTCTTCCGTTCGCTGAAAATCGTGGATGCCCCTGGCTGCCCGACCATCGAAACGGCATGTGCACCCTGGGTACTGGATTTCGCCGGCGCGATCTTCGGCAGCTACAACAGCGAAACAGGCCATCGACTGATCAGCGAGTACTTCCTCTGCATTCCGAAGAAGAATTCCAAGTCCACGATTGCGGCAGCGATCATGCTGACCGCGCTGATTCGCAACTGGAGGCTGGAAGCCGAGTTCATCATCCTGGCACCGACCAAAGAGATTGCCGACAACGCGTTCAAGCCGTGCGCGGCCATGGTCAAGCACGACGAAGAGCTGAGCGATCTGCTCCACGTTCAGCCGCATCTCAAGCTGATCACGCACCGCGAGACGGGCGCAACGCTGAAGGTCGTGGCGGCAGATAGTGACGTAGTCGGTGGCAAAAAGGCCGTGGGCGTCCTGATCGACGAGGCCTGGCTGTTCGGCAAGAACGTCAAGGCGCCGGACATGATTCGGGAGGCAACGGGCGGCCTGCTATCCCGGCCTGAAGGCTTCATCATCTGGCTGACGACTCAGTCAAACGAGCCGCCGGCCGGGATATTCAAGTCGAAACTCAGCTACGCGCGCGGCGTGCGCGAGGGCCGAATTGAAGATCCTCGCTTCCTTCCGGTGATCTACGAGTTTCCGCCGGAGATGATTGAGAGCGGCGAGGCTCGCCGACCCGAGAATTTCCACCTGGTGAATCCCAACATGGGGTACTCGGTGGACAGGCCGACCCTCGAGCGGCTGTTTATGCAGGCAGAACTCGACGGCGAGGCCGAGGTTCGAGGGTTTCTGGCCAAGTTCCTCAACATCGAGATTGGCCTAGCGCTGATGTCAGACAGCTGGGTCGGCGCCGACTTCTGGGAGCCGCAAGCAGAGAAGGGCCTGTCGCTGGATTCGCTCATTGAGCGCTGCGAGGTGATCGTGGTGGGCGTCGACGGTGGCGGTCTCGATGACTTGCTGGGACTGGCGGTCATGGGGCGGGTTAGAGAATCGCGCACCTGGCTGCACTGGGCTCATGCATATGCCCATCCCTCAGTGCTGACCAGGCGGAAGACCGAAGCGCCGCGCTTGATGGACTTGGCGGCGGTAGGCGACCTGACGCTGGTTCAAAAGATCGGCGATGACGTCGCGCATCTCGCGGCGACTGTCGCTCGGATCAATGAGGCCGGGTTGCTCGACAAGGTTGGGCTCGACCCGGCTGGAATCGGCGCGGTTCTCGACGCGTTGGCCGACGCCGGCATCGAAGAAGACCAGGTAATTGGTATTTCTCAGGGCTGGAAGCTGACAGGGGCCATCAAAACCACCGAGCGAAAACTCGCCGAAGGGGCGCTACTGCATTGCGGTCAGCCTCTGATGGCATGGGCTTGCGGCAACGCCAAGGGCGTTCCGTCCGCCAATGCCTTTTTGATCACAAAACAGGCTTCGGGCACCGCAAAAATCGACCCACTCATGGCTACGTTCAACGCCGTTTCACTGCTCGCACTGAATCCGGAGGCGCGCGGCGGCATGGATGACTACCTCAATAACGGCTTTTTCGGACTAGTAGGCTGACCATGGCATTCAAATGGTACAACCCCGCGACTTGGGGCTTCTTCGGCTATACCGATCCGGCTACGGGCGACTATGTCGAGGTCGATCTTGAGGTCGGGGGCAAGCGCACCAAGTCGGGTGTAAAGGTCACCACCAAAACGGCGCTGTCGATCAGCATGGTCTGGTCCTGCGTCAAGATCCTTTCCGAATCGCTTAGCGGCCTGCCGCTCAAGCTGTATGAAGACAAGCAGGGAGGGCGATCGCTTGTCGACAGCAATGATCGGATGCTCAAGCTGCTGAGAAAGCCAAATCCCTACATGACCATGCTGAACTTTCTGAAGTTCGTGGTCGTAAATATGGCATTGCGCGGCAATGCGTTCGCCTTGATCGAGCGAAACAGGAACGGCGATCCGATCGGCTTGGTGCCACTGGATGGTCGGACCGTCAGGATCGACACTGAAGACGACCTTCTCTACTTGGTCACGCCAAGCGAGGGAGACCCCTACCCTGTGTCTCCTGAGCACATGCTCCACTTCAAGCTGTTTAGCCTGGACGGAATCATCGGCCTTTCTCCTATTGAGCACCAGGCTGAAACCATGGGCCTGGCCAAGGCTGGCCAGCAATGGTCGGCGCGGTTCATGCGCAAAGGCGGTTTCACTGGCGGCTACGTGATTTATGAGCAATTCCTAACCAAGGCCCAGCAGGCCCAGGTGATGGAGAAGTTTCCCGATGTGCGTAAGGCCGACGTCGACGACATTGGGAAAATGGCCATCCTGCAGGGAAACCCAAAAATCGTTCCAGCGGGTATCAGCCAGAAGGATGCCCAGTTCATCGAGTCCCAGCAGTTCCAGGAAGAGGCAATTGCCGGCATCTACGGGGTGCCGCTATGGCTGGCCAACCGCGCCGGCAAAACATCAATCATGGGCTCGAATCTGGAGCAACAGCTCACCGGGTTCATCACCTTCGGACTCAAACCCTACGTCGACGCGGTGGAGGACGAGCTCAACGACAAACTCTACCGGGTCAAATCGCGCTTCTCTGAGTTCACCGTCGAGGGGCTGCTGCGTGCTGATAGCGCTGGCCGCGCTACGTACTACGGCAGCGCGCTTGGAGGTTCAGGTGGCTCTGGATGGATGACCATCAACGAAGTCCGCGTAAAGGAAAACCTGCCTCCCCTGGAAGGCGCCGAATACAACCGGGTCACCCGGTGGGAGATGGAAAAGAATGTCCAATCTTGAAGTTCCGTTTGAGCTCAAGTCCGTTGACGAAGCCGGTAACTTCGAGGGCTACGCGGCGGTTTTCAATAACGTGGACCTGGGCGATGACGTGATCCTGCCGGGTGCGTTCACCCGGGTTAAGGCGACTCGCGGGGGCAAGCTCAAACTCGCGCTCTATCACGACCTGACTCGACTGGTGGGGGCGGCCGACTACACGCAGGACGATCACGGTCTTCTGCTCAAAGGGCGGGTCAACTTAAACGTCAGCTACGCCCGCGATGCGTACGAGCTGATGAAAGCAGAAATCCTCGACAGCATGTCGATCGGTTTCAACACCATTAAGGCAGATTTCGAGGATCGCGCCGGCCGGCGTGTTCGCCTCATCAAGGAGGCCGAACTCTGGGAGGCTTCCTTCGTACCGTTCGGCATGAACCCCGAGGCGCAAGTCCTCAGCGTGAAGTCCGACATCAGGCTTTTCGAGAAGGCTCTTCGCGAACGCGTGGGGCTCTCGCAGAAGGAAGCGGCGGCGGTCGCTTCGCTCGGCTATACCGCGCTACGCCGTGATGGCGGGAGCGAGGCCACGGCGATCGTGGATGAGCTGAAAGACATTTCCACACTGTTCACCCATCATTTCGGAGTATCGCCATGAGCGAAGTTAAAGACATCAAGGATTCCCTCGAGCTGCAACTGAAAACCGGTTTCGGCGAGCTGCAGAAGAAGTACGACGCCGCGATGGACGAGGTCCAGAAAGGCAACCAGGTCACCGGTGACCTGAAGAAGCAAATCGAAGACCAGAAGGGCGAGTTGCAAAAGGTCATCGATCAGGTTCAGGACCTGGAGCAGAAGGGCGTCAAGCTGCGTGGCGTTCCGGGCGAAGGCAAGTCCTTCATCGACATGATCAAGGGTGACGACGCTTATAAGGCTCTCACCCAAAAATCGGCCAACCGTGCCGAGATCGAAGTCACCAAATCCGACCTGGCAAGCATGAAGGAAGTGAAGGTCACCAGCGCCGGTATTGTCGCGCCGATTTACGACCCGGTCATTCAGCCGGGCATTCGTCAGGAGCTGCGCATTCGTGATCTGCTCACTGCGATCCCGGTCACTGGCCAGCAGTACACCTACTTCCGAGAACTGCTGCACACTCGCGGCGCAGCTCCGGTGGCAGAGGGCGGTACCAAGCCAACCAGCAATGTGACCTTCGAAGCCGCCACCGATCGCGTGAAAAAAATTGCGGTCTGGATGCCGGTCACCGAAGAAGCGTTGGACGATGTCCCACAAATGCAGGGCTACATCCAGGAGCTGCTGCGCTACGACCTGAAGCTGGAAGAAGAAAACCAAATCCTGAAGGGTGATGGCACTGGCGAGAACCTGAATGGTTTGATGACCCAAGCTACCATCTACGACGCCGCCCTGACCAAGGCCGGCGATACCTCGATCGACATCGTGCGTCGTGGCATCTACCAGGTGCGCAAACAGTCCAAGCTGTCGGCTGATGGCGTCGTGATGAGCGAGCTGGACTGGATGAACATCGAACTGCAGAAAGACGGTGAAAACCGCTATCTGTTCGCCAACCTGCAAGGCTTGGTGACCCCAGTTCTTTGGGGGCGTCCGGTCATCACCTCCGACAGCATGGATGAAGGGGATGCCGACACTGGCGGTGAGTTCCTGATCGCCAACTTTGCCCGTGCTGCCATCCTGTTCGACCGCATGACCTACCTGTTTAAGATGGGCCTGATCAACGACATGTTCATCAAGAACCAGATCGCTCTTCTTGCTGAAGAGCGTCTGGGGCTGGGCGTTCGCCGCAAGGAAGCATTGGTCAAGGGCCAGTTCACCGTTGCGCCGTAATTCACCACCACCGTTCAGGGCCGGCCATTCGCCGGCCTTTTTGTTTCTGGAGGCAGCATGAAAATCAAAGCTCTGTGGGGTTTTGTAGGTAACGCCGAACTGTTGGGCGCCGGCTCGCCGCAGGTGAAAAGTGGGCAGGAGTTCGAAAACGTCGATGACGAGTATGCCCATGTGCTGCTCGGCAAAGGCCTGGCCGTTGAGCTCGATGCCAACGGAAAACCGAAAGTTGCGAAGCCGAAGAACACCAAACCCGCCGCGCCAACTGAGGACAAGGCTGCCGCTGATAAAGCCGCTGCTGAAAAGGCAGCCGAGAAAGCAGCGGCGGACAAGGCTGCTGCTGATAAAGCCGCCAAAGAGGCCAAGTAAATGCTCGACATGACCACCGTGAAGTTGCATCTGCGAGTCGATAGCGACGAAGAAGACGCGTTGATCGGTGGCTACCTCGAAGCGGCCAAAGCGCACGTAGAGCAGCACTGCGATCGCAAGCTGGTCGAAACAGATCCTGCTGAGCCTGAAGAAATGGGCCTCACTCGGGACGTTGAGCAGGCAATTTTGCTTATGGTTGGGCACTGGTACGCGAATCGCGAAGCGGTGGTAGTCGGCGGTGCGGCCTCTGCCGTCCCTCTCGCAGTCGAACGGCTGCTTTGGTACAGGAAGCGCTTCTAATGCAGGCCGGCAAACTCAAGCATCGGGTTCAAATCCAGCACAAGGTTACGAGCCAGGACCCGCAAAACGGTGAGCAATTGACTGATCAATGGGTCGAGTTCGCCAAGGTATGGGCCTCGGTCGAGGATTTGAGTGCACGCGACTTCATCGCCGCCCAGGCCGGCCAGTCCGAGGCGAAAAGCCGGGTCGTCATTCGCCGCCGCGAAGGTATCACCGCTCAAATGCGTGTTGTGCTGGATGACGGCACCGTTTGCGGAATCGTCGGGCCTCCACTGGCTGACGCGAATTCTCGCAAGGAGTATTTGACGCTTCTGGTTACCTCGGGGGTAAGCGATGGATGAAATTGTTCGGTTCAACCTCAAGGGCGCCGACGAGTTGTCCGCCAGGTTCAAAGGATTGACCGAGGAAATGCGCCGCAAGGTGGTGCTGCCGGCGGCCAAGGACGCCATGGACATCGTTCTGCTCGATGCGAAAGACCGCGCTGCGCGGATCGATGACCCGGAAACCGCGAACTTTATTCCGGCCAACCTGGCCATGATCGAGCGCAAGGCGATCGGTGAGGAAGTAGGCGCCGTGGTCATTTCCGTTGGCGTGCGCATGCGCAAGCGCGGCCAGAAGGGCGGTAACACGTTCTACTGGTGGTGGGTTGAACTGGGCACCGAGAAGAACCGGGCAAAACCGTTTCTCCGACCGGCCTTGGCCAACAACCGCGAAGCGCTGTTCAAGGAATTCCTCAGCTCGGCGAAGTACCAGCTGATCAAGTTGGGAGTGAACTGATGACTGCACCCATTTTCACGGTGTGCGCCGCCGCGCCGGCCGTCACGGCGCTGCTCGGCACCGGCCCGACGCGGCTCTACCCGCACGGCGAGGCGCCGGAAAACACGCCAAAGCCTTACGCCGTGTGGCAAGTCGTCAGCGGCTCGCCGATCAACTACGTCAACGGCGTGCCGGATACGGATCGCTACGGCCTGCAGGTTGACGTGTACGCCGATACGGCGTCCGCAGCAGCGTCTGTTGTGACGGCAATGCGCAACGCGATCGCGCAGCACGCGTACATCACAGGTTTTGGCGTCGACGCCAAAGACAAGGACACGCACAACTACCGCAAAGGCTTCGACGTCGCCTGGCTTGTGAGCCAGTAGGCGGAACCTGAAAGAACGACCCGCTCCGGCGGGTTTTTTTATGCCCGCTCACAAGTGATTTCGAAGGAAATCTGGGAGTATCAAATTGACCATCAAGACCCAAGGCACGGACCTCTATGCCATCGACCCAGCCAACAACACGTTGTTGGTGGTTGGCTGCTTCACCTCCCTGGACGGGATCGACACCAGCATTGCGCAGATCGAAACGACCTGCATGAACTCCAGCGCCCGGGAATATGAGGCCGGTCTTGCAGAGCCTGGCTCGGCGTCCTTCGGACTGAACATCGATCCGCAATCCCCGGCGCACGTTCGCCTTCACCAGCTGAAGACCGCCGGCACCAAGCTGCTGTGGGCGATCGGTTGGTCCGACGGGCGCGTGCTGAACAGCAACGGCGAACTGGTTGGCATTCCTCCAACCATCAGCCAGCCAGGCTCGGTGGCGGCTCTGGCGGTCACCAACCCGGGCAGCGGTTACACCACGGCACCAACTGTCGCACTGACTGGTGGCGGCGGTACCGGCGCAACTGCAACCGCAACTGTTTCTGGCGGCGAAGTGACGGGATTGACCATCACCAACCCGGGCAGCGGTTACACCTCGCCTCCGACCGTGGCGTTCACTGGCGGTGCTGGCACCGGTGCAGCGGCAAGCGCGGTGATCGACGCCGGTGTCGACTTCAACCTGCCGACGACCCGCACCTGGATCACCTTCGATGGCTACATGAACAGCTTCCCGTTCAGCTTCGCGCTGAACGACGTTGTGAAGTCCACCGTCGGCATCCAAGTGTCCGGTGATCCGGTTTTCGTCCCGAAAGTCATCACTCCATAAGGAAGCCCCATGGATCTGAGTATCGCAGCGCTGGCAGCCGCCGGCGCTTTCGCCGCCCCGTCGGTGAAAAAGGACATTGAGTGGCACTCCGGCGGTCAGTTGCAAAAAGCCACGGTGTACGTCGCCCATGAGTCGTTCATCTCCGTGACCCGGCGCTGGGACGCTGAAAACAAGGGAGCAGACGTCGCTGCACAGCAGATTGCGTCCTGCATCCTCGACAAGGACGGAAAACCGGTATTCACCGTCGCCGATATCGTGGGCGGTGCCGAGACTGGTCACGGCCCTCTGTGTGCGCAACTGACCATTGTGCTGCTCGCTGCGATCGGCGAGGTCAATAAGGTGCCGGAGGGCATCCTCGAAAAAAAATCGAGCCGGAGGACGAGTTCTGGCACGAAATCGTCCTCGCCGGCATCGGCGGCCGCACGATCGCGGAAGCCAAGAAAAACCTGACCTACAAGGAAGCCCTGGACTGGATTCGTTACGCCAAACAGACCGGTTCGCTGAATCTCGGGCTTCGGATTGAGCAGGGTTTTGCGTTGCTTGCCACGATCCTGAATAACCTGCACGGCGGCAAAGCCACCTTCGATGATTTCCTGCCGAAACGTGGCGAGGTGGTCGAAGAAGCCGAGGCGTCGGCGCAGGATCTATTCAGACTGCTGCAGTCGGTCAAGAGGTGATTTATGGCGGTTGATTCACTTGGCCAACTGACGGTCGATCTGGTGGCCAACACCGGTGGCTTCGAAAAGGGCATGGACCGTGCCCAGCGTGCGCTGAAGTCGGCCACCAAGGAAGCGGCCTATCAGGCTGGTCAGCTCGACAAACTGGTCGGCCAGATTGACCCGGTGATCGGGGCCTATGGCCGTCTCGACAAAATGGAAGAACAGCTGCGCAAGCATCGCGCGGCTGGTCGGCTCGACAATGCCGACTTCACCGTGTACCTCAACAAGCTGAAGGAACAGCGCGACGCGGTCGAGAAGGTAGACCGGGTCATGGCCAAGAACGGCCAGACCGCCAAGCAGTACGCGGCGAACCTTCGGGGAGTCCCGGCTCAGTTCACCGACATCGCCGTTTCGTTGCAGGCCGGTCAAAACCCGCTGACGGTCTTCCTGCAGCAGGGTGGTCAGCTCAAGGACATGTTCGGCGGTGTGGTGCCGGCGGCCAAAGCCCTGGGCGGTTACGTGCTGGGGCTGGTGAACCCGTTCACGGTCGCGGCGGCAGCGGCGGCGGTACTGGCCCTGGCTTACAAGCAAGGTTCCGACGAAGCCACGGCGTTCAATACCTCGCTGGCGATGACGGGCAACACGGCCGGCACCACCGCGAACGGTTTGGCGTCGATGGCGCGGCAGGTTTCGGGTGTGAGTGGCACGGTTGGCAAGGCGTCCGAGGTACTGGCGCAGTTGGCGGCGACTACCCGGATTCCGGTAGCGGCTTTCGAGTCCATCGCCGAGGCCGCCATCAAGTACGAATCGGCGACCGGGATTGCGGCCAGCAAAACGGTCGAAAACTTCGAGAAGATCGCCAAGGACCCGGTTGCGGAGATTCTGAAACTCAACGAGTCGATGAACTTCCTGACCGCGACCACGTACGAAAACATCAAGTCATTGCAGGAGCAGGGTAGGACTCAGGAAGCGGCCGCTTTGGCGACCGCGACCTATGAGGACGGTCTGAATCGGACATCCACGTCCATCAAGCAGAACCTCGGCTACCTCGAGGCGAGCTGGGGTGCGGTCAAGAGCGCCGCCAAGGGGGCGTGGGATGCGGCGCTGAACGTTGGCCGCGAGGAAACCCTCGATCAGCAGATCGCCAAACTCGACGAGCAACTGAACGCGATCGCCGAGAACGCGGCAGCGCGTAACAAACGCAATTCTCGCGGCAAGCCGGCGGATCCCTTCAGCAACCTGACGCCCGATGACAGCTTCCGCACGGAAGCGCTCGAGCGGGAGAAAACCGAAAAGCTGCTGCTCAAGGCCGAGCAGGATCGTCGCGCGGCCGCCAAAGGGTACGCCCAGCAGCAGCAACAGGCCGCGCTGGATGACCAGCTCAAACTGGACAAACTCCGCAAGGAAACGGAAAGCAATTCGGTAAAGCGTGAGCGAGAGCTTGCGGATTACCGACTGTTGGTGGAGCGCCGGGTTACCCAGGCCAAAGCCAAAGGTGACAACTCGCTGCTGATCTCTGCCGATCAGCAGGCGAAAGACATCGCCGCCATCAACGAGAAATACAAGGATCCGAAGGCCGCCAAGACGCCGAAGTACCAGGAAAACGCCGGTATCAAGGCGCTGGATCAGGCGAAACAACAATACGCCGTGCTTCAGCAGCAGAGCGCACTCATCGGCGACCAGTCGGCGGCGAGCCAGACCCTTGGCACGAACGCGAAAAAACTGGTCGAGTGGGAGCAGCAGCTCGCCGACATCAAGGGCAAGAAAACACTCACTGCCGAGCAGCAGTCGCTGCTGGCCAACCAGGAACTGATCACCGCCCAGCTCAAGCGAAACGCGGCCCTCGAAACCGAGAACACGCTGCGTGAGAAAGGGCTGGAAACACGCCGCAAATTGGCGGCGTTCGACGAGAACCTGAAAAGTCAGCTGTCCAGCGCGCAGCAGGGTCTGGACAACAACCTGGCCGGCATCGGCCTGGGCGACGAGCAGCGCAAGCGTCTGCAGGAACAGCGCAACATCCAACAGTCGTATCAGTCGCAACTCGACAAACTGACCTCCGACTACAACAAGAGCAACAAGGACCAGTTCAGCACCGAGCTGTACGACAAGGAAACCCAGGCGCTGCGGTCGGCGCTTGACCAGCGCCTGGCCATGCAGGCGAAGTACTACGAGGACGAAGACGCGGCCCGCAGCGACTGGCAGTTGGGTGCCTCGGCGGCATTCGACAACTACCTCAATCAGGCTCGGGATATAACCGGGCAGGCGAAATCGGCCTTCACGTCGCTGTATGACGGGCTGACCGATGCTGCAGTCGATTGGGCGTTCGGCGCCGATCAGAGCTTTGGCGATGTTGCCAAGAGCTTTGCCCGCATGATCGCCAAGATGGCCTTGCAGTCTGCCGCGTCCAATGTGTTTTCCAGCATTGCCGGGAGCGCGATCGGTGCCGCCTTCGGCAGCGGTGGAGGCGCAGCTGCTTCGGCGGGCAGTACGGCCGCCGGTTATTCGGCTGACGTCCTGTCGAAATGGCAAGGCTTCGATGACGGTGGTTACACCGGACCGGGCGGCAAATACGAACCGGCCGGTGTTGTGCACGGCGGCGAGGTGGTCATCCGCAAGGAAGTGGTGGACCAGCCGGGGATGAAGGAATACCTGACGCGCCTGAACAAGCGCGGATATGCGGACGGTGGCTATGTCGGTCTGTCTGGCGGTTCGTCGTCAGCACCGGCAGCGCCTGGGCAGATCGTCATCAATCAGTCGTTTCAGGTGCAGAACGCTGGCGAGGGGACTTCACAGCAGGACTCGCAGGCGCTTGGCCAGGCCTATGCCGATGTCGCAAGGCGCGGTGCCCAGCAGGAAATCGCCAAAGAAACCCAGCCCGGCGGGCAGATCTGGAGGCTTGTAAATGGCCGTTGAAACATTCAGCTGGTGCCCTTTCGTTTCGGCCACCAGCGCGCCCGAGTACCGCAACCGGACATCCAAGTTCGGCAACGGGTACGAGCAGGTAGTCGGAGATGGCCCGAACAATCGGCAAGATGCCTGGCCGCTGACCTTCGTCGTGAAGGAAGCGGTCGCGCTTCAGATCAAGGACTTCCTTGACCGGCACGCCGGTCACAAATCGTTCTTGTGGACCCCGCCGCTCGGAGATCTGTCGTTCTACCGCGCTTCTGCTCCAGCGGTCACGTCTCTCGGCGCTGGGATGTACTCCCTCGCCACGACATTCACGCAATCGTTTCTTCCATAAGGGGTAATCATGCCGCTGATCAGTGACATCCAGGTGCTTGAACCTGGCAGCGATGTGCTGCTCTTTGAGTTGGACGGCACGGACTACGGCGCGGATGTTCTGCGCTTCCACGGGCATTCAATCCCTTACACGGCGGCCGAACTGATCGCCGCCGGCGCCAATGCCGATCAACTGCCCGCGAAGGCGATCTACTGGCAGGGCAACGAGTACGGCGCCTGGCCAATGCAGATCGACGGCATCGAGGCGAACGGTGACGGCACGGCGGTTCGGCCCACGTTGTCGGTCGGCAACGTCAACGGGCGCATCACAGCGCTCTGTCTGGCGTTCGAGGATCTGCTCGAGTTCAAGCTGACCATGCGCCACACGCTGGGCACGTACCTGGACGCGGCGAACTTTCCGGCCGGCAACCCAACGGCGGATCCTACCCAGGAGACGATCGAGGTCTGGTACATCGACCAGAAAACGAACGAGGACGGGGAAACGGTCAGTTGGGAGCTTGCCAGCCCGGGCGATGTCGGTAACGAGTCCATCGGCCGGCAGGCTACGACGCTGTGCCATTGGTGCATCACTGGCGGTTACCGAGGGCCGAACTGCGGCTACACCGGCCCCTACGTGACCAAGGACGGCGTCGTTACTGACAACCCTGAACTCGACGAGTGCGACGCCACGCTGGGCAAGGGTTGCATCCCACGCTTCGGCGAGGGCAACCCGCTGCCTTTCGGTGGCTTCCCGGCCGTTTCGCTGATCGCACGGAGCTGACATGCGCAAACACATTCTCAACGCGATCAAAGCGCACGCGGCGGGCGAGTACCCGAAAGAGTGCTGCGGGCTGCTGATCGCCGTTGGCCGCAAACAGCAGTACTACCCGTGCCGCAACGTCTCTACCGAGCCAAACGAAGAGTTCCGCATCGATCCCGAGGAGTACGCGGCGGCGGAGGACGTCGGCGAGGTAATCGGCGTGGTTCATTCGCATCCGAATGCAACCAGCCGGCCGTCGCCGCGCGACTTGGCCATGTGCGAGGCAACGGCCATGCCCTGGCACATCCTGAGCTGGCCCGAGGGTGACCTGCGTACCGTCATGCCTACCGGTGAGGTGCCGCTGCTGAAACGTCCGTTTGTCCACGGTGCCTGGGACTGCTGGCAGGTTTGCGCCGATTGGTACAAGCGCGAGTGGGGACTGGAGTTCGAAGCCTTCAAGCGTGCTGACGGCTGGTGGGAGAGCAAGGACAACGACAGCTTGTACGAGGTGAACTACGAGGCCGCCGGTTTCTACCGGGTCGACCAGCCACAGCGCGGCGACATGATCGTGATGGAAGTGGGGCGTACGGTTTACCCGAACCACGCCGGGATCTTCCTCGGCGCCGATCCGGCACTTCCCGGCGAGGATGCCGCGACGTTTGGCTCTGGGCCATTCCTGCTGCACCACCTGTACGGCCGGCCGTCCGAGGTTATCGTTTTCGGTGGCCCGTGGCTCGACCGCACACGGTTGGTGCTGCGGCACAAGGACGCGCAGTGATATCGTGGGCTATTTCCCACAGGAGTGACCTGCATGAAACTGATATTAGGAGCTTTGGCTGTGGCGCTTTTGACGGGGTGCGCGACTTCGCCGGTGCCGTCCGAAAAGGCTGACCCTGTTCCGAGATCGCGCCTGTTCGCATATCAGGAGCCGGCCTCCGGTGCCTCTGTCTTGATCGTTACCCGTGATTCCGGCTTTGTTGGTGGCGGCTGCAACACATCCGTGAGCATCGACGGGCGAAAAGCTGCCGAGATCAGTTCCGGTGAAACTGCAAAGTTCTACGTCGCCGCCGGTGAGCACATCGTCGGTGCATCATCATGCGGCAGCGGGCTTAAAGAGCGGGAAGCCAACATAAAGGCTGGTGCCACCAAGAAATTCAGGATATCCATCGACTCATCAATGAGCATGGATTTATCACCCACAATGCAATGACAAAGCCGCCTACGGGCGGTTTTTTTATGACCGGAGAAAGCTGTGGCAGCGACGGCAAGTAACAACCCAGCCATGACGACCATTCTTCTTTCAGGGCCGCTTATCAAACTGTTTGGTCGTATCCATCACCGCGAGCTTGGCAGCAAGTCCGTGGGCGAGGCATTCAAAGCGCTGAAGTGCACGCTCGAAGGATTCGAAGGCGCCATTAAAGATCTAGAGCGCAAAGGGATGCGTTTTGCGATTTTTAGAAACCGGAAAAACGTAGCTGAAGAAGATTTCGCCCTCGGCGGAACCCAAGAGATTCGAATTGTTCCGGTGATTTCAGGGAGCAAGCGTGCAGGGCTATTACAGACAGTAATTGGAGCTGTGTTAGTCGTCGCCGGCACGTATTTCGGCCAAACCTGGGCCGTCCAAATGGGTGTTGCCCTCGTTGCTGGCGGCGTCGTACAGATGCTCAGCCCACAGGCCAAGGGGCTTTCTCAAAGCGCATCCCCCGAAAACGCCCCGTCCTACGCCTTCGGCAGCGCCAAGAACACAACGGCCAGTGGCAACCCGGTACCGATCTGCATCGGCGAGCGCCGGTGGGGCGGGATGATCATCTCTGCCTCTGTCTTGGCCGAAGACAAAGTGTAAGCAGGACAGCAGCACACCAACCGCCCAAGAGGCGGTTTTTTTATGCCTGGAGGAAAGCATGGGCGCAGCGGAACAGATCGAGATCTACGGCGAGAAGGGCGGCAGCAGCAAGCCGAAATCGCCGGTTGAAGCCAGCGACAGTCTGCGCTCGACCAACCTGGCAAAGCTGCTGATCGCCGTGGGCGAGGGCGAGTTCGACGCCGTACCGACTGAATACGACATCTACCTGGACAACACGCCGATCCGCGATGCCAGCGGCAACTACAACTTCCCGGGCGTGAAGTGGGACTGGCGCCCGGGCTCCGTGGATCAGACCTACATCCCGGGCATCCCGTCCGTTGAGAACGAGACGTCGCTGAACATCGAGTTGCGCAGCGATGCGCCGTGGGTGCGTTCGATCACCAACACCCAGCTGTCGGCCGTGCGTATGCGTCTGGCCTGGCCAGCGCTTCAGCGTTCGGATGACCAGGGCAATATCGGCGGTTATCGGATCGAATATGCCATCGACGTGGCCACCGACGGCGGCGCCTATCAGCAGGTGCTGGTGGACGCGGTCGACGGCAAGACCACCACACGCTACGAGCGATCGCGCCGCATCGATCTGCCGGACGCCACCACGGGCTGGCAGATCCGCGTGCGCCGCCTGACGCCAAACCAGAACAGCAACAAGATCGCTGACACCATGCTGGTGGCCGGTTACACCGAGGTGATCGACGCGAAGCTGCGTTACCCGAACACCGCTTTGCTCTACATCGAGTTCGACGCCGAGCAGTTCACCAACATCCCGGCCGTGACTGTGAAGTGCAAGGCTCGACGCTGGATGGTGCCGAGCAACTACGACCCGATCCTGCGCACCTATACCGGGACGTGGGATGGCTCCATGAAGTCGGCTTGGACCAACAACCCGGCGTGGATCACCTACGGGATCTGCACTGAAGAGCGTTTCGGCCTGGGCAAGCGCATCAAGCCGTTCATGGTCGATAAATGGGAGCTGTACCGGATCGCCCAGTACTGCGACCAGCTGGTGCCGAACGGGTTGGGCGGTCAGGAACCGCGCTTCCTCTGTGACATGAACCTGCAAGGCAAGGCCGACGTGTGGTCACTGCTGCGCGACATCTCGGCGATTTACCGAGGCATGACCTACTGGGCTCAGGGCCAGCTGGTGATGCAGGCTGACATGCCACGCGCGCAGGACTTCGACTACGTCTTTACCCGGGCCAACGTCATCGACGGGAAATTCTCGTACGGCAGCGCCTCGGCGAAGACGCGGTACACCCGGGCGCTGGTCAGCTACGACAACCCGGCCAACAACTACGACACCGACGTCATTCCGTTCGCCGACCTGGACCTGCAACGTCGCTACGGCGACAGGCCAACCGAGCTGAGCGCCATTGGCTGCACCCGCGCTTCCGAGGCGCAGCGCCGTGGCAAGTGGGCGATCCTCAGCAACAATCAGGACCGCACTGTGTCGTTCAAGACCGGCATGGAGGGCGTTATCCCGCTGCCGGGGCACATCATTCCTGTCGCGGATTCGCTGCTGGCGGGGCGGGAGGTCGGCGGCCGGATCTCGTCGGCGTCTGGCCGCGTGGTGACGCTCGACCGTGACACCCAGGCCAAGGCCGGTGATCGACTGATCATCAACTTGCCGGGCGGGCGCGCTGAGGGTCGCACCGTGCAGAGCGTCAACGGCCGCGCGGTGACCGTCACCACCAGCTACAGCGAGCCACCGATAGCGCAACTGCAATGGGCGCTGGATGCCGATGACCTGGCCATTCCGTTGTACCGCGTGTTGCGCACCAAACGCACCACCGAGGGCGATTTCGAGATCAGCGCGCTGCAGTTTGAACCGAGCAAGTTCGCGCACATCGACACCGGTGCCCGCCTGGAGGAGCGGCCAATCAGTGTGATCCCGATCACTGTGGTGCCGCCGCCGGCCAGCGTCACCCTGGCGTCGACGTCGTCGGTGGTGCAGGGGCTGGCCGTGGCCACCATGACGATCAGCTGGCCCGCCGTGGATGGCGCCGTCGGCTATGACGTGGAATGGCGCAAGGACAGCGGCAACTGGATCAAGCTCCAGCGCACTGGCATGACCAACGTGGACGTGGTCGGGATTTACGCCGGTGCCTACGTGGCCCGCGTCCGCGCGGTGAGCGCGTACGACATCACGTCGATCTGGCGCAACTCGATTCTGACCAACCTCAGCGGTAAGCAGGGTCTGCCACCGGCACTCAGCTATCTGACGGCCACGCCGCTGCTGTTCGGCATCTACCTGAAGTGGGGCTTCCCGGCGGGTGCCGAGGACAGCCAGCGGACGGAGATCTGGTACGGCCCGACGACCAGCCTGGAGGCCGCCACGAAGCTGACCGATCTGGCGTACCCGCAAAGCGACTTCTCGATGCTCGGACTGCGCGCGGGTGTCACCTTCTACTTCTGGGGCCGGATCGTCGACAAGATCGGCAACATCGGGCCGTGGTATCCGATCGGCATCGGTGTGCAGGGGCAGTCGAGCGCGGATGCTGCGGCGATTCTGGAAATGATCGCCGGCGAGATCGGCCGCACTGAACTGGGCAAGGACATCCTCGACGAGATCGACAAAATCCCAGGTTTGCAGGCGCAAATCGATGCGCTCGACGGGCTGAAGGGCTACGACCCGGAAGCAACCTACGAGGAATACGACCTTGTCGTGTTGGGCAAACGCATCTACCAGGCAACCGGCCCGGTGCCGCTCGATACACCACCACCGAACCCGGGTTACTGGCGCGATGTTGGCCAGACGGTACAGGCCGCCAACGGGCTTGCGCAGCAGGTGGCGACCAATACCGCTGAAATCACTGAACTCGATGGTGTGGTCACGGCGCAGGCGACGGCGTTTCAAGCGCTTCGAGCCTCCTGGCGTGACGACGGCCAGGGAGATCTCGATGGCGCTCTAAAAGAGTGGGGAAGCACGGCCGCAATCGCAAGCGAGGAGAAGGTAAGGGCGTCGGAGAATCTGGCACTCGCACAGAAAACCGAGACCCTGTCTGTAGCGGTTGGCGAAAACGAGGCGAATGTTACCGATCTTCGTCAGACGGTTGCGACCGACAAGGAGGCGACTGCGCAGGCCATCACTCAAGTGACCGCGAAGGTTGGCGAGAACACTGCCGCCATTCAGGAAACCGCCACGGCTTTTGCTGATGTAAACGGCAATCTCAAAACGATGTGGTCGGTGAAGATGCAGGTCACGGCGAACGGGCAATACGTTGCTGCCGGTATTGGCCTGGGCATCGAAAACGTGAACGGCGTGTTTCAAAGCCAGTTTCTGGTCGCCGCAGATCGGTTCGCCATCGTCAATACGATTGCCGGCGGGGCCATCTCGGTACCGTTCGCGGTGCAGGGTGGCCAGGTGTTCATGAAGTCGGCGTTCATCGCCGACGGAACAATCACCAGCGCCAAGATCGGCAGCTACATCAGCTCGACCAACTACATCGCCGGCCAGCAAGGCTGGATTCTCAATAAAGACGGAACGCTGGAGATCAACGGCATCGTGCCAGGTCAGGGACGGCTGGTGATCAACTCGCTGAACGTCTCGGTCTACGACGCCAATAACGTGCTGCGTGTCCGTCTCGGTTATTTGGGGTGATTGATGGCTTTATTTGGCCTGCGTGTCTTTGACGAGAATGGATTTCTCGCCATGGACACCAACTCGTTTACTTACCAGGTGCTGTGGCAGGGCGTAATCGACTTCAGCGGAACGGTGCCCAGTTACACCCTGAACATTCCCGGTTTCAACCCGGCCAACTGCGTGTTCATGATCATCCCCACAAGAGCGCAGGATGTGCAGGCGTCTGAAACGGACGGATTGGGGAACAGCAAGTCGTACCCTTATGTATCGACATCCGCCGGCCAAGTGGTTGTTCTACCTAAAAACCCTTCATCCCCTGGCGGCACGACTCAGTCAAGGATTGTCGCCAAGGGATACGCGATCAGGTACTCGACGTGACATATGGATTTCAGAGCATCAATGACAATTCGTTTGTTCAGATCGACT
The DNA here is from genome assembly GCF_029967985.1 of Pseudomonas sp. V88_4. NCBI lineage: Bacteria > Pseudomonadati > Pseudomonadota > Gammaproteobacteria > Pseudomonadales > Pseudomonadaceae > Pseudomonas > Pseudomonas sp. V88_4. Next base: position 128,056 of record NZ_JASCAF010000040.1, read on the forward strand.
CCGAGGCGCCAAGGCTGTGCCTGCTCACCAAAGGGACATATTCAGGTGTCGCTACCGCAACGGGCACGTTTGCACGTGCTGTAACCAGCCAAGATCCGCCTTTGGTATTCATTCGTCCGACCCAGACCGGTGCGATTCAGGTGCCGATATCGGTGTGGTTCACCGGTGGCCCGGGTAACTGGACCGGTTTTTCAATGAACGCCTCAAAGGTCAACGAAACCTTGAGTGGTCAGTACTTCGTCGCCGCTTGGGCATCCATGGGAACAGCTTCATACGGTATGCGTCTCTGGGGGCCAAACGGTGCACTGGTTTACGACAGCGGAGCGCCGGCCGTTGTTGTGACATACGCCGCCGGAAACTGGACTTACCTCGGAACCGAGCAGCTAAGCGTCGGGCGCCGGTACTTTTGGGGGATAAATAAGAGCCTTGGAGTAGGGGAGTACGTTTCGCTCAACCCCTTCACGATGAACTGCCACAACGACGGCACCGGTGGTGGTTGCGCGTTAGGCGTGGATTACGCAAATGGCCGAATCATGATGTACAGCCTTGCCTTTACAGCCTGGACCGATCAAGGCCACCGGCCTTTCCTCTGCGCCAAATTGCTGGCCTGAAACTCAAGCATTCTGGAGAAACTCAATGCCCTGGTACAAATCAGGAACGGTGTCTGTCACCCAAAATTCCAGTGCCGTGATCGGCGCCGGCACGGCGTTTCTTGCAAACGGTCGTGTGGGCGATGCTTTTCGCGGTCCGGACGGCAACTGGTATGAAGTCGTCAACATTGCCAGTGATACCGCGCTGGCCATCTCGCCGAGTTATCAGGGATCAACTGCGACGGGCGGGGTGTATGCGCTGGCCCCGATGCAGGGCTACGTCAAGGACTCGGCCGACTCGCTGCGCGCTCTGATGAATCAATTCGGCAGCGTACTCGCGGTGCTGGGCAACACAGGCACCACCGAGGGCGTGCGAGCTGCACTCAATCTATCCAGCTCCGACGGCCTGCCCGAGGGGGCCGTCAACAAATACATGACAGGAAGCGGAGTCCGAAACACAACGCTGACCGGGCTTGTTGTCCCCGATCCGGCAGCCATTTCGGGCACTGATCCGATTCTGACTGCGTTCGGCAAGCTCCAGGCTCAGGCATCCCAAAACGCAGCGGCGGCTGCAAACGCGTCGAAGCAGGGCGTTGGAAAAGAGTACATCGAAGGCCTTCGCATGAAATGGGTGAGTGCGAACTCGATATCGGTTACGACAGGGATTGCCAGCATTCCTTCCGGCGGTGCTCCGCTGATCGTCCCGGCCGCGATTACCGTTTCCGGCCTGACCCTCAGTGCAAGCACCATGTATCACGTTTACCTGTACAGCAATGCGGGAGTGCCAGCCATTGAAGTGTCCACCACGGCCCCGGTGCTTTACTCCGGAACCGCCCGGGCGAAGTCCGGCGACACCTCCCGGCGGTACATTGGCTCTGTGCTTTCGAAAACTGCGAACACACTGATGAAGTTCACGCATGCCGGGGACCGCATTGCTTATGGGGAAAACCTGTTTGGGGCACCGTTCCTGCTGGTATCCGGCGCGGTAATCGTCGCGCAGACCGTCAGCTGCCTTACCGTTGTGCCCGTCACGGCCTCGCATTTGAGCTGTCTGTTTCAAAACGCCGCGACAGACTCGATCGCCAGGTTGGGGAATCCAGATCTCCAGGCCCCGGTTTCCTCATCCGCGCACAGCTTCTTCGTACTGGCCGGCGGGTCCTATTACTGCGACTTGCCCCTGAGCAGCACCCAATCATTCCAATGGCGTCACGACGGGGCGGCCAGTGCCTTGTTCAACGTGTACGCGAACGGATACCTGTTTGAGAGGTAACAACATGCCGTATGCAATAAAGGAAGACGGCCAGCTTCGTTCGGTGAGCGCGGACATGGCGCTTGAAGCTGACGAAACGCTGGTGGACGAGCTGCCGGACTGGCTCTTGAGAAAGCTCGAAGAAATGGGCGCGGTGGCCGGTCGAATCGCGCGGGAGGCCAGTTGGCGTGGCGAAGAGCTCGCCGTGACTGCGCGACAGCTGGAAGCCCTGGAAGAGGCTGAGGCTGATGTGCCGCCGGCGGATCTGCTGGCCGGAACCCGCAAGGACTGGCTCAAGTACCGCGGCCAGTTGAGCAACTGGAAAGATGGCGCCGAGTACTTCCCCGATTCAGACCATCGCCCAGTCCGCCCGTAAACAACGCCACACCAAAGCAACCCGCCTCTAAGCGGGTATTTTTTTGTCTGGAGAAAGCTGATGACCATTACCGAGAAAGACCGCGACATTCTTGCCCGAACTCTTTGGGGCGAGGCTCGCGGCGAATCGTTGGCCGGCCAAGTGGCTGTGGCGTGGACCATTCGAAACCGCGTGTTCGACGGCAAAAGCAATTCATGGTGGGGGGAGGGCTACGCCGGTGTGTGCCAGAAGCCTTACCAGTTCAGCTGCTGGAACAAGAACGACCCGAACTATCCGTTCCTGATCGGTGCGCGACAGATCCCGTTTCGTGAACTGGCCCAAGCGCGTGGTGCGGCTGATCAGGTGATCGACGGGAAAGTGCCGGATCCCACCGGTGGGGCCACTCACTACTACGCGCTGTCCATGAAGACGCCACCTGGCTGGGCCGCGAAGGCGAAGCAAACGCTGAAGTTGGGCGGCCACGTTTTCTTCAAGGATGTGCCGTGATGGTGGTCCCGTGGAAAGCTGTCTGCGCGGTGGCGTTGGTGCTCGGCGGTGTCGCCAGCACCTGGCAGGTCCAGGACTGGCGCTACGGTAAGCAACTGGCCGAGCAGGCCCGGCTGCACACCGAAACCCTCAATCAATTGACCATGGCGGCCGCCACCGCGCAGCAGGCCGAGCAGGATAAGCGGCTGGCGCTCGTGCAGCGGCTGGCGGCCAGTGACAAAACCCACTCCGAGAAAATGACCAATGCTCAAAAAGCCCAGGCTCTTCTGCGCGATCGCCTTGCCACTTCTGATCTGCGGCTGTCAGTCCTCATCGACTCGGCTTCAGCCGGTGGCTGTTCAGTGCCAGCCACCGCCGGCGCCGGCGGCGTGGATCATGCAACCGTACGAGCCGAACTTGACCCAGCGCATGCTCAACGAATTGTCGCCATCACCGACGAAGGCGACCGGGGATTGATTGCTTTGAAAGCCTGCCAAGGCTATATCAGGAGCCTCTCTGACCCGTAAGAGATGATTCGGCATTGCTATACCCGCTCCCGAATCCCGTCAAATTTGAGTAAAAGATACACCCGATCAGTCTTGCAAACAGGCCTAAGGTGTCGGCTAGATCGGGATCATCGTATATGACAGCCCTTGAATCTAAAGCGCATAGCGCTCCCCAAAGTTGCCCATCAGGAAGAAAGATTGGAACGCCCGCATAACTTTCAATCAAATATTGCTTCACAACGGGACGTGTCGAGAACCTACCGTCTTGACTTATTTGTGGCACAAAAAGCACTTGGGGGTCTCGTCGGAATTCACTGCAGAGCGTGGTCTCCAATTCAAGTGTATCCCCGGTGCTTATCCCAAGCTCGATCGGATCGTATGCGGAGCAGACTATCCATTCCGATTCAGTGAATTTTGCGATTGCCGCGAAACGCGCTCCTGTCAAGCGCGTGACGAGCTGTAGAATATTTGTAGTCGCCTCAATTTCCGCGATAGAGGCACGCTCATCTGCGCTTAAAGATGCTTTGGCGATGGTGTCACTGAGAGGCATGCATTCTTCTCCGGCAATGAAATAGTCGATTTGATAGCTGACGTGTTTGATGCCGCTCACATTGATTCTTACCAGACCCCACTCGTTCAATTGAGTAAATCTTCTGGGGTGAGACTATGATCATTTTCAGTAGCTCCACATACGGCCCAATAGGCAATGCAGAGGGGTTGTACACCTATTTTGAAGCAGAACTGGAAAGGTACAGGAAATTGCTTCCTTCAGATCAAATCTGCGATCTTCACGTCGGAAATCGATCAATTCACCGCATTGTTTGCAAACAACCTACGGGCTTTCTCACAAAACCTTTGCCGGCGCAGGTCGGGCAGTCATCACGCACGTCAAATCGGTCAAGGCATGCGGGGCATATGCAGAACGCCGCTGATTCAATGTGTGGTCGCACCTTTTCAAAAGTACGCAGGTCGCGTTCTTCCTGTGCGACTTGGCCAGCATCAACCAGTGCCCGGTAAGTGTCTGGGTCGTCGATGGGGCTGTAGTCGACGCCACCGATTACTCGCTCAGTTTCGACCAACTGGTATCGCTGCCCATACATGGCCAGGATCAGTCCTGAAATTTTGCCAATGTTTCTGGAGAGACCCAGGTTGAGATATATGCCTTCTGGACCAGAGTAAATCTTCCCGTCGTACGCGGATGACGCGCCTCGCGGCGTGGGAGATGCGAAGTTGAATATGGACCGGCTGATGGTGCCCAGCAGCTTTCCGTTATCGATCTGCACGACTTTGTAAGTCGACGCGCCGCGGTAATGGCCAGGCGAATTCTGCAGCTCCTCGACGGCATGCCAGTAAGCAGCGTCTGCCATCTCGTTCATGTCGAACTGTTCAAACCGGTCGATAAGTCCCTCTGTTTGCAGCGCAGCTGACATCTCATGAAGGGTTTGGCGGTGCCCCTCTGGGTTTTGCATGCGGAAATCTTGATCATCGAGAGTTGAGCGCCATCGCTGGAGTCGGAGGGCTTTCGCCTGGTCGAAATTCATGGGAACGGATTCACTGTACAAATGCTGTATGCATGTACAGTAATCGAGTCATGCAAGGTGAGCGAGGGTGAGGCGACGAGCTGTTAATCGGGCGTCATCAACACGGCCAGGGTCATCTTGATGAACTCCTCATTCCGATCGATTGCGGTCAAAGACGCGCGAACGTTTTCTGCTACGTCGGCGGATCCGCGCTGCTCCACCCAGAGGGTGAGCTCCATGATGGCGGCTTCGAGGGCCAGTTGGTTCTCGTTGATTTTGTAGAGCAGGGAAGGGAGTAGATCAGAGTTGGACATTGCGGTTTCCTCCGTGGACGAAACCAGAGTAGCAGGGGAATGATTGGTCGGATGAACGCCTTAGGAGGGCAAAGCACTGTTGGAAAATACAGCGCTAAGTTGTTGATTCTTATAAGGGGTAATAGCGATTTTTTACCATTCGATTTTAAGTTTGTTTCTTTTTTATATCAGTAGCTTACGTTCATTCCGAAGTCACCTGATGATGTGCAAGGTGACTTGAGAAGGTTTCGACTACAGGAAAATCCTTGTCATGTCTGCTTCTCGCATCATGGTGGGCGGCGTCGCAAGGCCCAATCTGGGTCATTCAGAAAAAATGAATTCATCGGTTCCTAGTCGATGGCTACCGAAACCGATTCGGTAGGGTTCAACAAGTTTTTTTGGACGTAAGCAGTGGCCTCATCTTCAGAAGCGCAAACGGCAGCAAGGTGCCAGGGGCTGTTTCTTACTACCCCCCCTTCCTAGGTACCAGCCCTCATTCTTCGGGTCGGGCTTCAGGTCTTGAGTTACTTGGACGCTTCCATGTGAATCTCCGCGTTGGTCGAGATTTTCTCACACCAAAGGTGAAGGACTAAGAACTACGTGTTTTCTGTTTTTAGGTAATTTTCGCGGTGCTTTTTGAGTCAGTCGTTGTGGCCCAGATTCGCTTTCGACCCATTCAACATACCCCTGTACGTCGATCAAAATCCGTTTGTCTGGTGCTCGTCGCCATACTCGATTTTCAATCCAGGTCCCGTCGGCGATTTTCGACCGTATTGCGGCCTCCGTGTATCCCGATTCGCTAGAGAACTTTCTGACAGTCAAATAGCGCATTGCTTCCGCGCTCCCAATTGTGATCAACAGCCACTTTAGTGAGACTTAAAAGGCGTTCTACTTCTTAAGTTTGGGCTTGAGTAGCTCGTCAAGTTTTCGTGCAGCTTGAGCCGACGATAATGAACCGCCCGCTCTAGACCGTACGGGGGGGGATATGCTGCAGATCGGGATAGAGCCAGACTCGGGCGCAATACTTGCCTCAGCCTCTGCATCAATCATGGATTGAAGTTTTTCCGCGTGGATTCTCAGAGGCCCGAAACTTCGCACGGAGGGAATCCGGCCTTCTTTCGCGAGACGATAGGCTGTGGTGCGCCCAATGCCCAATAGAATAGCGGTTTCAGCAATCGATATTAGAGTCATGTCGCTTACCCAGTGGATAACGTGGATTGGCTCAGATCGTTCGCGGAGTAGTATTTGCACAAAACTGAGTTCCGCCGACAAATCCTTCAATCGACTGGGCGTAAGGCAAACATCCGCTTCGCGATTGCCGACTGACGCCAGGCCATCGAGTTGGGGCCGATCTTGCCCTGTTTGGGAATGTACCTTCCCTGATACGACGATAGACCGTATTTCTGCCAAGGACGGTGATGTGATGCACATCGTCGAGGCGCAGAAAACGATCAATGTTTTCTGTCATCTTCTGATATCTCTCAGCGTTGGAGGCGTCCGCCGTGGTCTACCAACCTCTGACGCCTTGTTCTCGCCATCAGCGCACTTTCGCAGGTATTCCCGCACGTCCTCCTTAAGCCAACAGTGTCTGGTGCCCATCCTGAAACTCTTTGGCAGCCAGTCCGCGCCCCGGCGAATCCCCTCTCTGACCGATGCCTCGGTTCGGCCAAGCATCTTGGCCAGACCCGCTACGAACACCACTTCGCAGTCTTCGTTCATATTAAATCCTAGGGTCTGATTTCGGCGTGCAGTTACATCTCTATGAGTTGGTGAGATTCATCAGTCTCTGCAGCGAGCGCCCAGCGATTGGAGAGATGAAAGCCGCACAAGCATCAAATCGTAGCACTCCCTGCAGAATGCAAACGCCCATCCGTCGTACGGATGCCACGGCGCCTTCTCGACGAGTTGTCTCCTCCATCGACATCGGCGATTGGGGATTGATTGTCCTGCAGGCCTGTCAGGCCTATATCAGATCGCTGGCGCCCGCACATTTTGAATGATGCGATTGAATCCAGCATGGTCCGGTAGCGGCTTGGGTGGCATAAAGCCACTCGATCAAATACATTCAGCTGTCCAACAAACACGTCTACGACATGGAAGCTGAAATGAATCTGAAAATTGATTTTGTTCACGGGCACGGTAATGCCAGCGAGGAGCGAGTGGTATTAACTGTTCTTGAGGATTGCAACTTGAGCAGTTACATGGTGTGTGATGCTACATACACTAATGATGGAATGCTATCTAACAAGAACCGTCACACGAAATGGTTTCACGATAAGCAAGTGAAAAAGGGCGAGCGAATATCTCTGCATACGAGAGTTGGTGTAGACAATGAAAAATTGCAGAGCGGAGTCAAGTGGCATCACATTTATTGGGATACCAAAAGCCCTATATGGAATGACAGTGGAGATGCAGCTGTATTGATAGAATTATCTGCCTGGAAAACGACTAAAGCCCGTTGAGGTCGTACCACTTTTTGTACCATTTCAGCGTTTTTGAGGGGGATTTAGGGGGCTGAATGCCCCCTGAAGCCCTTTAAAAGCCCCAGACCAAAAACGCCAGCAAATCCGCGCTGTTTGCAGCCACTGGTATGTCGCAGGAATATTTCCGGCACATCTGGTAGCGTCGAAGCATCAACCTAGCCAGGCAGGAGCACGGGATGTCGATCAAAGTAACTGCACCACTTGTTAATGGCGACTTGTGGGATCCGCTCGATGAGAACGCGTCAGGCGAGGACGTTGTCGAACTGATATGTGGTGATGACATGCGCCCGCCTCCCAGCAGCGTGGTCATCATGGTTACTACAGAATCGGGCAAGCGGGTCGAGGTGCGAATTCCGAACTCGGGGAGCGGCAAGGCTAGTGTGCGGATTGATGGAAAGTCGGTGTAAGGATGGGGGGAATTTGCTGTCTAAAACTACCTCATGCTGCCGAGCTCTCATTGACCAAAACCGCAGCTAAATGATAGTAAAGTTTTAGACAGTGAAACGCTGAAAGCCGCGTAAATCGTGGCCTATGCACTGCTCAAGCCCATACTGCTGCATCATCGGAGTGTGGGAGGACAGGTCGGAGACGGCTTTATTCATCGGATTGTCAGGCAACTCGTTCAAAGGTGTGGGGCAAAAGCGCGGCAGCGGCCGGGCATTTCCGCTATGGGCGCAAGGTTACCATGGGCGGTCTGTCGGACGCAGGCATCGCGGCCGGGTGACATCTATCTGGTGGAAAAAACGTCGACTATGCACGATTTATGCAAATCAGCATTTGTCTTCGCGAAAAACTTCAAGCACTATGCGCGTTATGCAAAAACGCAACGTATCCTCCGTCTTAAGAGCACTGCTCGACCAGCACGGGATCTCCCCCACGGAGCTCCACCGTCGCACCGGCGTGCCTCAATCCACGCTCTCGCGGATTCTCAGCGGGAAGATCGTCGATCCTTCGGATAAGCACATCTCGAAGATCGCCGAGTACTTTGCCGTGAGCACCGATCAGTTGCGCGGGCGCGCGGATGTTGCGCCCGCCGCCAACGCCGGACGCGACGAGTTGCATTCCGAACTCAAGGACATAAGCCTGTGGGACGACGACACCCCCGTCGATGACGACGAGGTGTCGGTGCCCTTTCTTCGCGAGGTTGAATTGGCTGCTGGATCAGGAAGATTCGTCATCGAAGAGAGCGAACGCTCAAGCCTGCGCTTCGGCAAGCGCAGCCTGCGCCATAACGGCGTGCAGTTCGACCAGGCCAAATGCGTGACGGTGCGGGGCAACAGCATGTTGCCGGTGCTGCGCGACGGTGCCACGGTTGGGGTCAACGCGGGAAAATGCGGTATTGGCGACATCATTGATGGCGACCTTTATGCGATCAACCACAACGGTCAACTGCGAGTGAAGCAGCTTTATCGCCTGCCCACCGGTATCCGCCTGCGCAGCTTCAATCGCGATGAGCATCCGGACGAGGACTACAGCTTCCAGGATATGCAGGAAGAGCAGATCGTCATCCTTGGTCACGTCTTCTGGTGGGGCATGTACGCCCGGTAACAAGACCCGCCTTCGGCGGGTTTTTTATCTCTAGAAGTACTTGATCTTTTCTACGGCCGAGGAATACAAGTCCCGTCGCGACTTGATGACTGGCAGCCGTCATCGCTCGCGCTAAAGTTAAATAAAGGACTTGAAAATCCTCTTGTCAGTATGTGTGGCTATAACGAGAAATGAGCTTTCATGGTGACGAGCACAGCCGGAGATATCATCATTCATGAGTTTCTGTCGGCTATCGCTGCTGAGGGCACTGACTGTAAGCAAGAGTTGCCGCAGATCTTTGACGCTCTGCGGCCACCAGGTGACGAACAATATTAATGCTGCGCAGGTGTTCTGATCTGGCGTATCAAGGCCGATACATCTATGCGGCGAACCTGCTGTATTACGGGACGCGCCAACTTTATTCCCCAGGCTTCGATGGTTTTGTGCGTGATGTAGCAGAACACGAAGAAAGTCACAGCAATCGCGAGTTGCTCCGAGGCTCCTGACAGTCCGATGGCCTTGAACGGCATAGCAAAATATTCCCACATCCAGTTATGGAATAAGTACACCGAATAAGTAAGATCAGACATCAGTCGAAGTGTTTTACTGTCCTCCAGGTGTGCGCGGAAAAGCAAACCCGTCAAGAAGATAAGCAGAGCATACACTGCGTAGTGGCTAGCTCCCCAGTATGGGTGGCTGGATGCTATTGAATCCATGGACATATAGAGCATGGCGCCGATCGCCAGGATGCACACAGTTCTGGAGGTCAATCGGCGCTCTGCCAGATACAGAAGCGAGCCCACAAATAGAAATGGAGCATAAGCGTTGAAGTAACCAAAGGAGAACACGCCCCAGCTAGGGAAGGCGGGAGATTCGTAAAGCGCGTATACCGCCAATAGATAAATGAACGGCAGCAGCTTTGGAATACTCAAGGTTCGGGTTGATTTCATTACGTACATGAATAGATAGAACATTATTTCAATGCGCAATGTCCATTCCACGCCAGCCAGGGCTGGTTCCATATTGTAGAAGTCACCAATAAGAAGCGCGCGCTTGACTAGAACGCTGATGGGCGGGACGGCACCCCCGTATACAAAGTGGGCGAGAGCTACTTCTAGCAGGATCGCAGCCACATACAGTGGATAAATTCTGAAAATGCGCTTTATAAGAAACTCGGTTGCAACTTCTTTTTGCAGTACGTGAGTGATGATGTATCCGGATGTCAGGAAGAACACCACTACGCCGGCAGCTCCTCCCAAGCAGAGCGGAATAAGGATTTCTGCAATAACTCGAATAGTGATGTGCTGCGTTCCGTCACTTGCTGTATCCACAAGAATATTAAAAAACTTGTGACCGATGAGCACGCTGACAAAAGCAAATACGCGCATGTAATCGAGAAAAACGATTCGCCCTCTGGTTGAATCGGACATAGTTGCATCCTTGTTTAAACTTGTAATTTACAGAGCGCTTGCTATCGGGCAAGCGCGAGGTTGCGCGCGATCATACAGGCATGCGATTTATTTATCGACTTCAGGACTTGAACCTGAGCGTCCGGATGAGGACGGCTTCCAGCGTATGCAGGTAGCGCATACCGCCATCCTGGGTCATGTCTTTTGGAGGGCGTGCACGGCCGATAGCACCCCCCTTTTTTCAACGAACCCGTCCACGGCGGGTTTTTTTTCGCCTCTCGAAAACCGCTCAGCCCTTGATCGGCGCGGCTTCCATGCGTGAGTGCATTTCTCGTGCATAAATAAATGCATTTACGCATTGACTGGATATGCATCCATGCATATTCTTGCCACCAAGCCGCTCGAAAAAGCGGCTGGCAACAACAGCTCTTTAGTTCCACAAGAACAGGCAGCGATGAACCGGCCTCAACGGTTCAGAGGGTTGGCAACTGACCCGGGTGTGCAGCGTAAAGCACCAGAAGCAGTTATCCGGCGGGCAGGGACCGCGGTCGGAAAAACAATTTGAATGGACTCGTACCGCGCCAGTAGCGCCGAAAAGTCAGCTTCCTTCACGGACACAGGATGGAAGGAAGGCGAAGGAGCGCATTACTGAAAAGCCCGGCCAGATGCCGGGCTTTTTGGAATGCCTTCTGGGCAGTAACAGAAATGCCGGGAGACCGGCAATCAAAAAGGATGATGACCATGAAGAAGTACGTGCGTGTTGTGGATGGCAAAGTCGACAACATCTTCGAAACCAACAACCCGATCACCGACGATTTCCCGGCGAGTCAAGTCTGGGTGGATGTCACCGCATTGCCAAAGATCGACTATTCCTGGAACGCGGTGAATACCGATGGCGTCTGGACCTTTACCGACAGCGATATGTGGGGTCAGCCATCGCAGTTGTCCATGCAGCTGCGCGCCGAACGCTCCCGCCGATTTGATCGAGTCAACGCCACTCTGCTGGCTACCGCCCTGGAGCAGAAGGTTGAACTGGGTCTGGCGACGCCTGCCGATATCGCGGGCTTGCAGGCCTACAAGCAGTTTTTCGTTGATATGAGCAACGTCAACAAACAGCCAGGTTACCCGCTGGCAATCACCTGGCCTGAAGTTCCATAAATCACCGTTTCATGACGCTGCATACGGACCGCATGACTGAATGACCCGGCGTATAGCCGGGCTTTCTGGATTGCCTGTCCGGCAGGAACGGAAATGCCGGGATCCCGGCAATCAAAAAGGACGATAAGCATGAATCGATACGTTTTCATCACGATGCCCAATTCCAAGGTTTATCGGGTGGTTGATACCGACGAAGGGAAACCGGTCAGCTTTCCTGACGGATTGGGGGGGCTGTGGGTGGATGCCACGGGAAACACGGACGTTGTGGTCGGATGGAATGCCCGACTGGTCAACAACCAGTGGGAGTTGCATGCACCCACTTTCGAAGAGGTGGCAAGCCAGGTCAAGTTCCTCGCCACTGAGAAGCTATCGAATGCCAAAGGTTGGCTGACGTTCAACCCGCTGGATTACAAGCAGGATCTGGGCATCGCAACGCCGGAGGAAGAAGCGGCGTTGCTGGCTTACAAACAATACGTCATCGCCGTGTGCGATTACAGGAATCAACCGGGTTACCCGTACACCATGATTTGGCCGACAGAGCCTTTTTCGCTGGTTTGAATCGACGACCCGATTGTTCTGGTCTGTATGACCTAAAAGCCCGGCCCCGGCGCCGGGCTTTCTGGAATGCCTGCCTGAGGCAGGCGCTTCAACAAGGTTTCGCGGCATGAGCAAGGCCCCGCAGGGAATCAAAAGGATTTGTCGATGTTGAAAGAATGCCGCTGCGGCCATTGCAATCGACTGCTCGCCCGGGTGGGCGAGTACACAGAACTCCAGATCAAATGTTCCCGCTGCGGAACGTTGAATCATGTGAAGGCCACGAGTCTCGAGCGATCGCCTGTGAGCGACATGCGTGCTGCATCGCCAGCACAACCTGATCAATCTCCTCATAGGTAAAGACATGAATATTCTCAAGAAATACGTAGCTCCGTTTCTCGCTATTGCACTGCTGGGCAATGGCGGCAGCGCAATCGCCGCCAACCTCCTGGTGAACGGCAGCTTTGAACAATCGACATGCGGTGGTGGCTGCATTCTGGACACCCCGGCAAAAACCAATGCCATCACAGGCTGGACGACGTTCCTGTCCGGTGCCGAATACTTCAACATGCCCAATGCCATCGGCGGTTCCGTGGCAGCAGATGGCGTGATGATCGTCGACCTGGCCAACTACGTTTATGGCAACGGTGGCGGGATTCAGCAGAATTTCGCGACCACTCCGGGCGCCAAGTACCGTCTGACTTTCAGTGCCGGCAACTCCCGATTCGCCAGCCGCTCCGGCGACGGTGTCATTCAGGTGAAAGTGGCCGGGCAAACCGCTACGTTCAACACACCGACAGCCAAAGGCGTCGCGGTCGAGTGGAGCACCGTCACTTACGAGTTCACCGCGATTACCGCGCAGACAACTCTGGCGTTTTCCAACGAGCAGAACCCGTACGCCAACTACGCCTTCATCGACAACGTCATTGTCGAGCGCCTGTAACTGATGAATGCGCGGAACCTGTAGCTGTTCTTCCCCGCTTCAGAGGCGACACCCGTCCGGTGTCGCCTCTTCACTTCTCTTCATTCATCAACGCTTTCAGGAGGCGTGACATGACAAACGAGCAACAAGCGTTGGCGGACATGCCGATCTGGCTGGTCATCCTCCTGGCCGTCGTGGGCGGGGTGTCCGGCGAAATGTGGCGTGCCGACAAGGAGGGCGCTCGCGGCTGGTCACTGTTGCGGCGCCTGGCCTTGCGCTCCGGCGCCTGCATGATCTGCGGTGTCTCGGCGATCATGCTGCTGTATGCCGCCGGGCTGTCGATCTGGGCCGCCGGGGCATTTGGTTGCCTCACTGCAATGGCCGGTGCCGACGTCGCCATCGGCCTTTACGAACGCTGGGCTGCCAAGCGCATCGGCGTGTGCGAAGTTCCGCCGCGCGACCCGCAATAACCCATTCACTTTCCTGTCTCGCTGCACGCCGTGCGGCGGGACTTCGCGTGGACATCAGAAAAGGAGGTCAAGCATGCCCACACCGATCCAGCAGCCTTCGCAGCTGTTCACGGCAATGGCCACAGCCTTGCGTAACAACGCCGACCTGAACGTGCAGGTCGGCAATCACGATGACTTCACAGCTCCCGGCGACAAGGCATGGGTGCTGATCGACATCGAGCGAAATGCACCGGGAGAACGCGCCGCCAACGGTCGCATCGCCCATGTGCTCACGTTGTCGCTGCAAGTGATTCCGGCGCTGTCTGCCACGGCGTTTGCCGCGTGCGATCTGATCGCCGCCCTGAAAAACCTGATCACCGACAACCGCTGGGGCTTGCCCGGCGAGCAATGCGATCTGCCGATGAACATCGATGGAATGCCGTCATTGCTCGTCCGCGCCGATCAGCCGAACAAAGCCTGGACGCTGTCGTTCAACCAGACCCTCTACTTGGGCCCGACCCTGCTGGACGACCCGCTCGGCACACCGAAATTTGCCCGCACCTGGGAAGTCAGCGACATCGACGATCCCGACCAATACACCTCGCTGGAGGCCTGATCGATGTTCGACGCATTACTGCGAATGCAACTGGGCCCGATCATCGAACGCCTGGCCGAGATGGAAGCGGAGATCGAAGACCTGCACCGGCGCGCCGAGAGTTATTGCCGCATCGGCATCTGTCAGGACGTCGACGCCGCGAGCAACACCTGCCGGGTCAGTCACGGTGGATTGCTCACCCCGGCCATCAAATTCTTCAACCCCAGCGCCGGTGCGCAGAGCGAATCGCGGATCCCGACGGTGGGTGAGCAGTGTCTGCTGTTCAACTACGGCAGCGGTGAAAGCGGTGCGCAGAGCGTGGCGTTGTTCGGCCTGAACAGTGACCGTTTTCCACCAACCTCGACGGTGCCGACGTTGACTCGTCGTGTTCATCAGGACGGCAGCGAAAGCGGCTACGACGACGCCACGCACACGCTGCACTGGCAAAACGGGCCGGCCGCCTTCAATGGTTCCCGCGAGTCGCTTGAACTGAGCATCGGTCCGGCACGGCTGGCGATGACCCCGCAAGCGATCAACCTGCAACTGGGCGCGGTCGGCCTGACCATCGACGCCTCGGGCGTGCACTTCAGCGGCCCGTTGGTGGATCACCAGGGCCGCGTCATCAGCCCCTGAATCAAGAGCTTCCCATGATCGGAATCGATAGAGACAGCGGGGCCACGGTCGACGATTGGCTGCAATTCGTGCAGCGCGCGACACGAGCCCTGACCACGCCGCTGGGCACCCGGCAAAAAAGGCCCCTTTATGGATCGTTGATCCCCACGTTGCTGGGGCAGAACCTGGGCGACGACATCCTGTTGCTCGCCCAGAGCCACGCAGCCCAGGCGTTTTACAACCCGCAAAACGGCATCGGCGATTTCCAGCCCGGCGTGATCGTCGCCACCCGACAGGGCGCGGGATTGCTGTTGCGATTTGCCGGCACCTGGAAAAACCGCCAACAGACTTTCGAGGTCGTGACATGAGCATGTTGATCCCCGGCCAGAATCAGTTGGCCGAACCCTCCTTGATCAAGGTCGATGCCTTCGAGGATCTGCTCGCCGAGTTCAAGACCTTCGTGGTCGAGTACGTCGGCGCACGTTCGCCGCAGAGCGCGGAAAAGCTCAAGACCAGCCTGGACAACGAAAGCGAACTGCTGACGATGGCGCTCGAAGCGTTTTGCGTTCGCCTGCAGACCCACGAACGCAAATACAACGCCCGGATCAAGCAGATGCTGGCGTGGTGGGCCACCGGCAGCAACCTCGATGCGCGGCTGGCGGACATGGGCCTGGAGCGACAGTTGCTCGATCCGGGCGACCCGGCAGCGTTTCCGCCGGTGCCGGCGATTTACGAGAGCGACGATGACGCCCGGCTACGCTATTACCTGGCACCCCATGCGCCGGCGGCGGGTTCGCGTATGCAGTATCGCCGCGAGGTCTTCACCCTCGGTGAACGGCCGACGGTGAAAGTCGAATCCACCGAGGCCGGTGTGGTGAACGTCACCTACACCTTCGACCCGGACGGCCTCGCCGCGCAGGTCAAGGACGGCAATGGTCGTCGCACCGCGCCTGGCGAAGTGCAAGTCACCGTGCTTGCCCGCGAGGGCGACGGTATGCCGTCCCCGACCTTGCTCGACGGCGTGC
Organism: Pseudomonas sp. V88_4; assembly: GCF_029967985.1. Taxonomy (NCBI): domain Bacteria; kingdom Pseudomonadati; phylum Pseudomonadota; class Gammaproteobacteria; order Pseudomonadales; family Pseudomonadaceae; genus Pseudomonas; species Pseudomonas sp. V88_4. Next base: position 143,769 of record NZ_JASCAF010000040.1, read on the forward strand.
GCCGACACTTTTCCCGGCCCGATGTCTGTCCGGAGACCGACAAGGTCACGGTCAAAGGCGCCGAGATTCAGCGCTACAAAATCCGCGTCGTGGCGAAGATCAATTCCGGCCCGGATTCGGGCCTGACCAAAGTCGCCGCCGAGCAGCATCTGCAAGCCTACGCCGACAGTTGCCATCGCCTGGAAGGCCGGGTCGATCCGAGCTGGATCGACTACACGCTGCACAGCGCCGGCGCCGTGCAATTGCAGATTCTTGAGCCGCTGACACCGATCGTGTGCAGCGCGTTTCAAGCACCGTACTGCACGGCGGTCGAGGTCGAGGTTCAGACGCTATGACTGATCAGACACCGCGTCCGACCCTGCTGCCGGCCAACAGCTCGGCGCTGGAACGGGCCCTCGACATCGGCTTCGGCGCTTTGCTTGATCGCGTCGCTCCGCCGTTTCCCGAACTGATGAATCCGGCTTCGACACCCATCGCGTTCCTGCCGTATCTCGCAGCGGATCGCGGGGTGGCCGAATGGAGCACCGACGCACCCGAAGCGGAAAAGCGCCTGACCGTCGAACTGGCCTGGCCCACCGCGCGCCAGGCCGGCACTCGCAAGGCGCTGGAGAATGCCGCCAAGGGTTTGCAACTCCGGCCGGAAATTCGCGCCTGGTACGAACAGACACCGCCCGGCGAACCCTACAGCTTTTCCGTGCGCGCCTTCAGCGAACAACCCTACAGCGAAGAAATCGACGCCCGTCTCGACCGGCGTCTGGCTGATGCCAAGAGCGAGCGTGACGTGCTGTCGGTATCGGTCGGCCTCAGCGCCTTTGGCAGTCACGTCATTGGCGCCGCGACCTTCTGCGGTGAGTTGACCACGGTCTATCCGGTGTTCATCGAAGGGCTCGAAGCCTCGGGAGAGACGTTCTTGGGCGCAGGCATGTACACCGTCGAAACATCCACTATTTATCCTCAGGGGGCCTGAATGGCTGACTATTACACCCTGCTCACCAACGCAGGGATTGCCTACGAAACCGCCTGCAAGGCAGCGGGCGTACCGATCAAGCTGACGCAGATTTCCGTCGGCGATGGCGGCGGAGCGGTCTACAACCCGGCCGCGACGGCTACCGCGCTGAAACGCGAAGTCTGGCGCGGTCCGCTCAACGCGTTGTTCCAGGACGAGAAGAATCCGAGCTGGCTGCTCGCCGAAGTCACCATTCCGCCGGACGTCGGCGGTTGGTACGTGCGTGAAGCCGGCCTGTGGACCGACACCGGGATTCTCTACGCCATCGTCAAATACCCGGAGTCGTTCAAGCCGGTATTGGCCACGTCGGGGTCGGGAAAAGAGTTCTACATCCGCTCGATTTTCGAGACCAGCAATGCCTCGCTGGTGACGCTGCTGATCGATGACACTGTGGTCAAGGCCACTCGCGCCTGGGTCATGAGCTACCTCGCCGAAGAACTCGGCAAACTGGATGGCAAACAGTCGGTTCGCGTCGCCGCCACCGCCAATGTGGTGTTGAACGGTGCGCAGCAGATCGATGGCGTGGCGGTGATTGCGGGTGACCGCGTGCTGCTGCCGAATCAGACCCTGGCGAAAGACAACGGTCTGTGGATCGTCGCCAACGGTGACTGGACTCGGGCCAACGATGCCAACGTCAGCGCCAAGGTCACGCCAGGCCTGACGGTGATGGTGGAAGAGGGCACGCTCAACGGCGATTCGCTGTGGCACCTGACCACCAACGCGCCGATCACTCTTGGCACTACCGCGCTGACATTCAAGATGCTCGCGGGGCGTACCGGGATTGCTGCCGGTACTTACAAAAGTCTGAGCGTCGACGAATATGGCCGCGCGACGGCCGGCTCGAATCCCGACACGCTGGCCGGTTTCGGCATCAAGGACTCCTACACCAAGGCTGAAGTTGAAGCGCTGATTGCCAAGGCCTCGGCGTTGCCGGTGGGTTCGATTGTGGCGTTCCCCGTTGATACGCCGCCGCCGGGCTTTCTGGAGCTGGACAACAGCGTCAAGAGCAGCGCGACCTACCCGGACTTGAGCGCCTATCTGGGCGGCAAGTTCAACAAGGGCGATGAGGGCGTCGGGAATTTCCGGTTGCCTGAAGCGCGCGGGGAGTTCTTGCGGGGTTGGGATCATGGGCGGGGAGTGGATGCCGGTCGGGCGATTGGTAGCTGGCAGGCGGACGACAACAAGGCGCATACACACGGGACGGTCTATGACGTTATTGTCGATACATTCGCGCCCGGCGAGACCAGGCGTAACTTTCTTCAGCAATACAACAATATGGATGATGTTGTAACCAAGGCTTCGGGTGGAGCAGAAGCACGTCCCCGCAACCTCGCAGTGATGTGGTGCATCAAAGCCTGGAACGCTCCGGTCAATCAGGGAAACATCGACGTAGCGGCACTGGTCAAGGAAGTCTCCCGGCTCGGATCTGCCGTTCCGGTGGGTGCCGTCATGGCATTCCCGACGGGGATAGTTCCACCTGGCTTTCTGGAGCTGGATGGCAGTGTGCAGAGCATTGCGACTTATCCGGATCTGGCGGCGTACCTGAGTACAAAATTCAACAAGGGCGATGAAGGCACCGGTAACTTCCGTTTGCCGGAGTCTCGCGGTGAGTTCCTGCGAGGCTGGGACCATGGGCGAGGGGTCGATGTCGGTCGAGGGATCGGTAGCTGGCAGGCGGATGACAACAAGGCTCACGCCCACACCTACACCCGGATTCCCGTTTTCGGCAATACCGGTGGCGCCAACGCCGCGGGTATCGCTGCCGACAATGGAACGCAAGCGGGCAATTCCAACTTTGCCAGCTACATGAACACGTCGGGAGGGAGCGAGGCTCGACCACGCAACCTCGCCGTCATGTGGTGCATCAAGGCCTGGAACGCCCCGATCAATCAGGGGAGTATCGACGTAGCCGCACTGGCTACTGAGGCCAAACTGAGTCGTCTCAACGGCGCAGAAGTAGGCGCCGCGCGCAATCTGAGAATGTCGTTGTCTGCTGCCGCGTCGGTTGCAACGTTGACCGCCGACCAACTTGTTGTCGAGCAACCGGGTGTCGGCCGGTACACGCTGTCGAATCTCAATCTATCGCTAAATCTGACAACTACCGGCGTCGGTGGAATGGACAGCGGCGCTGCACCTGTCAACGGTAGTGTCGGCATTTATGTCATTTACAACCCTGAGTCGAGGGTTGCAAAGCTGCTGGTCGTCAATGCGACATCGACTTCTGTTCCAGAGACTTACGCTGGCACCAATATGCCTGCCGGTTATAGCGCCAGTGCGTTGGTCAGCGTTTGGCAAACCGATGCCAATCGATTGATGAATGTCGGTATTCAACATCAGCGTTCAATTTCCATTACCCAGGCGCCTGTGCTGGAAAACGGCTTATCGATGTCGCCGACCCCTATCTCGCTGGCCTCTGTTGTTCCGAAGAATGCGAAAACCGTCGGTGGCTACATTCATTACATTGGAAGCATTGATTCTCCGGGTGGTGGCTTACTGGGGCTTTCGTCGGATGTTACCGAGGTGGGGCTGAAAGGATGCGGCATCGGTGGAGTCGGCGGACAGGGTGTTCTCAGTCCGTTCTCGGATCTGGTCATGACGACGCCACAGACCATCTATTACCGCCTCTATTCGTCGGTCTCACGTGCCAACGATGTCCACATCTCCCAATACACTTTCTAAGGAGTCCTCTATGTTGAGAGCCTACTCAAATTCAGGTACGGCCTTTCGTTGTGTTGCCCAGGACTGGCCGCTGGCTGATGGTGAAATTCTGTTTGACCATGAGCCCACTGTCCAGGAACTGGAGGATGCGTTCGGTTTCGCGACCGGAGAGTTGGTTGTAAAACGCCAACTGGAGTTGATTGCTCAAGAGCGATTTCGTCGCGAAAGCTCGGGCATCGTAGTCGATGGCGTCGCTATCGACACATCCCGAGACAGCCAGTCGCTGATCGCCGGCATGGCTGTTTCAGCCATTCTCGATCCTGCTTATCAATGCAGTTACAAGGCCGTTGCCGGATTCATAGATCTGAGGGGACCACAGATTCTGCAAGTCGCAAAGGCTGTCCGATCTCATGTACAGGCCTGTTTCGACCGGGAAAAAGCTTTGTCCGAAGCCGCTCGAGCCGGTACCTGCAATAGTGAAATGCTGATTGAGGGATGGCCGGAAGGCGCGCCGCAAACGCCTCCTGAAAACCTCCAATAAACGCCTCGAACCCCGGGGCGTTTTCTTTCCCCCAAAAAAAAATTCAACACCCGCCAAGCCCCTCCCAATGAGGGACTTTCCCGTTTATGGAGAAACGAAAAATGGCAACCCGCCAAACCTATACCGTGCTCGTTCCATTCCCCACCGGCGGTGGGCACTGGTCGAGCGTCGGCCAGCAACTCGATCTGCTCGATGTCGAGGCCAGTGCCCTGCACAGCGCCGGTCGACTGGAGCTGAAAACATCTACCACCAAGGCCGTGAAGGCCGCTGCCAAGAAGGCTGACTGACTATGGCTGAGGTTCTGAACTTCGAGCACAACGGCATTACCGTCAATGCCACCGAATCCCCCGAGGCCATGGGTGGCCTGGGCGACAACGTTATCGGTCTGGTCGGCACCGCGCCGAAAGCCGATCCGCTGATTCCGCGTAACGCACCGTTTCGTATCAACAGCTTCACCACCCATGCGCTGCTCGATCCGACAGGTTCCGAAGAAGGCACGCTGTACCACGCGGTTTACCAGATCCTCAAAGTGGTCAAGGTGCCGGTGTACGTGGTGATTGTCGAAGCGGGCGCGACCCCGGCCGATACCGTCAACGCCGTGATCGGCGGTGTTGAACCGGCCACCGGCCGCAAGCTCGGTCTGGCGGCACTGGGCAGTGTCCCGGAAGACCTGACCATCATCGGCGCGCCGGGCTTCACCGGCACCAAGGCTGTGGCCAGCGAGTTCGCCTCGTTCGGCAAGCGCATCAAGGCCCGTGTGGTGCTGGACGGCAAGGACGCCTCGGTCGCCGACCAGGTGCTGTACAGCCAGGAGCTGGGCGGTGCGGATCTGGGTTTCGACCGTTGCCTGGTGGTGCACAACATGCCTGCCGTGTACTCGAAAGCCGCTAAGAAAAACGTGTTCCTCGCGCCATCCAGTCTGGCGATTGCCGCGCTGGCCAAGGTCAAGCAATGGGAAAGCCCGGGCAACCAGGTGACCTACGCCGAAGACGTGTCCCGGGTCGTTGAATACAACATCCTCGACACCTCCACCGAAGGCGATCTGCTCAACCGCTACGGCGTCAGCTACTACGCCCGCACCATCCTTGGCGGCTTCTCGCTGCTGGGCAACCGCTCGATCACCGGCAAGTTCATCAGCTACGTCGGTCTGGAAGACGCCATCAGCCGCAAGCTGGTGAAGGCCGGCCAGAAAGCCATGGCGAAGAACCTGACCAAGTCGTTCATGGATCAGGAAGTCAAACGCATCAACGACTGGCTGCAAACCCTGGTCGCCGACGAAACCATTCCCGGCGGCAGCGTGTACCTGCACCCGGAACTCAACAGCGTCGAGAAGTACAAGAACGGCACCTGGTACGTGGTCATCGACTACGGCCGCTACGCGCCGAACGAACACATGGTTTATCAACTCAACGCCCGCGATGAAATCATCGAGCAGTTCCTGGAGGACGTTCTCTAATGTTTACCAACCGCGTAAGACAGGCCATCGCGGCCACCCTGCAAGGCCTGCCGTTGTCGGCGACCGTGGAAGAATTCACTCCGCCGAAAATCGATTTCGAGATGGAAAACATGACGGGCGGGCGCTTCATCGTCGAGGAAATGGCCAAGAGCGCCAAGGCACTCGGCGCCAAGCTGATCCTGCAGGGCACCGGCCCGGAAATCATGCTTGCACTGGGTGTGAAGCTGGGCGAAGACATCCTGCTGAACGTGCGCGAAGCCGGTCAGGATCAGGACGGCAACACCTGGTTCACCTACCACACCGTGGGCGGCAAGCTGAAGATCCTCGATGAGGGCACGATCAAAATGGGCGAGAAACCCAAGACCACGCTGGAGCTCTCCTGCCGCACCTACACCCGCCTGGAAAACGGCATTCCGGTGATCGACATCGACGTGCGCACCCAGAAGTTCGTGCTCAACGGCGTCGACATCCTCGGTGATGCCCGTCGTGCGGTGCTGATGCCGTAAGCGTCGGCCAAAGGCAAACACAAAACCCTGTGGGAGTGGGCAAACCCCGCTCCCACAAGGGACTGCAACACCCCCTCAAGAATCACCAAGGAATTCATACATGTCGTGGATGCCACCCAAGCATGATCTGTTGTCGCCGATTACCGGCGACGACGGCTCGCAGATCGAATCGATCCAGCTCAAGCCGCTGTTCTACGCCGCCCAGAAAGAAGCACTGGAACGCGCCGGCGACGACGAAGACGACCAGTTCTTCGAACTGGCGCTGCTGGCCACCGGCTTGTCGGTCAAGGAACTCGACCAGCTCAAGCGCCCGGACTACGTGACCATCGCGCAGTACGTGCACGAATTCTCGACCCGTCCGGCGTCGTTCTTTCTCGACCAGGTCGAAGACGCGGAACAGTCCGACGATCCCGATCAGGTGCAACTGCTGTTGCCGCTCGCCGTCACCGGCCGCACCGTGACTTCGCTGAGCCTGGAAATGCCGGCGCTGCGGGCCACCAAAGTGATGAAGAAACTGAAAACGGCCAAGGAACGCGCCGAGTTCATCACCGCCCATTGCACCGGCCTGATGATCCCCGATCTGGCCCTGTTGAGCGTGCCGGACTGGACGCAATTGCAGGTGCGCATCGACGATTTTTTAAACCAGCCGGCGGCCTTCTTTCAGAACGCGACATCGAAGTAATCCTCGATATCGTGCCGCTCATTTACCCGGTAAGTGAGGCGGAAATTCTGGAGTGGGACGCCGAAAAGGCGTTGCGCCGCTACGACATAGCGATCACTCGCCTTGGCGTGAAACAGGAGTAGAGCGGCATGGCAGAGAGCAAATTTGCGCTCACATACGCCAATGAGCGTGGCAACGCAGCATCCGGGTTGGCGGTGCCTGATGGCTTTGGCAAACCGCTGCAGGACTTGAATCTGACTATAGCGCTGGCCAGCGTGGATATTCGCTTACTCACGCAGGAGCAGATCAAGCTGCGGGAACTGCTGGTCAGCCAGCAGTCGTTGTTCAAGGTCGTCACGGCGCCGCCAGCCGCCAATAGTGAGCCGAAGTCAAAACTCAAGGCGGAAATCGAGCAGCGTCCGCCACCGAAAAGACTGCAATCGGCGATGGCCAACGAGACGGCGCTGGTTGAATTGAATCAGGTGCTGCACCTGAGCACGAAATCGCTTCAGGCTCTTTCGGAAAAGAACCTGGAAATCGCCAGTGATAAACGGGTTGCCCCCAGCGGGGCTACCGGCGCGGATCTGTTGCAAGTGCAACTCGCAGGGCTGCGGTCCGGCATCAGTGATGGTCTGAAGGGCGAGCAGAAAACGCAGGCGTTGCAGGATTTCTCCCGTGATGCCGCCATCAATGCCTCGGCCTTCAAGATGGATGTCAAGGCGGCTGGCGAAATGTTGTCGGGCTGGCGCACCGCTTTGAAGCTTGATCAGGTGCAGAGCCAGGATCTGGCAGACGCAACCAACTACCTTGGCAACAGTGGCCTGAACGTCAAAGCCGCGGACATCGGCTCCGTCGTTCAAAGCGCCGGTGAGGACGCCAAGGCTGCCGGGATGACACCTGAGCAAGTGGCTGCACTTGCGGCGGCGTTCCTCAACAGCGGCGCTGACAAGACCGATGCCGGAGCGGCGCTGAAGAGTTTCACGACGGTTCTGGGCAAGGGAGAGTCCGCGTCATCGGCGCAGCGCTCGGCCTGGGCCGACATAGGTCTGAACCCGGAGTCGCTCGCGCACGGGATGAGTGGCAATGCACCCGAAACGATCCAGCTGGTTCTGGAACAACTCAAGCAACAGCCTGAGGAGAAACAGGCTTCGCTGACTAAAACGCTGTTTGGCAACAATGATGCAATCCTCGAGTTGTTGAAGAAGCCTGAGGATGTTCAAACGGCGTTCAAGCTGGTTGCTGACAAGTCCCTGTATGCAGGCTCGACGGGAAAAACCGCTGAGGCTTATGGCAATACATCGCAGGGACGCTGGAATGCGCTGGATGCGAGTCTAAACCGGCTGTCCACGGCAGTCGGCAATGCATTGGCCCCGGTGACGGACGGCTTCGCCATCGGGCTCACTGCGGTGGTCAATGGACTGAGCGCAGCCGCCGAAACTTTCCCGTTCGTCACCGCAGCACTGACATTGCTGGGTGTGGCTGCCACGCCGTTCGTGGCGGGCGCTCTGAAAACCGGCGTGTCTGCCGTGCTTGATGCGGTCTCCACGAGACTTCTGCGCCTGGCCGCGGCACGTTTACCGTCTGAAATCGGCGATATGATCACCGGTGACGATGACAACGGCGGCGGTCGCAAAAAGAAACGATCGGCTCGCAAGTCGGGTCAGGGCAAGCAGGCCAAAGCCTCTGCGAAAGGTGCCCGGCCCCGCACGCCCGCTGTTCGTCAAAGCCTGGGCAGTCGACTGCGCGGTGCAGCGATGAAGGTCATGCCTTCGATCAAACGTGCGTCTGCCAGGGTCTTGCCTGCAGTGCGGAGCTTCGGACCCAAGGTCATGCCGATGCTGTCCCGGATGGCACCTTTGGTGGGGAGGGTCGCTGCCCCGGTAGTGCTGGCGCACGCCGCTTACACAGGCCTGAAAGGCCTGCGTGAAGGTGATGAAAAAGCGGTGGGAAGCGCAAAAGCCGAGCTGGCAGGGGCAGCCATTGGCGCTGTGATCGGCGGGGTTGTTTTTCCAGGTCTCGGCATAGGCATCGGGAGTGCTTTGGGTGGAATGGCGGGCTCATGGATAGGAGATCTACTCGCAGACCCGCCCGCCGACAAACTCGCTGCGCCGGGAGATGTCGCGAAAAACCTGGTCAACGCTCCCACCCAAAGTCAAAACCAGCAAGTCACCTTCTCCCCACTGATCCAGGTCACCTGTCCGGCACCGGACACTGCCGAGCAGATTCGCACGATCATCGGGCAGCAACTGAGCGGGCAATTCCACGGCCAGTTCCTGCCGCTGTTGACCAACAACCCGCTCGCCACCCGCCGTGACGCAGCCCTGACCGATGGAGTCGCCCGATGAAACAACAAATGGCACTGGGCAGTTTCATCTTCGGTCTGTCCCGGAATTTTGCGTACAGCACGCTGACGCGTAAATCCGAGGGTGGCTGGACTGATCTGCAGATCCTCAACAGCAAACCCAGATCCCATCAGACAGGACAAAAGCCTGAAACCCTGACCATCACCGGTACCTCGATGTACGCCGTGGCGATGGAGCGGCTCGATGAACTGCGTGCGCTGCAAGCGTTGAGAGTGCCGCTGCCGTTGATTGACGGCATTGGTCGCAATTGGGGTTTGTGGCGGATCAACAGCATCGACGAAAACCAGAGCGAGGTCATCGATGACGGCACCGCGATGGTGATCAAGTGGGTCATCGGATTGTCGGAGTTCAACAATGCGTAAAGTACGAAGCGTGGCCGGTGACTCGGTGAATCTTTTGCTGTACCGCGAAACCGGTCGCAGTGATGACAGCGCCGAAGAAGCCCTGTGGACACTCAACCCGACCCTGGCCGAGCACGGCCCGATCCTGCCGGCAGGTGTCTGGGTGACGCTGCCGGAACTCGACGCGAAACCGGTCGCAATCAAACCGGTTCTGGCCTGGGATTAAGGAGGCTGCATGGCACAGGGATTTACGCCGGCGATCGAAATCTACGGCGCCAACGAAGCCTTGCTGAACCAGCGTCTGATCAGTTGGGAACACATCGATGCCGCCGGGATGGAGTCCGATCAACTGACGCTGGTACTTGATCTGGAAGGCCTGGAAGGCTTGCCGACCCTGGGCGGAACCATCGGCTTGCGGGTGGGTTATCTGGAGACCGGGCTGGTCGAAAAAGGCCAGTTCAAGGTTACTCGACTGACACCGACGCTGTTCCCGCTACGCCTGACGCTGGTCGCGACCGCCGCGCCTTTCAGCGGCAAGGACGACACCGGATTCAAGGAACGGCGCACGGCCAGTCATGGCCCTACAACCCTTGGCGGACTGTTTCGCGAGCTGGTTTCGAGACACGGATTCTCGCCGCGCGTGGATCCCGAACTGGCGCTGATCAGGATCGCCCATGTCGACCAGTCGAACGAAACCGACATGAGCTTCATCACACGCCTGGCGAAAAAGTACGACGCGGTGGCCAAACCGTTCAACGACCTCTACGTACTGGCGAAACCGGCGCAACTGAAAAACCTGTCGGGACAGGTCATACCGGACGTCAGGCTGTCGGTCACCCACAACAATCGACCGGGCGATCACGCCTTCATCAGCGCCACGCTGGAAGAAACCGCCCGCACCCAGAATCAGGGTTGCAAAACCTCATTCTGGGACAGTGCGCTCGGCAAGCTGCGCGAAGTGATCACCGGTTCCGAACCCTACAAGGTCATTCGCCAGAAACTGGCCAGCGAAGAAGAAGCCAAAGCCATCGGCGAGGCCGAAGTGCGCAAGATGCTGCGCGAGAAATACAAGCTGAAGGTCACCTGCCCGGGCGATCCGTTGCTGGCGGCCGAAGGTCTGCTGGTGCTCGACGATACCTGGCCGGATTTCATGCGCGGGCGCTGGTCGATTGAAAAGGTCACCGCCAGTGGCAAGCGCGAGGAAAGCTATCGCTGCCTGATCGAAGCCAACGGCCGGGATCCCGAGGCAAAAGCCAAGGACTGATCCCCCGGTCTCACCGCCACACCTCTCTGTGGTCACTCATAAAACCTGGAACGCTCCCATGAAGATCTCCCCGATCCTCACGCAGCTGCGTGCGCAATGCCCAAGCCTTGCCGGCCATATCGCGACAGGTGTCGACCTGGCGCTGTTGCAAGGTGACCCGAATCTGCCGACGCCCTCGGCCCATGTTTTACCGCTGGCCGACGTGGCCAGTGCCAGCACCGCACAGAACTCCTCCAGCCAACCGATCCGCGACCGCTTTGAAATCATCCTGGCACTGGATGCCACGGAAGCCACAAAAGCGCTGGATCTGTTGCACGACCTGCGCGCCGAACTGTGGCGTGCGCTGGTGGGTTTCAAACCCGATTCCAGCTACAGCGCCATCGTTTACGACGGCGGCGAAACGGTCTCGATCAACAGCAGCCGCGCGTTCTACCGGCTGCGCTTTTTTGCCGAGTTCCAGCTGGGCCGCAATCTGCCAAGTCAGCCTGCGGAGAGTTGGCACGAACGCGAACTGGACGGTTTGTCGTCCTTTACCGGGGTCACTGTGCGGGTCGATGCGATTGACCCGGCCGACCCCAACCTGAAACACCCGGGCCCTGACGGGCGCGTGGAAATGACTTTCTCTGGAGACGTAACCCCATGAGCAACCGCATCACCGTAGTGCCGGCCCCTGGCCGCGCCGTGCCGGACCCGGAAGCCGGCGACCTGCTGCCACTGGAAGGCCGTGAAGTGCTGGACAGCGCCTGGTGGCGCCGACGTCTGGCCGACGGCGATATCACCCTCAAAACCGCAACAGCCAAACAAAAGGGAGCCAAATAATGGCGATCGGATTCAGCAACATCCCTGCGGACATTCGTGTACCGCTGTTCTATGCCGAAATGGACAACTCGGCCGCCAATAGCGCGTCCTCGTCCATGCGCCGCCTGATCGTGGCGCAGGTCAACGACAACATCGCCCCGAGCGAAGTCGGCAAACTGGTGCTGGTCTCCAGCGTGGCACTGGCCAAGAGCATTGGTGGCCAGGGCTCGATGCTGGCGTCGATGTACGAGACCTTCCGCAAGGCCGACCCGATCGGTGAGATCTGGTGCCTGCCGCTGCACAACGCCACCGGCGCCATCGCCAAAGGCGTGCTGACCCTGACCGGCACCGCGACCCAGGCTGGCGTGCTCAACCTGTATGTCGGCGGCGTCCGCGTCCAGGCCACCGTGGTCAACGGTGCCACTGCTGCCCAGGCGGCCACCGCCCTGGCACAGAAAATCAACGCCACCGCCGATCTGCCGGTGAGCGCAGCCGCCGCTGAAGGCGTCGTCACTCTGAACGCCAAATGGACCGGCGAGAGCGGCAACGACATCAGCCTGCAATTCAATCGCCTGGGCAAGAGCAACGGCGAAGAAACCCCGGCCGGCCTGACCACCGCGATCACCGCAATGACCGGCGGCGTCGGCGTGCCTGACCAGGTTGAAGCGGTTGCTGCACTGGGCGACGAGCCGTTCGAGTTCATCACACTGCCATGGTCCGACCTGGCCACCCTCAACACCTGGCAAGCGGTGATGGACGACAGCACCGGTCGCTGGTCGTGGGCCAAGCAACTGTTCGGTCACGTCTACAGTGCCAAGCGCGGCACCGTCGGCACGCTGGTGGCAGCCGGTCAGGCACGCAACGACCAGCACATGACCATTCAGGCGCTGGAACCGGGCGTTCCGCAACCGGTGTGGGTACAAGCTGCAGCACTGGCCGCGCGCACTGCGGTGTTCATCTCCGCCGACGCCAGCCGTCCGACCCAGAGCGGCAGTCTGCCGGGCGTCGATCCGGCCCCGGCCAGCGAGCGCTTCACCCTGACCGAGCGTCAGTCGCTGCTCAACTACGGCATCGCCACCGCGTACTACGAAGGCGGCTACGTGCGCATCCAGCGCTCGATCACCACCTACCAGAAGAACGCTTACGGCCAGGCTGACAACTCGTACCTGGACAGCGAAACCATGCACCAGTCGGCGTTCATCGTGCGTCGTCTGCAAAGCGTGATCACCAGCAAGTACGGTCGCCACAAACTGGCTTCCGACGGCACCCGTTTCGGCGCCGGCCAGCCGATCGTCACCCCGGCGACCATTCGCGGCGAGCTGATCGCCCAGTACGCCAAGCTCGAACTCGAAGGCCACGTGGAAAACGCCGAGCTGTTCGCCGAGCACCTGATCGTCGAGCGCGACGTGCAGGACCCGAGCCGCGTAAACGTGCTGTTCCCGCCGGATTACATCAACGGTCTGCGCGTGTTCGCACTGCTCAACCAGTTCCGCCTGCAGTACGACGACGCGGCCTGACCGGCCCGTTTGAATCTGTGAATCCAGCCCACTTCGAGTGGGCTTTTTATTTGAAGGGAGTAACACCATGGGTCAACTGATTGCAGGCACCTGCTACGTCAAGGTCGACGGTGCACAACTGACTATCAACGGCGGCTGCGAAGCCCCGCTGATGGCCGTCAAACGCGAAACCGTCGTGCCGGGTTTCTACAAGGAAACCGACATCGCGCCATCGTTCAAGGTGACCGCGCTGCACACCGCAGACTTCCCGTTGAAGAAGCTGATCGAAGGCACCGACATCACCGTCACTTGCGAATTCAGCAACGGCAAAGTCTACGTACTGGCCGGTGCCTACCTGGTCGAAGAACCCGTCTCCAAAGGCGATGACGCCACCATCGAACTGAAATTCGAAGGCATCAAGGGGACCTGGCAATGAGCGGCGCCGTGAAGCTTCAAGTTGCGATCGAAGCTCACGGCGAGCCCCTGACCGAACTCGTCCTGCGCCGTCCGACGGTGCAGGAAGTGCGAGCGATCAAGGCGCTGCCGTACAAGATCGACAAGAGCGAAGAGGTCAGCCTCGACATGGACGTGGCGGCCAAATACATCGCCGTGTGCGCCGGCATTCCGCCGTCGTCGGTCAACCAGCTGGATCTGGCTGACCTCAACGCGCTGAGCTGGGCCGTTGCGAGTTTTTTCATGAGTGCGGCGTCGGAGCCATCACCGACCTGATTTCGGTCGCCTATGACCTGGCCTGGTTCTGGAAGGTTGACCCCGAACAGATGATGGCCAGGCCACTGGATGTGCTTCGCGAATCGCTGGAGCACGCGCAACGGATCAATGCGATGCAGCAGGTGCAGTGATGGCAGAAGAAACCAAAGCTAAAGCGTCGGTACTGCTTACGGGCATCGACGAACTGTCACCCAAACTCGGCGCCCTGCGAGTGAAGGTCGATGACTTCAAGAAAAACCTCGAACAGACCGGCCTCGGCAAACTCGACATCAGCGGTCTGTTCAAGGGCGGCAGCGTGATTACGCCGTTCGTGGACGGCATCAAATCGGCTGCGGCGTTTCAGGGCAAGTTGACCGAAGTCAGCGAGACGGCGAAAACCGTCGACCTGCCGGAAACACCGAAAGCGGCCGCGCAGAACATGAACGTGTTCAGCGCATCCATGGAAAAGGTCTCCGCTGCGGTGGATGCCGCACTCGTACCTGCCGTGGGTGCGCTGGTGGTCGGGCTGGAGCCGGTGCTGACCCAGGTCGGCAGCCTGATGGCCGACAACCCGAAACTGGTCGAAGGCCTGGCAGCGGGGGCGATTGCGTTTTCCGCCATGCAGACCGCCGTCACCGGTATGACTCAGGTGATGGACGTCATGAGCATGGTGCTCAAGACCAACCCGATCATGCTGATCGCCATGGGCATTGCCGTGGCGGCCGGTTTGATCGTGGCCAACTGGACACCGATTTCCGCGTTCTTCAGCGGATTATGGGAGAGCGTGAAAAATGCCGGGGCCAGTGCAATGGCGACGTTGCGCTCGGTACTCGACTGGCGGCCGCTGGAGGCACTGGCGGCGCTGTGGGAACCGGTCACCGGTTTCTTCTCGGGAATCTGGGACAAGGTCAAGACCGTGACCGCGCCGGTGATCGACTTCTTCAAGTCGGTTTTCTCGTGGTCGCCCGCAGGCCTGATCCTGGAAAACTGGGGGCCGTTGACCGGTCTGTTTTCGGCGATCTGGGAACTGCTCAAGGCCTTGAGTGTGCCGGTGATGGCGTTCCTTAGAGACCTGTTCGACTTCTCGCCGATGCAGATGATCAACAGTGCGTGGGGCGGTGTTGTCAGGTTCTTCGAACCGATGTTCAGCGGCCTGCGAAAGGTCGCGCAACCGGCTAAAGATTTTCTGGTGTCGTTGTTCGACTTCTCGCCCATGCAGATGATTACCAGCGCCTGGGGCGGTGTTGTTGCGTACTTCCAGCCGGTGTGGACGACGCTGCAATCGGCCGTGCAAAGCACCCGGGATACGTTGCGGGCACTGTTCGATTTTTTCCCGATGGAAATGATCACCAGCGCCTGGGGTGGTGTCGTCGGATTCTTCGAACCGATCTGGACGGCACTGCAAACGTCAGTGCAACAGGTCAAAGGTTTTTTCACCGGTCTGTTCGAGTGGTCGCCGCTGGAGCAGATTGCGCAGTACTGGCAGCCGATCGGTGAGGTTTTTTCGGCGCTGTGGGGTGTTGTGCTGGCGCTGTCCGCGCCGGTCGTGGACTTTTTGCACGGCCTGTTCGAATGGAAACCCCTGGATCAGATCATCGAGAGCTGGGGGCCGATTGTCGGGTGGTTCGGCGAGCTGTGGCAAAAGCTGCAAACCGTCATCGCGCCGATCAAGGAGTTGTTCGATGGAGGTTTCGCCGGGCTGATCGCCAAGGTCACCGGCAAGGTCGAAACCCTGACTGAAGCGCAACGCCAGACCAATGCCGAAGGCAAGGGCGAACTGGCGCCGGCCTTCTTCGGTGCCAGTGCGAAACCCGAGGGCGGCAGTGCGTTGCAGGGCGGTTCATTGCCGCAATCCTCCAGCGCCCTGATCCAGCAAAGCGCCGCCAACAACCGTACGCAACTCGAAGGTGGCCTGACAGTACGCTTCGAAAACGCGCCGGCGGGGCTGCGCACCGATCAACCGCAAACCAATCAACCGGGGCTGGCGCTCAGTTCGCGCATCGGCTATCGCTCGCTGTCCATGGGAGGTTCCAATGAACTGGCGTGACCGTTTGTTGCCGGCATCCTTTCGCGGTGTCGGTTTCTGGATCGACCAGGCGAAAACCCCGGTCGGTCGCAAGGGGCAGCTGCACGAATACCCGCAACGCGACCTGCCGTTTTTCGAGGACCTCGGCCAGCAGGCCAAGACCCACGACCTGACGGCGTTCATCATCGGTGCCGATTGCCTGGAACAGCGCGACAAGCTGCTCCAGGCCCTGGAGCAGGGCAGCGGCGAACTGGTGCACCCGTGGCTGGGACGCTTGCAGGTCAAGGTCGGCGAGTGCGACATGACCCATACCCGCCAGGACGGCGGGATGGTGACGTTCAGCCTGAAGTTCTACCCCGACCGGCCGCTGCCGTTTCCGACGGCGACGGTCAGCACGCAAAAAGTCCTGCTGATCAAGGCCGACGGTTTGCTCGGTTCGGCGGTGGCGCGTTTCGAACAGGCGATGACCCTGATCAAGGCCGCGCGGATCGGCATCGCCAATCTGCGCAACAGCCTCACCGGGGTGTACGACGTGATCAAGGAACAGCTCAAACCGCTGATCGCGCAGTACAAGCAGATCACCGAGCTGGTCAGGGCCGTGAAGGAGCTGCCCAAGGAAGTGGCGGCGGAGTTCAAGGGGTTGCTCGGCGATATCAAGGAGCTGAAGGCATTCGCGAAGGAGGGCTACCGTGGCGTGATTGCCGACGTGTCCCAACAGATCGAAGCCATCCGCAAGGCCGACGCGCCGAAAATCACCACCGGCAAGGACACCAACGCCGCCGCGCAAGCCATGGCCAACCTGGTGCAGGACACCTTGATCGTCAAAGTGGCGCAGTGGGTGGCCTCGATGCCGGTGGCGTCGACACCGGTGAAACTCAACTCGACACCTTCGCTGGATCAGCAATCGAAGCAGCCGGTCAGCCGTCAGGAAGTGCCGGTCACCGACGATCTGCAAGTCCTGCAAAAAGAGTTGAGCGACGCGCTGCAAAAGGCCCAGGACAAGGCCGACCCCGCGCACTATCAAGCCATCGCCGATGTGAAGGAAGCGCTGATCGCGCACCTCAAGGCTGTGGCTTCGTCCGGTGTGCGACTGGTCAGCAAAACTTTCCAGGAAACCTTTCCGGCAGTGGTCGTGGCCTACAAGCAGTTTGGCGACGCCACCCGGGTGACCGAGGTCATTCAGCGCAACGGTCTGTCTCATCCGGGGTACTCACCCAACGAAGTCAAGGTTTCCCGGGAGTGAGCCATGAATGAGACTGACAACCGCGTCACGCTGACCGTCAACAACATGGAGTACGGCGGCTGGAAAAGCGTGCAGATCACCGCGGACCTGGAGCGCCAGTTCCGCACCTTCAAACTCGACATCACCTGGCAATGGCCGGGGCAGACCGTGGATCAGCGGATCAAGGCCGGCGACCCGTGCGAAGTGCGGATCGGCCAGGATCTGGTGCTCACCGGTTATGTGTTCAAGGCCCCGATCAGCTATGACGGGCGGCAGATCAGCCTGAGCATCGAAGGCAGTTCCAAGACCCAGGATCTGGTCGATTGCGCGGCGCGAAACATCCCCGGCCAATGGCAGGAGCAGCCGCTGTTGAACATCGTCCAGGCCCTGGCCGGGGAATACTCGCAGTTTGTGGTCAACGAAATTCCCGAGACTGCGCGCCTGAGCAAACACACCATCGTTCCGGGTGAAACCGTGTTTCAGTCGATCGACCGTTTGCTCTCGCTGTACCGGGTGTTTTCCACCGATGACGCCGAAGGTCGGCTGGTGCTGGCCAAACCGGGCAGCGGCGGCCGCGCCAGCGATGCGCTGGAGCTGGGCAAGAACATTCTCTCGGCCAATGCGCCGATGGATCACAGCCAGGTGTTCTCCGAATACAAGGTGATCGGCCAGCAAAAGGGCAACGACAAGAAGAGCGGGGCGGCGGTCAGCGAGGTTGAATCCAGCGCCACCGACCTGAGCTTCAAGCGTCGGCGTACCACGATCATCAACGAAGGCTCGCAACTGACGTTCGAACTGGCCCAGCAACGGGCCCAGTGGGAAAGCGCCACGCGCATGGGCCGGGCGCTGACCACCACTTATCAGGTGCAGGGCTGGCGCCAGTCCAACGGCGATCTGTGGCGCCATAACACGCTGGTGAAGGTCAAGGATCCGGTGCTCGGCTTCGATGGCGACATGCTGATCTCCAAGGTGACGTATTCGCTGTCGGCGCAAGGCTCGTTGACCACACTGCAAGTGGCGCCGCCGCATACCTTCGACGCCAATCCGACGCCCCCGAAAAAGACCTGAGCCTGACGCAGAACCTGACTGGCATCACCTGACCCTGTGGGAGCGGGCTTGCCCGCGATAGCGGTGGTTACCGCAAACACTACTTTGCCTGACACACCGCCATCGCGGGCAAGCCCGCTCCCACAGGTTTTGTGTTGGCAAAGTCCTGAGGACAATTCATGAGCCTACTGACACGCCTGCTGGCGCGCGGCACTGTCGTGCTCGCCAATTCGGCATCCAAGCTGCAATCGCTGCAAATGCGCCTCACCGCCGGTGAAGTGAACGACGACATGGAGCACTTCGAGCCCTACGGCTTTACCAGCCATCCGCTGGCCGGTGCCGAAGGCGTCGTCACGTTTCTCGGCGGTGACCGTTCTCACGCCATCGCTCTGGTGGTCGCCGACCGCCGTTACCGCCTGCAATCGCTGGCGGCCGGCGAGGTGGCGATCTACACCGACGAGGGCGACAAGATTCACTTCAAGCGCGGGCGGATCATCGACATCGAAACCGCCACGCTCAATATCCGCGCCAGCACCGCCGTGAACTTCGACACGCCGGTGATCAACCAGACCGGCAAGATCGTTTCCAAAGGCGATCAGGTGGCCGGCGGCATCAGCCAGATCAAGCACGTGCACGTTGGCGTGCAGGCGGGCAGTGGCCAGACCGGCGCGCCGGCGGGAGGTCAGTGATGCTCTTCAGTCAGAACCTCCACGCCGCGCTGACCCGTGCGGTGCTGATCAGCCTGTTCACCTGGCGCCGCGCCGCCGACGACGATGCCCTCGACGACGAGGAGCGTTTCGGCTGGTGGGGCGACACCTTTCCCACCGTGGCCGACGATCGTATCGGCTCGCGGCTGTGGCTGCTGCGCCGGGTAAAACTGACCCGCCAGACCCAGATGGACGCCGAGTTCTATGCCCGCGAAGCCTTGCAATGGCTGATCGACGACGGCCATTGCAGCGCCATCGACATCATCAGCGAACGCCTCGACGCCCAGCGCCTGAACCTGCGCACGGTCCTGACCCTGGCCGACGGCGAACGCCTGGACATCAACCCCGATAACAGTTGGCAGGTGATCTATGCCGTTTGAAACCCCTTCGCTGCCGGTGCTGATCAAGCGCACCCAAAGCGACCTGGCCGGCGATTCGCTGCGCCAGTCCGATGCGCAAGTCCTGGCCCGCACACTCGGCGGCGCCGCTTATGGTCTGTACGGCTACCTCGACTGGATTGCCGAGCAGATCCTGCCCGACACCGCCGATGAATCGACCCTGGAACGCATCGCCGCCCTGCGCCTGAACCAACCGCGCAAACCGGCGCAGGTTGCCACCGGCACGGTCAGCTTCAACGCCACGGCGGGCGCGGTGCTGGACGCCGATACGTTGCTGCAGGCGAGTGACGGTCGCACCTTCAAAGTCACCGTCGCGCGCACCACCGTCAATGGCGTCAACAGCACCAGCATCGCCGCGCTGGATGCCGGCAGCCTGGGCAACGCCGAGGCCGGGCTGGCGTTGACGCCGGTGCAGCCGATCGCCGGGGTGGTCAGCAACAGTTTTGTGGTGCTGGCGCCGGGACTCAATGGCGGCGTGGCGCGGGAAAGCCTGGAGTCGTTGCGCTCGCGGGTGATCCGTTCCTATCGCGTGATCCCCCACGGCGGTTCCGCCAGCGACTATGAAACCTGGGCACTGGAAGTGCCGGGCGTGACTCGCGCGTGGTGCCGTGGCGGCTTCCTCGGGCCGGGCACCGTCGGCGTGTACATCATGCGCGACGACGATCCGCAACCGGTGCCGAATGCCGAGCAACTGGCCGAAGTGCAGGCCTACATTGAGCCGCTGCGCCCGGTGACCGCCGAAGTGCATGTACGCCCGCCGGTGCAGAAGCCGGTGACTTATCAACTGAAGCTGATCCCCGACACCACTGCCGTGCGTGCCGCCGTCGAAACTCAGCTGCGCGACCTGCATAACCGTGAAGCCGACCTGGGCGAGGATCTGTTGATCAGCCATATCCGCGAAGCGATCAGCAGTGCGGCGGGTGAAACCGATCATGTGCTTTCGGCCCCGGTGGCGAACGTGGCCGCGGGTGACAGCGAACTGCTCACCTTCGGGGGTTGCGTATGGCTGCCATAAGAACCGCCGCGCAATACCAGGCGCAACTGCGCGCCTTGCTGCCGAGCGGTCCGGCATGGGATCCGGAGCGCGTGCCGGAGCTCGAGGAAGTGCTGCAAGGCGTCGCCGTCGAACTGGCGCGCCTCGACGCCCGTGCCGCCGACCTGCTCAACGAGATGGACCCGGCTGGCGTCAGCGAACTGGTGCCGGACTGGGAGCAGGTGATGAACCTGCCCGACCCGTGCCTCGGCGCCACACCGTTGTTCGACGACCGTCGCCTCGCTGTGCGCCGCCGCTTGCTGGCGGTCGGCAGCCAGGCCGTCGGCTACTACCTGGAAATCGCCAAAAGCCAGGGTTATCCCAATGCCACCATCACCGAACTCGAAGCCCCGCGCATGGGCCGTTCGCGTTTCGGCGCAGCGCACTGGGGCACCTGGGAAGCGCAGTTCATGTGGACGCTCAACACTGGCGGGCGGCTGTTGCTCGGCCGGCGTTTCGGCGCGAGTTACTGGGGCGAGCGCTTCGGCGTGAATCCGGGGTCGGCGCTGGAATGCCTGATCCACCGGGCGGCACCGGCGCATACCAAGGTGCATATCAACTATGACTAGGGAATAACGCAATGGATTATCCGAAGAGCGTCCCCAGCGTCGGCCTGGTCGATGGCCGGTTCGTCGATGAAAATCCGGTGGCCGGAACGCCCGGCTCCTTGATTCCGGCGGTGTGGGGCAACAGCGTTACACAAGAAATTCTTAACGTGATTACCGGCGCCGGGCTGACAGCCGCCGAGGCCGATACCGGTCAGTTGCTCAGAGCCATTCAATCGATTGTCGGCAATGCCAGTCCGATGCGTTCGGTGGTAACACGGCTGACTGCATCCAGGGCGTTGACTGACCCGGAGCTGGGCCTGGTGCTGATTGATGGCGGATCCAGTGCTGTGACGGTGACGTTGCCGCCGGCGAACGCGGGGCTGGGTATACGCGATGTGATTGTTCGGCGCATGGATAACAGCGGCAACCGATTGATCGTTCAGGCGTCGGGTTCCGACCGCATCCGTTTTCACACACATCTTTCACCCAGCGGCTATCCGTTTTTGGTGTTGATGGGTGGCGGCGACTGGTGGCATCTGCGCAGTGACGCAGCGGGTAGCTGGTGGCCTGTCGGACGCCTGGACGGCTCGTCGCTGGGGCATATTGCCTTCGAGACCACTCTTTCCGTTTTACCGGGTGGCTATGCCACTTTGAATGGCTCTTTAGTGAGCCGCTCGGACTGGCCGTGGCTCTGGGATCACGCGCAGCAGTCCGGCATGTTGCGTTCCGAAGCTGATCGCGGCGGTGCATGGTCCTCTGGAGATGGAGCCACAAACTTCCGATTGCCAGAAGCCCGCGGCGAGTTCCTGCGGGTACTGTCTGAAGGCGGTTTGATCGATCCGGGACGTGTGCCGGGGTCTTGGCAAAAAGGCTCGCTGGTCCAGGGCGACAATGGCGTTGGCGACAATATTCTGTTCGCAACGAACATCATTTCCCAGAAGGCCCTGCTGGGGTTCGACGTGGGGAATTACACCGATTATGCGGGCTCCACGGTCAAATACATCACCCCTTCTGAAACGGTTTCGCCGATTTCCGACGCAGACCTGTTGAATCATGGCGGCATCACCCGTCCTCGAAACATTGCCTATCCGGGCCGGATCAAACTTATCTGAGGTGCTCATGTTTAATTATCTGTTCGATCATGTGGGCTGCCTGTCCGGTCCCTTTGAGTTTGTCGAGACGCCTGGACTTGGCGTTCAGTTGCCCAGCAATTCAATGCAGTTGCCTTTCGAATTGCCATCGCCTGGAAATGGCCGTGTCTGGGTTCTGGTGAACGGCGTTCCTCGTGAAGTGACCGATCACCGGGGAGTGGTTTACAGAAAGGACAGTGGTGCGAAACAGATCTGGGATGAACCCGGTGAGCTACCGGATGACCTCACTGCCGATCTCTGGCCAGGAGAGGGATATATCTGGAATGGTCAGGCGTGGATGCTCGATGAAACGGCCCACCTGTCCGCGATCAAGTCTGGCCTTTTCGACAAGCGAGACGCCCTGCTGCGCGACGCTGTCCTGCGCATCGCCCCCCTGCAATACGCCGAGGACATCGGCGATGCCAGCCACGAAGAGCAACTGCAATTGCTCGAGTGGAAGCTCTACAGCGTCGAGCTGAACCGCATCGAAAAACAGGCCGGCTTCCCCGGCGAAGTCATATGGCCGGCAGTGCCCGGCGCAACCGTAACCAACTGACTGCAGCACAGGGAACCGTGCAATGGATTATCCAAACAGCATCCCCGGCGTCGGCCTGGTCAACGGCGGTTTTATCGATGAAAACCCGGTTGCCGGCACGCCCGGATCATTGATCCCCGCCGCCTGGGGCAACAGTGTCACGCAAGAAATTCTCAACGCCATCAAGGCCGCCGGACTGACGCCGGACGAGAGCAAGACCAATCAGTTGGCAACGGCCATTGGCGCTCTCGTCGACTTCACCAAATTGAAGAACACCCCGACCACGCTGGCGGGCTACGGCATCACCGATGCGGTGGGGCGGTTGTTGGCGGTCAGGCAGATCGAGACGGTCGGGATCACAGTTTACAAGCCGAACCCGAGGGCCAAACGGATTCGCGTTCGGCTGGTCGGGGCGGGTGGATCGGGGGGCGGATGTGCCCCTATCCCGGCCACTTATCAAGGCATTGGCGGCGGTGGCGGGGCGGGCGCTTACGGGGAAAGTCTGTACGACGTTACGCCGGAAATGCTCGCAGGTGTTCCGGTCACCCTGGGCGCCGGCGGTGCCCCGCGTAACGCGGCTGGCCAGGCGGGCGGCGGCGCTTCTTTCGGATCCTACCTGAGTGTTTCGGGTGGCATGGGCGGGCAGACGATTACAGTCCTGACGTCCGCCACTGCGTCCGGCTTCGTACAAGGCGGCCCGGGCGGGCAGGTCGTTACGGGCGGCAACCTCTGCAGCGCTCGTGGCATCCCCGGCACCTATGCGATGTACAACGCCAATTGGGGTGTGCTCTGCGGGGGCGGAGGCCCAAGCCCGTTTGATGGTGGTGCACCGCTGATAGGTGTGAACAGCAATGGTACGCCCGGTGTTCGCGGCTCGGGAGGCAGCGGTTCCTGCTCGACCAATGCTTCCGCATCTGTCGTGAGCGGCGTCGGCGGCAATGCCTTTTGTGAAATCTGGGAGTACGAGTAATGGCCCGTTATGCACGTATTGAGAACGGTGTCGCGGTCGAAGTGATCGACACCGGTGACTATGCGATCGAGCAACTGTTTGCGCCTGCTTTCGTCGCGGCGATGGTACAGGTGCCCGAAGGTGTCGAGGTCGAAATCGGCGCGCCGATGGCCGATGCGCCCTCCGCTATCGAGCCTTCGCGCGAACTGCAAAGTCCTGTTGTCGTTCAGGCATTCACCGTCGAAGAAAAAGAGCCTCTGGCGCAAGAGCGCGCCTGGCGCCAATCCGTACTGGCAGCCAGCGAATGGCTCGTCACCCGCCACCGCGACGAGCAGGAACTGGGACGCGGAACAACGCTCAAGGCCCAGCAGTATCTGGAGTTGCTCGAGTACCGCCAGGCCATGCGCGACTGGCCAGGTGCCGACGCATTTCCGTCCTCCGTTTTACGGCCGTCAGCGCCCCAGTGGCTGGCCACGGACATTGGCTGAAGCCCTCACACAACCCATGAATTCAGATAAGGAGATAAACCGTGGACTACCCCAATAGTGTTCCCAGCGCAGGTCTGGTGAACGGCAGGTTTGTCGATGAAGATCCGGTCACCGGCAAGCCGGGATCCTTGATCCCGGCCAGCTGGGGCAACGGCATCACTCAGGAGCTGCTGACCGTCATCCAGACCGCTGGCCTCACCCCGTCCGATACTCGAACCGACCAAGTGCTGACGGCATTGCGCAGCAACAAACTGTTTGCGACCGCGCCGCAGTTCGACAACAGTCAGTCGGTCGCCACTACCGCTTTCGTGAGCCGCAGCGGTCTGCAGTTTTCCGGTTTCGCCTCCTATCCGACGAGTACGACTTTGACAGCGGCCAGCGTGGGCGGCGTGGCCAGTTTTTCCAGCGCCACGTCGATTACGGCGACCCTGCCTTCCGTTGCCAATATTCCTCATGCCGGGACCCTGCATATCCTCAACGCCGGGAATGGCGTTCTGACGATCAGTCCCACCGGCAATGAAGCCATTGAAACCTGCAACGGCACCATCGGCGCACTCAAGCTTGGCCTCGGTGATTCGGCGCAACTGGTCAAGTTGACCGGACAGTGGCGACTGTATGGCGGATCGGTCAGCGACCGGTATGCGACGGCCCATTCCGGCGTCTACGGCAATGTCGGTTACCAGCGCTTTCCCAGCGGCAACATCGATCAATGGGGAGTTGGGACGACCGATTCCAATGGCGATGTCTATGTGACCTTTCCGATCGCATTCCCGACCGCCTTTTCATCGATTGTCGCCATCCATTCGGGCGGCGATGGAGCCATGGTCGTTCAGTACGCGGGATCGGAAAGCCGAACCGGATGCCGTTTGAAGGTCCGCAGTTATAACGGGGCCGTCTCGGCAAACTGGGGTATCTATTATTTTGCAAAGGGCTACTGAATGAACCCGTTCAATGTGTTTTTCAGCGCAACTACCCGGGCCGTTTATGTACCCGGTATCAACACCTCGGACATTCCCGAGGATGTGATCGAAATTCCTCAGGCGTACTGGATCTCCCTGTTGCAGCAATTGGCTGTCTCGCCAAAGGTGATTGGCGTCAACAACAGCAACGGGTTTCCGATTCTGGTGGATCCGCCGCCACCGAGTCCCGAAGAAGCCGCCGATATCGAACGCCATTGGCGCACGGCGCAACTGGCCGCGACCGACGGCCTGGTGGCCCGTGATCGCGATGAGCTGGAGGACGGCGGCGGCACCACGCTGACCACCGAGCAATACGCCGAACTGCAAACGTTTCGGCGAGCGCTGCGCGACTGGCCCCAGGCCTCGTTTTTCCCGTTCAGCGAGCATCGTCCGGTAGCGCCGCGCTGGTTGGCTTCGGCGCTCTAGCAGATAAAGGAAACGGAAATGGATTACCCGAAAAGCGTTCCCGGCTCAGGCCTGGAGAATGGCAAATTCGTCGATGAAGACCCGATTGCCGGAAAACCGGGATCGTTGATCCCGGCCAATTGGGGCAACAGTGTGACGCAGGAGATTCTCAACGCGATCACGGCCGCCGGCCTGACGCCGGATGAGGAGCAGACCGATCAACTGGCGCAGGCGATTCGTCAATTGGCAAAGCCCGATCCGCTGCAACAATTTCCGGTGCAGGTGTATCGCCGGAACGTACTGATCAATGGCGGGTTTGATATCTGGCAACGCGGTCCAACCAACCTCGGGCCAAACATTGGCGGCTATGTGGCTGATCGTTTTCGTTGCGACTGGAATGGCAGTGCAGGAGTCGCCATATCTCAGCAGGGTTTTGCACCCGGTCAAACGGAAGTCGCCGACGAGCCGCGGTTTTTCCTGCGGTGGCAACAAACCCAGGCAGGAGCCGGAGCCACGGTACACAGAATCTCCCAAGCTATTGAGTCGGTACGAACCCTGGCAGGTAAAAACGCCACCGTTACATTCTGGGCTCGGTCCGATGCGGCCCGGCCGTTAAGAGTGTCGGTTACTCAGAACTTCGGTTCTGCAGGCTCCGAATCTGTTGAAAAAACCATCGATGTTTTCCAGTTGGGCACATCTTGGAAGAAGTACAGCGCAACGTTTCAAGTCTCGGGCATTGCCGGGAAAATGCTGGGCGCCAGCAACTTTCTGAGGCTTGCGTTTGACCTGCCTTTGAATGTGCTGCAGACCGTGGATCTGGCGCAGATCCAAATGGAGGAAGGACCGGTATCCACACCTTTCGAGTATCGTCCAGTGGCTGAAGAGTTGATGCTTTGCCAGCGTTACTTCGAGAAGTCCTTTGCCACTTCGTTGCCGGTACGGGCGAACAATGGCTCTAGCACCTGCATTTCAACGTTCACGCAAGCGGCGCCTGCCAATAGCGGTCAGTTTGCTATGACGACAGGCATGTTGGTGCAAAAGAGGGTGTTACCTACCGTCGTCATGTATTGCCCTGGCAATACCAGCAATCAGGTGTGGAATCAGGCCGTGGGGCCATGTACCGGCAGTATTGTGCAGGGATTGACGGAGCGTGCCATTTCGTTTGCCACCGTTACCCCGGTCGGCAGCTTGCCCGGTCAGACCTTGCAGATCGAATGGACTGCCGACGCCGAATTTTAGGAGAAACCATGAGTTATCAATTGACCGCCAACGGCGTTCTTCGTCTGAGCGACCTGGCATATGTTCCACAGGATCCTGCCAATAGGGATTGGCTGGAATATCAAGCGTGGCTTTTGTCCGGTGGCCAGGTGTTGCCCTTGAATGAAGCATTTGAGGAATCTGCACCGAACAGCACCCTGACAACTCTGGCAAAAAAATGGCTGGGGGGCGTTGGTCGCCAACCGTGATTCAATCGGCGTATCCAGGGAGGATCGAGCATCATGCAAATCACTGAAGACAACCTACTCAACATCATGCCCAACGCCCGCCGCCAAGCGGGCGTTTTTGTTTCACCGCTCAACGACGCCATGGCGCGCCATCGCATCGACACGCCCAAGCGTATTGCCGCGTTTCTCGCCCAGATCGGACACGAGTCGGGGCAATTGCAGTACGTGCGTGAACTGGGCAACAACCAATACCTGAGCAAATACGACACCGGCACGCTGGCCTTGCGTCTGGGCAACACGCCCGAGGCCGATGGCGACGGGCAGAAGTATCGCGGGCGCGGGCTGATCCAGATCACCGGCCGCACCAACTATCGCCAGTGCAGCCTTGGGCTGTTCGGTGACGAGCGCTTGCTGGCGCTGCCGGAACTGCTGGAACAACCGCAATGGGCGGCCGAGTCTGCCGCATGGTTCTGGGCGCAGAACGGCCTGAACGCGCTGGCCGACCGTGATGAGTTCAACAGCATTACCCGACGGATCAACGGCGGGTTGAACGGCTTGCAGGATCGCCTGGAACTCTGGGGGCGGGCGAGGGCGGTGCTATGCCAGCCTTCGGTCTGAGCGTCTGGCGGCTGATCGGCCTGGTGCTGCTGGCCGCAGGGGCGGCGGCGCTGGCCTGGCAGTTTCAGGATTGGCGCTACGGTCGCCAACTGGCCGAACAGGCGCGGTTGCATGCCGAAATCCTCAATCAACTGACTTCGGCCTCTGCCACCGCGCAACAGGCCGAGCAGGACAAGCGTCTGGCCCTGGAGCAACGCCTCACGGCCAGCGAACAAACCCATTATCGAGCACTGAACGATGCCCAACGTGATCAGGATCGCCTGCGCGATCGCCTTGCCACTGCTGATCTGCGCCTGTCAGTCCTCATCGACGCAGGCGACGCTGCCCAAGGCTGTGGTGTGCCAGCCGCCTCCGGCGCCGGCGGCGTGGATCATGCAGCCGTACGCGCCCGACTTGACCCGGCGCATGCTCGACGAATTGTCGCCATCACCGGCGAAGGCGATCGCGGACTGATTGCCTTGCAGGCCTGTCAGGCCTATATCAGAGCGCTGGCGCCTGCACATTTTGAATAAGCTTGTGTATTGAAAGCGCAACCGGCTCGTGTACGGTGGTAGCCATTCCATCCGATCCGGAGCGCGCCGTGAAAGAAATCACTCAACTGGCGGCCGAACTTGGCCGACGTCTGCAGTTGCTCAATGCCCACGTCACTACGGCCGAGTCCTGTACCGGTGGCGGGATTGCCGAAGCGATCACCCGCATTCCTGGGAGTTCGGCGTGGTTCGAGGCGGGTTACGTGACCTACTCCAACCGCCAGAAAACCCAGCAACTGAATGTACCGACGGAGCTGTTCGGCACTGTGGGTGCGGTCAGTCGCGAAGTGGTCGAGGCCATGGTGCGCGGCGCCCAGGAAAAAAGCCTGGCGCGGTTTGCCGTGGCGGTCAGCGGCGTGGCCGGGCCGGACGGTGGTTCGCCGAACAAACCGGTGGGCACCGTCTGGCTGGCCTGGGGCGTGGGTGACGCGGTTTCCAGTGAGGTTCAGCACTTCGCCGGTAACCGCGACGAAGTCCGCCGACAAACGGTGAAGGCCGCGCTAGAGGGCTTGCTGCGACTAGCGGCACGAGAAATCGAAAATCAGGGGTAGGCGATCCGTGAACGCTGTGGAATAATACTGGCTACTTATACAGGTGTTGGCCGTCAGGCCTTATTGATTACGTGAGGACTTTAATGGACGACAACAAGAAGAAAGCCTTGGCTGCGGCCCTGGGTCAGATCGAACGTCAATTCGGCAAGGGTGCCGTAATGCGTATGGGCGATCAGGACCGTCAGGCGATCCCGGCCATTTCCACCGGCTCTCTGGGTCTGGACATCGCACTCGGCATCGGCGGCCTGCCAAAAGGCCGTATTGTTGAAATCTACGGTCCTGAATCTTCCGGTAAAACCACACTGACGCTGTCCGTGATCGCCCAGGCTCAAAAAGCCGGTGCGACCTGCGCCTTCGTCGACGCCGAACACGCCCTCGACCCAGAGTACGCCGGCAAGCTGGGCGTCAACGTCGACGACCTGCTGGTTTCCCAGCCGGACACCGGCGAGCAGGCCCTGGAAATCACCGACATGCTGGTGCGCTCCAACGCCGTTGACGTAATCATCGTCGACTCCGTGGCCGCTCTGGTACCGAAGGCAGAAATCGAAGGCGAAATGGGTGACATGCACGTGGGCCTGCAAGCCCGTCTGATGTCCCAGGCGCTGCGTAAAATCACCGGTAACATCAAGAACGCCAACTGCCTGGTGATCTTCATCAACCAGATCCGCATGAAGATCGGCGTGATGTTCGGTAGCCCGGAAACCACCACCGGTGGTAACGCGCTGAAGTTCTACGCCTCGGTTCGTCTCGACATCCGCCGTACCGGCGCGGTGAAGGAAGGCGACGAAGTGGTCGGCAGCGAAACCCGCGTCAAGGTTGTGAAGAACAAGGTGGCTTCGCCGTTCCGTCAGGCCGAGTTCCAGATTCTCTACGGCAAGGGTATCTACCTGAACGGCGAGATGATCGACCTGGGCGTACTGCACGGTTTTGTCGAGAAGTCCGGCGCCTGGTATGCCTACGAAGGCACCAAGATCGGTCAGGGCAAGGCCAACTCGGCCAAGTTCCTGGCGGACAACCCGGAAGTCGCGGCCAAGCTCGAGAAGCAACTGCGTGACAAACTGCTGTCGCCAGCTGTGATTGCTGATTCCAAGGCCTCTGCGGTCAAAGAGACCGAAGACGACCTGGCTGACGCTGATATCTGATTGCACCGATGACAACCGCCGTACTCGATACCCTCGTCGCGGTGCGGCGAACCGCCATGGACCTGCTCGCACGCCGCGAGCACGGTCGAGTCGAGCTGACGCGCAAACTGCGTCAGCGTGGCGCTCCCCCCGAGATGATCGAAACAGCCCTCGACCGATTGACGGAAGAAGGGCTGCTTTCCGAAGCCCGCTATCTTGAAAGCTTTGTTTCCTATCGCGCCCGCTCCGGTTACGGCCCTCTGCGGATTCGCGAAGAACTGAGCCAGCGCGGTTTGCAACGCGCCGATATCGAACTCGCCTTGCGCGAGAGCGGCATCAACTGGCAGGAGCAGCTAACGGACACGTGGCAACGGAAGTTCTCCGGACAACTTCCCGGCGATGCCAAGGAACGCGCCAGACAAGGTCGATTCCTGGCGTACCGGGGATTCTCGATGGAGATGATCAACCGCTTGTTCAGCGGCAGAGGGATGGACGATTAAATCGCTCCAGCCCAACGGAAAAATCAAAAACGGCCCGCTATTTCGATAGCGGGCCGTTTTTTTTGCCTTCACGTTACCTTCGACGGTTCGCGGCTGCGTTGCGCGGTCTGGGGTTTTGACTGGGCCCAGTTTTTCGGCAGATTGATGTAGTCCACCAGCTCCCGCAGACGCCCGTGGTTTCGGGCATTGAACGCGAATGCCAGGCGCGTCAGGTGACTGAATTGAGCCTCGTCGTGTTCTTCGCCAGCGTAGGCGTGTTGATGGAACTGATCGCTCAGGCACAGATCGGCAAAAGCCTCCTGCATATGGTCGAGGGCCTGATCGCTAAGTTTGTGATTCATGCGAATGACAAACTGGCGCTTGAGCCAGCGGCTTGAATGGAAGTTGCCGTAGAACTGGTTGATCTGCTCCACCGCCTCTTCAACTTTGTAGACCAGGCGCATCAGCTTCAGGTCGGTCGGCAGGATGTAGCGGTTTTCCTCCAGTTGCTGGCGGATGAAGTCCAGCGCGCCTTGCCAGAACGTTCCGCCCGGTGCGTCCAGCAGAACCACCGGCACCAGAGGGCTTTTGCCGGTCTGGATCAGCGTGAGCACTTCCAAGGCTTCGTCCAGGGTGCCGAACCCGCCGGGGCACAACACCAGCGCATCGGCTTCCTTGACGAAGAACAGCTTGCGGGTGAAGAAGAAATGGAACGGCAGCAGGTTATTGGTACCGTCCACGGTGGGGTTGGCATGTTGTTCGAAGGGCAGGGTGATGTTGAACCCCAGGCTGTGATCGCGGCCGGCACCTTCATGGGCGGCGGCCATGATTCCGCCGCCGGCACCGGTGATGACCATCATGTTCGAGCGAGCCAGCGAGGCCCCGAGTTCCCGAGCCATAGCGTAAAGGGGATGTTCGACCGGGGTTCGAGCCGAGCCGAACACCGTGACCTTGCGTCGCCCCTTGAACTGTTCAAGGGTGCGAAAGGCCTGCTCCAGTTCGCGCAGGGCTTGCAGGGTGATCTTGGCGTTCCAGCGGTTATGGTCTTCCTGGGCCATGCGCAGCACGGTCAGGATCATGTCGCGGTAGATGGGGGAATTCGGGCTATTGGGTGACACCAGGTTGAGTTGTTCTTCGACCTTGCTGATGAGGTCGTGGCCGCTTTCCTGAAAATGACGGCTGAGCAGGTCATTCGGTTGGTAAGGCATGCAACTTCTCCTTCTGCACAGAGCTTTCGGCCCTGACGTGCGGCGTCAGTGCCGCGCTGCAAGAAAACAAACAGCCGGCAGCTCCTTTCCTGCCGTTAATAAAAGATCGGGAATACGTTGAATCTAGACCCTCAAAGCATTTTTCGCTCATTGAACATCGCGCCGCAAAGTCTTTGCTGGCAACTGCTTATTGTCACTTTGCGAAGTGTTTTCACCGCTCGTCCGATGCCACGTCGAGGGCTGAATGCTCTGATTTACTAAGTTAAAGGCGCCGTACGACAACTTTGCGTCAACGAGCGTACGCAAGGTGCACGCTATTCAAGGATTTGCGGGTGGCAAGGAGGCAGGACACATGACCAGAGTCATTCTGGAGATCGATGCGCAGCTGTATCGATTGTTGAAAGCATCAGCCGAGACCAACCATGTGAGTCTCGAAGAGGAGTGCTGCCGACGCCTGGCGGGAGGGGATCGCCGCTCGCGTTACTTGCAGGCCTTGCTGGCCGAACTGCGCGCCGAGGATGAACAGCGGCGCGCCACGTCGAGATGATTACTTCTTCTTCGCTGGAGCCGCTTTCGGGCAGTCCGATTCCTGGTAGCTGGCGGAGCCGATCGCCTTATTGGTTTTCACTTCGGTGAATTCATAACGCATGATCGCGCCCTTGGCCATCAGCTTGCGGTACGACGGGTTGTTGCAGACCGAGGCCCCCAGCTGGAAATACACGGCTTTGGGATCGGCGCGCATTTTGTCGGCGTGGCTCTTTTGCACGCTCAGGTGGTTGATCAGCGTGGTGCCTTCGACGGTGTAGCCCTGATCAAGAATGTCTTCGTTGATCGCCCGTGGCGTGCCGACGCTGCTTTGTGCGGCGACATTGCGCAGCTCTCGGTTCAGATTCTGCTCACTCAGGGATGCAGCCTGAGCGCTGAAGGACGAGGCCAGCAGAATGGCAGCGGTGGGAACGATAAGGCGCAGCATGAAACTCTCCTGGTTCAGTGACTGGTGGTTCGACCAGCCACGAGACTGTGCGTTCAGTGGCGGCGAATTATAGGGGAGCCGGTCGGGAGGGTACAGGCTTGTGCCCGTCGCTCTGGTAAACTGCCGGCCTTTATTGCCCTGCCGAGTGTCGTTCGTGTCGAGTTTTCCTGCCTGCCGGTGCCGTCTGCGATGAATCATGCCCCCAACGCCGTGGCCCGCCTGCGCGATCAGCGCGAGGACGAGGGCATCAAGCCGATCCAGGCCCGTGGTTTTCGCTCCCCGCGCTGCCGCGATTGCCGGGTGATCATCAGCCATTGCCTGTGCGCCTGGCGGCCGACCGTCGATACGCGTTCGGGTGTTTGCCTGATCATGACCGGCAAGGAAGTGTTCAAGCCCAGCAATACCGGCTGGTTGATCGCCGACATCGTGCGCGACAACCATGCCTTCATCTGGTCGCGAACTGAACCCGACGAACAACTGCTGGCGCTGCTGAACGACCCGCAATGGCAGCCGTATCTGGTGTTCCCCGGCGAGTACGTCGAACCTTCGCGGGTGACCAATACCGTGGATCTCGATAGCAGCAAGCGTCCGTTGTTCATCCTGCTGGACGCGACCTGGACCGAAGCCCGGAAGATTTTCCGCAAGAGCCCGTATTTCGACCGTTTGCCGATCCTCAGCCTGTTGCCCGACAAGCTGTCGCGCTATCGCCTGCGCCGATCAACCCGCAGCGAGCACCTGTGCACCGCCGAAGTGGCGGCGCTGTGCCTGGAACTGGCCGGCGATTCGGACGCCGCGTCGGCGCTGGATGCCTATTTCGATGTGTTCAGCCAGCATTACCTGGGGGCCAAGCAGCAACTGGACGTCAATGTGTCGACGCCGGCCCACGCTGAATTGCTGCCCTATATCCGAAACGCGGCGCCATTACCGGCCTGATCCTGGCCCATACTGCTAAAGCAGTGGCCGCGTGGCTTGACCACCCCGGCCTGGCTGGTCATGCTTGGCGCCGATTGGGGTGCGGCCAAGGTTTGAAACGCCGTTTTTTGTTCGTGATTGGCGTTGAACGTGCCCCTGTGGATACCGCCGCCGGGCGGTGTCTCGAGTTGCTTTGGCAAGGCCCGAATGCCCGGGCCCGCCATCAAAAACAGGATCATTTGAAAAATGGCCACATACGACATCCTGATTGCCGATGATCACCCTCTCTTTCGTAGCGCGCTGCATCAAGCAGTGACGATGGGCCTTGGCCCGGATGTACGCATGGTGGAGGTGGCGAGCATCGCCGAACTGGAAGCCCGCCTGACCGAGAAGGCTGACTGGGATCTGGTGCTGCTGGACCTGAACATGCCGGGCGCTTTCGGGTTTTCCGGGCTGGTGATGCTGCGCGGTCAGTACCCGCAGATTCCGGTGGTGATGGTTTCGGCCCAGGAAGAAGCCTCGGTGATGGTCAAGTCCCGGGAATTCGGTGCCAGTGGTTTCATTCCCAAGTCCAGCGACCTGAGCGTGATTCAGGAAGCGGTGCGCAAAGTGCTGGACGGCGACGTGTTCTGGCCGCCCCAGGCGTTCGAAGCGGTCAGCGTTTCGGATGAAGCCAAGGCTGCCAGCGATGGCCTCGCCAGCCTGACGCCACAGCAGTTCCGGGTGTTGACCATGGTCTGCGAGGGTTTGCTGAACAAGCAGATCGCCTACGAGCTGAATGTGTCCGAAGCGACCATCAAGGCCCACGTCACGGCGATTTTTCGCAAGTTGAACGTGCGGACCCGGACCCAGGCCGCTTTACTGCTGCAACAACTTGAGTCAATTCCGAGCCAGTAAGTGCTGGCGTCTTCACGCTTTTTTGACTTTCGTTGATCTAGCTTCCCCACTTCCTTTCGGTCGGTTATCTACTTTATGTCACCTTTCAAGGGCCAGACGGGCCTGAAACGCATCCTCAACGCTTCCGGATACTCGCTGGACGGCTTGCGCGCCGCCTTCACCGGCGAAGCGGCTTTCCGCCAACTGGTGTTGCTCAACGTGGTGCTGATTCCACTGACGTTTTTCCTCAATGTCAGCCGGGTCGAGCAGGCGTTGCTGATTGCCGTGTGCCTGCTGGCGCTGATCGTCGAGTTGTTGAATTCGGCGGTGGAGGCGGCCATCGACCGCATCTCGCTGGAATTGCACCCGCTGTCCAAGAATGCCAAGGACATGGGCAGTGCCGCGCAATTCGTGGCACTGAGCATGATCGCCCTGGTGTGGGCGGTGATTCTGCTTTAAGCGATGCTCGGCAGAACGATCTCGTCGCTGCGCTGCACCCCGGCGGTGAAGGCGCGGCACAGATCGAGGAATTCGCGCATGGCGGAAGTCTGGTACTTCTGTTTGTGCCAGATGAAGTAGAACTGCCGCGCCAGATCCAGATCCGGCGTCTCCACCGGCACCAGGCTGCCGCGCCGGAAGGCGTCCCGCAGCGCTAGCCGTGAAATGCAGCCAATACCCAGACCTGATTCCACGGCGCGCTTGATCGCTTCGGTGTGTTCCAGCTCGAGCCGGATGTTCAGCGCACTGCGGTGATGCCGCATCGCTTGATCGAAGGTCAGCCGCGTGCCCGAACCCTGTTCCCGCAGAATCCACGCTTCATGGGTCAGTTCCTCCATGGTCGCGCTGCCGCGTTTGGCCAACGGATGCTGCGGGGCGCAGAACACCACCAGTTCATCCTCGACCCAGCTCTGCACTTCGATGTCCGGGTGGCTGCAATCGCCTTCGATTAGACCCAGATCAATTTCGTAATGAGCGACCTGTTGCACGATATTGGCAGTGTTCTGCACATGCAGTTTCACCTGACTTTCCGGGTGGCGCTGCATGAAACCGCCGATCAGCAGCGTCGCCAGGTAATTGCCGATGGTCAGGGTCGCGCCCACCGACAGCGAGCCGAAACCGGATTTGCCGTTGAGCAGGTCTTCGATTTCCTTGGCCTGATCGAGCAGGGCCACCGCTTGCGGCAACAACTGTTTGCCGAGGGCGTTGAGGCTCAGGCGTTTGCCGGCGCGATCGAACAGCTGGCAGCTGGACTGGCGCTCCAGTTCAGTGATGGAAGTGCTGGCGGCCGATTGCGACAGGTTGAGCAGACCCGCAGCACGGGACACGCTTTCCTGCTGGGCGACGGCGACGAAGACTTGCAGTTGACGAAGAGTAAATCGCATATCGATATAACCGATAACCCTTATCTTAATAATCCAGTTAACAGATATTGTCGGCGCTATTAGAATGCGATGCAATTGCGCACCGTCGGCATTCTTCAACACGAGCCGGGCAGGCGCAGATCAATCTCCAGGAGTCCCACGTACATGAGCAACATGAACCACGAGCGTGTCCTCAGTGTTCATCACTGGAACGACACTCTGTTCAGCTTCAAGTGCACCCGCGATCCGGGCCTGCGCTTCGAGAACGGTCAGTTCGTGATGATCGGCCTGCAACAGCCCAATGGCCGCCCGCTTATGCGCGCTTACTCGATCGCCAGCCCGAACTGGGAAGAGCATCTCGAGTTCTTCAGCATCAAGGTGCCGGACGGTCCGCTGACCTCCCAGTTGCAGCACCTGAAGGAAGGCGACGAGATCATCATCTCGAAAAAACCGACCGGCACCCTGGTGCTGGACGACCTGAACCCGGGCAAGCACCTGTACCTGCTGAGCACCGGCACCGGTCTGGCGCCGTTCATGAGCGTGATCCAGGACCCGGAAACCTACGAGCGCTTCGAGAAAGTGATCCTGGTTCACGGTGTTCGTTACGTCAACGAAGTCGCCTACCGCGAATTCATCACCGAGCACCTGCCGCAAAACGAGTTCTTCGGCGAAGCGCTGCGTGACAAGCTGATCTACTACCCGACCGTGACTCGCGAACCGTTCGAGAATCAGGGCCGCCTGACCGACCTGATGCGCAGCGGCAAGCTGTTCAGCGACATCGGCCTGCCACCGATCAACCCGCAGGACGACCGCGCGATGATCTGCGGCAGCCCGAGCATGCTCGACGAGACCAGCGAAGTGCTCGACAGCTTCGGCCTGAAGATCTCGGCGCGGATGCGCGAGCCGGGTGACTACCTGATCGAGCGCGCATTCGTCGAGAAATAATCCCGACGATGCCGATAGAAAAGCCCGCGTTGCCTGAGAAGGCAGCGCGGGCTTTTTCGTTTTCGGGGTTCAGTCAGCGGCGGGAATCACTTCCAGGACGCGGATCTGCTCAGGCACAGGGTAATGCCAGCGCACATCCAGATCCCAGAACTGCGCGCCGTATTCGCGTTCGGGCGCGGGCATCTGGTACGCCGGGCGCGGATCCTGGGCCAGGCACTGCTCGATCAACTCGACCAGCGGCTCGGCAAGGCGCTGAGCGTGGGTGTGCGCCTGTTGCAGCGCTGCTTCCGTCCACTGCACGTCGATCAGGTGCGGCGCGGCACTGGCGATGCTGTTGGAGGCGTCAGTGATGATGTCGGCGTAGGGCACGTAGGGTTTGATGTCGAGAATCGGCGTGCCGTCCAGCAGGTCGATGCCGGAGATGAACAGGCGATTGGCCTCGACCTTGTCCAGCTTCACCACCGACTGGCCGATGCCGTTCGGCCGGTGCGTGGCGCGGGTGGCGAACACACCCATGGACTTGTTGCCGCCAAGGCGCGGAGGGCGGACTTTGAGGCGCGGCTTGTCTTCCAGCGCCTGATGGAACAGGAACAGCAGCCAGACATGACTGACCTGCTCCAGCCCCTGCACCGCATCGCCCTGATCGAACGGCGCCACCAGCTCCAGCACGCCACGGGCGGCGGGGGCCAGTTGCGGCTGGCGCGGGATGGCGAACTTCTCCTTGAAGCAGGAGCGGACGAAGCCGATGGGGGAGACGCTGTAAGTCATGGTTTGCATTCGAAGCGGAGCAGGGCGGGCATGATAACCCGGCAGGCTTCAAGTCTGGTGCTGACAGATCTGGCGCTATCGCTGCGATACGGCGGGCCGACAAGCCAGCTCCCACAGGATTCTCGAGTGTTCACATCATGTGTACACCGCGAAATCTGTGGGAGCTGGCTTGCCAGCGATAGCCGCACCGCCGATATCAGAGGCTGAACCCACCATCCAGCGGAATGATATTCCCGGTCATGTAGGCCCCGGCTGTACTCGCCAGGCTGATCGCCAGCGCCGCCATCTCTTCCTCGCGGCCCCAGCGTTTCATCGGGATCAGCGCAGTGTCTTCGGCCAGCGCCTGTTGATCACTGCCGATGTGCTGGGTCATCTTGCTCGGAAAGCGCCCCGGTGCGATGACGTTGACGTTGATGTGCTGGCTCACCAGTTCCCGGGCGAGGATTCGCGACAGCTGATGAAGGGCGGCCTTGCTCGGCCCGTAGGCGTAGGCCTGTTCACCAAAGGAAGAAATCCCCGCCACCGAACCGATGTTGATGATCCGCGCCGGATTGGCCGCCGACCCGGATTTGCGCAGCAACGGCAGAAACTGCTGGATGCAGCTGAACACCGACGTCACGTTGAGTTGCATGACCTTTTCCCAGCCCTTGACCGGGTAGCTCTCCAGCGGCGCGCCCCACGTCGTGCCGGCGTTGTTCACCAGAATGTCCAGGTGAGTGATCTGCTCGCCCAGTCGCGCGGCCAGCTCTTTCACGCCTTCTTCCGTCGCCAGGTTCGCCGCCATGCCCAGACAAGTGCCCAGAGCACTGAGTTCTTCAGCGGTTTGATGACAGGCTTCCGCGTCACGGGAGCAGACGTATACGCGGGCGCCGGCTTCGACAAAGGCCTTGGCGATCATTTTGCCGATACCACGGGTGCCGCCGGTCACCAGGGCGGTGCGGCCTTGCAGGGAGAAATACGGGTGCATGGCGAATCCTGAGGGCTAGGGTTCAGTACACCCTAGGCCATGCGGCCAGCTTCGAGCTACAAGTTTCAAGCTGCAAGCAAAGTCAAATGCTTGCAGCTTGCAGCTCGAAACTTGTAGCTGCTTTCTACGCTCTCACGCGGAGCGTGAGCCCCTTGAGGAAATTGCGCAGCAACTGATCGCCACACGGGCGGAAGTTGGTGTGGCCGACCTTGCGGAACAGCGCACTCAGCTCAGGCTTGGACACCGGGAAGTCGGCAGCCTTGAGGATCGCGTGCATGTCGTCTTCCTTCAGTTCGAAGGCCACCCGCAGCTTTTTCAGGATGATGTTGTTGGTCACCGGCACTTCGATCGGCAGCGGCGGACGACTTTCGTCCTTGCCGCGCTTGAGGATCACCAGACCGTCGAGGAAGTGCGCGATGACTTCGTCCGGGCAGCGCACGAAGCCTTCTTCGTCTTCTTCTTTCTTGTCGAGGTACGTCACGACATCGGCAAGCGTGACGTCCATGCCGCCGAGTTTGATGATCTCGACCACTTTCTTGTCGCTGATGTCGAGCATGTAGCGCACGCTGCGCAGAACGTCGTTGTGAACCATGTGTGCAATCCTGATTGTTCGCTGTGGGCACCGAGCGGGGCGCGATGCCGGAAATATTGAGTGGCTTGCGAGCCTTAGAATTTCTCTTTGCCGGACAGATAGCGCCATTGGCCGACCGGCACCTTGCCGATCGAGACACCG
The DNA here is from genome assembly GCF_029967985.1 of Pseudomonas sp. V88_4. Lineage (NCBI taxonomy): Bacteria > Pseudomonadati > Pseudomonadota > Gammaproteobacteria > Pseudomonadales > Pseudomonadaceae > Pseudomonas > Pseudomonas sp. V88_4. Next base: position 182,501 of record NZ_JASCAF010000040.1, read on the forward strand.
CCGATACGGATCCGGCGGATGCCGATGACCTTCAGGCCGACCGCTTCGCAGAACTGGGCGATGATCCCCGGCTGCGGGTTCTTCATGGCGAAGCGCAGGCGGTTTTCGTTCTGCCAGCTGGCCTTGACCGGCGGCAGCTCCTTGCCCTTGTGGGTGAGGCCGTGCTGCAGGCGATTGAGGCCGTGGGCAACCATGTCGCCTTCGACTTCGACCACGTATTCCTGCTCGATCTTGGCCGCGTCGGCGGTGAGCTTGCGCAACACCTTCCAGTCCTGGGTGAACACCAGCAGGCCGCTGGCCTTGGGTTGCAGGTCGGCGCTGGCGGTCAGACGCAGGAAGTGTCCGCGCAGCGGACGTTTGCCGTAGCGGTGTTCTTCGCTGAGGGTTTCGGCGTTCAGCGACTGCATGGCGCTGTCGACATCCATGCCCGCCGGCACGTTGAGCAGGATAGTCACCGGCTCCGGCGCGGTGGCCTTGGCGTCCTTGTCGAGTTCGACTTTCTGGTCGCCGACCTTGAACTGCGGCTCGTCGATGACCTCGCCGTCCACGGTGACCCAGCCGCCCTCGATGAACAGCTCGGCCTCCCGGCGGGAGCAACCGACCAGCTCGATGAGGCGTTTGGAGAGGCGAATCGGGTCAGTCATGACAGGGGCCGTAACAAAAAAGGGGTGGGCATTGTACCTGCCTGGGGCCGGTTAAGCCCGATTGCATTTGCGCCGTGTGGCTTTTAGCCGCGTACCGCGCGCTGCTCCGGTTGTTTCAGACGCATATGCAACAACGGATACGGCTGGCCCATGCCATCGACCTCCGAGCGGCCGATCACCTCGAACCCTTGCTTGAAGTAAAACCCCAGCGCCTGCGGGTTCTGTTCGTTGACGTCCAGTTCGTCGGCGTTCAGGTGTTCCATCGCGTACTTCAACAGTTTCTTGCCAAGGCCCTGGCCGCGATGGGCCGGGTCGATGAACAGCATTTCGATCTTGCCCGCCGCGACCCCGGCAAACCCGGTGATGCGCTGGTGGCTGTCGCGGGTGCAGATCAGCATCACCGCATCGAGGTAGCGGGTCAGCACCAGATTCTTCAGCAGCTCGATGTAGGATTCCGGCAGGAAATCGTGGGTCGCGCGGACCGAGGCCTCCCAGACCCGGGTCAGTTCCTGATAATCGCTGAGTTTCGGCGTGTGGATGACCGAATGCTGACGCATGCCCGATAGCCTCTTTGTCATGGATGAGGGAGTCCTTCCCCTCACAAACTCTAGCCGTAAAAAAGCCCCGCATCTCGTAAAAGAGAGCGGGGCTTTCTGTATTTTTCGCGCTTAGATCTGTTCGGCCCAGAGGTCGTACTCGTCGGCGTCGGTCACCTTGCACCAGACCTTGTCGCCCGGCTTCAGGTTGCTGCCGTTGTCGATGAACACGTTACCGTCGATTTCCGGGGCATCGAAGAAGCAGCGCCCGACCGCGCCTTGCTCGTCGACTTCGTCCACCAGCACTTCGATTTCACGGCCGATGCGCAGTTGCAGGCGCGCCGAACTGATGGCTTGCTGGTGCGCCATGAAGCGCTCCCAGCGGTCTTGCTTGACGTCGTCCGGAACCACTTCCAGATCCAGATCGTTGGCTGGAGCGCCTTCGACCGGCGAATACTGGAAGCAGCCGACGCGGTCGAGCTGGGCTTCGGTCAGCCAGTCCAGCAGGTACTGGAAGTCTTCTTCGGTTTCGCCGGGGAAGCCGACGATGAAGGTCGAACGGATGATCAGGTCCGGGCAGATCTCGCGCCAGTTCTTGATCCGCGCCAGGGTCTTGTCTTCGAACGCCGGGCGTTTCATCGATTTGAGGACTTTCGGGCTGGCGTGCTGGAACGGGATGTCCAGGTACGGCAGGATCTTGCCGGCGGCCATCAGCGGGATCAGTTCGTCGACGTGCGGGTACGGGTAAACGTAGTGCAGACGGACCCAGACGCCGAGGGTGCTCAGCGCTTCGCACAGTTCGGTCATGCGGGTTTTCACCGGCGCGCCGTTCCAGAAACCGGTGCGGTATTTGACGTCAACGCCGTAGGCGCTGGTGTCCTGGGAAATCACCAGCAGTTCCTTCACGCCGGATTTGACCAGACGCTGGGCTTCGTCGAGCACATCGCCGACCGGACGGCTGACCAGTTTGCCGCGCATCGACGGGATGATGCAGAAGCTGCAACTGTGGTTGCAGCCTTCGGAAATCTTCAGGTACGCGTAGTGGCGCGGGGTCAGCTTGATGCCTTGCGGTGGCACCAGGTCGATCAGCGGGTTGTGATCCTGCTTCGGCGGCACGACTTCGTGCACGGCGTTGACCACTTGCTCGTACTGCTGCGGACCGGTGACGGCCAGCACGCTCGGGTGCACGTCACGGATATTGCCTTCTTCCACGCCCATGCAGCCGGTCACGATGACCTTGCCGTTTTCCTTGATCGCTTCGCCGATGACTTCCAGCGATTCGGCCTTGGCCGAGTCGATGAAGCCGCAGGTGTTGACCACGACCACGTCGGCGTCCTGATAGGTGGACACCACGTCATAGCCTTCCATGCGCAGCTGGGTCAGGATGCGCTCGGAGTCGACCAGTGCTTTCGGGCAACCCAGAGAAACGAAGCCAACCTTTGGATTGGCCGGCGCAGGAGTGGTGGACATGTCTAACCTCGGTGTTTTGTGACGTCGCTTGCCTGATTCAGGAGCCGACGGATGGGCGCTTAAGGCGCGCCTCTGATCAAAAAGTGCGCAATTCTAGCGGTGAGTAACGCACTTGACCAGCTTTATGCAGGGAAATACGACGAGTGCTGCGCTATGCTTCGCGCCGTTGCGCTTTACTGAATTTTTACAGTCAACAAAACGTCTGTTACAGGGCGTGAAAACGCGCATGCTGCACACAAAGCATAGTGCTTCATCTAAGAAGCCGATCTGGGAATCAGGAGTGTTGGATGGGTCAGGCAAGTAGTCACGCGGCAGGCGCCGAAGGTTCGGCCACCAAGCCGCTGAGCATGCTGGTCGCGGCGGTCGGGGTAGTTTACGGCGACATCGGCACGAGCCCGTTGTACACCCTCAAAGAAGTGTTTTCCGGCGGTTACGGCGTTCCGGTGAACCACGACGGGGTGCTGGGCATTCTGTCGTTGATCTTCTGGTCGCTGATCTGGGTCGTGTCGATCAAATACATGATGTTCGTGCTGCGTGCCGACAACCAGGGCGAGGGCGGCATCATGGCGCTCACCGCGCTGGCACGGCGGGCAGCGGGGGAACGCAGGAAACTGCGTTCGCTGCTGGTGGTCTGCGGCTTGATCGGCGCAGCGCTGTTCTATGGCGACAGCATGATCACCCCGGCGATCTCTGTGCTGTCGGCCATCGAAGGTCTGGGCCTGGCATTTGACGGGATCGACCATTGGGTCGTGCCGTTGTCGTTGGTGGTGCTGATCGGGTTGTTTCTGATCCAGAGCCATGGCACAGCACGGATCGGCATTCTCTTCGGGCCGATCATGGTCACCTGGTTCCTCGTTCTCGGCGCTCTCGGCGTGTACGGCATCAGCCATTCCCCGGAAGTGCTGAAGGCGCTGAACCCGATCTGGGCCGTGCGCTTTTTCATGGTGCATACCGGCATGGGCGTGGCGATCCTCGGCGCCGTGGTGCTGGCGCTGACCGGTGCCGAAGCGCTGTACGCCGACATGGGCCACTTCGGTCGCAAGCCGATTGCCCGCGCATGGTTCCTGCTGGTGCTGCCGGCGCTGGTGCTCAACTACTTCGGTCAGGGCGCCTTGTTGCTGGACAACCCGGAAGCGGCGCGCAACCCGTTCTACCTGCTGGCGCCGAGCTGGGCACTGATTCCGCTGGTCGGTCTGTCGACCCTGGCCACGGTGATTGCGTCCCAAGCGGTGATTTCCGGCGCGTTCTCCCTGACTCGTCAGGCGATTCAGCTTGGTTACATTCCGCGTATGTACATCCAGCACACGTCCAGCGACGAGCAGGGCCAGATTTATATTGGCGCGGTGAACTGGGCGCTGATGGTCGGCGTTGTCTTGTTGGTGCTGGGCTTCGAATCCTCCGGCGCACTGGCCTCGGCCTATGGTGTGGCGGTAACCGGCACTATGCTGATGACCACAATCCTGGTGTCGGCGGTCATGCTGCTGCTGTGGAAATGGCCACCGATTCTGGCGGTGCCGGTGCTGATCGGCTTCCTGCTGGTGGACGGCCTGTACTTTGCCGCCAACGTGCCGAAGATCGTCCAGGGTGGCGCCTTCCCGGTGATCGCCGGTATCGCGCTGTTCGTGCTGATGACCACCTGGAAGCGCGGCAAGCAACTGCTGGTCGAGCGCCTCGACGAAGGCGCGCTGCCGCTGCCGATCTTTATCAGCAGCATCCGCGTCCAGCCACCACACCGCGTGCAGGGCACCGCCGTGTTCCTCACCGCCCGTTCCGACGCGGTGCCGCACGCGCTGTTGCACAACCTGCTGCACAACCAGGTGCTGCACGAACAAGTGGTGCTGCTGACCGTGGTCTACGAAGACATCCCGCGCGTCCCGCCATCCCGGCGCTTCGAAGTCGAAGCCCACGGCGAAGGCTTCTTCCGGGTGATCCTGCACTTCGGCTTCACCGACGAACCGGACGTGCCGCAGGCACTGAAGCTGTGCCATCTGGATGATCTGGACTTCAGCCCGATGCGCACCACCTACTTCCTCAGCCGCGAAACGGTCATCGCCTCGAAACTCGAAGGCATGGCCCGTTGGCGTGAAGCGCTGTTTGCGTTCATGTTGAAGAATGCCAACGGCAACCTGCGCTTCTTCAATCTGCCGCTGAACCGGGTGATTGAGTTGGGGACGCAGGTGGAGATGTAGGCCTCGTCGCAACTGAAAAGCCCCCGTCAGCTTTGCGGCTGGCGGGGGCTTTTTCGTTTTTGCGCCGTTACATGCTTTCTGGCAGCTCTGCCTCAGATTCGGTCTTCGTTCGCGCAGGTCGCGGCATCAGGGCCTTCATCACGTCGTCGACCAAGGCCTTGCCGATTATCGTCAGGTAATGCGCGGCCCAGGCGTGGCGGTCGCTTTCCTTGTCGTAGGCGGCGTCCTCGGCGAAGGATTTGGCGAGGAACAACAGGTCTGATGCCTGGGACAGTGCTTCGACGATGGGGACGCCGGAGCGAACGTTGAGTAACGCCTGATCCGAGCTGTAGAGGAAAGAGGTGAAACCGATGGTCGTCAGTTCTGCGGGGGACGGCGATTTCGTTTCGGTCATGGTGTTACTCCTTGGTTCGAGGAGCTGCAACTTCCGTTACCACACGAAAGGGAGGCAGCTGTACGCAGGGTGGTAAACCGGGAACCAAGGAAACCGGCACGCCCGAAGGCGTCCCACGCACAGCTGCCATAACTCGAAATCACAGACATGAAAGTGCCTGTGATTGAGATGAGGGCGCTGTTGCGCTGGTTTGTCCGGGTTACCACACCCGATCGCTGAAAGGGTCAGCGGCGTCCAGAGAGTATCCCTTCGAAAAACAGCGCAATAGGGCGGCAAAGTGCCCAAACACGAGATTAGGAGTTTGCCTACAAGGTATGCGGACGTCATCTGATATTGCGACACCAGACGTAAACGAAACTAAACGTTGATGGCGGTTTTGCGCGGCTTTGGTGCGGCAGATGAATGTGGAGTTGACGACTCGAAAAGGCCAATGAAGCAGGTGTCCACGTTTTATGGAATGTGGACACCTGGCGATTTCAGTTTCATGAAGAGTCAAGCATTAAATGAAAAAGCCCCTGTAACTGCGAAGTTGCGGGGGCTTTTCGTTGGTGCGCTTCAGATCACTCTTCCGCCACCTGCGCCGTGTTCTGGCGCTTCTCGATCAAGTCCACAAGACGCTTGGCCAGCGCCGGGTAGTTCTCGTCGAAGTGGTGGCCGCCGGGCAGTTTCACTGCTTCGCCCACCGCCGTTTTGTCGGTGCAACCGCTTTCGTCGGTTTCTTCTTCACCGTAGATGCACACGACCTTGGCCGGTGGCAGCTTGGCCATTTCCGGGCCGGTGGCGGCTTCTTTGCCGGCGTTGCCGAGCCAGCCTTCGACTTCGATTTCGAAGCTGCCGGTGCGGGCGAAGGCCAGCAGGATGATTGCGTCAACGCGTTGCTGCTCAGTTTCTGGCAGGCGGTTGTAGATGGCCGGCAGGACGTCGGCGCCGAACGAGTAACCGGTCAGGATGAAGCGCTTGGTGCCCCATTTCTGGCGGTAGTGCTGCATCAGTTCGGTCAGGTCCAGGGCGCTCTGTTCCGGGCTTTTGTGCTGCCAGTAGTAGCGCAGGGTGTCGATGCCGACCACCGGGTAGCCGATCTTGGCCATTTCGCCGGCCACGTCGCGGTCCAGATCGCGCCAGCCGCCGTCACCGGACAGGAACAGGGTCACGGTGTCCTTGGCCTGGCCGGCCGGGACTTCCACCACCGGGATCTGCAGGCCACCGTTGGCCTTGTCGCCGCCGACGAGGATCTTGCGCAGTTCGTTGTTCAGCACTTGCGGCAGGTTGATGTCGTAGTCGCTGATGCTGGTTTCGGCGTTCGGTTGATCGCGCACGAAACCGGCGCTGGTGTCGTCCGGGTTGTCGTTCCACGCCACCAGCCAGTGGCCGTGGGCAGCGGCTTTTGGCAGCAGGTGAGTGCAGCCGGGTTTTTCCAGGGCCAGGTCGACGGAGACGGCCTGAGCCTTGTCGTCTTTCTGCTCGGACAGCCAGCGCCACGCCAGGACGGCGCCGGGACCGATGCCGCTGACCAGCGTCGCCGGGCCGTTCAGTTCGCGCAGGCCGGCCTGCAGGGCGCGGCTTTGCAGCAGGCAGTCCTTGGGCAGGATCACCTGTACAATTTGCGCCGAGGCGCTGCGGCTCAGGGTAGTCAGTTGCTTGTCACTGAGCTTCTGGTCGTCGTTGACCGCCACCAGCACCTGCGCCTTGGGCTTGGTGCCGGGGATGACCCGGGTCATGGCAGCACCGTCGGCCGGGTTGAGCTGTTCGAGGGTCGGTTCCGGTGCCGGGCGTTTGAGGTACCAGAAACCGCCACCGGCAATCGCGGCCAGCACCAGCAGTGCCACCAGGATGTACTTCAGGGAGCGTTGAATCATCAGCGTTTCACCAATCCAGTCAAGCCGCCCGCGATCAGGGCAGCAGTGTCGGCCAGCGCCACCAGCGGATCGAGTCCGGCGGGCACGGCCATATAACGGGGTTCCCAGTCAGGCTGGAACTTGTCTTTGAAGCGGCGCAAGCCTTGGAAGTTGTACAGCTGCTCACCACGGCGGAAAACCATCGAGCCCAGTCGCTGGGTCAGCGGTGCCCCGCGCCGGGGTTGCAACCCCGACAGCGGCACCATGCCCAGGCTGAAGCGCGCGTATCCGTGACTCTTATAGTGTTGAATCAGACCGACCATCATGAATTCCATGGTCAGCTTGGGGGCGTCCGGGTGCGCGCGCATCAGGTCGAGACTGGCCAGGTCATGGCTATAGGTCTCGAGCAGGTTGGCGAACGCCACCGGGCGGCCTTCGAAGCGAATCACCGCGATGCGGAAATGCTTCAGGTAATCGTCGCTGAAACGGCCGAGGGAGAAGCCTTTCTCGCGCACGTTTTTGCCGGTCAGCCAGGCATCGGAAATCACCTTGAGCTCATCCATCGGCGCCTGGCCCGGCTCATGGATTTCCAGCGACAGACCATCGCGGGTGCCGCGATTCCAGGTGTAGCGCAGGTCCTTCATCTCCTTGCCCTTGGCTTCCAGGTCAAAGCGATGCAGATCGACCCGGGCTTCTTCGCCGAGCTTGATCGCGGTCAGGCCGATGTCCATGTAGTACGGCAGGTTCTCGGCGCGCACCTGATAAAACACCGGGCGGGCGTGATGGATGTCGCACAGGTCGCGGAACTGCCAGATCATCTCGGCCCGTTGCTGGCCGGGGCCGATCGGGTCGTACAGGGCCACGAGGCTGCGGCCGCGACGGGCGTACATCAGGAAGGCTTCGTCGTTGGGATGAAACAGCAACGCCTTGTCACCGGTCAGGGCCAGGCCACCGTCCGGTTGCGAGGAGGCCATCAGGATTTTCGAGGCGCGTTCCAGCTCATCCGGCGTCGGCAGGTGAATCACCGGGCGAGCAGTGCGCAGCAGCCAGGTCAGGGCAATCACCAGCAGCAACACGGCGGCGCCGAGCAGCGAGCGCAGGCCGCGCGGGGCGTCGGCGTCGAGGGTGAACTGCCACCACAGTTGATGGCTGTAAGGGACGTCCTGATAAGCAAACAGCAAAAGCCAGGTCGAAGCACCGAGTACGCACAGGCTGGCCACCAGATACAGCGGCGAGAACGGCAGTTCGGTCAGACGGCTCGGGCGATAGAACGAACGACGGAAAACCCCCAGCAGCGCGGCGGTGAGGGTCATCAGGGTCGCTTCTTCCCAGTCGAAACCCTTGAGCAGCGAGAGCAGGGCGCCCACCAGCAACAGAATGGTGGTCAGCATCCATGCCGCCGATAACCGGCGACGCAGGCCCTGAGCGAGCATCAAACACAGCACGCCGATCAGACTGGCGCCAAAGTGTGAGGCGTCGACCAGGCGGTGAGGAATCAGAAAGCCGATATGTTCCAGACGGGTGTCGATCTCCGGCGTCGCCCCGGAAAACAGCAGTACCACGCCGGACAGGAACACCAGCACCGCCAGAATCGGTGCCGCCAGACCGGAGGCTGCACGCATGGTCTGCGACTGAAACAGGCGCTGGCCTTCATTGAGCAGCAACAGCACGCAGGCCACCAGCAACGGCAGCACCACATAGATCAGGCGATACAGGAGCAGGGCGGCGGCCAGTGGCGCGGCGCCGAGCTTGTCGGCGAACGCGGCCAGCAGAATCGCTTCGAAGACCCCTACGCCGCCCGGAACGTGACTGAGTACGCCGGCGGCCAGGGCCAGTAGGTAAACCAGCAGGAACGCACCGAAGGGCGGCGCTTCCGGTAGCAGCAGATAAAGGACGGTCGCAGCGGCAGCCACGTCGAGGGCAGTGATGACCAATTGCAGGAACGTCAGGCGACGACCCGGCAGACGCAGGGTGCGACGACCGGCCCGGACCAGCAGGTTGTCCGGATAAGGCTGTTCCGGCAGGCGACGGCGATAGATGCCGATGGCCAGGATCGCGCCGAGCAGCAGCACCACGCCGGCAATCGTGCCCAACAAGGTCTCGGACAGCCCCAGGGCCTGGGAAGCCGCCGGCAGGTTGCTCAGGGTCGCAAGCGCGGCCAGCGGCGGCAGGGCGCAGCCCAGCGACAGGCTGGCGAACAGGGTCATGTGCGCGACTTCGGAAGCGCCCAGTCCATGTCGTGCATATAAACGGTAACGCACCGAGCCACCGGACAGCATCGACAGGCCGATGGCGTTGCCGATGGCAAACGCGGTGAAACCGCCCAGTGCCAGCACTTTCGGCGCCAGCGTCACGCGGGCATAACGACTGGCCGACCATTCATAGCCGAGCAGGATGATGAAGCCGACGACCGTCGCGCCGAGGGCGCCGAGCAGGGCCGGTTTCGGCACGTCGAGAATCGAGTCGTGCAAGGCGTCAAGATCGAGTTCGCTGAGCAGATGGCGACAGGCAATCAGCGCAATAGCGAACAGCAGCAAAGTGACCGCCAGACCGATCGGTTGCCGGTATTTGCTGATCCGATCCAGCAGGCGCAAACGCTCAGGCTTGATCGGTGGGTTTGCTGTGACGGTGTCTTGTGAATCAGACGAGTTGGCGCGCATCAATCACCTCTTGGATTGTGCGCGACAGGATGGAGGTATCCAGCCAAGTTACCAATCCCTGTAGAAAAAAATAATCACAAAATACTACGCCTCTCACCTGGTATCGGCGAGGGCAGCTCCTGGATTGCAGACGCCTTGCCCGCGACTTCAAGCATAGTCGCAACTTGGCGGGTCTTCCGATCCTGAACGGTTCACTGCACAGTGACAGATCATTGTTGCGAAAGGACTTTTTCCACAGATACAAAAAAGGCCACTCTTTCGAGTAGCCTTTTTTGATGTTTGGTTGCGGGAGCCGGATTTGAACCGACGACCTTCGGGTTATGAGCCCGACGAGCTACCAGACTGCTCCATCCCGCGTCTGTGTGGCGGCATTCTACAGGCGAACGGCGGGGTGTCAACCGATAATCCCGTGAAGGGTCAAATAAGTGTGCAATCGCGGCAAACGGTCGCAGGGCAAGCGCTAAGTTTCGGAATCGGAACGATTTCCGCTTGGCGCGACTGGATCCGAAAAACAGACGCGCACAAAAAAGGCCAATCTTTCGATTGGCCTTTTCTGATGTTTGGTTGCGGGAGCCGGATTTGAACCGACGACCTTCGGGTTATGAGCCCGACGAGCTACCAGACTGCTCCATCCCGCGTCTGTGTGGCGGCATTCTACAGAGGAACGCGGGGGTGTCAACCTTCAATTTGGATAAAACCTGTTCAGCTTCAATCGGTTAGCGCTGACGGACGGTCTTTTCAGAGGCTGCAGGTCAGGCAGGGCAAGGGTTTCAGCTCTATTGGAGGTTGGTTTTCGATTGAGGAAATAAATTCAAACACCGTTTCCTACAAACTGAAAAGAACATTCGTACCACTGGTGCTATATACAGGTGTCAGTGAGATACTGCCGGTCCGGCTCGCCATGTTTCCTTTTCTGTCATGACTCAGCGAAAAATCATCCACGTCGACTGTGACTGTTTCTACGCCGCCATCGAGATGCGGGATGACCCGAGCCTCGCCGGCAAGCCGTTGGCGGTGGGTGGCTCGGCGGATCGGCGCGGAGTGATCGCCACCTGCAACTATGAGGCGCGCGCTTATGGGGTTCGCTCGGCGATGTCCTCCGGACATGCCTTGAAGCTGTGCCCGGACCTGACCATCGTCAAGCCGCGAATGGACGCCTATCGCGAGGCGTCGAAGGAAATTCACACGATCTTTCGCGATTACACCGACCTGATCGAGCCTCTTTCCTTGGACGAGGCCTACCTCGACGTCTCGGACAGCGCGCATTTTGCCGGCAGCGCCACGCGGATCGCCCAGGACATTCGCCGCCGGGTTTCCAATCAGTTGCACATCACTGTCTCCGCCGGCGTGGCACCGAACAAGTTTCTGGCCAAAATCGCCAGCGACTGGAAAAAGCCGAACGGCTTGTTCGTGATTACCCCCGATCAAGTCGAAGACTTCGTCAGTGGCCTGCCGGTGAGCAAGTTGCACGGGGTGGGCAAGGTCACGGCCGACAAGCTGGGCAAGCTCGGCATAAATGACTGTCTGCAACTGCGCGAGTGGGACAAGCTGGCGCTGGTCCGGGAATTCGGCAGTTTCGGCGAGCGTTTGTGGAGTCTGGCCCGTGGGATTGATGAGCGGTTGGTGCACAACGACAGTCGTCGTCAGTCGATCAGCGTCGAAAACACCTACGACGTCGATCTGCCGGATCTGCGCAGCTGCCTCGACAAGCTTCCGGAACTGCTGGAAACCCTGAAAACCCGCATGGCGCGGATCGACAGCAGCTACCGGCCGGGCAAGCCGTTCGTCAAAGTGAAGTTTCACGATTTCACCCAGACCACACTGGAGCAGGCCGGGGCAGGGCGGGATCTGGGCAGTTATCAGTTGATGCTGACCCAGGCGTTCAACCGCGGAGGCAAACCGGTGCGGCTATTAGGAGTGGGCGTGCGGCTGGAGGATTTGCGCGGCGGGTTCGAACAAATGGAGTTGTTCGAGCGATAGACGGATAAAAAAATGCCCGAAGCAGGTTCGGGCAATTTTTCAGGGGATTCAGTTCGGCCCCGGATCCGCCACCAGACGCCCCGCATCCCGGGTCAGGGACTTGAGGAATTCGGCCTGCAACTCGGGATCGTTGCGGGTCAGTTCGATCAGGCTTTGTTCCAGCTCACTGGCTTCTTCTTCCAGACCCAGTTCCGACAGGCGCTTGACCCGGTGCACCCACTGGCTCACTTCGTCGTCTTCCAGATCGTCGTAGATCAGCCCGTGAGCCTCCAGCAGCTTGCCGCGCAGGTGACTGCTTATCGCCAGGGACGAATCGGAATGCACGTCATCCTTGCCGTCTTCGACGCTGATCTGCAGTTTGCCCACATGATTGAGGTCGTTTTCGGCGAACGGGCTGTCCAGCAGGTTCAGACGCAGCACGCCGTTGCGATCGGTGGTCATGTCGAAGGTCTGTTTACCAGCCTTGACCTGAACCGGACGCTCGCTCCAGGGCAGGCTCGAATACTCCGTGCGCTTGTCGCGCTGGACTTCATCGATGCCAGCCAGGTTCTGCTGCGCGCGACCGTTGGATTGCACGTTCATGAACGGGTTGAGCCCGGCGAAACCGTAGCTGAGCCAGTCCCGTGTCACGCTGTCCGGCAGATTGCCGAGGGCAAATACGTTGGCCACGTTCGCGCCGATGCCGCCGACCACCGCCACCGCGCCCAGCGGGATCTCGTAGATCTCCCGCCACGGCTGGTAAGGCGTGTAACGGTCGTAATGGCGCGTGACTTCGAACTCGGTGACTTCGAAAGTCTTCTGCTCGTTGATCTTCACGCGCCGTTGCGGCAGCTCAAGCACCTTGGGCTCGCCGACATCGATCTGCAGGCTGTGATCGAGCAGTTTGCGCTCGACACGTTCCTCGTGCTCGCTGCGTTGTGACATGTGATTGGCACAGCCGCTGACCAGCAGGGCGCCGCACAGGGCGGCACCACCGAGGCCTAAGGTGTTTCGCTTGAACATGACGTCTCTATCTGGTTTCAGCGGCGGATACGGGCCTGAAGGAAGGACAGCACCTCGGCAACCGGCAGCGCTTGCGCCTGGCCTTCGGTACGGCTCTTGTATTCCAGGTTGCCTTCGGCGAGGCCGCGGTCGCTGACCACGATCCGGTGTGGAATGCCGATCAGCTCCATGTCCGCGAACTTGATGCCCGGGCTGGTTTTCTTGTCGCGATCGTCCAGCAGCACTTCGAAGCCGGCCGCAGTCAGTTCCGCGTACAGCTTGTCGGTGGCTTCGCGCACCTGCTCGGTTTCATAGCGCAGCGGCACCAGGGCGATCTGGAACGGTGCCAGGGCGTCGCTCCAGATGATGCCGTTCTCGTCGTTGTTCTGCTCGATGGCGGCAGCCACCACGCGGGAAACGCCAATGCCGTAGCAACCCATTTCCAGGGTCACCGGCTTGCCGTTCTCGCCCAGCACTTCACACTTCATCGCCTTGCTGTACTTGTTGCCCAGCTGGAAGATGTGTCCGACTTCGATGCCGCGCTTGATTTCCAGGGTGCCCTTGCCGTCCGGGCTCGGGTCGCCGGCCACCACGTTGCGCAGGTCGGCCACGGTCGGAACCGGCAGATCACGCTCCCAGTTCACGCCGAAGTAGTGCTTGTCGTCGATGTTGGCACCGATGGCGAAGTCGCTCATCAGCTCCACCGAACGGTCGATGATGATCGGCAGCGGCAGGTTCAGCGGGCCGAGGGAACCGGCGCCGGCGCCAATGGCGTCACGCAGTTCGGCATCGGAAGCCATGACCAGCGGGCTGGCAACGCCTGGCTGATTGGCAGCCTTGATTTCGTTCAGTTCGTGGTCGCCACGGATGATCAGAGCGATCAGCTTGCCTTCTTCTTCGGCATGCACGATCAGGGTCTTGATGGTCTTTTCAATCGGCAGATTGAATTTCTCCACCAGGGCCGCGATGGTCTTGGTGTCTGGTGTGTCGACCAGACGCAGCTCTTCGCTTGGCTCGGCGCGCGAGGTTTCACGCGGCACGGCTTCGGCCTTCTCGATGTTCGCGGCGTAGTCGGAACCGTTGCTGAAGACGATATCGTCTTCGCCGGACTCGGCCAGCACGTGGAACTCGTGGGAACCGGCGCCACCGATCGAACCGTTGTCGGCTTCCACCGGACGGAACTTCAGGCCCAGGCGGGTGAAGATGTTGCAGTACGCTTCGTGCATGCGGTCATAGGTGATCTGCAGCGACGCCTGATCCGCATGGAAGGAGTAAGCGTCCTTCATGATGAATTCGCGACCGCGCATCAGGCCGAAGCGTGGACGGATTTCGTCACGGAATTTGGTCTGGATCTGGTACAGGTTGATCGGCAGCTGTTTATAGCTGCTCAACTCGTTGCGCATCAGATCGGTGATCACTTCTTCGTGGGTCGGGCCCGCGCAGAAATCACGACCGTGGCGGTCTTTGATGCGCAGCAGTTCTGGGCCGTATTCTTCCCAGCGCCCCGATTCCTGCCACAGCTCGGCCGGTTGGGTGCTCGGCATCAACACTTCCAGAGAGCCGGCGGCGTCCATTTCTTCGCGAACGATGGCTTCCACCTTGCGCATCACCCGCAAGCCCATCGGGAGCCAGGTGTACAGGCCCGAGGCGAGTTTGCGGATCATGCCGGCGCGCAGCATCAGCTGGTGGCTGATCACGACCGCGTCGGAAGGCGTTTCTTTCTGTGTGGCGAGCAAAAATTGACTGGTGCGCATGGTTGGCCGTTGTCGGTTGCTATGACTGGAAATGACGGAGCAGTGTAACGGCGAGATCCGCCGACGTACAGAAGTGCAGCCCCGGCGCAAACCCTCTCGCCGGGTGCGAGATGTCTTACGATTCTTCCACGACGGAGGTCGGTGCAGGTTCCGGCGTCGGCGTCGGGCCTTCTCGGCGGCTTTCCTGGAACCAGTGCAGGGCGATCAGCACCAGGGTCGGAACGCCGAGCAGCGCGGTGATCAGGAAGAAGTTGTGATATCCGAATTTTTCCACCATCACCCCGGAGTAGCCGCCGATCAGGCGTGGCAGCAGGAGCATGATCGAGCTCAGCAGGGCGTACTGGGTGGCGGAGAATTTCAGGTTGGTCAGGCTCGACAGGTAGGCGACGAACGCCGAGGTGGCCAGGCCGGAGCTGAAGTTGTCGAGGGAGATCGTCACCACCAGCATCTGCAGGTTCGGGCCCATGTCGGCCAGCATCAGGAACAGCAGGTTGGTGGCTGCCGACGCGGCGCCGCCGATGAACAGGATCGGCAGGATGCCGAAGCGCACGATCAGCAGACCGCCCATGCCGGCGCCAACGAGGGTCATGATCAGACCGAAGATCTTGCTGACGCTGGCGATCTGGTCCTTGGTGAAGCCCTGGTCGATGTAGAACACGTTGGCCATCACGCCCATCACCGTGTCGGACATCCGATAGGTGGCGATCAGACCGAGCAACAGCAGCGCCTGCCAGCGGTAGCGCAGGATGAAGTCGTTGACCGGTGTCAGTACCGGCGCCAGCCCGCGACGACCCATGGCCGAAAGGCACAGGCAGGTCAGCGTGGTATAGAGAATGGCACGCAGGAACGCCCGGTCTTCCAGCAGCAGGTCCAGCGGACTCATGCTGCCAAACAGCACGCTGGCGAAATCGGTGTTGTAGAGCTGGGTGAACATCGCCGGCACAGACACCAGCAAAATGATCAGCACGAACACTGACATCAACTGATGCATGAAGGTGTAGCGCCCGGCCTGCAACTGGGTGCGCAACGGCACCGGTGGCTCGCGCATCAGCAGGGTGGTGAGCAGGGCCGGGACCATCAGGACGCCGAACAGCACGTAAGTGCCGGTCCAGGCAGAGTGCTGGTAGTTGAAACCGGTGGAGCCGAAGCCCTCGGCGAAGAACAGTGCACCGGCAGTCGCCAGCAGCGCTGCAACCCGATAACCGGACATATAACTGGCGGCGAGCGCGGCCTGGCGGTTGTCCTCGGCGATTTCCAGGCGATAGGCGTCGACCGCGATATCCTGGGTTGCGGAGGCGAATGCAACGACCACCGCGATGGCGATCAGCCAGGACAGGTGTTTCTGCGGGTCGCAAAAGCCCATGCCGATCAGACCGAGGATCACCAGCGTCTGTGAGAGCACCAGCCACGAACGGCGACGTCCCAGCTTGCCCAGCAACGGCAGGCGCCATTGGTCGAGCAGGGGCGACCAGACCCATTTGAAGGCGTAGGCCAGACCGATCAGGCTGGCGTAGCCGATCGTCTCGCGGGCCACACCGGCTTCACGCAGCCAGACCGAAAGTGTCGAGAACACCAGCATGTACGGCAGGCCGGCGGCGAAACCCAGCAACAACAGCACGAGCGTCGAAGGACTGGCATAGGCGGCGAGCGCGGCGCGCCAGGTTTTACGGGGCATGGGCTGAAGTCTGCCTCAAGATTGCGAAAACAAAGCGCGCACTCTAACCGCTGTGCTCTACCGGACGCCAGCCATGGCGCCGAATATCCACACGATTGTTCAGGATGGTGATGCCCTCCATGCGCAATCGCGCCCGCTGTTCGTCCCCGGACGGACTGCCCGCCGGCAGGCTGATCCGACCGCCGGCGCCGAGTACGCGGTGCCAGGGCAGTTTGGTATCGCCGGGCAATTGGCTCAGGGTCCGGCCGACCCAGCGGGCGGCGCGCCCCAACCCCGCCAGTTCGGCCAACTGCCCATAGCTGACGACTTTGCCTTCAGGCACTTGGGCGAGGGTGGAATAGAGTGCCGTGCGTCGGATTTGCGGATCGTTTTCGCAGGCATGCATCGGGTCTGTCACGTGCGCGGTTCCTGAACTTGATCGCGTTATGTGCTTAAGCGTAATCGGTGGAGGGGCAATTGAGAAATGAACTCAACAGAATTAGCTGGGTCACTCCTTGTCAGGGAATTATTCCTACGGATAATGCCGACCCTTTTTTCGCAAACTTGAGTCTTCGATTCGCTTATGTTGTCCAGAACCCTGCTGTGCCTTGCTGTTTTCAGTGCGTCCACACCCTTGCTTGCCGACACCGTCTGGTTGAAGAACGGTGACAAGCTGAGCGGCAAAATCACGCTGTTCGATGGCGGCAAGTTGCTGGTCCAGACCCAGTACGCCGGTGCCGTCACCATCGACTGGAAGCAGGTCAAGACCCTGGAAAGTGATCAGGAGTTGCTGGTCAAACAGGACGCCTACAACGGCGAGAAGGCCAAGTCGCTGAGCGCCGCCGAAGACGGCAAGGTCACCCTGGCCAACGGCGAAGCGCCGAAAACCGTGGAACTGGCGAGCATTCAGCAGATTCTCAAGCCCAAACCGGTGGTCGAGGATCTGGTGTGGAAGGGCAACGTCGATCTGGCGCTCGACTACCAGCGTGCCGAGAAAGATACCGATGATTACGATGTCGGCTTCAAGACCACTGCTCGTCACGGCCGCTGGCGCCATACCGCCGAAGGCGAATACAACCGCGAAGTGCAGGACGATGTGACCACCACCGACAACTGGCGCGCCGAGTACGCACTCGACCGCTTCCTGACGGACAAGTGGTTCTGGCAGGGCCGCCTGAACTACAAGCGTGACCACATCGAAGAGCTGGCGCGTCAGCGCGTGGTCGGTACCGGTCCGGGTTACCAGTTCTGGGACGATGAACTGGGAGCGTTCTCCCTGGGCTCGCTGCTCAACCGAACCGATTACGAGTACCGCGATGGCAGCAAGGACAACTTCTATTCGGTCGCCATGAAGTGGGACTACAACCGCTACCTGATCGGCAAGAAGGTCGAGTTCTTCACCAATGGCGAAGTCGGCAAGCCTTTGTCCGGCGTGGCTGACTACGCGCTGGATGCGGAAATGGGCCTGCGCTACAAGGTCACCGACTGGGCTTCGCTCAACCTCAAGGCCGAACGCGACATCATCAGCGGCACCGAGGACGCGGATCTGAGCAAAACCCGCTACACCGCCGGCTTCGGCGTCGCCTGGTAAGCAACGCAAAAGATCGCAGCCCTCGCAGGCTGCGATCTTTTTTTGCGCCCGGAAAAACCGACGCCCACAAAAAAGCCCCGCTTTTGAGGGCGGGGCCTTTTTCTAAAGAAGCTACAAGTTAGATAACTTGTACTTCTTCAGCTTGCATGCCTTTCTGACCGCGGGTAGCGATGAAAGAAACCTGTTGGCCTTCTTTCAGGCTTTTGAAGCCGTCGGATTGGATAGCTTTGAAGTGAACGAACAGGTCGTCACCGGATTGTGGGGTGATGAAGCCGAAGCCTTTTTCATCGTTGAACCACTTAACGGTACCGGTTTGGCGATTAGACATGGTGTAACTCCTTGAACAAAGATAACTGCGACTCAGGAAGAACCCTGGCCGAGACTGAGTGCAAAGAGCAGGAAAAATTCTTGTAGATGGTTGGATCGAAATTCAACATATCGTGTAGAGATTCTCAGTGACACAAGCAGCACAGTGGCGCCACCTTAACCCTTTTTCCGGAACGTGCCAATGCTTCTTGCGAAGGTTTCTCTGTTTTAGGGATCGACGGTGTAACGGTTCGTCGTCACGCCGCGTAATTCCTGCACGTTCGCCGAGATTTGCAGCGCGGACTTTGAACCCGACGGCGCGCCCGGTAAGATGCCGGACAGATTTTTTCCACCTCGCTATTCAGGACACCCGCCATGAGCATCAAATCGGACAAGTGGATTCGCCGCATGGCGCAGGAACACGGCATGATCGAGCCGTTCGTCGAGCGCCAGGTTCGCGGCAGCGACGACAGCCGTGTGATCTCCTACGGTGTGTCGAGCTACGGCTACGATGTGCGTTGCACCAATCATTTCAAGGTGTTCACCAACATCAATTCGGCCATCGTCGATCCGAAAAACTTCGACGCCGGCAGTTTTGTCGACGTCCACAGCGACGTCTGCATCATTCCGCCGAACTCCTTCGCCCTGGCCACGACCGTTGAATACTTCCGTATTCCACGCAACGTCCTGACCATCTGCCTGGGCAAGAGCACTTACGCCCGTTGCGGCATCATCGTCAACGTCACCCCGCTCGAGCCCGAGTGGGAAGGTCAGGTGACCCTGGAGTTCTCCAACACCACCAACCTGCCGGCGAAGATCTACGCCAACGAAGGCGTCGCACAGATGCTGTTCCTCGAATCCGACGAGGAATGCGAAGTGTCCTACAAGGACCGTGCCGGCAAATACCAGGGCCAGCGTGGCGTGACCCTGCCGCGTACCTGATCCGTCCATCCGGCAGTTACCGGGAATTCTTCGGCGGGTAGACACTCTATGAGGTGTACTGCCCGTTTCGCGAACAGCGGGACGGGCCTTCGCCGAGGAGTGCTCCATGAAGATCGATCCGCAAATCACTGCCGAACTGGCAAGGCTCGAGCCCAATCAGGTTGGCGTAATGGCCTGGTCGTTGTTGGCACACCCACCCATCACCACGGCCGGCGGAATCCCTCACCAGCCCGATCCCGATACCCCCAACGAAGAACCGACCGAGCCCGGCGAACCGACATTGCCGGACAAACCGCCACCCGCGCCCGTCGCTTGATTGAATGCATGGCCCGTCGGCTGAATCCTGAACAGGACTTCAGCCGACGGGCCATATTTCGTTGTCGCCAATGACAAAGATCCGACAGCTGTCTTCCTTCTCCACTGGAAAACCACCGGTGAAGGCACCAAAGGCCGGCAGCAGGCTGATGCGTTCTCCGAGCCTGAAACACGCCAGCCGCAAACGCTGACGCCCCTTGCCGATCAATCGATAAACCGGGTGTACGTGCCCTGCGAGGACGTGCCGCTCAGGGTGCGGATCGGGCTCGTGTTGCAACGCGAAGGGCCCTAGCAGCAACGGCTCTGGCACCACCCGGATGTTCAGCGCTAGCGGCGGATCGCCCGCCCGCTTGTCGTGATTGCCGCGAATCAGCGTCATCGGCAGGTCGGCATGACGCGCCCGCCACTGCGCCAAAGCCTGCAAGGTGTCGGGGGCGTGGGAGCCAGGTCCGTGCAGAAAGTCCCCCAGAAAGATCAGTTGCCGACACGGCAGCTTCGCCAGCAATTGCTCGATCACCGCGATATTGCTCGTCGTAGTGCCCTGCGGCACCGGTTGGCCAAGTCGACGATAAGCGGCCGCCTTGCCGAAATGCACATCGGCAATCAGCAGCGCCTGTTGCGCCGGCCAGTACAGCGCCTTTTCCGGCAGCAACCAGAGTTCTTCGCCTGCCAGACGCACGGGGTAGGGGGCGTTCATCAGGATTGGCCTGGGTCGGCGGTTTTCTCCAGATCGCCGACCATGCGCCGGATCCGGTCGGCAAGTTTTTCCGAACTCATGCTTTCGCGCATGCGCTCCACCAGCAATGGAAAGCCGAGCGGTGTCGGACGTTTGATCAGGTGCATGTCCAGTTTCATCCGGTTGATTCGCTCCAGTGTCTGTTCCAGTCGTCGTATATCCAGTTCTTCCCTCAGGACTTCTTCCCCGGCCTGCGCCAGTAGCAGGTTGTCGGCGTCGTATTGTTTGAACACTTCAAAAAACAGTCCGCTGGAAGCCTGCACCTGACGGGTGCTTTTCGGCGCACCGGGGTAGCCGGCGAACACCAGGCCGGCAATCCGCGCAATTTCGCGAAACCTGCGCAGCGCCAGTTCGCCCGCGTTGAGGCTGGCCAGCACATCCCTCAACAAACCTTCGGGACTGAGCAGGGCCTGATTCAGCTGTACAGACCAGTCAACGGGCGTGGCGCTGAGCAGTTCCAGTCCGTAATCGTTGACCGCAATCGAGAAGGTCACAGGCAAGCGCTGACTGACCCGCCACGCCAGCAGGCTGGCCAGCCCCAGGTGCACCTGGCGTCCGGCAAACGGGTAGAGGAAAAGGTGCCAGCCTTCGCGGGATTTCAGCACTTCGGCCAGTAGGTTGTTGTCTGTCGGCAAGCCCGACCAGCGCATCTGTGTTTCCAGCAGCGGGCGCAAGGCCTGCATTTCCGGGCCGGCAAACTCACCGTGTGCCGCCGCGCTGAAGCGGCTGACCACGGCTTCGGCCAATTCATTGGAGAGCGGCATGCGCCCGCCATTCCAGCGCGGTACGGCGGCTTTTTTCGCGGTGCTGCGTTTGACGTAGGCGGTCATGTTTTCCACCCGCACCAGTTCCAGCAAGCGCCCGGCGAACAGGAAACCGTCGCCGGGCTTGAGGCGGGCGATAAAGCCCTCTTCAACGCTGCCCAGCTGCTTGCCGCCACCGCCCTTGCTCCAGAATTTCAGGTGAATGCTGGCATCGCTGACGATGGTGCCGATGCTCATCCGATGGCGGCGCGCCAGTCGCGCATCGGGAACGCGCCAGATCCCGTGCTCATCCGGCTCGACCCGGCGGTAATCCGGGTACGCCGTCAGCGACATCCCGCCGTGGCGTACGAACGCCAGCGCCCAGGCCCAGTCTGCTGGTGTCAGTTCGCGATAGGCCCAGGCACCACGGACTTCTTCGTATAGATCATCGGGAACAAAGCCACCGCCCAGGGCCATGCTGACCAGATGCTGCACCAGCACATCCAGCGGTTTGTGCGGTGACAGTCGCGGTTCGATCCGCCGCTGCGCCACGGCATCGCCAGCGGCCGCAGCTTCGATCAGCTCCAGGCTGTGGGTCGGCACCAGGGTGACCCGCGACGTTCTGCCGGGCGCATGGCCCGAACGCCCGGCACGCTGCATCAGTCGCGCCACGCCTTTGGCCGAGCCAATCTGCAGCACCCGCTCCACCGGCAGGAAATCCACCCCCAGATCCAGGCTTGAAGTGCAGACCACGGCTTTGAGTTGACCGTTCTTCAGCGCCTGCTCGACCCAGTCGCGGGTGTCGCGGGACAGCGAGCTGTGGTGCAGGGCAATCAAACCGGCCCAGTCCGGCCGCGCTTCCAGCAAGGCCTGATACCAGATTTCCGATTGCGCCCGGGTGTTGGTGAACACCAGGCTGCTGGCGCAGATGTCCAGTTCGGCGACCACCTGCGGCAACATCTTCAGACCGATGTGCCCGGCCCAGGGAAATCGTTCGATGGCCGGTGGGAGCAGGGTATCGACCTTGAGCGACTTTTCGCTTTGCCCCTGAATACTCACGCCACCGCCCTGTGGGATCAGCACCTGTTCGGCGTGGGACTGATTGCCGAGCGTCGCGGAAACGCCCCAGACGATCAGCCCCGGATGCCAGCGGCGCAACCGGGCGAGGGCCAGTTGCAATTGCACGCCGCGCTTGTTGCCGAGCAATTCGTGCCACTCATCCACCACGACCATACGCAGCGTCGACAGCGCCGTTTGCGCGTCGGCCCGGGCGAGCATCAGGGTCAGGCTTTCCGGGGTGGTGATCAGCGTGCTGGGCAGGCGCCGGTTCTGTCGGGCGCGTTCGCTGCTGCCGGTGTCGCCAGTGCGCAGGCCGACGCTCCAGGGAATCTGCAGATCGTCCAGCGGTGTTTGCAGGGCGCGCGCGGTGTCGGCAGCCAGCGCGCGCATCGGGGTGATCCACAAGACAGTCAGCGGTTCGGCCGGCGGTGGGCGTTTGCGGGTGGTTTCAGCAGCAGGCCTGGAGCGGGCAAACCGATTGAGCGCGGCAAACCACACCGCGTAGGTTTTACCGGCGCCGGTACTGGCGTGCAGCAGGCCGGACTCGCTCCGTTTGACCGCGGCCCACACCTGTTTCTGAAAGGCGAAAGGCTTCCAGTCGCGGGCGCTGAACCAGTGTTTGGCGAAGTCGGTGGAAGTGCCCATGCCGGCGACGTGTGCTCTGAAGGTGTTCCTTCAATGACCGCGCCGGCCGGGCAATAGTTTTACTTGAGATTGCCGCTGAGGAATTGCTTCAGGCGTTCGCTTTTCGGATTGCCCAGCACTTCTTCCGGCGCGCCTTCTTCCTCCACCAGCCCCTGATGCAGGAACAGCACCTGGCTCGAGACCTTGCGCGCAAAGCTCATTTCATGGGTGACCATGATCATGGTCCGGCCTTCTTCGGCCAGGCCCTGAATCACCTTGAGCACTTCGCCGACCAGTTCCGGGTCGAGTGCCGACGTCGGTTCGTCGAACAGCATGACTTCCGGCTCCATCGCCAACGCGCGGGCAATGGCCACGCGCTGTTGCTGACCGCCGGAGAGAAACGCCGGGTACTGATCGGCCACCCGCGCCGGCAGGCCGACCTTTTCCAGATAACGCCGGGCGCGGTCGTCGGCTTCCTGTTTGCTGCAGCCCAGCACCCGGCGCGGGGCCATGGTGATGTTTTCCAGCACGGTCATGTGGCTCCACAGGTTGAAGTGCTGGAACACCATTGCCAGGCGGGTGCGCAGGCGTTGCAGTTCATTGGGATCGGCGACGTGCATGCCGTGGCGGTCGGTGACCATGCGGATCGCCTGGCCATCGAGGCTCATCGCGCCGTCGTTGGGTTGTTCGAGAAAGTTGATGCAGCGCAAAAAGGTGCTTTTGCCCGAGCCGCTGGCGCCGATCAGGCTGATCACGTCGCCGGTCCTGGCCTTGAGCGACACGCCTTTGAGCACCTGATGGTCGCCATAGCTTTTGTGCAGGCCTTCAACGGTCAATTTGTACATGGGACAGGCATCCTCAAGGCGAAAGTAGATAGCCGCTGCGATAGGCTTCGGCGCCCGCGACGTGGGCGATCACCATACCGGCGGTGGCCATGCGCCGCAGCGAGCGGGCATAGAGCAGACCGGAAGCGGTGCAATGGACTGGCGTGACCCGGTCATTGATCGGGTCGATGACTTCGGCGATTTTCTGCCCGGCTTCCAGAAGCTGGCCGGGCGTGGCGGTGTAGACCAGCAGGCCGCCGACGGGAGTGGTCACCGGTTCTACGCCGGCCAGAGGTGTGGCGGGATGTGGCAGGGCCGGCAAGGCTTTGGGTTCACCGACGATGGCGCCGAAATGGATCAGGTAATCGATCAGCGCCTGGCAATCGCGACTTGCCAGCGGATGGGTGACATCCCCCTGGCCACGCAATTCGACGGTGACCGAGAAACTGCCGAGCGGAATCTCGAAGTGTTCGCCGAAGCGCTCCTTCAATTGCCACCACAGCAGGGTGAAGCACTCGTCGAACGACTGGCCGCCGGAGTCGGTGGCCAGCAGGCTCGCCTGGGATTCGATGTAGCACGCCAGCGGCTCGACCTGCGGCCAGGCCTCGGGCGTGGTGTACAGGTGAACCACGGATTCGAAATCGCAATGCAGGTCGAGCACCATGTCCGCATCGCAGGCCAGCCGTTGCAGGGTCAGGCGCTGGGATTGCAGTTGGGTGCTGGCGGTCTGGCGGGCGAGGGCGTTGCGCAGGCTGGACCTGATCAGTTCGAGGTTGCGCTGCGGGTCGTCGCTCAGTTGCGCTTCGATCTCGTTGCCGATTTCTTCGCTGAGGTCGACAAACCAGCGGTTGAAGTTCTGCCCGCTCTCCAATTCGTAGCGGCCCAGCGGCACATCCATCAGCACCTGTTCGAGGCCGACCGGGTTGGCCACCGGCACCAGCACGATTTCACTGCGCAGGCGCCCGGCGGCTTCCAGCTCCGCCAGGCGCTGTTTGAGGTGCCAGGCTACGAGCATGCCGGGCAGTTCGTCGGCGTGCAGCGAGGACTGAATGTAAATCTTGCCCTGGGCCTTGTCCGGGCCGAAGTGAAAACTGTGGATCTGTCGTGCGGTCCCCGGCAGCGGGGCCAGCAGGTCGTGTATCTGATGACGCATCTCTAAAGGGTCCTAGTGGGTCGGGCCGAGGAAGGCCAGCCATCGGCGTTCGGCAAGGCGGAACAGGCCGACCAGCGCAAAGGTGATGGTCAGGTAAATCAGCGCGGCGATGCCGAACGACTGGAAGGTCAGGAAGGTCGCCGAGTTGGCGTCCCGCGCGACTTTCAGGATGTCGGGGATGGTCGCGGTGAAGGCCACGGTGGTCGAGTGCAGCATCAGGATCACTTCGTTGCTGTAGTACGGCAACGAGCGGCGCAGCGCCGACGGCATGATCACGTAGGCATACAGCTTCCAGCCGGTCAGCCCGTAGGCTTTGGCCGCTTCGACTTCACCGTGGTTCATGCTGCGGATCGCCCCGGCGAAAATCTCCGTGGTGTAGGCGCAGGTGTTGAGGGCGAAGGCCAGGATCGTGCAGTTCATCGCATCACGAAAGAAACTGTCGAGCAGCGGCTGCGCGCGCACGGCGGCCAGGCTGTAGATCCCGGTGTAGCAGATCAGCAGCTGGATATAGAGCGGCGTGCCACGGAACAGGTAGGTGTAGAACTGCACCGGCCAGCGAATGTAGAAGTGCGGCGAGACCCGGGCGATCGACAGCGGAATCGACACGATGAAACCGAAGAAGATCGAGGCGCTGAGCAGCCACATCGTCATCGCAAGGCCAGTGATGTTCTGACCGTCGGTATAAAGGAAGGCTTTCCAGTATTCCTGCAGGAGTTCGATCATCGTACGGCCTCCCGGGCACCGGCGGCGTAGCGGCGTTCGAGCCAGCGCAGGATGAAGTTCGAGGCACTGGTGATCAGCAGGTAAATCAACGCGGCGAGCACCAGGAAGTAAAACAGCTGATAGGTGCTCTTGCCGGCGTCCTGTGCGGCCTTGACCAGATCGGCCAGGCCGATGATCGAAACCAGCGCGGTGGCTTTGAGCATCACCATCCAGTTGTTGCCGATGCCCGGCAGGGCGAAGCGCATCATTTGCGGGAACACCACGAAGCGAAAGCGCTGGCCGCGCTTGAGGCCATAGGCGGTGGCGGCTTCGACCTGACCGCGCGGCACGGCAAGAATCGCCCCGCGAAAGGTTTCAGTGAAGTACGCGCCATAAATGAAGCCCAGGGTCAGGACCCCGGCGCTGAACGGGTCGATCTCGATGTATTCCCATTCCAGGTAATCGGTGAGCGTCGTCAGCCAGGTTTGCAGGCTGTAGAAGATCAGCAGCATCAGCACCAGGTCCGGCACCCCGCGAATCAGCGTGGTGTAGAGCTGGGCGGGCAGGCGCAGCAGTTTGATTTTTGACAGCTTGGCACTGGCACCGAGCAGGCCGAGCAACACGGCCACCAGCAGCGACAACGCCGACAATTTGATGGTCATCCAGGTGCCTTCCAACAGCAACGGGCCAAAGCCCTTGAGGCTGAAGGCGGAGAGCCCCAGATTTTGTAAGAGGGTTTCGAACATAAATCAGCAACCTGACTGAATGAAAAAGGCGCCCATCGAGGATGGGCGCCGGGGCATTATTTGCCGCTGTACAGATTCAGATCGCCAAAGTGTTTCTTTTGAATCTCGGCGTATTTGCCGTCATCGTGTAACGCTTTGATACCTTTATCCAAAAGCGCTTTCAGCTCGGTGTTACCTTTCTTAATACCGACAGCGGTCTTGGCTGGCAGCAAGTGGTTGTCGACCGGCTTGCTGACTTCATAATCAGCGCCTTGCGGCGACTTCAGGAAGCCCAGTTCGGCCTGCAGCATGTCCTGAATGCCCGCATCGAGACGGCCGGAAGTCAGGTCGGAATACACCTGGTCCTGATTCTGATAGGCCTGGGTTTTCACGCCGGCCTTGTCCAGCACGGCTTTGGCATAGGCTTCCTGGATGGTGCCTTGCTCGTAACCGACGGTTTTGCCTTTCAGGGAAGCGACGTCGTCGGTGATACCCGAACCTTTTTTCGACACGTAGGCCGTCGGGCCGGAGAACAGCTCGCTGGAGAAGTCGATGACTTTTTCACGGGCTTCGGTAACGGTCATCGACGAGATCACACCGTCGAATTTATTGGCCTTGAGGCCCGGAATCATGCCGTCGAAGTCACTTTCAACCCATTTGCACTTGACCTTCAGCTCGGCGCAGATCGCGTTGCCCAGATCGATGTCGAAGCCAACCAGGCTGCCGTCTGCCGCTTTCGACTCGAACGGTGCGTAGGAAGGGTCAACGCCAAACCGCAGTTCTTTGTATTCCTTGGCCAGCGCGGAGCCGGCGGCCATGCACAACGCCAGTGCAGAAAGGGTCAGCAATGCTTTTTTCATTATTCAATCCCTAAGAACCAATATGAGCGCTTGTGGCGCGGAATGATTGTTACTGGAGCGCTTACGACTTATAGAAAGTAGCAATTTCCGAACCAGAGTCCCGAACAAGTGTTTTAAAAGGTGCAGCAAGTGCATGCCGGGGCCGGTGAGTGCACGAAAACGGGCGCGCCGCAAAAGCTGCACCAGGATGGTTCAGGGGAACGATCGGGGTGAGGGGGGGGAGCATCGGGGGAAGGGATCAGACCAACAGGTTCTGCAAGGTCGCCAGGCTGTCGGCCTCTTCCACGGTCTTGTCCTGGCGCCAACGCAGCATGCGCGGGAAGCGCACGGCGATGCCGCTCTTGTGCCGACGGGAGAGGGCGATGCCTTCGAAGCCCAGTTCGAACACCAGGCTCGGCTTCACGCTGCTGACCGGACCGAATTTTTCCACGGTGGTCTTGCGCACAATGCTGTCGACTTCGCGCATTTCCGCATCGGTCAGCCCGGAATAGGCCTTGGCGAAGGGCACCAGGGCCCGCGCACTGGCACCGGGCGGGCCGTCCCACACCGCAAAGGTGTAATCGCTGTAGAGACTGGCGCGGCGACCATGGCCGCGCTGGGCGTAGATCAGCACCGCATCGACGCTGAATGGATCGACCTTCCATTTCCACCACACGCCCATGTCCTTGGTCCGGCCGACGCCGTACATCGCGTCCCGTGCCTTGAGCATCATGCCTTCGACTCCCAGGCGCCTGGAGGCCTCGCGCTGACGGGCGAGGTCGAACCAGTCATCTCCCGTCAGGATCGGCGAGGGTAGCAGCACCGGGTTGTTGCAGCGGGCGATGATCTGCTCCAGTTGCTCACGACGCTTGGCCTGAGGCTGATTGCGCCAGTCTTCGCCCTGCCATTCGAGCAAGTCGTAGGCGAGTATCACCACCGGCGCGTCTTCGAGGATTTTGCGGTCCAGCGACTTGCGGCCGATCCGCTGCTGCAACAGCGCGAACGGTTGCACCGCCGGGGCCTCTGTCGACTGTGGGTCGAATGCGTCTTCGGTGACCGGGCGCCGGTTTTTCCAGACCACGATCTCGCCGTCGATCACCGTGCCGTCGGGCAATCCGTGCAGCAGCGTGTCGAATTCGGGAAAACGCTCGGTGACCAACTCCTCGCCGCGCGACCAGACCCACAGTTTTCCGTCGCGCTTGACCACTTGCGCCCGAATGCCGTCCCACTTCCATTCCACCTGCCAGTTGCTCGGCGGCCCGAGCAGGGCCTCGAAGGTTTCCACCGGTTGCGCCAGCGCGTGGGCGAGGAAGAACGGGTAGGGCTGGCCGCCGCGTTGGGCGTGCTCTTCGCTGGATTCGGGGGCGATCAGTTTCAGGTAGCTGGCAGCGTTCGGCCGGTTGGACAGGTCGGTATAACCCACCAGCCGTTGCGCCACGCGTTTGCTGTCCAGCCCGGCCATGGAGGCAAGGGCGCGGGTCACCAGCAGTTTGGATACACCGACCCGGAAACTGCCGGTGATCAGTTTGATGCACAACATCAGGCTCGGCCGATCCAGTTGCGCCCACAGTGCGGGCAACTGACGGGCGAGGTATTCCGGGGTTTCACCGCGCAGGGGCAGCAGTTTGTCTTCGATCCATTCGGCGAGGCCGGCCTCGGAGGTGTATGGATGTTCCGGCAACACCAGCGAGATGGTTTCCGCCAGGTCGCCGACCGCTTGATAGCTCTCCTCGAACAGCCAAGGCGCCAACCCGGACATTTCGACCGCGAGATCGCGCAGGATCCGCACCGGCACCAGTTGCCGCGGCCGCCCGCCGGACAAGAAGTACACCGCCCAAGCGGCATCCTGCGGTTGCGCCTGGGCGAAGTAGGTTTGCATGGCCGCCAGTTTGGCGTTGCTGGAGGTGGTGGCGTCGAGTTCGGCGTACAACCCGGCGAAGTCTTTCATGGTTGCACCTCGGCAACGGCGGGCGTGGCGGCAGGAAGCTCTTCCTCATCGTCACCGTATTCGGTGTTGAACCCTTGTGCGTCCAGCCCTTTTTCGCGCAGATGGCGCACCAGCACGCCAATCGAACCGTGGGTGACCATCACCCGCTCGGCGCCGGTCTGTTCGATGGCCCACAACAGGCCGGGCCAGTCGGCGTGATCCGAGAGCACGAAACCGCGATCAACCCCGCGCCGCCGACGGGTGCCGCGCAAGCGCATCCAGCCGCTGGCGAAGCTGTCGCTGTAATCGCCGAAACGGCGCATCCAGCTGCTGCCGCCGGCCGAAGGCGGGGCGATGACCAGCGCCTGGCGCATCATCGGGTCGTTCTTTTTTACCTCGCCAGCGTAGATCGTTGGCGGCAGGTAGACGCCGGCCTCGCGGTACACGCGGTTCAGCGGCTCGACCGCACCGTGGCTGAGGATCGGACCTAGGGTTTCGTCGATGCCGTGGAGAATCCGCTGGGCCTTGCCGAACGAATAGCAGAACAGCACGCTGGCCTTGCCGGCCTCGATGTTGGCCTGCCACCACTGATTGATCTCGGAGAATACCTGCGCCTGCGGCTGCCAGCGGTAGATCGGCAGGCCGAAGGTCGATTCGGTGATGAAGGTGTGGCAGCGCACCGGTTCGAACGGCGCGCAGGTTCCGTCGGGCTCGATCTTGTAGTCGCCGGAGGCGACCCAGACTTCGCCGCCGTATTCCAGCCGCACCTGAGCCGAGCCGAGCACATGACCGGCGGGATGAAAACTTAAGGTGACGCCGTGGTGGGTCAGGCGCTGGCCGTAGTCGAGGGTTTGCAGGTTGATGTCCTGGCCCAGACGCGCACGCAGAATCCCTTCGCCGGCGCTGGTGGCCAGGTAATGCTGGTTGCCGCCACGGGCATGATCGCCGTGGGCATGAGTGATGACTGAGCGCTCGACGGGTCGCCACGGGTCAATGTAGAAATCCCCGGCGGGGCAGTAGAGGCCTTCGGGGCGGGCGATAACAAGGTCCATGGCGTTACCGGAATGGAGGGACTTGTTAGCTATGAGGTTGGCGCGAAGTCAGAAGTTCTATTGATTTTGCGGTGGGAACGAAGAATTTGGCTGGCGCGAAAATCCAGCCCTCACCCCAGCCCTCTCCCGTAGGGAGAGGGAGCCTACGGAGGTGTCTGGCGAGGTACATCGACCTGTGGAATCCAGTCGATTATGGATTCGAAGACGCACTGTCAGGTCGATGTAAGGCTCAAGCATCCCCCAATCAGTCCCCTCTCCCTGAGGGAGAGGGTTAGGGTGAGGGGGCTTTTGATCTTTTGGGGAGTCGCGCCTATTTCCCGGGAGTCAGGGTCAACCGCGTCTTGCCATACACCCGGTCAAAGTTCTGCGGCTGCATCGGCAAGCCGATGTACTGGCCTTTGAGCCACGGATCGATGCCGTTCAGGTAGTTCGGGCTTACCGGATTCCCGGATTGCCCCGCCCCGTTCTGCCCCATCAGCGGTTCGCTCTGACCGAAGTCGACGAGAAAGCGCATCGACGGCGCACGCGTGGTGTTGAAGTCCTGGCCCCAGGCAAACGCCGCGGTGTTGAGTGTGGTGTGGTCGCCGCCCGCCGCAATTGGGCCGCGAACGCTCTGGCCGTTGGCATTCTTCCACTCGTAACGGTGCAGTTTGCCCCACTGCCAGGCCCGGCGGTCGCCGCCCAGTTGGCTGTCGCCGGCGCTGATCGCTGCCGCCAGGCTGCGGGCGAGGATGGTCGGTTTGTCTTCTTTTTGCGGGGTTCGGGCGTCGTCCCAGAACGGACTGTCTTCGCGGCCGAGCAAGTGATCGGCCTGGGCGGCGTAGGACAAGTCGCCATTGGCGATGAACGCTTTCCACGCCGGACTGTTTTGCGGGCCGAGTTCGTCGAGGAAGATCTGCTTCATGCTTTCCTGCAGGAACAGCTCGTAGATCGCCGCGTCGGCGGAGGTCGGGCTGAGCTTGCCGTCGAACGCCATCAAGCGGGTGTAGGCCTCGCGCGCCTTGCTGCGCTCGGCTTCCGGCAGGGCGTCGATCGCCTGTTTCAGCGGCTGCGCCATGCCCGGTGCCTCGAACATTTTCTTCAATTTGGCGGCGAAGGTGGTGGTCTGGTCGTACTGCATGGCGATCACGCTGCGACCGTCATGTTTGCCGCTGCCGGCCAGTTCGGCCAGGCGCTCGCCGCGTTCCGGCGCCGCCCAGGAATTCGACAGTTGCATGCCATAGCCATGGGGAATGACCCGCTGGTTGGCGGTGCCGAGCCAGCCCTGGGCCGGATCCTGATCGTACGGGTGCAGCATCGGGTCGGCGTAACCGTCCCAGTCGTAGCGACCTTCCCAGCCCGGCGACGGCAGCAAACCTTCTCCTTCACGGCGGTTGGGGAAGCGCCCGGTGACTTGCCAGCCAATGTTGCTGGCGTCGGCAAACACCAGATTCAGCGCGATGGCGCGGATTTCCCGGCTGGCGTCCGAGGCGCGCTCAACGTTCTGGGCACGGCTCAGATCGAAAAATGCATCGAGGGACTTGTCGTCGGTGAAGCTCGGGGTCTGCAAGGCCAGGCCAAAGCCTGCGCCCTGAGCGGCAGCCTGGGTGCTGTTGAGCAGCGCGCCATGGCGGGTTTCGTACACCGCTTCGCGAATCGGCCGCTGGCCTTTGACGAAGTAGGTTTCGTTGCGCACCGCAACCGGTTGCCACTTGCCGTTGACCTCGTAGGACAACGTGCTGCCCTGACGCCGGATTTTTTCCAGGAACAGGTCCTGGTTATCGCCGAGCACGCTGGTCAGGCTCCACGCCACTTTGCCGTTGAAACCGCCGAGCACCATCGGCAGACCGGCCACAGTTACGCCGGCGGCTTGGTATTTCGGTGCGCGAATTTGTACGAAACTCCACAGCGACGGCGCGGCCAGCGGGCCATGGCTGTCGCTGGCCAGCAGGCTCTTGCCGCTGCGGCTGCGCTGCGGGGCGATGGCCCAGTTGTTCGACGACTGAGTGCCCAGCAGGTTGAGGGCGGCCAGTTGTTCGCTGGCGTTGCTCAGTTCCGTCAGCCCCGGAATCTGCCCGTTGAGCTTGATGCCTTGCAGCTTGTCGGCCTCGGCCAGCGGCAGGTTTTCGTCGGGAGCGGACGGGGTCAGCCACGCCAGTTTGTCGTTGGTCACGGTCTGCGCCAGCACCAGCGAAGCGATTTCTTCCGGCAGGTTGGCCGACTGGCTGAAGTTCAGCAGGCAGAAGATCAGCGCCGAATCTTCCGGTTTCCAGTACTCAGGCTTGTAGCCGCTGGAAGCCAGATCCCCCGGCAATTTGTCGGCGTAGCGGAACAGGTAGGCGTTGACGCCCCGGGCATAGACTTCGAAGAAACGCTTGAGCCGTGGCGACGAGGCCTTGTAAAGCTCGCCGGCGCTTTTCTTCAGGTTGACGGCGCGCATGTAACGGTCGGCGTCGAGCATCGATGAACCGGACATTTCCGCCAGACGGCCCTGAGCCAGCAGGCGCAGGGTGACCATCTGATTGATCCGGTCGCTGGCGTGCACATAGCCGAGGGCGAACAGTGCGTCGTGGAAGCTGTTGCTTTCGATCAGCGGCATGCCCATGGCATTGCGGCGTACCGAAACGTTCTGCGCCAGGCCCTTGAGCGGCTGCACACCGGAGGTCGGCGGGAGGGTGTCCTGGGCGTTCCAGGTCTGACAACCGGTCAGGCTCAGAACACCGGCCACTGCTGCGGCAACGCCGAACCGGGGAAGAAAATGTGAAAGGGCTGGCGAGGCCATGGCAAAGCTCCTGCGGGGGTGTAGAGGCTGGGGGCGCAATAAAGCCGCTACGTTAGTGAGCAGGAGGGGGCCGCGCAAGCGGGGCGAGCGGTTATTTCTTCTCGTTGATCGTTCCCGCGCACGGGAACGATCAGGCCGGGTGACTCAAGCCTTCGGCGGATTGATCTTCTGCACCAGCGCGTAGGCCTTCAAGGTCGCCGGGCGATCCTTGATGTGATTGAACCAGCGCTGCACGTTCGGGAAGTCTTCCAGGTTCTGGCTCTGCCATTTATGGGAGACGATCCACGGGTAGATCGCCATGTCGGCGATGCTGTATTCGCTGCCGGCGACGAACTCGTTGTTGGCCAGTTGCTTGTCCAGCACCCCGTACAAACGGGCGGTTTCATCGACGTAGCGCTTGATCGCGTAGGGGATTTTTTCCGGGGCGAACTGGCTGAAGTGATGGTTCTGCCCGGCCATCGGCCCCAGCCCGCCCATTTGCCAGAACAGCCATTGCAGCGCCACCTGGCGGCCACGCAGATCCTTGGGCAGGAACTTGCCGGTCTTTTCCGCGAGGTACAGCAAGATGGCGCCAGACTCGAACAGCGACAACGGCTCGCCGCCATCAGCCGGCTCATGATCGACGATGGCCGGGATGCGGTTGTTCGGGGATATTTTCAGAAAGTGCGGCTGGAACTGCTCGCCCTGGCTGATGTTGATCGGGTGCACGTTGTAGCGCAGGCCGGCCTCTTCGAGGAACAGGGAAATCTTGTGGCCGTTGGGCGTGGTCCAGTAATACAGGTCGATCATGGAAAGCTCCAAATCAGGAAAATGGCTTGCGTGCGGACAGCAAACGCCGGCTTCAGGTTGTCCTGTGTGCGTTCGATAGCTTGCCTAGTCACAGGAGGTGATGCTCAAGTACGGGAAATTCAATGACCCCGCGTGAGAAAAATCGCCATGGAGCTTCAGGCCAACGCTGCACTGATCATCATCGACCAGCAAAAAGGCATTCTGGAGCCGCGTCTGGGGCGAAGAAATAACCCGTTGGCCGAAGAGCGGATTTTCGATTTGCTGACTTTCTGGCGGCGCAGCGGGCGTCCCGTAATCCATGTGCAGCACTTGTCGCGCTCGCCGGATTCGGTGTTCTGGCCCGAGCAGTCAGGGGTGGAGTTTCAGGAAAGGTTTTCGCCGCAGGACGGCGAGTGGCTGATCCAGAAGCAGGTACCGGATGCGTTTTGTGCCACAGGGCTTGAGGCGAAGTTGCGTGAGTCGGCGATCGGGCAGTTGATCATTGTCGGCGTGGCGACGAACAACTCGGTGGAATCCACGGCGCGCACGGCGGGCAATCTGGGGTTTGACGCGTGGGTGGCGGAGGATGCGTGCTTTACCTTCGACAAGGCCGACTTTTTCGGCACGTTGCGTTCGGCTGAGGAGGTACATGCGATGTCGCTGGGGAATTTGCACGGGGAGTATGCGACGGTGGTCAGCAGTGCCGGGATTCTTGAGGCAGTCTGATACGGATCGGGGAATGCGCCGGCCTCATCGCTGGCAAGCCAGCTCCCACATTCGACCGAGTTGCTCCTGATGGAGCGCGATCCTTGTGGGAGCGGGCTTGCTCGCGAAGGCGGTATCTCAGGCGAAGATGCTCTCCGCCCAAGGCATCAAGCGCCGTGGCACTTCTTGAATTTCTTGCCATTGCCGCATGGGCAGGGATCGTTGCGGCCGACGTCTTTCAGGGCGTTGCGCACCGGTTCCTGGTGAGCGTGGCCGCAGTTCGGGCCGTGGACATGGCCATGGTCGTGATCATGGTGGTGATGGTCATGATCGTGGTTGCAGTCAGGGCCATGGACATGAGGTTGCTGGGTCATCGGGGTCACTCCGTAATCAAATCGGCGGGGATTATCACGCCATTGCGCGCCAGGTGCACGTAGTGCGCGATGAATAAACCGGTTTCCATCTCGCCCTCCAGTCGATAGGGAATCTGCTGGTTGGGGTTTTTCAGCATTTTCACCACCTCTTTGACCTTCGGCCACAGGTTGGTACGGATCGGCACCTTGTAAAACGCGCTGCTTTTGGGGTTCACCGTGATCCAGTGTTCGTGTTCGCCTTCGGCCAGCAGCATGTCGGCCAGGTGTATGCGGTATTCCAGGCCGCGCACGGTCAGGTCGCTGTCGTTGGGGTTGTCGATGCGAAAGTGCAGAATGAATTTCTGTTCCAGCAACTTGGCGCGCACCACTTCGACTTTCACCAGGTGCACGGCGGGGTCGCGGGTGTCGTCGCTGAACCAGGACGCGCAGCCGCCGAGCCCCGAGAAGCTGATCCCCAAGAGCATGAGCAGTGAGAAAGCCTGAAATGTGCGCCAATGACCGAGCATGGTTTAACTCCCTTTGCTGCCCAGTCTAGCTTCAGCTGCCGAAATACCCCGCACAGCATTTCTTGAACTTCTGGCCGCTGGCGCACGGGCAGGCGTCGTTGCGGCCCAGCTTCAGTTGCACGGTCGGGTCGATGAAGTACCAGCGCCCGCTGTTCTGCACGAACGACGAGCGCTCGCGGTGGCTGTGCTCGCCCTGACCGTCATGCCAGCGTGCGGTGAAGGTGACGAACGCGTGTTCCGGCTGGCCGCCGAGCACTTCCGAGCTTTCCACGTCCAGCCCGAGCCAGGTGCTCCGGGCGCTCCAGTCGCTGATCGACTGGCGATCCAGCCCCGCTTGCTGGGCGGGCAGGGTGGTCGCCACCAGATAATCGATCAGGCCAAGCACATAGGCACTGTAGCGCGAGCGCATCAGGGCTTCGGCGCACGGGGCCGGGTGGCCGGCGTGATAGTGACCGCAGCAGGCATCCAGCAGGTTGCCGCTGCCGCAGGGGCAAATGGCTGTACTCATTGCATTACCACCAGTATTTCCCGAAGTTTTCCGGATTGGCCCAGAACCGAGAGTTGAGCCAGTCGGGGACTTGTTTGTAGTCAAGCAGATCGTAAGTGAACAGGGTCAGTACCTGCTCGTCGCGGGCGAAGCGTTCGCTGGCCTGCAGGGCCAGGGAGTAAAAATCGGTCTCCTGCCAGCCGCTGGCCGGCAGATCCGCCAGCACGGCGATGCGGCTGGCGTTGAGGTTGCGGATCCCGCCCAACAGATTCAGGCCGTCGCGCTTGGGCAAATGTTCCAGGCAATCGACCACCAGCGCCAGGTCGAAACGCCGGGCCGCCAGTTCCGCCGGCAACGCACCGGGCGCGGCGTGCGCGACGCAGGTGTCCGGGTGCGCTTCCTTAAAGGCAGCCAGCGCCGGGAACTCGCTGGCGCCGATCAGCAGCAGTCGTGCCGGGGCGTAGCGGTCGAGCAGGGCGGCCAATGCCTGCTGCGGCGTGCGGGAAGAAATGGCGACGTTCATCGAAGCTCCTCAATCAGAGCGCCAAGACTAGCCTGCCCGGACGCCAAGGCCTAGATCTCTGTCCTGCGGGTTTGCGGCAAATTCGTCGAAGTCCCGTGAACAGGCGCACAAACAGCAATGGCCTATTGCTGGCGGAGATTAAAACTCCGGTCTTTACTCCCTGAATCGGTTCTAAGCCGATCCCTCAGGAGAAAACTAGATGAGCATAGTTCGGACAGCATTACCCTTGGTTCTGCTAACCAGTGTGTTGACTGGTTGCGCAGGTTTGCAGAAAACCGACTGGCCGACCTGTGCGGCAGTCGGTGGTATCGTCGGTGCGGGTCTCGGCGCGACCGAAAGCTCCGCATGGGCGGGGTATGGCGCGTTACTCGTCGGCGGTACGGCGGCAGCCTATTGCTGGGTTCACGGTGATGGCGATGAAGACGGCGATGGTGTGCCGGACAGTCGCGACAAGTGCCCGGGCACGCCTAAAGGCGTACATGTCGATGCTGACGGCTGCCCTCCACCAGCCCCTGCGCCAGTGGTCGAAGAAGCTGTAGTGGTCAAGGAAGAAACCATTGTCATCCGCGATGTTCACTTCCAGTTCGACAAGGCCACGCTGACTCCGGCCGACAAACTGGTCCTGGATAAAGTCGCCTCGCGCCTGAAACAGGAATCCAGCACGGCGCGACTGACCGTGACCGGCCATACCGACAGCGTCGGCAGCGATGCCTACAACCAGAAACTGTCGGATCGCCGCGCGCACTCGGTGGTCAAGTACCTGGTCGAAAGCGGCGTACCGCAAAGCAGCTTCGTGTCGGTGACCGGTGCCGGTGAAAGCCAGCCGGTGGCAGACAACAAAACTGCCGACGGTCGCGCGCTGAACCGTCGTACCGAAATCAAAATCAACCGCTAGCCCCCTCGCATCCGCGGCTTGTGCAGTCGCAGATGCGGGTCTTTACTCCTGTGTAACCGGTATGGGCCGGTGACACAGGAGCTTTAACGATGAGTGTTCTTACAAGGTCCGTCTTGCCGGTTCTGCTGCTGGGCAGCCTGTTGACCGGTTGCGCCACCCACAGCGATGGCACCGCTCCCCTCAATCAACGTACCTGGCCGATCTGCAGCGTTATTGGCGGACTGGTCGGCGGCGGTCTCGGCGCGCTCGAAAGTGGCGGCTGGGCCGGCGGTGGCGCTGCACTGGGGATCCTCACCGGCGGATTGATCTGCTATGCCCAGGATGGCGATGAAGACGACGACGGCGTGTTCGATCGCCGCGACCGTTGCCCCGATACCCCGGCCAACACCCCGGTCGACCACCGTGGCTGTCCGCTGCCGCAATATCCGGTCACCGAGAAACCTGCCGAACCGGCCCCGCAAACCGAAGTCATCACCCTCAACGATGCCGGCAACGTGCTGTTCGATTTCGACAAGTCCGATCTGAAACCGGCCGCGAAAAGCCAGCTGGACACGCTGATGGACAAACTGCGCAATGCCGACGTGGTGAGCATCAAGGTCATCGGTCACACCGACAGCAAGGGTTCGGATGCTTATAACCAGGCACTTTCGGAGCGCCGCGCCAGCAGTGTGGCGGAGTATTTGCTGAGTCAGGGCCTGGCGCC
This sequence comes from Pseudomonas sp. V88_4, assembly GCF_029967985.1. NCBI lineage: Bacteria > Pseudomonadati > Pseudomonadota > Gammaproteobacteria > Pseudomonadales > Pseudomonadaceae > Pseudomonas > Pseudomonas sp. V88_4. Next base: position 219,858 of record NZ_JASCAF010000040.1, read on the forward strand.
GAACAAACTCACCAGTGAAGGGCGTGGCGAGAGCGAACCGGTCGCCGATAACAACACGGATGAGGGGCGTGCGCAAAACCGTCGGGTGGAATTGCACATCAATCGTTAGGATACGTCTGTAGTCCGCAGGCTAGAGCTGTCGGTCGATGATCATCGTCGAACCGGCAGCCATCCGGCGGTGGATCGGTTTTTTTCATTTTTCCCTCTGGCTTATCCCCTGCAGAAGCCGTTACTGTGCGCCCAAAGAATAATTCGCAACACGGGGGAGCGTATGAAGGTGTTCTGTGGGCTGGGGCGATTGTTGACCCTGCTGTTCTGCTGCGTGGTGCTGGCCAATCAGCTGGTGCCGTTTGTTCATCCGCTGCACCTGCTGGTCAATCTGGCCGGCGGTCTGCTGCTGGCGATCCATGTGCTCGAAGTGCTGCTGTGCAACCGCAGCCTCCAGGGCCGTCCGCACCCTTGGCGTGATCGTGGCCGCATCCTGTTGTTCGGCGTATTCCACCTGCAAACCATCCCGGCCCCGGCCGCTCCGGAGGCTTCCCATGCGTAAACTCTGCCTGCTCGCTGCATTCATCAGCCCCCTGGCCTGTGCTCAGGTGGTCAGCGTCGAAACCAACTCCCTGATGCGTCTGCCGAACACCGCCAGTACCTTGCAACTGGAGAAGCTGGTGGTCGCCGATTACGGCACCTTGCTGATTCCCTCGAACGTGACCGAGCTGAGTGTCGGCGAATTGCAACTGGGCCATGAGGCGCGCATTGCCATTGTGCCAAGCGAACAGGCGCTGGATATGAAAGTCATCCGCGCCGAACTCGGCGAGGGCAGCCAGATCACCGCCCGTGGTGCACCGGGCACGTACGAAAAGGCCGCCCGCGCCGGGCGTAATCTGAACCTGCAATTCAAGGCGTTGAATGCGCCCAAACTGGTGGTCGATGCCCGTGGTGGCACCGGTGCGCCGGGTTTTGTCGGGCTCGATGGCGCTAACGGTCAGGAGCCGGGTTGCACCTGGGGTCAGGCGGGACACGGTTTTGATGGCAGCAACGGCAGTGACGGTCAGCCGGGTGCACCGGGTGCACTGGTGCGTCTTGAAGTGCCGCGCGAATTTCCGGCCGAGCTGATCAAGGTCGAAGTTGCCGGCGGTGCCGGTGGCCCGGCCGGTCCTGGCGGCAAGCCGGGGGCGGGTGGCAAGTCCAAGGGCTGCCTGGTCTATCGCGCCGACGGTGGCAAGAGCGGCAAGCCGGGTGCCGACGGGCAGCCGGGGCCTGCGGGTGCGGCGGGGTCTGTGACGGTGCAGCGCCTGTAAGCTGTCAACTGATCGCTCCCGTGCCGTGCGCGGGAGCGATCATGGTCAAAACATCGGGCGCGCAGCCGCCACCGCCACCAGCAGCATCCCGACCAGCAGATTGAACCCCACCACCTTGCGAATCCGCCCCAGCACTGCCGCACCGGCCGGCCAGTCCTTCGCCTGCACCGCCGTGCGCAGTTCCGGCAGCATCAAGCCCTGAATCCGGATGAACAGCGCGGTCATCACCACGTACAACCCCATCATCACCTGCACATAACGCGGCGCGTTATCGAAGGCGATGTGTTGCAGGTGCAGCATGCCCACTCCGGTCACCGGCAGCAGAATCACCGCCCCCCACACCCAACGAAAAAAACCTTGAAACACTTCCACCCAGAGCGTCAGGCGCCCGGGGCCGTCCAGTGCCTTCATCGCCGCGGGGCGCAGCACCATCCAGGCGAAAAACATGCCGCCGACCCACACCAGCGCGGCCAGTACATGGATGGGGTAAACGAGGCTAAAAGGTGTCATTGGGGTACTCCGATCTGCGCAGGATTGATTCGCGGGGTATGATAGCCCCCCCATCCGAACCACTGAAAATTTATCCAGCGTTTTTTGCGCCCGACACTCAATGATCAGCACTGAACTCAAAACCACGATCCAGGGCGCCTACTCGCGTTTTCTAGAGGCCAAGAGCCTCAAACCGCGTTACGGCCAGCGCCTGATGATCGCTGAAGTCGCCAAGGTCCTCGGGGATATCGATACCGACGACGAAGGCCGGCGCAGTGGCGACCCCGCGATTGTCGCGGTGGAAGCCGGCACCGGTACCGGCAAGACCGTGGCCTACAGCCTGGCAGCGATCCCGACGGCGAAACTGGCCGGCAAACGCCTGGTGATCGCCACCGCCACCGTCGCCCTGCAAGAGCAGATCGTCTACAAGGACTTGCCCGACCTGATGCGCAACAGCGGGCTGAATTTCAGCTTCGCCCTGGCCAAGGGCCGTGGCCGCTACATGTGCCTGTCCAAGCTCGACATGCTGTTGCAGGAAGGCCACGCGCAGACCGCCACGGCGCAGCTTTTCGAAGAAGAAGGCTTCAAGATCGAGGTCGATGAGGCCAGTCAGAAGCTGTTCACCAGCATGATCGAGAAGCTCGCCGGCAATAAATGGGATGGCGACCGCGACAGCTGGCCCAACGCGCTGGAGGACGCCGACTGGGCGCGCCTGACCACCGATCACAGCCAGTGCACCAACCGTCATTGCCCGAACTTCGGCCAGTGCGCCTTCTACAAGGCGCGCGAAGGCATGGGCAAGGTCGACGTGATCGTCACCAACCACGACATGGTGCTGGCCGACCTGGCGCTGGGCGGCGGGGCAGTGTTGCCCGATCCGCGTGACACCATTTATGTGTTCGACGAAGGCCATCACCTGCCGGACAAGGCCATCGGCCACTTCGCCCACTACACGCGCCTTCGCTCTACCGCCGACTGGCTGGAAACCACCGCCAAGAACCTCACCAAGTTGCTGGCCCAGCATCCGCTGCCGGGCGACCTCGGCAAACTGATCGAGCAAGTGCCGGAGCTGGCGCGGGAGATCAAGACCCAGCAGCAATTCATGTTCACCGCCTGCGAACAGATCGCCGATTTCAAGCCCGGTGAAGATGTCGAAGGCCGCGAGCGTCCGCGTCATCGCTTTATCGGCGGGGTGATTCCCGAGCACATGCGCGAGATGGGCATCGAGCTGAAAAAAGGCTTCGCACGCCTCAATGACCTGTTTACCCGCCTGACCGATCTGCTCAAGGAAGGCATGGACGGCGAGGTCAACATCGGCATCGCCAGCAATCAGGCTGAAGAGTGGTATCCGCTGTTCGGCAGCCTGTTGTCCCGCGCCTCCGGCAACTGGGAGCTGTGGACCGCGTTCACCGCTGAAGATCCGGAAGACAACCCGCCGATGGCCCGCTGGCTGACCCTGGCCGAAAGCGGTTCGCTGTTCGACATCGAGGTCAACGCCAGCCCGATCCTCGCCGCCGAAACCCTGCGTCGCAGCCTGTGGAACGTGGCTTACGGCTGTCTGGTGACCTCGGCGACCTTGACCGCCCTCGGCACCTTCGACCGTTTCCGCATGCGTGCCGGTCTGCCGAAAAAAGCGGTCACCGCCGTCGTGCCGAGCCCGTTCCATCACGCCGATGCCGGTGTGTTGCGGGTGCCGGACCTGAAGGCCGACCCACGAGATGCCGCCGCCCACACCGCCGCGATCATCCGCGATCTGCCGGAACTGGTCGAAGGCTCGCGCGGCAGTCTGGTGCTGTTCTCGTCGCGCAAACAGATGCAAGACGTGTTCGACGGCCTCGACCGCGACTGGCGCAAGCAAGTGTTCATTCAAGGCAACCTGTCGAAACAGGAAACCCTGAACAAGCACAAGGCGCGGGTCGATGGCGGCGATTCCAGCGTGCTGTTCGGCCTCGCCAGTTTTGCCGAAGGTGTGGATTTGCCGGGCGCCTACTGCGAGCACGTGGTGATCGCCAAGATCCCGTTCTCGGTGCCGGATGATCCGGTCGAAGCCGCACTGTCGGAATGGATCGAAGCCCGGGGCGGTAATCCGTTCATGGAAATCTCGGTGCCCGACGCCTCGCTGAAGCTGGTCCAGGCCTGCGGCCGTCTGCTGCGCACCGAAGAAGACCGCGGCACCATCACCTTGCTGGATCGGCGGCTGGTCACCCAGCGCTACGGCAAGGCGATCCTCAATGCATTGCCTCCTTTCCGTCGTGAAATATCCTGAGACATCGGTGGGCAGTTTTGCCCGCCGCGCTGTCTATCTCTCTGTCACTGCTTTTCCATTGGCCCTTGCGGGTCGTTAGGGAGAATTCCGTTCTCATGATTCGTCGTTCGTTGCCTGCCATTTTTGCCCTGGTTTTCGCTGGCCCCTTGCTGGCGGCACCTGCTGGCCAGCAGACCCTGTTCAATTTTGTCCGCCCCGCCGATGTGGTGAAAGTGGCGACCGAAAACGCCGACCTGCCGCAAGCCAACGCCGAGCAGACCCCCGAAGGCGAAGTGCTGCGGCGGGTGACGTTCAACCCGACGGCCCGCCCGACCCTGCGTCTGTCCCCGCAGACTGGCGCCTGGGACTGGTCGCAGTCCGGGATGATGAGCCTGCGCATCCAGAGCGCGATGAACTGGGCCGTGACCGTCTACGTTCAGATCCAGAGCAATGACGGCAAGACCCTGATCAGCCGCGTTGACCTGCCGGCCGGCCCGGCGCAGACCTTGCTGGTGCCGTTGACCGCGACCTCGCCACTGAGCCAGGGCATGAAAGCCGGGCCGGCGATGCCGATGATGATCGACGGGCAGCGCATCCTGCTGGCGAGCAGCAGCGGTGAGCTGGATCGCAGCCAGGTGGTGTCGGTCAGCCTGTCGATGGATCAGCCGAAAGCCGCGCAAAGTCTGTTGCTCGAGCGCTTTGGCGTGCAGGACGAAGGCGAGGTGATCAAATCCGCCTACGGCAATCTGGTGGATGCCTATGGCCAGTCGACTCGCGGCAAGTGGCCGGAGAAAGTCGCCAATGACGAACAACTGAAATCCGCCGCCGCCAAAGAGCAGCAACAACTGAGCACCTGGCTGGCCGAGCGCGAAAAGTCCTCGCTGGACAAGTTCGGTGGCTGGAGCAAAGGCCCGGCGTTCAAGGCCAGCGGTTTCTTCCGCACCGAGAAACGTGACGGCCGCTGGTATCTCGTGACGCCCGAGGGCCATCCGTTCTATTCCCTGGGCGTGAACACCGTCAGCCCGGAGGTCAATCAGACCTACGTGGCCGGCCGCGAATACATGTTCGAATCCCTGCCCAAACCGGAAGAGCCACTGGCCAGCCACTTCGGCGAAGGTGACAACCGTGGTGGCAATGGTGTCGACCAAGGCCGTGGCTACAACTTCGGGCGTTGGTACGACTTCTACGGCGCCAACCTTCAGCGCCTTTATGGCGAGCCATGCATCCCGGATAGCGGCAACAAGGCCGGTGTCGCCGAAGCCGCCAAGGCTGGCGCCGCCGAAGAGGCGGCAACCAACGCCAATGCACCAGTAGCCGCCTCCGAACAGCCGAAAGCCGGGGTCGCGGAGTCGGCAGCCACCAGCGGGCAAAGCGTCTCGGCACCGTGCAAAAACACCGTCGACGAGCAAAAGTGGGCCAGCCATACCCTTGATCGCCTGCAAGCCTGGGGCTTCAACACCGTCGGTAACTGGAGCGCCCCTGTCCTTGGCGACGCCGAGCGCATGCCCTACACCTTGCCGCTGTCGATCGTCGGCGATTACACCAGCATCAGCACCGGCACCGACTGGTGGGGCGGTATGCCTGACCCGTTCGACCCACGTTTTGCCATGGCCACCGAGCGCGCCGTGGCCATCGCCGCCCGCGATCATCGCGATGATCCGTGGCTGATCGGCTACTTCGCCGACAACGAACTGGCCTGGGCCGGCCCCGGCGATGATCCGAAATCCCGTTACGCGCTGGCCTACGGCACCTTGAAAATGACCACCGATGTTCCGGCCAAACGTGCGTTTCTCAAGCAGTTGCGTGACAAGTACCGCAATCAGGCGGGGCTGTCGAAAGCCTGGGGCATTGATCTGCCGGCGTGGGAGTTGATGGAAGACCCGGGTTTCGAAGCGCCGCTGCCGAATCCGGAGCATCCGGAAATCGAGGCTGACTTCAAATACTTCCAGAAGGTCTTTGCCGACACTTACTTCAAGACCATTTCCGACTCTCTGAAATGGCACGCGCCGAACCAGTTGCTGCTCGGCGGCCGTTTTGCCACCAGCACCCCGGAAGCCGTGGCGTCCTGTGCCCAGTACTGCGACGTGCTGAGCTTCAACATGTACACCCTGCAACCTCAGGACGGCTATGACTTCGCCGCATTGCGCAACCTCGACAAACCGGTGCTGATCACCGAATTCAACTTCGGCTCCACCGACCGTGGCCCGTTCTGGGGTGGGGTGACCCCGTTGAGCAAGGAAGAAGACCGCGGCCCGGCCTACGCCAACTTCCTCAAGCAGGCGCTGAGCGAACCGTCGATTGTCGGTGTGCACTGGTTCCAGTATCTGGACCAACCGGTGACCGGGCGCCTGCTCGATGGCGAGAACGGTCACTTTGGTCTGGTCGGGGTCACTGATCTGCCGTTTCAGGGCTTTGTCGAAACGGTGCGCAAAAGCAACCTGGCGACCGTCGATCAGTTGAGCGAAGAGGCGCAGAAAGCGGCTGCCGCAGCGGACAAGGCCGGCCACGAAACCGAAGGCGGCCGCAAGGCTGACCCCGGCAAAGGCCCGGGGCAGGGCGCAGGCCATACAGGCGGGCATTCCGGCAACGGTCACTGATCGTTACGAAACCTGAAGACCGCCCGGCCCGCAGCGGTTCCCAAAAGCCTCACGGGCTGGAACAATGCGGGCCACTTTGTAGAGCGTTTTCGCGGGGGAGTTGCGGGTGCAGATTCAGGGCCATTACGAGCTTCAATTCGAAGCGGTGCGCGAAGCCTTCGCCGCACTGTTCGACGATCCCCAGGAACGCGGCGCCGCGTTGTGCATCCGGGTCGGCGGGGAAACCGTCCTCGACCTCTGGTCCGGTACCGCCGACAAGGACGGCGCCGAGGCCTGGCACAGCGACACCATCGCCAACCTGTTCTCCTGCACCAAGACCTTCACCGCCGTCACCGCGCTGCAACTGGTCGCCGAAGGCAAGTTGCAGCTCGATGCGCCGGTCGCCCGTTACTGGCCGGAATTCGCCGCTGCCGGCAAGGAGTCCGTCACCCTGCGCCAACTGCTTTGCCATCAGGCCGGTCTGCCGGCCCTGCGCGAATTGCTGGCGCCGGAAGCGCTGTACGACTGGCAAACCATGGTCGACGCCCTCGCCGCCGAAGCACCGTGGTGGACGCCGGGCACCGGTCACGGTTATGCCGCGATCACTTACGGCTGGTTGATCGGCGAATTGCTGCGGCGCGCCGACGGTCGCGGGCCGGGGGAGTCCATTGTGGCGCGGGTCGCCAAACCGCTGGGGCTGGATTTCCATGTCGGTCTGGCCGACGAAGAATTCCATCGCGTGGCGCACATCGCTCGCGGCAAGGGCAACACCGGCGACGCTGCCGCCCAGCGCTTGCTGCAAGTGACCATGCGCGAGCCGACGGCCATGACCACCCGGGCCTTCACCAATCCGCCGTCGGTGCTCACCAGCACCAACAAACCGGAATGGCGGCGCATGCAGCAACCGGCGGCCAACGGCCACGGCAATGCCCGCAGTCTGGCCGGGTTCTACGCCGGTCTGCTCGACGGCAGCCTGCTGGAAAGCGAAATGCTCGACGAACTGACCCGCGAACACAGCCTCGGCGAGGACAAGACCTTGCTGACCCGCACCCGTTTCGGTCTCGGTTGCATGCTCGATCAACCCGACGTGCCGAACGCCACCTACGGCCTCGGCCCGCGTGCATTCGGCCATCCGGGTGCTGGCGGTTCCATCGGTTTTGCTGATCCGGAGCACGATGTTGCCTTCGGATTTGTGACAAATACACTGGGGCCGTACGTCTTGATGGATCCGCGCGCGCAGAAGCTGGCGCGGGTACTTGCCACTTGTCTGTAAAGCGTCGTCCGAGGTTCCAGGGCCGGAACCTCATGGCGAATTTCGTTTCAAAGCGTCTGTTTATCCGGGCGAAAGTCCTCTGATTGTTCACTAATTATTTTTGTGGGTTTCCAATGTCGTCCAAACAAACTCTCGCCCTGGCCCTGTGTTTCGCAATCACCGGTTGTGCACAGACTCCAAAGAACGACGCCGATGGCGGCAGCTGGTGGCCGTTCGGTTCTTCCGACAAAGTCGCAGCCAAGGAACTCGCTCCGGCACCTGCCCCGTTGAAACCGGCCGCCACCGCGCCTCTGGCCAAGGCTGAGAGCAGCAGTCCGTGGTACTGGCCGTTTGGCTCGGACGACTCGGCGGCCAAGGCTGAAGTGAAAGCTGAAGCCAAACCCAAACCCGAGGCAAAACCGGTTGAAGTCGCCAAGGCCGAGGCCGACAAGGGTGGCAAATGGTGGTGGCCGTTTGGTGGCAAGGAGCAGGACACGGCCAAAGTCGTGCCGATGCCCGATCCGAAAGTGACCCAAGCGTGGCTGGATGACTACGAACCGCGCCTGCGCACCGCAATCAAGGACAGCAACCTGCAACTCGAACGCCGTGAAAACGTGCTGGTCGTGACCGCGCCGGTGGAAGGCTCGTTCAACCCGGATCGTCCGGCGATGCTGCTGCCAGTGACCCTCGGCCCGTTCACCCGCGTGGCGAAAATCCTCGAAGCCGACCCGAAAACCGCCGTACTGGTGCTCGGTCACAGTGACACCACCGGTGCCGCTCCGGCCAACATCAAGCTGAGTCAGGAACGCGCCCAGGCCGTGGCGGCCATCTTCCGCCTCAGCGGTCTGCAGCGTGACCGCCTGATGCTGCGCGGCATGGGCTCCGAAGCACCGCGTGCTGCCAACGACAGCGTTGAAGGCCGTGCCCTGAACCGCCGTGTCGAACTGCTGGTGACCCCGCAGAACACCATGGTCGCGCTGCTGAGCAAGTACAACATGCCGGCACCTAAGCCAGTGACGATGGTCGCTGCTCAGGACGTCAAGCCTGTCGCCAAACCGGTGACCCCGGCGCCAACTGCGAAGAAAGCCGCTGTACCGGCCACCAAAAAGGCTCCGGCCAAGAAAGCGGCTGCCAAGGCTCCAGCGAAGAAGGCCCCGGCCAAGGCTCCGGCGAAAAAGACCGCGCCCGCCAAAGCCGCCGCAACCGACAAGAACGTCGCTGCGACCGATACCACTAAAAAGTGATCCGCTAACGAAAAGGAATGCGCCGTGACCCAGTCTCTGGCAGATATGCGTCGTGATTACACTCGGGATGGCCTGACCGAGGCGCAAGCCCCGGCGGAGCCCTTTGCGTTGTTTCACCAGTGGTTTGCCGAAGCGGTGAAAACCGAACAGGCGCCAGTGGAAGCCAACGCCATGACCCTGGCCACGGTGGATGCGGATGGCCGTCCGCATTGCCGCATTCTGCTGCTCAAGGGGCTGGACGAGCAGGGCTTCACCTTCTTCACCAACTACGAAAGCGCCAAGGGCCAGCATCTGGCGGCGAACCCGTTTGCTGCCATGACATTCTTCTGGCCGACTTTGGAGCGCCAGGTGCGGATCGAAGGGCGGGTGGTGAAGGTCACGCCTGAAGAGTCGGATGCGTACTATCAGGTGCGACCGCTGGGGAGCCGACTCGGCGCCTGGGCTTCACCGCAGAGCCGGGTGATCAACGGCCGGGGTGAGCTGGAAGATTTGCTCAAGGCGACCGAGCAACGCTTCACCGACACTCAGCCTCACTGCCCGGAACACTGGGGTGGCTACCGCCTGCTCCCCGAACGCGTGGAATTCTGGCAGGGCCGCGCGAGCCGCCTGCACGATCGCCTCAACTACCGTGTGCAGGGCGCCGACTGGATTCTTGAACGTCTGGCACCCTGAGCAGTCTACCGAGCGGGATAGTCTGCCGCAGCGGCTTGGAGCCACTTCGGCAGGTCCCGGCGCTTGATCTTCTGCGCCTGAGCCTGCTCCAGCCGTTCGAGCATGAACGCGCGTTTGCCTTCATCCTTGCCGGCCAGTGACAATGCCAGATCGCGATCCATCCAGCGTTTGATCCGCACATACAGCCACCAATGGAAGTACAGGCCGGCGGTTGTGGTGACGACAATGATGAAGTAATCCATGGAAATCCTTGGGTCGGCGGCGCAGGAAATGGAATTTGGCGCTACTGTTGGGGAGTTCGCGGGTGCCTGTACCGGGCCTGAATGAAAGCAACTTTATCCGGGCGACGCCGTGACAGGCGTCAAGCTGCGGAGTTTAATGAATACCTGTCCTTTGGAGTTGATGCTATGCGTAAGTCTGTTCTGCTGGTTGCTTCCTTTTCCACGATGGCGATGTTGCTGACCGGCTGCCAGTCGAGCCTGACCGGTGACTCCTACTCCCGTGACGAAGCGCGTCGCGTGCAGACGATTCGCATGGGCACCATCGAATCCCTGCGTCCGGTGAAAATCGAAGGCACCAAGACCCCGATCGGCGGCGCTGCCGGTGCAGTGGTTGGCGGTGTTGGCGGCAGTGCCATCGGCGGCGGCAAAGGCAGCATCGTTGCAGCCGTTATCGGTGCCGTGGCCGGCGGCCTGATCGGTTCGGCCACTGAAGAAGGCCTGACTCGCACTCAAGGTGTTGAAATCACCGTGCGCGAAGACGACGGCAGCATGCGTGCCTATGTGCAGCAGGTTCAGGAGAATGAAGTGTTCCGCGTGGGTGAGCGGGTACGGATTTCCACCGTTGGCGGGACCAGCCGCGTTTCGCACTAATCGCGAACGAGCGGTAAAAGAAAACCCCGATCAGGTGACTGGTCGGGGTTTTTGTTTGGTGTTCACCAGTGATCCCGATAGACGAATGCGATTAGGTAGGACGTATCTTTAAAGGCGTGGGTGATTGTTCGACGTGAATAAAGGCCGACATTAAGAGAAGTCGTAGGCTTCTGATCTAGATCAGTTTATCGAGCACGAACTCTTTAAACCAAGGTGGCTGTACGTCAGATTTGATTTCAATCAGCTCCCCGTCTGTGATCTCTGCAACCTGTGTCAGTCCTTCGCTACCTTCGTCGGAGTTATCAAAGATATAGGCTCTGTTCGAGGTGAGGATTGCATCCGCTAGGAGCGCCAGAGACCTCCAATAACGCTTTCGTATCTTTTCAGGAGGAACGTTGTGCCCACCCTGTGATACGCGATAGGCAACCCTGGCGACATTGATTTCCGGGTCGGCTGTTGCAACGTAATAGACGTAAACCCTGTACCCGGATCTCTGGGCTTCGTAAAGCAAATCGACTTTATCTGAGGAGGACATGACGGTTTCGAACGTAAAACTGATTTTCTCTTTGATCAAAGAGCGCCGTATGAAGTCGGAAAGAGCGGAGGCTACATAGGAGTCGATCTGAGTATCCGAGAAGCTGAGCCTGTCACCTTCAATCGTAATCGAATCCTATTTTGCCAATGACTCTGGAGCTTTTTTCAGCAGGGCGTGGTTGCGGAAAAAATCGAAAATGTCATTTTTGTGAGATTCGATGCGATAGGTGGTGAAATCAAAATAACCAGTGTCTTTGATTGCACGCTCTATATCATCCGGGTTTATGTAATTTCCCAATAGATGCGCAGGAACCAGCCGATTAAAGGTGCTTTTTCCTGAGCCATTTGGTCCGGCGAATATACGTACCCTCGGTGTGCTCAAGAAACGACCTGTTTAGGCAGTTTGCTGATTTGCAGGCGAGTCCCGCTTTTCAGGTTTCCATATGTGCCGATCGAGCGCAATGCAACCGAAGATTTTTCTGTCACTTCAAACAGCTGACCATCTTTGGCGACAAGCACAGCAGCACCGTTGGCAAGCGCCATTTTGTAGGCGTTGTTGAACGCTTTCAGGGCAATGTCCGGAATATAAGACTCCTGCACGGCAATCTGACTGTCCGTCATTGGGCGCTTTTCTGCTTTGCGTGACATGGAAGGCTCCGAAAAAACGTTCTGAGGTGACGCTGCTGTCAACAGAAGATATAGCACACTTGAAAGGCTCAGGTTAAGCGCTGCGAGCAGCGCCAACGGGAGACTACCAAATGCTTTGCAGGGTTCTGGAGCCCAATCATGTGTGTGAATCTTTCATTGAGTCTTGGGCCTTCCAGTGAGAGGCGCGTAATGAGCGTGTTAACTTCATTGTGTGGATCCTTTTCTGCTCGCCGCCAATGTCACCGCATAACCGATCAATGCCGCAAACACCGACCCGGTGAGAATGCCCATCCGGTCCATCCCGGCGTATTCACTGGCACCCGGCACGAATGCCAGGGAGCCGACAAACAGGCTCATGGTGAAGCCGATCCCGCAGAGGATCGCCACGCCCAGCACCTGGCCCCAGTTGGCGCCCTGGGGCAAGGCGGCGATGCCGGTCTTCACGGCGAGCCAGGTCAGGCCGAACACGCCGAGGGTCTTGCCCAGCAGCAGGCCGACGGCGATGCCCATCGGCACGTGGTGGGTGAAGCTCTCGACAGTCACGCCGCTCAGCGACAGACCCGCGTTGGCGAAGGCGAACAGCGGCAGAATGCCGTAGGCCACCCACGGGTGCAGCGCGTGTTCGAGGGTCAGCAGCGGCGAAGGTTCGGCATTCCTGGTGCGCAACGGGATGCAGAACGCCAGGGTCACGCCTGCCAGCGTCGCATGGACACCGCTCTTGAGCACGCAGACCCACAGGATCAGCCCGATGATCATGTACGGCCCGAGCTTGACCACACCGAGCCGGTTCATCGCTACCAGCGCCGCAATGCACGCCGCCGCCAGGCCCAGCGACAGGGTCGAGAGCTCGCCGGAATAGAAAATCGCGATGATCACGATCGCGCCAAGGTCATCGATGATCGCCAGGGTCATCAGGAACAGCTTCAGCGACACCGGCACCCGCTTGCCGAGCAAGGCCAGCACGCCAAGGGCGAAAGCGATGTCGGTGGCGGTCGGGATAGCCCAGCCGTCGAGCGCTGCCGGGTTGTCACGGTTGAGGAACCAGTAGATCAGCGCCGGCACCAGCATGCCGCCAATTGCGGCCGCACCGGGCAGGACGATCTGCGACGGTTTAGACAACTGACCGTCGAGCACTTCGCGCTTCACTTCCAGGCCTATCAGCAGGAAGAACAGCGCCATCAGGCCGTCGTTGATCCACAGCAGCAGGGGCTTGGCGATTTTCAACGCGCCGATCTGCGCCACCACCGGGGTGTCGAGCAGGCCGTTGTACAACCACGACAGCGGCGAGTTGTTGATGATTAGAGCCAGGATGGCTGCGGCGATCAGTAACAGACCGCTGGCAGCTTCCAACTGAAAGAAACGCGTGAAAGTGCTACGCAGAGGCAAGGTCGCTCTCCATCGATAAAGTCAAAAGGTGGCACACCCTAACCCGTACCGTTAGTTGTTAAAACAAAAGTTATATTCTTTTTTGTTATATATGGTTACAGGGCGCCGGCCAATGTGCAGGAGAGCCTAGCAGTTGCCCAAGGTATTGAAGTTCAGCTGTATCTGTCGGTGCTGTAGGTTTTTTCCTAAGCTTGGGACTGAGCCTGTGAAGGCATTTCTGCCCGATTCAACGAGATCAACAGCCATGAGCGACAACCGACAGTGGGCCCGCGAAGCCATCCGGATCATCGAAGCGGACTTCCAGCGCAGCGCCGACACCCACCTGATCCCCTTGCCGCTGCCGGGTTTTCCGGGCATCGAGTTGTATTTCAAGGACGAGTCCAGCCACCCGACCGGCAGCCTCAAGCATCGGCTCGCCCGCTCGCTGTTTCTCTACGCCTTGTGTAATGGCTGGCTCAAACCCGGCGCGCCGGTGATCGAGGCGTCCAGCGGTTCGACGGCGATTTCCGAAGCGTACTTCGCACGGATGCTCGGCCTGCCGTTCATTGCGGTGATGCCGGCGACCACCTCCAGAGAGAAGATTGCGCAGATTGCGTTCTACGGTGGCCAGAGTCATCTGGTGGATGATCCGACCCAGATCTACGCCGAATCCGAACGCCTGGCCCGCGAGCACGACGGTCACTTCATCGACCAGTTCACCTACGCCGAGCGCGCCACCGACTGGCGGGCGAACAACAACATCGCCGAGTCGATCTTCCAGCAGATGCGCTATGAGCAGCATCCATGCCCGGCCTGGCTGATTTCCAGCCCCGGCACCGGCGGCACCACCGCGACCCTCGGGCGTTACGTGCGTTACCGCCAGCACTGTACCCGCGTACTGTGCGCGGATGCCGAGCGTTCGGTGTTCTTCGACTTTTACCAGAGCGGCGATGCCAGCCTGCGTCTGGACCACGGTTCGCGGATCGAAGGGATCGGCCGGCCACGGGTGGAAGCGTCGTTTCTGCCGAAGGTAATCGATGCGATGGTCAAGGTGCCGGACGCCTTGTCGCTGGCGGCCATGCATTACCTGGCGCAGCGTCTGGGCCGGCATGTGGGTGGGTCAAGTGGCACCAACCTGATCGGCGCACTGATGGCGGCGCAGCAGATGAAGGCAGCGGGGGAGTCGGGCTCGATCGTGGCGATCCTGTGCGATGGCGGCGAGCGCTATGCGGATACGTATTACGATCAGGCGTGGCTCAAGGCGCAGGGCTATGAGCTGGAGGGATTGATGGCGGCCGTGGCGGCGAGTGCCGAGCAGGGTGAGGCGCTGCCGGCTTCAGTGTTGCGCGCAAATATTTGAGTCACCGGTAACCAATGTGGGAGCTGGCTTGCCAGCGATAGCGGAGTGTCAGTCAACATTAAATGTGAATCTGAGTCCGTCATCGCTGGCAAGCCAGCTCCCACAGTTTTTGCAGTGTTTCAGGCGGTGCAGGTCAGTCTTTCAGACCGAGGATATCGCGCGCCACGGCTTCCGCGATGCGAATCCCGTCAACACCCGCCGACAGAATCCCGCCCGCATAACCCGCGCCTTCACCGGCCGGGAACAGACCTTTCACGTTCATGCTCTGCAGCGATTCATTTCGGGTGATGCGCAGCGGCGACGAGGTGCGGGTCTCGATCCCGGTCAGCACCGCATCGTGCAGCGAATAACCGCGAATCTGCTTCTCGAACGCCGGCAGGGCTTCCCGAATGGCTTCGATGGCGAAGTCCGGCAGGGCCAGGGCCAGATCGCCCAGCGAGACGCCCGGTTTGTACGACGGCTCGACTTCGCCCAGCGCGGTGGATGGCGTGCCGGCGATGAAGTCGCCGACCAGTTGCGCCGGCGCCTTGTAGTCGCTGCCGCCAAGGATGAAGGCGTGGGACTCCAGACGTTCCTGCAACTCGATCCCGGCCAGCGGGCCGCCCGGATAATCGACTTCCGGGGTGATGCCGACGACGATGCCGGAGTTGGCGTTGCGCTCGTTACGCGAGTACTGGCTCATGCCGTTGGTGACCACGCGGTTCGGCTCGGAAGTCGCCGCCACCACGGTACCGCCCGGGCACATGCAGAAGCTGTAGACCGAACGGCCGTTCTTGGCGTGGTGCACCAGTTTGTAGTCGGCGGCGCCCAATTTAGGGTGTCCGGCATACTTGCCAAGACGTGCGCGGTCGATCAGCGATTGCGGGTGCTCGATCCGGAAACCCACCGAGAATGGCTTGGCTTCCATGAACACGCCACGGCTGTGGAGCATGCGGAAGGTGTCGCGGGCACTGTGGCCCAGCGCCAGGATCACGTGTCTGGAGTGCAGGGTTTCGCCGCTGGCCAGTTCGACGCCGACCAGTTGGCCGTCCTCGATCAGCACGTCGGTGACGCGTTCCTGGAAGCGTACTTCACCGCCGAGGGCACGGATCTCTTCGCGCATGGTCTCGACCATGCCGGTCAGGCGGAACGTACCGATGTGCGGTTTGCTGACGTAGAGGATTTCTTCCGGCGCGCCGGCCTTCACGAATTCGTGCAGAACCTTGCGGCCGAGGAATTTCGGATCCTTGATCTGGCTGTACAGCTTGCCGTCGGAGAACGTGCCCGCGCCGCCTTCGCCAAACTGCACGTTGGACTCGGGATTGAGCACGCTTTTGCGCCACAGGCCCCAGGTGTCCTTGGTGCGCTGGCGCACTTCGGTGCCGCGTTCGAGGATGATCGGCTTGAAGCCCATCTGCGCCAGCAGCAGGCCGGCGAAGATCCCGCACGGGCCGAAACCGACCACGATCGGGCGCTGGCTCAGGTCGCTTGGTGCCTGACCGACGAATTTGTAGCTGACATCCGGCGCCACATTGACGTTACGGTCGTCGGCGAACTTGCCCAGCACTTTGGCCTCGTCGCGCACTTGGAGGTCGATGGTGTAGATGAAGCACAGTTCGGAAGACTTTTTGCGCGCATCGTAGCTGCGCTTGAACAAGGTGAAATCGAGCAGGTCATCGCTGGCAATGCCCAGGCGTTGCACGATGGCAGCGCGCAGGTCTTCGTCGGGATGGTCGATCGGCAGCTTGAGTTCGGTGATTCGTAACATGACAGGATCCGGTTCGCGGGGCGCACAACTGCGCCAGGGCGTTTGAAGGCGGCGATTATAAGCCGCATCCGCCGGATCCCGTGAGGGTAAAACGATCAGTCGTTACGCGAACCGCCGAAATACCCGCAACCGCGCTGTACCTGGCCGTCGATACGCAGCTCGGCGCTCATGTGCTGCACGCTGCCGGTGCTGCTGTCGACACAGCGCTGCGGTGCCACCCACAGCTCGATGCGCTGGTTGTTGGCTTCGCTACTGAGGTTGAAGCGGCCATCGCCCAGTTGCTCTTCAACGTAAGGCACGGCGAGCGGTGGCTGGCCTTCGCGGTCGATGACCAGCCCCTTGCCGCTGACCTTGACGTTCCATTCCGGGCCATGGCCGGCGGCGCGCAGGATCAGCTGTTTGAAGTTGGGATCGTCGCAGGCAGTGCCGGAGCGTTCGACGCGATAGAGCTGGGTCAGGTCGAGGCGGTCGCCGGAGATCTTCCCGCGCACGTCGGCGAACAGCTTGCCCTGCTGATCGGCCAGGGTGGCGGCCTCTTGCAGGACGCTGGTGCCGCCGATGTCATTGACCACGTACTGGCGCTGCTCGCCGCAGGCCTGAAACACCAGTTTGCCGTCGGCAGCGGTGAGTTGCCCCTGCATCCGAGTCTGGCCGACGTGGGAGGCGCTTTCCCGCGCACCGTCGAACAATTGGCACGCGGCAAACAACGGGAGCAGGGCAACAACAATCAGGGAACGGGCAACACGCATCTTTGGCTCTCCAGACAAGTGCCGCCACGTTACGCAGGCTGGCCGCTGATCACAACCATGAGTTGGACCTGCCATGTACCGGAAACATTTGGGTTAACTTTGGAAGTCGGGGCGAAAGGTATTTGGCAGTACCTTGTCCGCCTTTTGGATGCGCGAGGTTTTGTATGAAAGGATCAGGCAGGGTGCTATTGGCAGTACTGGCATTGATGGCTTCATTGCCGTCGGTGGCGGCAGAAATTGCTTTTTCATCAGCGGCGGATTTCTCCGAAATGAGCCTCGAGCTCAAACGAATCGATGATCCGAATCCGCAAACGGTCGAGCTCAATGTCACCTTGAGCCCGGATGCACAGCGTCGCCTGGAGCGGGCGACGACTGAGGGAATGCACAAGCTCCTGCAGGTATCCATCAATGGCATTCAAGTGTCGAGCGCGATGGTTGGATCGGTGGTCCGCGGGCCGGGCCTGAGGATAGGCGTGCCGCGTGAGGTCGCCAGAAATCTGGTGCCGACGCTGCTGGAGCCTTTGACACCTTGATGCGACGCTGACCCAGCGTCGCAAGCCGAAGTTTTTCAACCCACGTGAAACGTCTGACCTGTCTGCAAGCCTTCGACACTTTTGGCGTAGGCCAACGCCACATCCGCCGCAGGAACCGGCTTGTAGCCACGGAAGTACGGGGCGTAGCTGCCCATGGCCTCGACCAGCACCGTCGGGCTGATCGAGTTCACGCGCAGACCGCGTGGCAGCTCGATGGCGGCGGCACGCACGAAGCTGTCCAGCGCGCCGTTGACCAGTGCAGCCGAGGCGCCGCTGCGGATCGGATCGTGGCTGAGCACGCCGGTGGTGAAGGTGAACGATGCGCCGTCGTTGGCGAATTCGCGGCCGATCAGCAGCAGATTGACCTGGCCCATCAACTTGTCTTTCAGGCCGAGGGCGAAGCTGTCTTCGGTCATTTCACCCAGCGGGGCGAAGGTCACGTTGCCGGCGGCGCACACCAGAGCGTCGAACTTGCCGGTCTGTTCGAACAGCTTGCGGATCGATGCGCTGTCGCTGATATCCACCCGGAAATCGCCGCTGCTGCGACCGATGCGAATGACTTCGTGACGCTGCGACAGTTCTTTGTCCACGGCCGAACCGATAGTGCCGCCTGCGCCGATCAACAGAATTTTCATCGTGCTTGCCTCAAGTGATTGAACAAGGTTTCAGTCTAGAGTGGTTTTTTCTGCGGATAAGCGCACTAATGGGCAACCTTTGGTTTTCAAATGGAAACAATCCATGAGCGAGATGGATGATCTGGCGGCGTTCGCGGTGTTGATCGAGGCGGGAAGTTTTACTCTGGCGGCGCAGCAATTGGGGTGTAGCAAGGGGCAGTTGTCCAAGCGCATCAGTCAGCTGGAGACGCGGTTTTCCGTGGTGTTGCTGCAACGCACCACGCGTCGGTTGAGCCTGACGGCGGCCGGTGCGGCGTTGTTGCCACAGGCTCAGGCGCTTGTAGTCCAGGTCGAAAGAGCACGTCAGGCATTGGCGCGATTGAAGGACGATATGGCAGGTCCCGTGCGTATGACGGTGCCGGTGTCGCTGGGGGAAACGTTCTTCGACGGCCTGTTGCTGGATTTCTCGCAGAAATACCCCGAGGTACAGATCGAACTGGAGCTGAACAACAGCTACCGCGACCTGTCTCGCGACGGCTTCGATCTGGCGATCCGCACCGAAGTGGCCAATGACGAGCGACTGGTGGCCAGGCCGCTGCTGGCCTGGCAGGAAATGACCTGCGCCAGCCCTGAATATCTGGAGCGCTTTGGCGAACCGCTGACGCCACAGGCACTGGCCGAACACCGTTGCCTGCTCAACAGTCACTACAGCGGTCGCGAGGAATGGCTCTATCACCAGCAGCACGAACTGCTGCGGGTGCGGGTGTCGGGACCGTTCGCCAGCAATCACTACAACCTGTTGAAGAAAGCCGCACTGGCCGGCGCCGGCATTGCTCGCCTGCCGTCCTACCTGTTGCAGGCAGAATTGGCTGACGGCCGGTTGCGCTGGCTCCTGCGGGATTTTCAGACCCGACGCATGCCGATGTACCTGGTGCACCCGTATCAGGGCGGTCTACCGAAACGCACCCAGGTGCTGGCGGATTATCTGATCGGTTGGTTCAAGCTCAGTGGCGAAGCGCTGGACCGGTTGTAATGCCGGGCGATCAGGTAATCGAGCGACAGTTTGCCCGGCCCGGTCGCCATCAGGTACAGCAACACCGCCATCCAGGTGCCGTGGGTCGGGTACGCATCCGGGTACACGAACAGCTGAATGGTCAGGGTCATGCCCAGCAACGCCAGCGCCGAAAACCGTGTGGCGAAGCCGATCAGGATCAGAACCGGAAAGAAGTGCTCGGCAAACGCCGCCAGATGCGCGGCGATTTCCGGCGCGAGCAGCGGCACGTGGTATTCGCTCTTGAACAGTGGAATCGTCGAGTCCGCCAGACGCGGCCAGCCGAACTCGAAGGTGCCATCGATCAGGTCGACGGCCAGGCCTTCGATCTTGGTCTGCCCGGATTTCCAGAACACCGCTGCGATGGAAAAACGCGCGATGAAAGCGATCAGACTGTGGGGGATTTTTTCCAGCAGCGCGATGGCGCGGGCAATGAGGCTGTTCATGACGACACCTTTGGATGGAAATGAGTGATGACTTGGCGACTGATCAGCAGGGCGAGGGTCTGGCTGAGGTCGAAGGCCTCGGCGGACTCCAGTGCCTGAGTCAGTAAATGGCCGGCCTTGAGTTGACGAATGAACTGACTGGCGCCGCGATCCACGGCGAACACCTCGACTTCCAGTCCATTGCGCAGGATCAACGCGTGTTGGGCGTGATGCAGATCGATCCCGGCCAGCGTCGCGTCGTGCTGATGCGCGGCCCAGATGTCCGCCACGGCGAAGCTTGAATCGAGCAGATGCAGCGAAGGGTGCAAGCCGATGCGCAGTTCGTTCAGCGCATCGGCATCTGCGAATACAGCAGCGATCCGCTCCTGACTCAGGGGCAACGCATCGGCAGCGTGATAGGCCAGCGTGCGCAAGCGTTCCAGTCGCGCGACATCGGCTAGATAGGGGACGCTCGCGGCTGGTTCGAAGCCGCTGATGAAGTCTGCCAGCTCATCGCCGTAGTCGCTCATCAACGGACTGTGTGGCGGATGGCTTTGCACGAAAATTCCGGCCATGGCCCGGAAGAATTCGTCCCCCACCAACTGCACCACCACGGGATAACTGTCGGCCAGTGCGTTGATCAACGAGCTCTGAACATTGTTGCGGTACACCGCGAAACGGCTGGCCGGATCGGCGCCGTTGGCGCTGCACAAACCGTCGGGGCAGGGCAGGTCGATATCGAGCAACGCTGCGCTGAACGTGGCTTGAGTGCTCACGGCCGACCTCCCGCGCACAGCAACAGCTCATCGGCCTGCTGCGCTTCCGTCAACAGCACGTTGAAGGCCGGCACCTGATTGTCCCGTTCGATCAGCGTCGCCACCGGGCCGACACGTTCCAGCGCTTTCCGGTACAGCGACCAGACGGCTTGATCGATCGGCGCGCCGTGATCATCGATCAGCAAGCGATCACCGAGGCTGTCGGAATCTTCGGCAAACCCCGCCAGATGAATCTCGCCCACCGTGTGCAGCGGCAGTGCGTCGAGATAAGCCAGGGGATCGCGCTGATGGTTGATGCACGAGACGTAGACATTGTTCACGTCCAGCAACAGACCACAGCCAGTGCGCCGGATGACCTCACGGATGAATTCCGCTTCGTCGATCGTCGAGCGTTCAAATGCCAAATACGTCGCCGGGTTCTCCAGCAGCATCGGACGCTTGAGGGTGTTCTGTACCTGGTCGATGTGGTCGCAGACGCGGTTCAGCGTCGGCGTGTCGTACGCCAGGGGCAGCAAGTCATTGAGAAACACCGGGCCGTGGCTCGACCAGGCCAGGTGTTCGGAAAAGGAGTGAGGTTGATAGCGCTCGATCAGTGCCGCCAGGCGTTTGAGGTGCTGGACATCCAGCGCGCCTTCGGCACCGATGGACAGCCCGACGCCGTGCAGCGACAGCGGATAGGTTTCTCGAATCAGCCCCAGAAAATGATGAAACGGACCGCCGGCCACCATGTGGTTTTCGGCGTGGACTTCAAAGAATCCGATGTCCGGACGTGAATCGAGCACTTCGCTGAAGTGCTCGCTCTTGAGTCCCAGCCCGGCACGGGACGGGAGCCCGGTGAGGGCTGCCCGAGTGCGGCGCAAGGCATGGTCGCAGGAAGTGATCATGATCGACACTCGGGCGGCTCCCGGATCAGGACTTGGCTTTGAACGCTTCGAGCTGACCGAAACCGGTCGGCGAGGTTTTGCTTTCGGTGGTGGTGCAGGTACCTTTCGGAACCAGTTTCCAGGCGTTGGCCTGATGATCCATTTTCGCGGTGCCGGCACAGGTGGTGCCCGCGCCTGCGGCGCAATCGTTCTTGCCTTTCATGGCCACGCCGAAGCATTTTTCCATGTTGTCGTCAGCGGCGTGGGCGGTGGAGACGGCAGCGATGCTCAGAGCGGAACCGAGGGCCAGAACCAGGGCGGTGGCGGACAGGGTGCGGGTGGTAGCAGTCATGATGTTTCTCCGGTTTGAACTTGGGTTTGAACAAGCGATTGCGCTTGCTTGCCCCACTAGAGAAACGACTTGGCGATGCGTTACAGCGATCGGTAAAAGTTTTTTTGCCGGGCACAAAAAAACGGCCCGAAGGCCGTTTTCTGTTTGAAGCGATCCATCAACCGCCGAGGTATGCCTCGCGCACTTTCGGGTCGGTCAGCAGCGCTTCACCGGTGCCTTGCATCACCACCCGGCCGTTCTCCAGAACGTACGCACGGTCAGCGATTTTCAGCGCCTGGTTGGCGTTCTGTTCGACCAGGAACACCGTCACACCGTCCTTGCGCAGCTGTTCGATGATGTCGAAGATCTGCTGGATGATGATCGGTGCCAGGCCCAGCGACGGCTCGTCGAGCAGCAGCAATTTCGGCTTGCTCATCAGCGCACGGCCGATGGCGAGCATTTGCTGTTCGCCGCCGGACATGGTGCCGCCGCGCTGATTGAAGCGTTCTTTCAGGCGTGGGAAAAGTCCGAGAACCTTGTCCATCTGTTCCTGATAGTCGCCCTTGTCGGTGAAGAAACCGCCCATGGACAGGTTTTCTTCGACGGTCAGACGGGCAAACACCCGACGACCTTCCGGCACCACGGCGATGCTCTTGCGCATGATCTGCGACGAGTCCTGGCCGACCAGTTCCTCACCCATGTAGCGGATGCTGCCGCTGTGGGCCTGCGGCGAACCACACAGCGTCATCAGCAGGGTGGACTTGCCGGCACCGTTGGCGCCGATCAGGGTCACGATCTCGCCCTGGCGGACTTCGACGTTGACGCTGTGCAGGGCCTGGATCTTGCCGTAGAAGGTGGAAACGTTTTCGAACTGCAGCATTTACGCTTCCCCCAGGTAGGCTTTGATCACTTCAGGATTGTCGCGGATCTGTTCCGGCGAACCGTTGGCCAGGGGCGTGCCCTGGTTGATCACGACGATGTGGTCGGAAATGCTCATGACCAGTTTCATGTCGTGTTCGATCAGCAGCACAGTCACATTGTGCTCTTCACGCAGCACGCTGATCAGCGCCTTGAGGTCTTCGGTTTCCTTCGGGTTCAGGCCCGCGGCCGGTTCGTCGAGCATGAGGATCCGCGGACGGGTCATCATGCAGCGGGCGATTTCCAGACGACGCTGCTGACCGTAGGCCAGGGTGCCGGCGGGGCGGTTGGCGAACTCTTTCAGGTTGACCTTTTCCAGCCAGTACTCGGCGAACTCCATTGCCTCGCGCTCGCTCTTGCGAAACGCCGGGGTCTTGAACAGGCCGGACAGGAAGTTGGTGTTCAGGTGACGGTGCTGGGCGATCAACAGGTTCTCGACCGCCGTCATGTCCTTGAACAACCGCACGTTCTGGAAGGTCCGCACCACGCCCTTGAGGGCGATCTTGTGGCCCGGCAGGCCCTGGATCGGCTCGCCGTCCAGCAGGATGCTGCCGCCCGATGGCTGGTAGAAGCCGGTGAGGCAGTTGAACACGGTGGTCTTGCCGGCGCCGTTCGGCCCGATCAGCGCCACCACCTGTTTCTCCTTCACGGTCAGGGCCACGCCGTTGACCGCCAGCAAGCCGCCGAAGCGCATGCTCAGATTTTCGACTTTAAGGATCTCGCGGCTCATTTTCGCAACTCCATGTGTGGGCGTTGCATCGGCAGCAGACCTTGTGGACGCCAGATCATCATCAACACCATCAGGGCACCGAACATCAACATGCGGTACTCACTGAACTCACGCATCATTTCCGGCAACAGGATCATCACCACGGCCGCGAGAATCACGCCCAGCTGCGAGCCCATGCCACCCAGCACCACGATGGCGAGGATGATCGCCGACTCGATGAAGGTGAACGACTCCGGCGTCACCAGACCCTGACGGGCGGCGAAGAAGCTACCGGCGAAACCGGCGAAGCTCGCACCCAGGGTGAACGCCGAGAGCTTGATCACGGTCGGGTTGAGACCCAGCGCGCGGCAGGCGATCTCATCTTCACGCAGCGCTTCCCACGCACGGCCGATCGGCATGCGCAGCAGGCGGTTGATGATGAACAGCGCAGCCAGCGCCAGCAGCAGAGCAACCAGGTACAGGAAGATCACCTTGTTGATCGAGTTGTATTCCAGGCCGAAATACTCGTGGAAGGTTTGCAGGCCTTCCGCAGCCTTGCGCTCGAAGGTCAGGCCGAAGAACGTCGGTTTCTCGATGTTGCTGATGCCGTTCGGGCCGCCGGTGATGTCTGTCAGGTTACGCAGGAACAGGCGGATGATTTCCCCGAAACCGAGGGTCACGATCGCCAGGTAGTCGCCGCGCAGACGCAACACCGGGAAGCCGAGCAGGAAGCCGAACGTCGCCGCCATCAGGCCGGCAATCGGCAGGCAAATCCAGAAACTCAGGCCGTAGTAGTGCGACAGCAGCGCGTAGCTGTAGGCGCCGACAGCGTAGAAGCCGACGTAACCCAGGTCGAGCAGACCGGCCAGACCGACCACGATGTTCAGGCCCAGGCCGAGCATCACGTAGATCAGGATCAGCGTCGCAATATCCACTGCGCCGCGGGAGCCGAAGAACGGCCACACCAGCGCACCGATGATCAGGGCGATGATGAAGTAGCGCTGGGTGGTCGGCAGGGTCAGGAAGTTGCTGGCCTTGGCCGGGATCAGCGGCATGCCCGGCGACGAACGCCACGCCTTGCTGATCTGCTGGTTGAACAGCACCCGCAGGAACATCAGCACCGAGCAAATGGCGATGGTCGCCAGAATGGCCGGGCTGGTGTTGTGCACTTCCAGGTTGATACCGACGATGGTCAGTTTCAGACCCAGTACCGGATAGGCCACGGCCCAGACCAGCAAGGCGCTGAACAGCGCCTGTTTAAGATTCCTGTTCATACTTTCTCAACCTCCGGACGGCCCAGAATGCCGGTCGGACGGAACAACAGCACCAGAACCAACAAGCCGAAAGCCACGACGTCCTTGTACTGGTCGCCGAAGATATCGGCGCCAAAGGCTTCCGCCACCCCGAGCACCAGCCCGCCGAGCATGGCGCCGGGGATGCTGCCGATCCCGCCCAGTACCGCAGCGGTGAAGGCCTTGAGGCCGACGAGGAAACCGGCGTTCGGGTTGATCACGCCGTACTGCATGCTCAGCAGCACGGCCGCGACAGCCGCCAGCGCAGCACCGATGACGAAGGTCAGGGCGATGATGTTGTTGGTGTTGATGCCCAGCAGGTTGGCCATCTTGATGTCTTCGGCGCAGGCGCGGCAGGCGCGGCCCAGGCGAGAGCGGGAGATGAACAGCGTGAGGCCGAGCATGGCGATCAGGGTCACCGCGAACACCACGATCTGCATGTAGGAAATCAGCACTTCATGTGCGCCACCTGGGCCGAAGGCGAAGTTGCCCGGAATCAGGTTGGGGATTGCTTTGTCCTTGGAGTCTTGCGCCAGCAGAACCGTGTTCTGCAGGAAGATCGACATACCGATCGCGGAAATCAGCGGGATCAGACGGTTGCTGCCGCGCAACGGGCGGTAGGCAATGCGTTCGATGCTGTATCCGTAGGAACTGGTGACGACGATGCTGGCGATGAACGCCACGGTCATCAGCAGCGGGACGCTTTCGAGTCCCATCATGGTCAGCCCGGCGATGGCGATGAACGCCACGTAGGAACCGATCATGTACACCTCGCCGTGGGCGAAGTTGATCATTCCAATGATGCCGTAGACCATCGTGTAGCCGATGGCGATCAGGGCATACATGCTGCCAACGTTCAAGCCGTTAACCAGCTGTTGGAAGAAGTGATAGATGTCAGGCATTACAGCGCTCCTAAAAACCTGATACGCATTTCACTGGTGGAGTCATTTTCCCGCCCGGTCCCGTGGATCTTTATCCACTTCGAATCCGGGTTTTGCCAGCGAACCGCTGATGACGGTTTTGAGATTTTCAGGTGGGGAGACTGGCGGATCACGCCAGCGCGGCCCAATACATTCGTAAAACAAAGCCCACGGCACGCCGTGGGCTTTGTTGGCAGTCAGTCAGGCAGGGCCTTACTGAGGCGACACTTCGGTTTTAGGTTTGCCGTTGTGCCACTCGTAGACCACGAATTTGAAGTCCTTCAGGTCGCCCTTGGCGTCGAAGCTCAGGTCGCCGGTCGGGGTCTTGAAAGTACCGGCGTGGATGGCTTCAGCCACCTTGGCAGCATCTTCGGACTTGGCAGCCTTGATACCTTCGGCAATCACTTCAACGGCCGAGTAGGACGGGAACACGAACGGACCGCTCGGGTCTTCTTTCTTGGCCTTGAATGCATCGGCCAGGGCCACGTTGGCCGGATCCTGGTCGAAGGACTTCGGCAGGGTCACCAGCAGGCCTTCGGACGCGTCCTTGGCGATCTGGGTGATCGAGTCGTTACCCACGCCTTCCGGACCCATGAACTTGGCTTTCAGGCCTTTTTCCTGGGCTTGACGCAGGATCAGACCCAGCTCCGGGTGGTAGCCGCCGTAGTAGACGAAGTCGACGTTGGCTTGCTTGAGCTTGGCGATCATCGCGGAGAAGTCCTTGTCGCCGGCGTTGACGCCTTCGAACACGGCAACCTTGGTGCCTTTCTTCTCGAGGGTGGATTTGACGGCAGTGGCGATGCCTTCACCGTACTGCTGCTTGTCGTGCAGCACGCCGACGATTTTCGGCTTCACGTGATCGGCGATGTAGTTACCGGCGGCAGGGCCCTGGGCGCTGTCCAGACCGATGGTGCGGAAGACCATCTTGTAACCACGGTTGGTGATGTCCGGGCTGGTGGCAGCCGGGGTGATCATGATCACGCCTTCGTCTTCGTAGATGTCCGAAGCAGGCTGGGTGGAGCTGGAGCACAGGTGACCGACCACGAACTTGACGCCGTCGTTGACGACCTTGTTCGCTACCGCTACCGCTTGTTTTGGATCGCAGGCGTCATCGTATTCAACGGCTTCGAGCTTCTTGCCGTCGACGCCGCCTTTGGCGTTGATCTGTTCGATGGCCATTTTCGCGCCACTGAACTGCATGTCGCCGTACTGGGCTACTGGACCGGTTTTAGGGCCGGCGATACCGATCTTGATGGTGTCAGCTGCGAACGAATGGCTGGCAACCCCGGCCAGAACCATAGCGGCAAACAGTTTGGAAATCTGCTTAGTAGCCTTAGTCATAGTGCTCCACTCTTACTGTTGTATTTTTTTAGAGTCCTGACGCCGTAGCAGCAGAACCGGGACAGATATCTAGGCGATACCCTCCGGAAATGCCCCCGGCAACTGTACCGGTACAGTGTAGAGCGCCGGTTGTTGGCCTGGGAAGCTGGCGCCAGGGGGCAAAACCTGAGGGTGTCGCTTTAATGAAAGAAAAAGACAGAATTGCGGCGGGACGTTCAGAGGGCTTATGCCCAATCATCAGCATTCCCTGGCGTTCCTGCTCTTTTCGTTCGGTACGGCCTTTTGCAACCGGGTTTTTCTGCCGAACCACCGACGTTATCATTCGCGCCGATTTCTTTTCCGGACAGCCCCATGAATCAAGAACCTAGCACCCTCTATGCCAAGCTGCTTGGTGAAACCGCATCTATTACCTGGAAAGAGCTGGAGCGCTTCTACGCCCAGGGTGCCCTATTGTGGGTCGACCCCGGCCTGGATTTGATCGCGGTCGCTGAGGCCGTGGCGTCGGATCAGGGCGAGAAAGTCGCCGCCTGGCTGGCCGAAGACAAGGTCGCCAAGCTGTCTGAAACGCGGGCGCTGGATATTTTCGAGCGTGATCCAGAGATGTGGGCCGTGGTGGTCCGGCCGTGGATCCTGGTCCAGGAAAGGGCATCGGTTTGATGGGGTGCACCTTGTTGGTGCGAGTGATGACCGCGAAAAAGTGTGTAGCGGAGTAGCGTGATGGCATGTTGCCGTAGAGAAATGCCACAAGCATGGGTGGCATAACGGTGACGTAAACGTAAAGGGCACAGTTTAGTAAGCAGAATAAGGGCTGCTTAATTGTGTCGGGATGTTGGAAGGGCTGAAATCTTCAGTGAATTTCGGGGCCTCATCGCTGGCAAGTTGAATCGTCGCACCGCAGCTCCCACAGTTTTCGTGGTGTCCACAATATTCGTGTTCACTCGAACCCTGCGGGAGCTGGCTTGCCAGCGATGGGGGCGACCCGGTCTTCGATCAGACCGAGTAAGACTTGCCGGTATGGTTGTTCAGCGAGATGACCTTGGTCTTGCCGATCCGGTGACGGTAGATCTCGCGCAGGTACTTGATCGACTTCTTCACGCAATCGCGCGACAGGCGAATGTCATTGATCGAGACAAACTTCTCTTTGTCGTTGATCAGTTCGCGGTACTTCTTCTCGTACATCGGCTTGATCGCGTACCAGTTGGTATCGAGGATCTTCGCCGGGTTCTCGAATTCGTTGAGCAGGTCGTCGATGCGGTCTTCGTCGAACTCCTCCTGGATGATGAAGTCGAGGATCGAGTTGTCCAGGGTCTCGTCAAAACGGTATGGGGTCTTGGCGAAGCAACGCTTGATGAACGCCACGATCAGCGTCAGGAAGTCGTCCGACAGGCACGGGCTCTTGGCGATCAGAGTGGTCAGCGACAGGTTGGCCGAGGCGCCGATCACCAGCGCGTAACGCTTGAGCGTGGTGTTGGGAAACAGGCTGTTGAGGTGGGTCTTCAGCCGGTTCAGGTCCATGTACGACAGCTTGTAGTCTTTCGGCAGCGAAACGATCGAGACCACCGACGAGCAGTTCTTGAAGAAGTGCAGGTCATGCAGCGCGGCCGCGTCGTAACCGGAATTCTTGTACTGCTCCAGCGAAGCGCGATAGCGCTTGGACTCGATCGGCAGCAGGCTGATGCCTTCGATGGCCTGGGTCACTTTGTTGAAGTGCGGCAGGTCGATCGAGCGGAAGAACAGGTCGTCGATGTTCAGGCGCTGCGGCTCTTTGTCGAACACCTTGAACTTGTCGCTGCTTGGCGGCGGGGTTTCCGGCACTACCGATTCTGCATAGGCAATCGCCACCGGGCCGGCCAGGCTCATGAACAGGTCGTTGGCGTCCAGGCGAATGGTCTCGCCGATGTCGATCCCGGCGCGACGGAAATAGTTCTGGTCGTAGTCGGTCGTAACCGCCTGGGCCGTCAGAATGTTGAAGATCTGCTGCGAGATGTATTGGTTTGCGTGCTTCTCCATCGCATTGACATCAATGTTCTGGATGTTGCCGTCATCACTCTCTTCGGCGTAACGCATGATGTCGTTGGAGATCAGCATCATCGCGTTCCATGGGCGGATACGGCCCATGACGCTGGCTTCGCTGCTGTCTTCGTTGGCGAAGTTGTACGAAAAATCCCATTCTTCCGACAGGTATTTGCACAGCAGACGACCGGCGTTGATGTGCAGCGCCTCGGACATTTCGCTGCGGTGGTCGGAAATGTTCGGCAGCACGCAGATGCCGCTGGTGAAGATCGGCTCGAACACGAACGAATGACCGCTCTTGCCGTCATGTTCGTCCATCGGCTTGGTGTCGAACGTCTTGTTCATGTACGAGTGCTGCTGGGCCAGGCCGAATTCCGAGGCCATGCCCGAACCGGTACCGCCGCCGGCACTGAAGATCGAGAAATACAGGCGCGACTGGTTGGCCTTGATGCCGCAACTGTCGATCAGGTACGAGTGGATCATTTTCCAGTCAGGGCTGGAGAAGCGCTGGGTGTCCTTGTTCAGGATGATCTTCGCCAGGTACTGGCCGAGGATCGGCGCGTTACCGGCGCCACCGGCGTGGACTTCCGACAAGTCCATGATCTTCATCTTGCTGTAGTCGCGCAGGAAACCGCTCTTTTCGCCCTTGCGCGAGAAGCGGATACGTCCGGCAATGTCCTTGTCCAGGTCGCCGAGCATCACCAGCGGTTCCACCAGGAACACCGGTTTGGTCGACTTGTTCGGGCCGATCCGCAGATTCTGCTTGATCCACTGGGCCGGGCTGTAGCCTTTGTCGGAGGCCAGGCGACGGTCAGCCGCGCGATCCTCGTTGTTGAATTCGTTGAGGTAGAACTTGCGTGCGTTGTACACCAGCTCTGCCACGTCGAGGGCGATGTTGGAGCCGCAGCGACCGAGGCCGATCAGGCACACCGACGGAAATTCCTGATCGTTGTGCTGTTCGTTGTCGCCTTCCAGGTGCGGTGGGCGCGGGAACACCAGATCACGCAGGCCATCGAGGTTGTCGAGGATGCGGTCGGTGTTGGTTTCGGTGAAGTACAGGTATTGCTGGGTGCCCAGCGGGCGCGAAGGTGGCAATGGCTTCATCGGGGCAGGGCTGTTCGCCGCAGGGCTCAGAGTCAGATCGGATACCGCAGTGGCCGGATTGTTTTTAGAAGTCATTGAGCGCCATCTACCTGGACTGGTTGGTTCAACGACCGCTGTCGTCGAACCTCACGGAATGGGAATCTCGCGTCTTTTTTCTGCGCGTATTTGGCCCGTGCGTCAGGGTTATGGCCTGAGTGCCGCGCGGGGGAATCCTTTCCTGATTGAT
Organism: Pseudomonas sp. V88_4; assembly: GCF_029967985.1. Taxonomy (NCBI): domain Bacteria; kingdom Pseudomonadati; phylum Pseudomonadota; class Gammaproteobacteria; order Pseudomonadales; family Pseudomonadaceae; genus Pseudomonas; species Pseudomonas sp. V88_4. The sequence goes on from NZ_JASCAF010000040.1 coordinate 250,028, forward strand.
GATGGATCGGCCATTATTCGGCGATCTTTAATCAAAAGGAGGCTAAATGATGTCAACGCGACCTTCGTTGGGTTTTGCCGGAATCGGCCTGATGGGCCTGCCGATGTGCCGCCGCCTGCTGGCCGCCGGTTACCCGCTGACCGTGTGGAACCGCAACCCGGCCAAGTGCGCGCCGCTGGTCGAGGCCGGCGCCCGGCAGGTGGTGACCCCCGCTGAACTCTGTGAACAGGCTGACGTGGTGATGCTGTGCCTGGCCGACACCGCGGTGGTGCACGAGGTGGTGTTCGGCCCGGCCGGCGTGGCCGAAGGGGCGAAACCCGGTCAGTTGCTGGTGGATTTTTCCAGCCTCGAACCGACGGCCACCCGTGAAATGGCGGCTGAACTGGCCGACAAGACAGGCATGGCCTGGCTCGATTCGCCGGTGTCCGGCGGGGTGGTCGGGGCCGAGGCCGGCAGCCTGGCGATCATGGTCGGCGGTGATGCAGCAGATCTTGATCGCGTACGCCCGGTATTGCTCGAACTCGGGCAGCGCGTCACGCACATGGGCGGCGTCGGCGCCGGTCAGGTGACCAAGGCCTGCAATCAGATGATCGTCGCCTGCAACGCCCTGGTGATCGCCGAAGTGGTGGCGCTGGCCGAGCAGGCCGGGGTCGATGCCAGCCTGATCGCCGAGGCGCTGGCCGGTGGTTTTGCCGATTCCAGACCGTTGCAGATTCTTGCCCCGCAAATGGCCGAAAGTCGTTTCGAACCGGTGAAGTGGCACGTGCGCACGCTGCTGAAAGATCTGGATACCGCCGTGAAGTTTTCCCGGGAAACCGGCTCGGCCACGCCGATCAGCGGATTGGCCGCACAACTGATGCGCCTGCATGGGGCGCAGGGTTTTTTGCAGAAGGATCCAGCGACACTGGTGCAAATGTACCGCGCGCCAGACTCAACGGATTGACCGCGTGCGCGTGTTTGCGCTGATTGATTTCCTCCAGCACCGGGCGCAGTTCGGCCAGTGGCACCGGGCGGCTGAGCAGGTAACCCTGAATGAAGTCGCAGCCCGAGCGCTCGAGGAATTCGTACTGCTCCAGGCTTTCGACGCCTTCGGTGACCACCTGCAAATGCAGGGTGTGCGCCATGACGATGATCGCCTGGACGATCTCCATGTCGGCGGTGGCCTTGGGAATGTCGAGGATGAACGAGCGGTCGACCTTCAGAGTGTTGAGCGGCAGGCGCTTGAGGTAGGCCAGCGACGAATAGCCGGTGCCGAAGTCGTCGATCGACAGTGACACGCCGAGGGCGCGGATCTGTCGCAACAACACCAGCGTGTTGGCGATGTTGCCCATCAAGGCGTTTTCGGTGACTTCCAGTTCCAGCCGTTCCGGGGCGACCCCGGCGCTGCGCAAGGCGTGCTCGATTTCATTGGCCAGTTCTTCCCGGGCCAGATTCAGCGGTGAGCAGTTCCAGGCGATCTTCAGTTCTGAACAGCCATGGCGCGACAGTTCGCCAAGGTCCTCACAGGCCTTGCGCAGGACCCAGTTGTCGAGCTCGGCAATCAGGCCGTTGTTTTCGGCGATGGCGATGAATCGGTCCGGGGTGAGCAGGCCGTGCACCGGGTGCTGCCAGCGGATCAGCGCTTCGAGCTTGGTGACCTTGCCGGTCTTGAGTTCGAAGATCGGCTGGTAATACAACCGCAGGCCGTTCTCTTCACGCAGGGCGTGGCGCAGTTCCTCTTCCAGTTGCAGCTCAAGGCTGGCGCGGTTTTTCAGATTGGAATCGAAGAAATGCACGCCGTTGCGCCCGGCGCCTTTGGACTGGTACAGCGCCAGATCCGCGTGCTTGAGCAGTTCATCGCAGGTGGAGCCGTCCTCGGGGAACAGACTGATGCCGATACTGGTGGTCATCACCATGCGCCGACCGGCGAGTTCGATCGGCTCTTTCATCTTGAGCATGATGCGCTGGGCCAGATTGCGTGCCTCTTCGCGGTCGCGCAGACCGATCAGGATGCAGAACTCGTCGCCGCCGAATCGCGCCACCACATCTTCGTGGCTGCGCACCGAGCCCTTGATGTGCTGGGCGATGACTTTGAGCAGTTCGTCGCCGGCGTCATGGCCGAGGCTGTCGTTGATGCGTTTGAAGTGGTCGATGTCGAGGAACATCACTGCCAGCATGCCGCCTTCGCTGGTTTTCTGGCTGAGTTTTTCGGCGAAGATCTGATTGAAGCCGCGCCGGTTGATCAGGTTGGTCAGGGCGTCGTAGTTGGCCACGTGCTGCAGCGACATGCGTGCCTGATCGAGCTGGCTGAGCAGGGCGTTGACCCGGCGCAGATCGTGCTCCTTGTTCTGCAGCTTCTTGTCGGCCAATGCGGCGCTTATTGCGCTGCCGAGGATCAGCAAGGTGATCAGCGCGACGGTCAGGCCCAACTGCAAATGGCTGGTTTGCGACGCCAGGGTCGGCAGTTGCCCTTCGGGCAGCACCAGTTGCAGTGCCGCCATGCCGGTGAAGTGCATGCTGAGGATGCCCGCGCCGAGAATCAGCGCTGCTACGTATTTGAGCATCTGAATGTGCAGGCCACTGCCTTCGCGCAGATAACCGGCGACCCATAACGCCGCGAAGCTGGCGCCGATCGCGATCACGATCGAGGCCAGAAACAGAGTGGGGTCGTAGTAAGCCGTGGCGGCGGATTCGATGGCGGCCATGCCGACGTAGTGCATGCCGGCGATGCCCAGACCAATGACGATGGCGGTCTTGAGGTATTGCAGCAGGCTCGGCTGGGGCGTGCTCAGGGTGTGCATCGCCAGCCAGGACGCCAGTAGCGCGATCACCAGGGAAAACAGGGTCACGGGCAGGTCGTACTGAATGCCGATCGGCGCCTGGAACGCCAGCATGCTGATGAAGTGCATGGCCCAGATGCCGCCGGCCAGACAGGTTGCACCGATCCAGCGCCATATCCGCTGCGAGCCGGGCTCTTCGGCGTGGGCGACCCGTTCGGCCATGTCGAGGGTGGCGAAACTCGCGGCGCAGGCGACCAGGTAGGCCACCAGCACCAGCAGGGGATTGTGTGTGCAATTGAGGATGACCTGCCCGCTCTCCGGCTGCTCGGCAACAAACTGCAACCCAAGCCACTCCATAGCATGCCCCGTCTCTGAGTGCGTCCTTACTGCGTCATCAACGCAGGCGAATGGTTGCAGTATAGAGGCGGTTTTTGCCGTGCACGCGGTAGTGGCACATTGGTGCTAATGATTTCGGCATTAGCCTCATAGCGAATGGCGCTAAGCGTGCACAGGCCTGAACTCAGGCGACTTCGTTCCAGTGCGGTTGCAGCGGTGGCAGGCCGAAACGGGCCCGCGCCTTGTCGCAGTCGGTGTTCTGTTCGCCGTTTTCCCACGATGCTTCGAATTCGCGGCAGGGGCTGGAACGCTTGTCGTAGATCGTGCAGCTCACGGCTTTTCCGACTTCGCCCTCCAGCGCGGTACAGCGCGGCGCCTTGCGGTCGGTACCGATCATCGCGACCCGGCTGGGCGTGATCTGGGTGACCAGTTCATCGGGTACGGTCCCGCCGGAGGATGCGCATTCACCCCAGAAAAATGACACACGAAAATGGGAACAGCAGGCACCGCAATTCAGACACGGACTGACTTCGGACATGGGCGGGATATCAAAGGGGTTGATCGGCAGGATCCGGACGGATCCGGCGGCCATTCTAGGCTTCGCCACGGCGTTGGGAAGGGGGGCGTGAAAGTATTTTTTCATTGCCGGATTTTTCCGCAAAACCCCCGGTTTTCGGGGGATTCGAAGCATTTCAAGGGCTTACGTTTCGTAACACGGCCATGGCCCGTCATCAGGCTTGCGAATGATCACAGACAGCCCCGACGAGCGTGACTAGATTGCAGGTTCCGGGCTCGGATGCGTTGGTAGTGAAGCCCTCATAACAATAAAGAGACGGACCCATGCAGAACTCGACCCAAGCGGCGAATGCCTGGCGCATTCTGTTCCTGCTGTTCCTTGCCAACCTGTTCAACTTCTTCGACCGCACCATCCCGGCGATCATCATCGAGCCGATCCGCATGGAATGGCACCTCAGCGACTTTCAGCTGGGGATCGTCGGCACCGCGTTCACCCTGGTCTATGCGATCGCCGGCTTACCACTGGGGCGCATGGCCGATACCGGTTCGCGCAGCAAACTGATGGGCTGGGGCCTGGCGACCTGGAGCGCGCTGACGGCGGTCAACGGTCTGGTCGGCAGTTTCTGGAGTTTCCTGCTGGTGCGCATGGGCATCGGCATCGGTGAAGCCAGTTACGCGCCCGCCGCCAACTCGCTGATCGGCGACCTGTTCCCGGCCCATCGCCGGGCCCGGGCCATGGGCATTTTCATGCTCGGCCTGCCGCTGGGGCTGCTGCTGGCCTTCTTCACCATCGGCTGGATGGTCAAGGCTTTCGACAGCTGGCGCGCGCCGTTCTTCATCGCCGCCGTGCCGGGGCTGGTGCTGGCGGTGTTCATGTTCTTCATCAAGGAACCCAAGCGCGGCGCGGCGGAAACCGTGCAGGTGTCTCAGGAAAAAGTCGACAAGCCGATTCGTCGGGTTCTCGCCATTCCGACCTTCCTGTGGCTGGTGATGGCCGGGTTGTGCTTCAACTTTGCGACCTACGCCTGCAACTCGTTCCTGGTGCCGATGCTCCAGCGTTATTTCCTGATGCCGTTGCAGGAAGCGGCGGTGGCGACCGGGGTAATCGTCGGTGTGACCGGGCTTATCGGGCTGACCCTCGGCGGCTGGATCGCTGACAAGATCCACCAGCGGGTGGCCAACGGCCGACTGCTGTTTGCTGCGTTCAGCCTGATCATCTCGACCCTGTGTACGGCGTGGGCGCTGCATGCCGGGCGTATTGAGATCGGGGTGTTTGTCGCGGTGTTCAGTGTGGGCTGGCTGTTCGCCTACAACTTCTACACCTGCGTGTACACGGCGATTCAGGACGTGGTCGAGCCACGCCTGCGGGCTACGGCGATGGCGCTGTTCTTTGCCGGCTTGTATTTGCTCGGCGGCGGTCTGGGTCCGGTGGTGGTCGGCGGTTTGTCGGATCACTTCGCCAAGTCGGCGATGGCCTCGGCGGGCGCCGAGCAGATGACCGAAGCGTTCAAGGCCGTCGGCCTGCATGATGCGATGTACCTGATTCCGGTGGCGCTGTTCCTGACCATGGTGTTCCTGTTCCTCGCCTCGCGCTGTTTTGTGCGGGATGCCAAGCGGATGAAGGAAGGGCTGGTGGCGGTGGTTGAGCCAGAGGTTGCAGCGGTGACTGCATAACCGCTATCGCTGGCAAGCCAGCTCCCACAGTGACCGAGTCGTGTACATAATCTGTATCCAAACCGAAACCTGTGGGAGCTGGCTTGTCGGAACGCCGCATCGCAGCGATGAGGCCATCAGCATCAGCTAATAAATAACAGACAAACAAAAAGGCCCGCATCGCTGCGGGCCTTTTCATTTGTGGCGATGGAGCAGGGCGGTTTAGCCCGCCACCAGCACCCGGATCGCTTCCAGTCGTAGCGCGGCCTTGTCGAGCATCGCCAGACCTTGTTCACGCTGCTTGCGCAGAGCGTCCAGTTCGCTGTCGCGCACGGTCGGGTTGACCGCCTGCAACGCGGTCAGGCGTGCCAGTTCTTCGTCGGTGTCGGCTGCCAGACGGCGGCGGGCCTCGGCGACGCGCTCGGCGTGGCGCGGGGTGACCTTGTCTTCACCGGCGTTGATCCGTGGTGTCAGCTGATCGCGCTGGGCCTGGATGAACTTGTTGGCGCTGGCGCGCGGCACGCTTTCCAGTTGATCGTTGAGGGTTTCGAACGCCACGCGCGACGACAGGTCGTTGCCGTTGGCGTCGAGCAGGCAGCGCAGGGCGGCCGGCGGCAGGTAACGGCCCAGTTGCAGCGAGCGCGGGGCAACCACTTCGCTGACGTAGAGCAATTCCAGCAAAACAGTGCCTGGCTTGAGCGCCTTGTTCTTGATCAGCGCAACGGCGGTGTTGCCCATCGAACCGGACAGCACCAGATCCATGCCGCCCTGCACCATCGGGTGTTCCCAGGTGATGAACTGCATGTCTTCGCGCGACAGCGCCTGGTTGCGGTCGTAGGTGATGGTCACGCCTTCGTCGTCGCCCAGCGGGAAGCTGGCGTCGAGCATCTTCTCGCTCGGCTTGAGGATCAGGGCGTTTTCCGAATGGTCTTCGCTGTCGATGCCGAAGGCGTCGAACAGGGTTTCCATGTAGATCGGCAGGGCGAACTGATCGTCCTGCTCGAGGATGGCCTCGACCAGCGCCTCACCTTCGCCGGCGCCGCCGGAGTTGAGCTCCAGCAGACGGTCGCGACCGGTGTGCAGCTCGGCTTCCAGACGTTCGCGCTCGGTGCGCGCCTCGTCGATCAGCGCTTGCCATTCGCCGTCGTCGGCTTCTTCGAGCAGCGGCAGCAGGCGCGGGCCGAACTGATGCTGCAAGGCGTTGCCGGTCGGGCAGGTGTTGAGGAACGCGTTCAGGGCTTCGTGGTACCACTGGAACAAGCGCTCTTGCGGGCTGGTTTCCAGGTACGGCACGTGCAGTTCGATGATGTGCTTCTGGCCGATCCGGTCGAGACGACCGATCCGCTGTTCCAGCAGGTCCGGGTGCGACGGCAGATCGAACAGCACCAGGTGGTGGGCGAACTGGAAGTTACGACCCTCACTGCCGATTTCCGAGCAGATCAACACCTGTGCGCCGAACTCTTCGTCGGCGAAGTAGGCGGCGGCGCGGTCACGCTCGAGGATGTTCATGCCTTCGTGGAACACCGTGGCCGGGATGCCGGAGCGCACGCGCAAGGCGTCTTCCAGGTCCATCGCGGTTTCGGCGTGGGCGCAGATCACCAGCACTTTGGTGCGCTTGAGCATTTTCAGCTGGTCGATCAGCCATTCGACGCGCGGGTCGAATTTCCACCAGCGTTCTTCTTCGCTGGCGTCCGGCTGGGCCTGGAAGCTGACTTCCGGGTACAGCTCGGCGTGTTCGCCCAGGGGCAGTTCGAGGTATTCGTCCGGGCACGGCAGCGGGTACGGGTGCAGCTTGCGCTCCGGGAAGCCCTGCACGGCGGCGCGGGTATTACGGAACAGCACGCGGCCGGTGCCGTGGCGGTCGAGCAGTTCACGCACGAGGCGGGCGCTGGCTTCGGTGTCGCCATCGTTGACGGCGGTGAGCAGGGCTTCACCTTCGTTGCCGAGGAAACCGTGGATGGTCTTGTGCGCGGCCGGCGACAGGCGACCCTTGTCCAGCAGTTCCTGAACGGCTTCGGCCACCGGGCGATAGTTTTCGCTCTCGGCACGGAAGGCGGCCAGGTCATGGAAACGGTTCGGGTCAAGCAGGCGCAGACGGGCGAAGTGGCTGTCCTGGCCGAGTTGTTCAGGGGTGGCGGTGAGCAGCAGCACGCCGGGAATGACCTCGGCCAGCTGTTCCACCAGCGAGTATTCCGGGCTGACTTTGTCTTCGTGCCACACCAGATGGTGGGCTTCATCGACCACCATCAGGTCCCAGCCGGCAGCGAACAGTGCGTCCTGGGCCTTCTCATCGTCGACCAGCCACTCCAGCGCCACCAGGGCCAGTTGGGTGTCTTCGAACGGGTTGGTGGCATCGCTTTCGATGAAACGTTCTTCGTCGAACAGCGCGACCTGCAGGTTGAAGCGGCGGCGCATTTCCACCAGCCATTGGTGCTGGAGGTTTTCCGGCACCAGGATCAGTACGCGGTTGGCGCGGCCCGACAGCAACTGACGATGGATCACCAGACCGGCTTCGATGGTCTTGCCCAGACCCACTTCGTCCGCCAGCAATACCCGCGGCGCGATGCGGTCGGCGACTTCACGGGCAATGTGCAGTTGGTGGGCGATCGGTTGTGCGCGCACGCCGCCCAGGCCCCAGAGCGAAGACTGCAACTGGCGGCTGGTGTGTTCCAGGGTGTGGTAACGCAGGGAGAACCACGCCAGCGGGTCGATCTGGCCGGCGAACAGACGGTCGCTGGCCAGACGGAACTGAATGAAGTTCGACAGCTGGGTTTCCGGCAGGGTGACCGCTTCGTTCTGCGCGTTGAGGCCGTGGTAGACCATCAGGCCGTCGACGTCGTCGACTTGCTGGACGGTCATTTTCCAGCCTTCGAAGTGAGTGATCGAATCGCCCGGCGAGAACCGCACGCGGGTGAGGGGCGCATTCCGTAGCGCGTACTGGCGAGTCTCGCCAGTGGCCGGGTAAAGCACGGTCAACAAGCGGCCGTCCTGTGCCAGAACGGTGCCTAAACCAAGCTCTGCTTCGCTGTCACTGATCCAGCGTTGCCCCGGTTGATACTGCTGCGCCATGCTGCCTGACTCCCACCTTGAAAAAGCGGGCTATCTTAACGGAATGAGGGCCCGAGGCCAAAGGATAAGGAGCCACGGTCGGCTTTTAACCGCAATCGGCCAATTGCAGGGAAGATTAGGTCATGCATCGGTTTTACGGGATGTTGCGGCACCCTTGAGTGCCAAACCGGTCACAAGTTTGCGACCGATGGCTCAAGGCACCCTTGGCGCCGCCGATAACCTGCTGACAGGAGACCCTTCATATGCTGCCACCGATGCTCCCCCTGAGCGCCGTGCCGATCACTTCCCAGCAGGATCCGATCCGCCAGCGACCGGATATTCCCCCTGTGGTGCCGGTGCAGGAAAGCTCCAACGAAAGCACCATCGACCTGCAAAAGCGCGATCCGGAAGAGGACGGCTATCTGCTGCGCGAAGAGCAGCGCCGCCAGCAGGAACGCGATCGCCGGCGCCGCGAAGCCGACGACGACCCGGAAGCGCACCTTGCCGTGCCCGGCACCGAACTGAATGCTGACAACACCGTTCCGGTGGCGCCGCTGATGGAAGATCAGCCACGTCAGGGGCTTTGGGTCGACATCGAAATCTGAGGCCGGGTTGCCAGCTCCATCAGATTTTCCAGCAGCACGTCGATCTCTTCTTCTGTGTTCAAGTAACTCACCGAGACCCGCGCAATATTCGTCAGCCCGCGCGCCTGCATGTCCAGCGGCGTGTAGGCCACGCCATTGGCGCCGATGTTGATTCGCCGTTCGGCCAACGTCTGCTTGAGCGCCACGCTGTCCCAGCCTTCCAGCGTGAAGGCGATCAGCCCGGATTGTTGATTGGCCGTTCCGAGATCCCGTAGCGTCAGGCCGGGAATCGCCTTCAGACGTTGGCGCAATCCACTGCTCAGTTGTTCGATGCGCTGGCGGATGGGGATCGCGCCGAGGCGGTTGTACTCCTCCAACGCATTGGCCAGCCCGGCCAGCAGGGCCAGCGACACTTCACTGGTTTCAAATCGGCGCGCGTCGTCACGCAAGGTAAAGCGCTTGCCATCCCACGGCGCCGACAAAACATCGCGTTGCACGGGGAGCAACCGTTGCAAAAATTGCGGCCGGATGTACATCAGCGCCGTGCCGCGCGGCCCGCGCAGGAATTTGCGCCCGGCACCCTTGAGCACGTCGCACTGCAAGGCCTGAACATCGCAAGGCAACTGGCCCAGCGCCTGACCGGCGTCGATGAAATAAGGGATGCCATGGCGCCGCGCCACACTGCCGATCTGCGCGGCGGGGTTGATCAGACCACCGTTGGCCGGCAGCCAGGTCAGGGCGATCAGCCGCACCTGGCCGTCGATCATCTGCGCCAGGGCTTGCGGGTCGACCGCACCGTGGGCGTCACAAGCAATCACTTCGAGCCGCGCGCCGGCCTTCACCGCTTCGGCCATGCACGCCAGGTTGCCGGCCCATTCATGGCGGCCCACCAGAATCCGCTCGCCGGGCTGCCACGGCCCCAGCGCATTGAACGCCTGGCTCCAGGCCGCCGAGCCGCTGCTGGCGAAGGCGACATCCTCGGGTTCAGCGTTGAGCAGGGCGGCGGCCGCGTTGCGCGCGCGTTCCTGGACCCGGTTGTCCGCCGCTTCCATCGGCCCGCCGAGGGCTTCGCGTTGCAACTGTTCGATCACTGCATTGAGGGTGGCCTGGCTCGGCAGCGAGGCGCCGGCGTGGTTGAAGTGGAACACCTGAGCGCAACCGGGGGTGACGGCGCGCAGGCGCGAGAGGTCATCGATGTTCACGGCTTGAGCTCGAAGATCGCGTCGATTTCCACCGCAACGCCGGCCGGCAGGCTCGACACGCCGACCGCGGTGCGCACGTGCCGGCCCTTGTCGCCGAGGGCGTTGACCAGCAGGTTCGAGGCGCCGTTGGCGATGACGCCCTGGGCCTTGAAGTCCGGTGTGGCAGCCACGAAAACCCCGAGGCGCAGGATGCGCACCAGTTTCGACAGGTCATCGCCCAGCGCATGGCTCAACTGGGCGAGCAGGCCCAGGGCAGCCAGTTCAGCGGCTTTAACTCCTTCCTCGTCGGAAATCGCTTCGCCAAGTCGCCCGATGAAAGCAGGTTTGCCGTCGAGCAATGGAATCTGCCCGGAGATGAACAACTGATTCTGGCTGAGCACATGGTTGACGTAATTGGCGATCGGCTGGCTCGGTTCGGGCAGGCGCAGGCCGAGTTGTTGCACACGTTGGCTGAGGGAATCGGTCATGGGAAGTCCTCCTGAGTGAGGGCTTCAGCATGTTGGCGCGAGCGGAGGGCGACAAACGGATAGATTTAATCCGACGCATCCAAAAAACTCATGCGTTGGCCGTTTCCTCCAGCCACTCGCAGAAACTTTGCGCTGCCGGCGTGTTCGGGCGTTGCGGGGTGACCAGCCAATAACCGATCTCGCCGAGCATCGGCGGCGTGTCGAAGGCTGGCACCAACGCGCCGTCATTGATCCGCCGTTCGATCATTCGCTGGCGACCCATGGCGATGCCCTGACCGGCGACGGCCGCTTCGACGACGATGTTGTAGTCGTGCAGCATGACGCTGGATACATGAGCCAGATCGATGCCGCTGTGTTGCTGCCAGTCGTTCCACTCGAACGGCTGGTGCGACTTGGCCATCAGCAACGGTCCGTTGCTCACGCCCTTGGCCTTGAAGGCCGGGCTGCACACCGGCATCAGGGTTTCATCCATGAACCGGCGGGCCTGGACTTTCGGCCAGCCGCCCTTGCCGTAGCGGATCGCCAGATCCACCTCGCCCGCGTCGACGTCAGCCAGTTGCACGGCGGGCAGCAGTTCGACATGGATGTTCGGGTATTTCACGTTGAAGTCCGCCAGACGCGGTGCCAGCCACAAGGTAGCGAAAGAGGCGAGCAGACCGATGCGCAGGATGGTGGGGCGTTCGCCGCGCAGGTGGTGGGTGGCGGCGGCAATCGCGGCGAGGGCCGGTTCGATCTGCCGGTAGTAATGTTCGCCGGCGGGTGTCAGATCGATCGCCCGGGTGCGGCGCACGAACAGTCGCTGATTGAGGAATTCTTCGAGTTTGTGCACCTGATGGCTGATCGCGCTTTGGGTCACCGACAGCTCATCGGCAGCCTTGATGAAACTCAAATGGCGGGCCACGGCCTCGAAGGCGCGCAAGGCCATCAGCGGTGGCAGATCCTGATGCAGGGGCACGGCGCAGATCCTTCGGGTTCAGGGCGAGGTGCCGATTGTGCGGGCAAATCCGGTGGGCGGTACATGAATTGTTGTAGAGCGTTCAGGTCGGTGGCTGGTCAGCGCTTGCGTCAGGCCGCATTATTGGCGCAGTCCTGTCGGGGATCCGGCAGTTGTGATTCAGTCCAAGCGATGCACCGAACGCCATGAGCCAAGACGACAAGCTGATTGACCTCAACACCGAACGCGCCAAGCGGGTGCATGACCTCAACGAGAAGCGCCTGAACGAAGTACGTCAGGCTTTCGAGCAGGCCATGCCGCTGGGTAAACCGAAGAAAAAGCCGAAAAACAAACCGAAAAAGCGTTGATCTCCCCTGCATCCGTTGATGCAGGTCAGTTATTTCCCCTCCTTTCTTCTGCGTATTGACCGGCATTGATCCCGGTCAATTCCGGCGCCTGCCTGATTGGTTAACTTAGCTCCATCGCAGCAGAGCAGGGGCCAGGAGGCCAGTCATGTTTTTCGATAACGTGGTGTTTGCCGGGGTCCTGACTGTGGGCCTGATGGTTCTGTTTTTTGCAGGGTTTGGATTTTTTATCTGGAAGGATGCGAACAAGCGCAAGAAGCCTTGATTCTTCCGGGTTTGATGAGCACGCAAGGCATTTTGGGCAACTTCGGTTGCCCTTTTTTTTTGTCTTCTTGGCGGCCTTTGGGCCGACCATGCTCTTGGGGTTTTGGGTGTATATCCGTTTCTTCGGGTGCTGCCGCTGGCGGTTCCGCCCTTACGGCGGCTCACTTTTTCAAACGCCAAAAAGTAAGCAAAAGGCTTGGCCCCGGCGTTCGGCACCTCGCTGAGGCTCGGTGTTCCTTCGTTCCGGGATTCATCCGGGGGCATCGCCTACGGTTTGCTTCGCTGCACCTCCTCTCGATGCATGCGGCTACGCCGCACGGTCGCTGCGCTCCCACCCCCGGATAAATCCCTCCACTCAGCCTGCCGATGGGGCCGGCACGTCAAAAGCGGTACTCGAGCTAACGCTCATCGTTTTGAGTGGTGGGAAGCCAAGGCCAAAGCCAAAGCCAAAGCAGGTGCGGGATGTGGGCTGTTTAAGACCGGAGCTCACCTCGGTATGTCACGTCGGCGTACTTCACCCAAACACCTCGATCGGCTCCCTCTCCCTACGGGCGGTCCGACGTTTCGGGAGGGCTGGGGTGAGGGCGCTCTTGATCTTCAGCACCTCTTCACCGCGACCAACAAAAAAGGCGTGATCCTTTCGAATCACGCCTTTTTCATTTCAGCGGTCTATCAGCTACCCAGCGCCTTCGACGCCAGCCAGAACAGGCCGGCCGACAGGGCCACGGTGGCCGGCAGGGTCAGGACCCAGGCCAGCAGGATGGTTTTCACCGTGCCGCCTTGCAGGCCGCTTTTGTTGGCGACCATGGTGCCGGCCACGCCCGAGGAGAGGACGTGGGTGGTGGACACGGGCAGGCTGAAGATGTTGGCCATGCCGATCAGGCTGGCGGTGGTGATCTGGGCCGACATGCCTTGGGAGTAGGTCATGCCTTGCTTGCCGATCTTCTCGCCGATGGTCAGTACCACGCGTTTCCAGCCGACCATGGTGCCCAGGCCCAGGGCCAGCGCTACCGCCAGAATCACCCAGAACGGGGCGTATTCGGTGGTGGTGGTCAGGTCTTTGCGCAGTTTGTCCAGGTCGGCTTTTTCACGAGCGGCGAGGCCTGGCAGTTTGCTGACTTTCTTCGCGGTGTCGTCCAGGCAGAGCAGGTAGCGACGCACTTCGATGCGGCTTTCAGCGGACAGCGAGTGGTAGTCAGCTACACCTTTGAGCGTGTCGAGCAGGGCGGCGATGGTCGGTTCGGTCTGTTGCGGGTTGCAACGGAATTTCTCCGGCAGGTCGCCGTCCACGCTTTTGCCCAGGGCCAGGAATTCGCCCAGGGTATCGGCGTTGCGCTTGTAGAACTGGCTCAGGTGCAGGGTCGCGTCGCGAGTGCGTTCGATCTGGTAGGTGGTGCTGTTCAGGTCGAGTACGAACTGCGCAGGCACGATACCGATCAGTACCAGCATGATCAGGCCGATACCTTTCTGGCCGTCGTTGGAGCCGTGCACGAAGCTCACGGCCATGGCCGAGATCACCAGGACCAGACGGTTCCAGAACGGTGGGTGCTTCTTGTCGTCGATCTTGCGGCGCTGCTCCGGCGTCTTGTGCATCTTCGACAGCGGGCGCCACCATTTCAGGCCGATCAGCACCAGTGCGGCGATCAGGAAGCCGGCCATCGGCGAGAACACCAGCGAGGCGCCGATGTCGATCGCTTTCTGCCAGTTGACCCCGTCGGCCAATGGGATTTCGTTGATCAGGGCGTTGGCCAGGCCGACACCGAGGATCGAGCCGATCAGTGTGTGCGAACTGGAGGCCGGGATACCGAAGTACCAGGTGCCCAGGTTCCAGGCGATCGCGGCGGCGAGCAGCGAGAACACCATTGCCAGACCATGGCCGGTGTTCACGTTGATCAACAGTTCTACCGGCAGCAGGTGCACGATGGCATACGCCACGCCAACGCCGCCCAGCAATACGCCGAGGAAGTTGAACACGCCCGAGAAGAACACCGCCAGGTGAGGCGGCATCGCTTTGGTGTAGATAACAGTGGCTACCGCGTTAGCGGTGTCATGAAATCCATTGATGAACTCGAAGGCGAGGACAAATGTCAGGGCGAGCAGGAGGCTCACAAGCACCCAGGCATCCAGTCCGCTGAATAAATCGATCATGAAGGTTTTCTGACCCGGTCATAAGGGGGCGCGATTATGCCAGAAAAGACTGGAAATCGATCCCCTACCTGCTCATCGGTAACATTCTTCAACGAATTAATTTGTATCAGAGGGCATTACCCCAGCTTTTTGCGTGGTTTTGCAAGTCATTGATTCAGTTAAGAAAAACGTAAAGATCCGGCGGGTTGGCCGGTTGTCGGGAGGGGCCAGAAGCTTGTATGAAATATCTTGGAAACACGTCTGACATGCTCCAAACCTGTGCAATACAGAGGAGTTGGCCGCTGCCCGCGGGTAGCGGGCGCGCAAGGCATCGTCAGTCCACCGTGCTTGTAACCCGGTGAGTACGCTTACCCTCGAAAGATGGAAGGGACCGCTTCAAGGCTCTTCGGCTTTGAGTTCCTCTTCCATTTTTTTCAGTTCTTGCTGGAAGACCTGATCCTGAACGGTAGGGCGTTTACGCCAGGCTTTGCGTTCTGGTTCGGGCTGGGCGGCGTAGGTGGTGACTTCCCCGCCGTAAACTTCCTTGTAACGTTGTTCCTGGCGCTCAAGTTCCGCGCGCAGTTCGTCTTTCGTCACAGTGCTACCTGTATGAGTTGAGATAAATGTCTGGTGAACGCACTGCAACGGATCATTTAACCGGTTCGCCAACAAGCGCTTGCCTGTGCAGGCAGCGCTATTGTCGGGAAGCGGTCAGGACTTCCATGTTGCAGGCGGCTACGGCACCAGATTAAAACTGACGCAGCATCAGTTTCCTGTTTCAGCGAGCGCGCTGGCGGTGCATGAGTAATGAGCATCAGGCGCTGGCCGGGGCTGGCGGCGATGGACATCGCGCCAGCGAGCGACACCGTCTGCAAAAAAGCGCGGTGTCGCTGAGGTGCATTATAGCGGCCGAATCGGGATTGACTATCTTTGCCAAATTAAAAACGGTTCCGGATGTGTGATTGTTTTGTGACGTGCAACTTTCATCGATAGTTGCATCCTTGTTGCGCAGTGTTTGGTTTCTGGCGCCATTTAGTCGAACAACTAAGGCGCTTAAATTCCGCAGCCTTTCCTAGTTCAAATCCGCTCTGCACAGCCCAGCCAAGGAGGAGAGGATGATTGCGATTATCGGTCGACGGTTCGATAATCGCCCGGTGTTGGCGGTCTGTCGCTTGTGTAACCGCCGGCGAGCCGTTTGTATAGCTGTTGATCCGAACAAGAAAAAAGGACCCGACATGAACGATCAAATGCGCAATTCCTTCACCTCGGTAGCGCCGCCGATCGTCGCTTCGCCGGCCAAGCGTATCCAGGCCCTGACCGGTGATCCGGATTTCATGACCTCCCTGGCCCGCGGCCTGGCGGTAGTGCAGGCGTTCCAGGAGCGCAAGCGCCACCTGACCATCGCCCAGATCAGCCACCGCACGGAAATTCCCCGCGCCGCCGTACGCCGTTGCCTGCACACACTGATCAAGCTCGGCTACGCCACCACCGACGGGCGCACCTATTCGTTGCTGCCCAAAGTGCTGACCCTCGGCCACGCCTATCTGTCTTCGACGCCGCTGGCGGTCTCGGCCCAGCCGTACCTCGACCGCATGAGCGAGCAACTGCACGAGGCCTGCAATATGGCCACGCTGGAAGGCGACGACATTCTCTACATCGCCCGTTCGGCCACCACTCAGCGTCTGATTTCGGTGGACCTCTCGGTGGGCGGGCGCTTGCCGGCGTATTGCACGTCCATGGGGCGGATTCTGCTGGCGGCGCTCGACGACACCTCGCTGCGCGAATACCTCGACCATGCCGAACTGGTGGCCAAGACCAGCCGTACGATTCACACCCCCGACGCCCTGCTCGAATGTCTGCAGGAAGTGCGGCAGCAAGGCTGGTGCATCGTCGATCAGGAACTGGAGCAGGGCCTGCGTTCGATTGCCGTGCCAGTCTATGACGCTTCCGGCCAGGTGGTGGCCGCGCTCAACGTCAGCACCCACGCCGGTCGCGTCAGCCGCACCGAGCTGGAGCAGCGCTTTCTGCCCGGCCTGTTGAGCGCCAGCCGCGACCTCAGTGCGCAGTTGTTCGCCTGATGAAGCTGTTCGATAAACGCACAGAGTTGCGTTTATCGAATTGACGCTAAAACCCCCGGATCATTAATGTCGCGGCAGCGTCATCCGGCGCGAATATGAATGAGCCCGCCGGATTGTCGACTCCCATAATAATGACAAGAGGCAACTTCCCATGCGCATGTCCCCCGACTGTCGCCGCACCCGTTCCTGTTGCCGGTATTAGCGCAACGCCTGATTCCTTCCTTATATAGTTGTGACCGTGCCGCTCTCTGGCCGGCCGCCGTTCGACTGCGTTTTCTTGCGTGGAATAAAAATAATGAACCAGCCTCAGTCCGCTGTGGGTCACTGCCTCGACGTGCAGTCCTTCATCAATGCCCAACCGATCTCGCGCTATCAGTGGCGCGTGGTGATCCTGTGTTTCCTGATTGTGTTCCTCGATGGCCTCGATACTGCGGCGATGGGCTTTATTGCGCCTGCGCTTTCCCAGGACTGGGGCATCGACCGCGCCAGCCTCGGCCCGGTGATGAGTGCCGCGCTGATCGGCATGGTCTTCGGCGCGCTGGGCTCCGGTCCGCTGGCTGACCGCTTCGGGCGAAAAGTCGTACTGGTCGGCGCGGTTTTTCTGTTCGGTGCTTTCAGCCTGGCTTCGGCCTACGCCACCAACGTCGATCAACTGCTGGTGCTGCGTTTCCTCACCGGTCTGGGACTGGGCGCGGGGATGCCGAACGCCACCACGCTGCTGTCGGAATACACCCCGGAGCGCAAGAAGTCGTTGCTGGTGACCAGCATGTTCTGCGGCTTCAACTTGGGCATGGCCGGCGGTGGATTCATCTCGGCCAAGCTGATTCCTGCGTTTGGCTGGCACAGTCTGTTGCTGATCGGCGGGATTCTGCCGCTGATCCTCGCCGTGGTGCTGCTGCTCTGGCTGCCGGAATCGGCACGTTATCTGGTGGTGCGCAATCGCGGCACCGACAAAGTGCGCCAGACCCTCGCGCCCATTGACCCGGCCACCGTCGCTCAGGCTGCGAGTTTCAGCGTGCCGGAACAGAAAACCGTCAAAGCGCGCAACGTGTTCGCGGTGATTTTCTCCGGCACCTATAGCGTCGGCACGTTGCTGCTGTGGCTGACCTACTTCATGGGCCTTGTCATCGTTTACCTGCTGACCAGTTGGCTGCCAACCCTGATGCGCGACAGCGGCGCGAGCATGGAGCAGGCGGCGTTTATCGGCGCGCTGTTCCAGTTCGGCGGGGTGTTGAGTGCGGTCGGCGTAGGTTGGGCGATGGACCGCTTCAATCCGCACAAGGTCATCGGCATTTTCTACCTGCTGGCCGGGGTGTTTGCCTACGCCGTTGGGCAGAGCCTGGGCAATATCACGCTGCTGGCGACGCTGGTGCTGGTGGCGGGCATGTGCGTCAACGGTGCGCAATCGGCGATGCCGTCGCTGGCGGCGCGGTTTTATCCGACTCAGGGCCGGGCGACCGGTGTGTCGTGGATGCTCGGGATCGGCCGCTTCGGCGCGATTCTCGGCGCGTGGATGGGCGCGACCCTGCTGGGCCTGGGCTGGAATTTCGAACAGGTGCTGACGGCGCTGGTGATTCCGGCCGGGCTGGCCACGGCAGCTGTGGTGATCAAGGGTCTGGTCAGTCACGCGGACGCGACCTGATATCCACGTTCATCACTCCCGCACGCGGTGCGGGAGTGATCATTAGGTAGATAACAATCTGTTCGATAAACGAACACTCAGTCGATTATCGGATTGTTTGGCGAAATTCAGCGGCTTAATCTTCAGTGACTCCGGCGCAGAACCTCGCGCCTTTTTATCACTGGCGATTCATTACAAAAACAGGAGCCCGCTCCATGGCTGAGATCCTTTCGCTGCACGACGCGGTGAAGCAATTCGTCAACGACGGCGACACCGTCGCGCTCGAAGGCTTCACTCACCTGATCCCTACGGCGGCGGGTCATGAAATCATTCGTCAGGGCAAGAAAGATCTGACCCTGGTGCGGATGACGCCTGACCTGATCTACGACCAACTGATCGGCGCCGGCTGTGCACGCAAGCTGATCTTCTCCTGGGGCGGCAACCCTGGCGTGGGTTCGCTGCACCGTCTGCGCGACGCGGTCGAGAAGCAATGGCCGCACGCGCTGGAAATCGAAGAACACAGCCACGCCGACCTGGCTAACGCCTACGTCGCCGGCGCTTCCGGCCTGCCATTCGCGGTGCTTCGAGCCTACGCCGGTTCCGACCTGCCGAAGGTCAACCCGCTGATCAAGTCCGTGACTTGCCCGTTCACCGGCGAAGTGCTGGCGGCCGTACCGTCGGTGCGCCCGGACGTGACCGTGATCCACGCTCAGAAAGCCGACCGTCAGGGCAACGTGCTGCTGTGGGGCATCCTCGGTGTGCAGAAAGAAGCCGCATTGGCCGCCAAACGCTGCATCGTCACCGTCGAAGAAATCGTCGACAACCTCAACGCGCCGATGAACGCCTGCGTGCTGCCGACCTGGGCCTTGAGCGCGGTCTGCCACGTACCCGGTGGCGCGCATCCGTCCTACGCCCACGGTTACACCGAGCGTGACAACCGTTTCTATCAGGCGTGGGATCCGATCGCCCGCGACCGTGAGACGTTTACCGCGTGGATCAACGAATACATCCATGGCTGCGCTGACTTCAGCGAGTTCCAGGCCAAGTTGGCCGCTGCTTCGGAGGCCAAGTAATGACTTACACCACCAATGAAATGATGACCGTCGCCGCGGCCCGTCGCCTGAAGAACGGCTCGGTGTGCTTCGTCGGTATCGGCCTGCCGTCGAAAGCCGCCAACCTGGCGCGTCTGACTTCGTCGCCGGACGTGGTGCTGATCTACGAGTCGGGCCCGATCGGCGCAAAACCCAGCGTATTGCCACTGTCCATCGGTGATGGCGAACTGGCTGAAACCGCTGACACTGTCGTGCCGACCGGTGAGATTTTTCGCTACTGGCTGCAGGGCGGGCGCATTGACGTCGGTTTCCTCGGCGCAGCCCAGGTCGACCGTTTTGGCAACATCAACACCACCGTGGTCGGCGACTATCACCAGCCGAAAGTGCGTCTGCCGGGTGCCGGTGGCGCGCCGGAGATCGCCGGTTCCGCCAAAAGCGTGCTGATCATCCTTAAACAGTCGGCGCGTTCGTTTGTCGACAAGCTCGATTTCATCACCTCGGTCGGCCATGGCGAGGGCGGCGATTCGCGCAAACGTCTGGGCCTGCCGGGCGCCGGCCCGGTCGGGATCATCACCGACCTGTGCATCATGGAACCGGAAGAGGGCACCCACGAATTCGTGGTCACCGCACTGCACCCGGGCGTGACCCGCGAGCAAGTGGTCGCCGCTACCGGTTGGGCGATCCGTTTTGCCGACAGCGTGGCCACCACCGCCGAACCGACCGAGGTCGAGCTGACTGCGCTGCGCGATCTTGAAGCGCGCACCGCCGCCGCCCACGGCCAGGCACCGGGAGAAGCATGATGCGTGACGTTTATATCTGCGATGCGATTCGTACCCCCATCGGTCGTTTCGGTGGCGGTCTGGCAGCGGTTCGCGCCGACGACCTGGCCGCCGTGCCGATCAAGGCTCTGATGGAACGCAATCCATCGGTGGACTGGAGCGCCATCGACGAGGTATTCCTCGGCTGCGCCAACCAGGCCGGCGAAGACAACCGTAACGTGGCGCGCATGGCGTTGCTGCTGGCCGGCCTGCCGGAGAGCGTACCGGGCGTCACTCTCAATCGCCTCTGCGCGTCGGGCATGGATGCCATCGGCACCGCGTTCCGCGCCATCGCCAGCGGTGAAATGGAGCTGGCGATTGCCGGTGGCGTCGAGTCGATGTCCCGCGCACCGTTCGTGATGGGCAAGGCTGATGCGGCGTTCTCGCGCAACATGAAACTGGAAGACACCACCATCGGCTGGCGTTTCATCAACCCGTTGATGAAGGCCCAGTACGGCGTCGACGCGATGCCGCAGACCGCCGACAACGTCGCCGACGATTACGAAGTTTCCCGCGAGGATCAAGACGCTTTCGCCCTGCGCAGTCAGCAACGGACGGCCGCGGCTCAGGCTGCTGGCTACTTCGCCGAGGAAATCGTCGAAGTGCGGATCGCCCACAAGAAGGGCGAAACCGTGGTCAGCCAGGACGAACACCCTCGCGCCGACACCACGCTTGAAGCGCTGAGCAAACTGAAACCGGTCAACGGCCCGGACAAGACCGTCACCGCTGGCAACGCGTCGGGTGTCAACGACGGTGCCGCCGCGCTGATTCTGGCCTCCGCCGAGGCGGTAAAAAAACACGGCCTGACCGCCCGCGCCAAAGTGCTCGGGATGGCCAGCGCCGGGGTCGCGCCACGGGTGATGGGCATCGGCCCGGTGCCGGCGGTGCGCAAACTCACCGAACGCCTCGGCGTGGCGGTCAGCGATTTCGATGTGATCGAGCTCAACGAAGCGTTTGCCAGCCAGGGTCTGGCGGTATTACGCGAGTTGGGGCTGGCGGACGACGCGGCGCAGGTCAACCCGAACGGCGGCGCGATTGCCTTGGGCCACCCGTTGGGCATGAGCGGCGCGCGACTGGTGCTGACCGCGCTGCATCAGCTGGAAAAATCCGGTGGCAAGAAAGGTCTGGCGACCATGTGCGTCGGTGTCGGCCAGGGTCTGGCCCTGGCCATCGAACGCGTCTGACGCAAGCCGTGACGAAAAAGAACAGAGGAAAGCGAAATGACTGACAAGCCTGGTTACCGCCGCCCGCAGGAAGGCACCCAGCCGCCGTACCTGCACCCGACCTATCAATCCACCAATCTGCGCTCGCCGTCCAAGCCGCTGGTGTTTCTGCCGCATTCGCTGTCGGAAATCACCGGCCCGACCATCGGCGCCGAGCGTGTGGCGGACACCGATAACGATCTGACCGCCCAGCACCAGGGTGAACCCCTCGGTGAGCGGATCATCATTCATGGGCGTGTACTCGACGAGGACGGTCTGCCGGTGCCGGGGATTCTGGTGGAGATCTGGCAGGCCAACGCCGCCGGTCGCTACAACCATGCCCGTGACCTGCACGATGCACCACTGGACCCGAATTTCACCGGCACCGGCCGCACCGTGACCGACGCCGACGGCTGGTATCAGTTCCAGACCATCAAGCCCGGCGCCTATCCGTGGGGCAACCACCACAACGCCTGGCGTCCGGCGCATGTGCATTTCTCGCTGTTCGGGCCGAGCATCCTGACCCGTCTGGTCACGCAGATGTATTTCCCGGGCGATCCGCTGCTGGCCTACGACCCGATCTACAACTGCGTGCCGGACACCTCGGCCAAGGAACGCCTGATCGCCGCTTTCGATCTGGAAAAAACCATTCCGTCCTACGCCCTCGCATATCGCTGGGACATCGTGCTGCGCGGCCGCGAAGCCACGCCGATGGAGAAATGAGATGACCCTGACTGCGACCACGTCCCACACCGTCGGGCCGTATTACCACATCGGCCTGACCTGGCTGAACCGTGAAAACCTGGCCAACGAACTGACCCTCGGCCAGCGCGTGGCGATCACCGGCCAAGTGGTGGACGGCAACGGCGACGTCGTCAACGACGCCATGCTCGAAGTCTGGCAGGCCAACGCCGCCGGCAAATACGATCACCCGGAAGACGAGCAGGCCAAACCGCTGGACCCGAATTTCGAAGGCTTCGGCCGGGTGCCGGTAGATGCCGATGGGAGCTTCCGTTTCACCACGATCAAACCGGGCACGGTCGAAGGCCTGAAAGGCACGACTCAGGCGCCGCATCTGGTGGTGCTGGTGTTTGCGCGCGGGCTGGTGAAGCACTTGCTGACGCGGATTTATTTCGAGGGCGATCCGGCGAACGTCAACGATTCACTGCTCGAATGCGTACCGGCCGAGCGCCGCGATACGTTGCTGGCGAAGGCGGATGCGGCGGGTGTCTATCAGTGGAATGTGATTCTGCAGGGCACTGATGCCGAGACGGTGTTCTTCGATTACTAGAACACCACTTAACCCTGTGGGGGCGAGCTTGCTCGCGATGGCGGTAGTTCAGTGTCCTATGTGCTGAATGACACACCGCATCGCGGGCAAGCCCGCTCCCACAGGGATTTGCGGCGCAGAGTGTCTGTGGAACGGGACTGTTGCGAAGTGTGTCTAGACTCTCACTGTCCCTATCGAGTGAAAAAACAATGACAACCACCACCTCCCATTACACCGGTGAAGAGCGCAGCAAGCGCATCTTTGCCATTGTCGGTGCCTCGTCCGGCAACCTCGTCGAATGGTTCGACTTCTACGTCTACGCCTTCTGCGCGATCTATTTCGCCCCGGCGTTTTTCCCCTCCGACAACCCGACGGTGCAACTGGTCAACACGGCAGGCGTATTCGCCGCCGGGTTCCTGATGCGACCGATCGGCGGCTGGATTTTCGGCCGGGTCGCGGACAAGCACGGGCGCAAGAACTCGATGCTGATCTCGATCCTGATGATGTGCTTCGGCTCGCTTCTGATCGCCTGTTTGCCGACCTACAAGGACATCGGCGTCTGGGCGCCGCTGCTGCTGTTGTTCGCGCGTCTGCTGCAAGGCCTGTCGGTGGGCGGTGAGTACGGCACCACCGCGACCTACATGAGCGAAGTCGCGCTCAAGGGCCAGCGCGGGTTCTTCGCCTCGTTCCAGTACGTGACCCTGATCGGCGGGCAACTGCTGGCGGTGCTGCTGGTGGTGATCCTGCAACAGTTCCTCACCGAAGAAGAATTGCGTGCCTACGGCTGGCGGATTCCGTTCGTGGTCGGAGCGGTAGCGGCGCTGATTTCGCTGTTCTTGCGTCGCACGCTGAAAGAAACCACCAACAAGGAAACCCGTGAGCACAAGGACGCCGGCAGCATCAGTGCTCTGTTCCGCGACCACAAGGCTGCGTTCATCACCGTGCTCGGTTACACCGCCGGTGGCTCGCTGATTTTCTACACCTTCACCACGTATATGCAGAAGTACCTGGTGAACACCGCCGGCATGCACGCCAAGACCGCCAGCTACATCATGACCGGCGCGCTGTTCCTGTACATGTGCATGCAGCCGTTGTTCGGCATGCTCGCCGACAAGATCGGCCGACGTAACTCGATGCTCTGGTTCGGCGGCCTCGGCACGTTGTTCACGGTGCCGATCCTGCTCAGCCTGAAAAGTGTCGGCAGCCCGTTCCTGGCCTTTGTGCTGATCACTTTGGCGCTGGCGATCGTCAGTTTCTACACCTCGATCAGCGGTCTGGTGAAAGCCGAAATGTTCCCGCCGGAAGTGCGCGCCCTCGGCGTCGGCCTGGCCTACGCGGTAGCGAATGCGATCTTCGGCGGTTCGGCAGAATACGTGGCCCTGAGCCTCAAGGCTGGCGGAATGGAAAACGCGTTCTACTGGTATGTCACGATCATGATGGCCGTGGCGTTCCTGTTCAGCCTGCGCCTGCCCAAAGAAGCGAAGTATTTGCACCACGACCTTTAAACCATGCGCGCGGGCCACAACGGCCCGCGCCGGCAAGGACTGTTTATGACTCAGCGACCGGGCAATCAATTGTTCGATGCCTACTTTACTGCCCGCGATATGCGCGACGTGTTCTGCGATCAGGGCCGGGTGCAGGCGATGCTCGACTTCGAAGCGGCACTGGCCCGGGCCGAAGCGCGCGTCGGGTTGATTCCGGCGGGCGCCGTCGAGTCGATCGAAAACGCCTGCCGCGCCGGGCTGTTTGATTTCGCCGCACTGGGCGAGGCGATTGCCACGGCCGGCAATTCGGCGATTCCACTGGTGAAGGCGTTGGGCAAACAGATCGCCGCGACCGATGCCGAAGCCGAGCGCTACGTGCATCTGGGCGCCACCAGCCAGGACGTGATGGATTCCGGCTTGGTGCTGCAATTGCGTCAGGCGCTGGAATTGATTGAAAGGGAGCTGGCGCAACTGGCTGACGCTCTCGCCATTCAGGCGCAGCGCCACGCCGCGACGCCGTTGGCGGGACGCACTTGGCTGCAACACGCAACGCCGGTGACGCTCGGGATGAAGATCGCCGGTTGGCTCGGCGCCGTGACCCGCAGCCGTCAGCGTCTGCGCGAGCTCAAGCCACGGCTGTTGGTGCTGCAATTCGGCGGCGCGTCCGGCACTCTCGCGGCACTTGGTGAGCAGGCGCTGCCGATTGCCCAGGCGCTGGCCGAAGAGTTGCAACTGACCTTGCCGGAACAACCGTGGCACACCCAGCGCGACCGCATCGTCGAGTTTGGCGCGGTACTCGGTCTGATCGCCGGCAGCCTCGGAAAATTCGGCCGCGACATCAGCCTGTTGATGCAGACCGAAGCGGCGGAAGTGTTCGAGCCGTCGGCGCCGGGCAAGGGCGGTTCCTCGACCATGCCGCACAAGCGCAACCCGGTGGGCGCGGCGGTGTTGATCGGTGCGGCGACCCGCGTGCCGGGGCTGGTCTCGACGCTGTTCAGCGCCATGCCGCAGGAGCACGAGCGCAGCCTTGGTCTGTGGCACGCCGAATGGGAAACCCTGCCGGAAATCTGCTGCCTGGTGTCGGGCGCACTGCAACAGGCGCGTCTGCTGGCCGATGGTCTGGAAGTCGATGGCGCGCGCATGGCCCGCAACCTGGAACTGACCCAAGGCCTGGTGCTGGCCGAAGCGGTAAGCATCGTGCTGGCGCAACGGGTCGGCCGTGATACCGCGCATCATCTGCTCGAACAATGCTGCAAACGGGCGGTGGCCGAACAGCGTCATCTGCGAGCGGTACTCGGTGACGAGCCGCAGGTGACCGCCGAGCTGAGCACAACCGAACTGGATCATCTGCTCGATCCCGCCCATTACCTCGGTCAGGCGCAGGTCTGGGTCGAGCGGGCAGTGGCCGAACACAACGCATTTTCTGACTGAAAGGAGAGGGCTGTGGCTTTCGTTCAACTCGCCGATGGCGAACTGCATTACACATTGGAAGGCCCGGTCGATGCGCCGGTGCTGGTGCTGTCCAACTCGCTGGGCACCGACCTGCACATGTGGGACGTGCAGATGCCGGCCTTCACCGAACACTTTCGGGTGCTGCGTTTTGATACGCGCGGGCACGGCCAGTCGCTGGTAACACCGGGCCCTTACAGCATCGAGCAACTGGGTCGCGACGTGCTGGCGCTGCTGGATGCGCTGCACATCGAACGCGCGCATTTCTGCGGTCTTTCGATGGGCGGCCTGATCGGCCAGTGGCTGGGGATCAATGCCGGCCAGCGGCTGAACAAACTGATCGTCTGCAACACGGCGGCGAAAATCGGCGATCCGTCGGTGTGGAATCCGCGCATCGAAACCGTACTGCGCGACGGTCCGGCGGCGATGGTCGCGTTGCGCGATGCGTCGATTGCCCGCTGGTTTACCCCGGACTTCTCGGCGGCCAACCCGGCAGCCGCCAAGCAGATCACCGACATGCTGGCCGCAACCCGTCCTGAAGGTTACGCCGCCAACTGTGCAGCGGTGCGCGATGCGGATTTCCGCGAGCAGTTGTCGTCGATCACGGTACCGCTGCTGGTGATCGCCGGTACCGAAGATGCGGTGACGCCACCGTCCGGCGGGCATTTCATTCAGGAACACGTGCGCGGCGCCGAGTACGCCGAGTTTTATGCGGCGCACCTTTCCAACGTTCAGGCCGGCGACGCTTTCAGCGACCGCGTGCTGACCTTTTTGCTGGCCGATTGAGGGATTTCCGTGGACGAGAAACAACGTTACGACGACGGCATGCAAGTGCGCCGCGCAGTATTGGGTGATGCCCATGTCGATCGCAGCCTGACCACGCTGACCGAGTTCAACTCGGAATTCCAGGAGATGATCACCCGACACGCCTGGGGCGACATCTGGACCCGGCCGGGCCTGCCACGCCATACCCGTAGCCTGATCACCATCGCCATGCTGATCGGCATGAATCGCGAAGGCGAACTCAAGTTGCATCTGCGGGCAGCGGCCAACAATGGCGTGAGCCGCGGCGAGATCAAGGAAGTGATCATGCAGAGCGCGATCTACTGCGGGATTCCGGCGGCGAATGCGACCTTTCATCTGGCCGAGTCGGTTTGGGATGAGCTGGGTACCGAATCCCGCGAGTGACGGTGGCTGAGCCGGCCTCATCGCTGGCAAGTCGAATCGTCGCACCGCAGCTCCCACAGGTCTTCTGCCGTTCACGAAATCTGTGTCCACCGAAGTTCCTGTGGGAGCTGGCTTGCCAGCGATAGCGGCAGTTGCCTTGATACATCACACCTTGGCAACAATGAAAATGCGCTTGAACGCAAACAACGTATGGCCGTTTTCCTCCTGCGGATAGTGCGCATGCACCCGCATCAGGTAGTGATAAATGAAACGCGCCTGTTCCTCTGACGTCAGTCCCTGCATCACCGGCCGCAGCGCCGACACCTTCACCCAGTCATAAATCGGCGACTTGCCGTCGACCACCTGCAACTGCTCGGTTTCCCAAATATCCAGCGACTCGGTCAGCGGGGCCAGCAACCGGTAGTAATCCTCCAGCGACAACAACGTCCGCGCGGCCATGCGCTGGCGCAATTGTGCAGTGCCGATGGGGCGACCGCAGGGACCGGCGTCGTTGAGCGTGTCGAGCATCAGTTGATACCACAGCGCATCACGCCAGTCCGGCATATGCGCGGCCAGGCATCCGCCGGGGTTGAGGTGGCGGAGCAACCCCGGCAACAGCGTTCGATGGTCATCGATGAAATGCAGCACGGCGGCGGCGAACAACAGATCGGCCCGTTTGCGGGGCTTCCAGTGTTGCAGTTCGGCGTGTTGCCAGCGTGCCTTGATCGGCAGGCAACGGGCGACCTGGAGCATGTCTCTCGAACTGTCGATGCCCTTGAGGTCTGCCTGGGGCCAGCGATCTGCCAGAGCCTTCGTGGCGATGCCGGTGCCGCAACCTAGGTCGTAAATGCGTTTCGGATCGTTCAGTTCGACGCGGCCGAGCAATTCATCGACCGGGCGTTGCCTGAGACGGGAAAACTGCTGGTATGCCCTGGCGTTCCAACATGTTGCGCAGTCAGCATTTTGCAACTGCCTTTGAATGATCATGAGGTGGTCCTCTCTGGCCATGAACGCTTTGTTCTAGACGACGGCATCCAGTTTTCTGATTTCACGATAAATGCCGTTCCACAGGCCGACTCTGTGATCGATCGCGGAAATTGCTGCCCGCAAAGCTCGTTCATGGATGTCTGGAGTGTGGATTAGTCGAGATAACATTTTCTGTGCCGCGGGACCGTGATCGTCACTGTCTACTTCAATGTGGCGATTGAGATAGTAGGTCAGTTTCGGGGCCTGATTGGCATCAAGTCCCCAGTTATTCAACAGGGTCTGAAACATTTCAGGGATTGGATCCTCACGGCCGAACAAGAAATTGCTCGCTACTTCGGCTGTCGAGGCTTGGCGAGCGGTTTTCAAGGTGTGCTTGACGAATGTCTGTACGTAGGCCGGAACCTCAGCTTCTTTCATGGCGTGTCGCAGAGACGAAGCAGCTGATAAATGACCGATGAAGATGTCGATGTTCTTGGTAGATGCGCTCACTTCGGCCATCGCATCGAGATACAAGTGAAAATGACTTGCCGGTTCGCCATCGGGACCGATGTCCGATTCTTCTCCAGTGATGATTTCATTGATGAGACGGGCGTTGGCCTCGTTCTGTCCTGGCATCCAGGGCAGTGCCATGCAGGTCAAATCACGCTGCAAGCGCTTGGCCAGACTCATGAAGTCCCATACCGCGAATACATGGCGACTCATGAACAGCCTGACGTGTTCAATCGTGCGAATCGTTTTGTAAATTGGATGTTGTGCCAATCGCTTCCGATAGGGCTCAAGTTCTTTATCAAACATGATTGCATCCTTGCGAGTACGTAAGTTTAGATAATTTCGCAGAGAACTAGACGGTATCGCTGGTTTGGTGAATATCCGCGAAAAGACGTGACCATGCTTTAAAGGTTGGTAGCATCAAACCCGTATCTTTCTTGTACGCGCGCCACTCATTGCCGAATATTGACTCCAGGCGTTTGTCCATGTGCCAAGTGCCCAGGTACATATAAATGGTAGTGCCGACGGAAAAAAGCAATGTGTCATACGTCATGATCGGGTGAGCCCAGAAGAAGAACATCAGAAACGTATGGTGGGGGAATCTTACGTAGCGCTTGATGCCCTGTATGTGCATTCGATAGGGGGCGGGTGCTTTTTTTTCTTTCAAACGAGCAATAAGTTGCCGGATGCCCAGCCATTGCCAAAACGTCGAGGTGTAACGGAAACAGTAAATCGTCAGCCCCAGTAGCATCACCATCGACAATGCCGCAAAGTGAAAAAGAGGACTGCCTGGAATCAGGACATATATGTATTGTCCGGACGGTTGCCAGTAATAAATACCCATTGCAAGTGTAACGGCTGAGAATAAGCACATGGCGATATTCCAGCTCCAATCCGGAAAGAATATCTCGTACAGTTTCATTGCCGGTCTGGTTGTCAGGCAAGAATGTACCAAGCCATATGAGAACATAATAAGAATGTCGATCTGCCACCAGTTCATCGCTTTTTCCTTCCGTAGTCAGCTGTGCCGAGTGTGGCACAGGGCAGATGTTAGAAGTCAGGTAGGCGCGTGGATACTGTTATAACTAACAGGTTGTTAGCATCTTTGTGAATACTAAAGTGGAGGATTAGTTATAAGTATCAAGTTGTGAGGTGAAATGGCTACAGATCCAACGAACAGTTCATCGGTTATATGAACTGTTCGTTTGAAGTTTTGAGTATTTATGAAGTGTTTTACAGCAAACTGATCGGATAGCTGACGATCAGGCGGTTCTCGTCGAACTCGTTGTTGCTGAAGTCGCGGCGCATGGTCGAGTTGCGCCATCTGACGTTCAGGTTCTTCAACGCGCCGCTCTGCACGGTGTAGCCCAGTTCCGATTCGCGCCCCCATTCCTTGCCGTCGGTGATAGTCCCGGTGTGCACGTTGTCGCCGCTGATGTAACGGTTCATCAGGGTCAGGCCGGGGACGCCGATGGCGACAAAGTTGTAGTCGTGGCGCACCTGCCAGGAGCGTTCCTGTGCGTTGTCGTAACTGGCGTTGTAGCTGTCGTTGGCCAAGGTGCCGCCGCTGGTGCCGTTGACCCGCATCCAGGCGCTGTCGCCGGTGAGTTTCTGCAGGCCGACGTAGAAGGTGTGGCCACCGTATTTTGCCGAGAACATCCCCGACCAGGTCTTGTTGTCGAGTTCGCCGGCGCGGGCGCTGCCGTCGTCCTTGCCATAGAAGAAACCGAGGTTGGCCCCCAGGGTCCAGTCGCCGATTGGCTGGCTGTGGATCAGGTTGACGTATTGCTGGCTGTAGATGTCCTTGAGTTCGGCGTTCCACAGGCCGATCTGGGTGCGCTTGTCGTTGAACACGTATTCGCCGCCCTGGAAGTTGAAGCGATCCGAGGTGAACGCGGCTTTGCCGGTCATCGACATGTCGCTCATGCTGCTGTCGTCGCGCGGGCTGTTGGCGCGGAACTGGCCGCCGTAAAGGGTCAGGCCATCGATTTCCTTCGAGGTGATCTGGCCGCCGCGAAAGGTCTGCGGCAGCGAGCGGCCGTCGTCCGAGCGCAGGATCGGCAACACCGGCATCCACTCGCCGACCTTCACTTCGGTTTGCGACAGCTTCGCCTTGAACGCGACGTTGGTGCGGCCGAAGTTGTCCGCCGGGCGTCCGTCATGATCCAGCGGCAACAACTGCGTGCCACCGGTGCCTTTGCCGCCATCGAGCTTCACCGAGTACAACCCCAGCACATCCATGCCGAACCCGACGGTGCCCTGGGTGAAACCGGATTTGGCGTCGAGGATGAAGTTCTGCGTCCACTCTTCAGCCTTGCCCTGAGCCTTGGTCGGGTTGGTGAAGTTGCGATTGATGTAGAAGTTGCGCAGATTCAGGTTGACCTTGGCCCCGTCGATAAAACCGGCTTCTTCAGCCGCAGCGGGCAGCGCGATGCCGGCGAGGGCGATGGCGATCAGACCGGGAAGTGCGTAGGGCGCAGGGGAGGTTGTCATGGGCTCGGGTCTCTCTTGTTTTTTTGGGGCAAACGGGGGCGCTGCGGCCGTTTTTCAAGGCGCAGACATTCGATGGATGCAGAGGTGAAACGGCGGCGATCAGCCGGGTGGAGCAGGGCGCGGGAGCATGGTGTCGAACCTGTTGTTATTGGTTTTGTGGCTCGAATGGTGCGGGGCGCGGGCGAGGCGATTCAATCGGCGAAAGTGGAATTTGGGCGATTATCGAACGCAAGATTCGCAGGCAACAAAAAGCCCGCCAATCGGCGGGCTTCTTGTGTTCACCGGATGATCAGAACAACTTCATCTTCGGCGCTTCTTCTTTGAGCGGCTCGTTCTGCGCGGTCTGCGCATTCCAGCCACCACCCAGGGCCTTGTACAGGTTGACCGCACTGGTCAACTGCGCGAGGCGGTCGGTGATCAGCGATTGTTGCGCGCTGAACAGCTGACGCTGGGCATCGAGGAAGGTCAGGTTGCTGTCGACGCCAATGCGATAGCGACGCTCGGCCAGGCGGTAGTAGTCCTGGTTGGCCTGAACGAAATCACGCTGGGCCTGCAACTGCTCGGTGTAGGTCTGGCGCGCGGCCAG
This sequence comes from Pseudomonas sp. V88_4, assembly GCF_029967985.1. Classification (NCBI taxonomy): domain Bacteria; kingdom Pseudomonadati; phylum Pseudomonadota; class Gammaproteobacteria; order Pseudomonadales; family Pseudomonadaceae; genus Pseudomonas; species Pseudomonas sp. V88_4. The sequence goes on from NZ_JASCAF010000040.1 coordinate 280,979, forward strand.
GCCGTCGGCGACTTCCTGGAAGGCCGTTTGAATGGACTTCTCGTAGTTCGCCACGCCAATGTCCTTCTGGATCTTGGCGTAGTCGAGGCTGGCGCGCAGGCTGCCGGCGTTGAAGATCGGCAGGTTGATCTGCGGCTGGAACAGCCACGTGCCCGAACCGCCCTTGAACAGGCCGGACAGGTCCGGGCTCAGGCTGCCCGCGTTGGCGGTCAGGCTGATGCTCGGGAAGAACGCTGCGCGGGCCGCGCCGATGTTGGCGTTGGCCGCCTTCAGGTTGTACTCGGCCTGAAGGATGTCCGGACGACGTTGCAGCAGATCCGACGGCAGACCGGCCGGCACATCGGCCAGCAGGTCATCCGACAGCGGCTTGGCCGCTTGCAGGTTGGCCGGGATGCCGGTGCCGAGCAGCAGGGTCAGGCTGTTTTCGTCCTGGGCGACCTGGCGGGTGTAACGCGCCAGTTGTGCCCGGGCGTTTTCCACCGAGGTGCGTGACTGCGCCAGGTCCAGCGCCGAGGCCACACCGACTTCGTTGCTGCGACTGGTCAGCTTGTAGCTTTCCTCGAAGGCACCGAGGGTGTCTTGCGTCAGCTTCAGCAGTTCCTTGTCGGCCTGCCAGGTCAGGTAGGCGTTGGCCACGCTGGCCACCAGGCTGATCTGGGTGCTGCGGCGCGCTTCTTCGGTGGCGAAGTATTGTTGCAGCGCTTGTTCGCTCAGGCTGCGAACCCGACCGAACAGGTCGAGTTCGTAGGCGCTGATGCCGACGGTAGCGGAGTAGGAACTGCTGATGGCCGCTTCACCGGTCTGCGACGCACGGGCCGGAACCCGCTGACGGCTGCCGCTGGCATTGGCCGACACGGCCGGGAACAGGTCGGCGCGCTGGATGCGGTATTGAGCCGCATAGGCGTCGATGTTCAGCGCCGCGACACGCAGGTCGCGGTTGTTTTCCAGGGCGACCTGGATCAGCTGTTGCAGGGCCGGGTCATGGAAAAACTGTTTCCAGCCCTGCTCGGCAGCGGCCTGCGCCGGTGCCTGGGCCGGCGAGTACGCCGGGCCCTGCGGGAACTGCGCGGCCACCGGTGCTTCCGGCTGCTGATAATCCGGTATCAGCGAGCAACCGCTCAGCACGAAGGCGGCGACTGCGATGGAGAGTAGCGACTTGCTCATTGGCCAGCCTCTTTAGGAGTTTCTATGGCGTCATCCTTGCCGGCATTTTTGCGCTGGCCCATGGACGACACAGTGACGAAGAACAGTGGTACCCAGAATATCGCCAGAACGGTGGCAGTGATCATACCGCCAATCACCACGGTGCCGATTGCGTGCTGGCTGCCCGAACCTGCCCCGGTGGAAATTGCCAGAGGCACCACGCCGAGGATGAACGCCAGGGACGTCATGATGATCGGACGCAGACGCATGCGGCAAGCCTCGATAGCTGCGTCACGCAGGCTGGCGCCCTGTTCGTGCAGCTCCTTGGCGAATTCGACGATCAGAATGGCGTTTTTCGCCGCCAGACCGATGGTCGTCAACAGACCCACCAGGAAGTACACGTCGTTGGACAGACCGCGCAGACTGGTCGCCAGCAATGCCCCGATGATCCCCAGCGGTACGACGAGCACGACGGCGATCGGAATCGACCAACTCTCGTAGAGAGCCGCCAGACACAGGAACACCATCAACAGCGACAGCGCGAACAGTGCCGGCGCCTGCGAACCTGCCAGACGCTCTTCATAGGACAGACCGGTCCAGGAGATACCGACACCCTTCGGCAGTTTGGCAGCAATCGCCTCGACCTCGGCCATGGCTTCACCGGTGGAATAGCCAGGCGCCGGGGCACCGAGAATCTCGACTGCTTCCACGCCGTTGTAACGCGACAGTTTTGGCGAGCCGTAGATCCACTCCCCCTTGGCGAATGCGGAGAACGGAACCATGGTGCCGCTGGCGTTACGCACATACCATTTCTTGAGGTCTTCCGGGCTCATGCGCGAGTCCGGCTGGCCCTGTACGTACACCTTCTTCACCCGACCACGGTCGATGAAGTCGTTGACGTAGCTACTGCCCAGCGCAATCGACAGGGTGTTGTTGATGTCGGAGATGGTGATGCCCAGAGCACTGGCCTTCTCGTCGTCGATTTCCAACTGGAACTGTGGTTCGTCGTTCAGACCGTTCGGACGCACCTGCGACAGCACTTTGCTTTGCGCGGCCATGCCCAGGAACTGGTTACGCGCGGCCATCAGTTGCTCGTGACCGATACCGGCACGGTCCTGCAGGAACACGTCGAAACCGGTGGCGTTACCCAACTCCAGTACGGCCGGCGGGGCGAAGGCGAACACCATTGCATCGCGGAAGCTGAAGAAGTGCTGCTGGGCGCGGGCGGCGAGTTTGAACACGCTGTTGTCGGCGTTCCGCTCGTGCCACGGCTTGAGCATGATGAACGCCATACCCGAGCTCTGGCCACGGCCGGCGAAGTTGAAGCCGGTCACGGTGAACACCGACGCTACGGCGTCGCCTTCACCGCCATCCTTGGTCGGACGCAGCAGGAACTCACGCATTTCATCCACGACCACTTGAGTGCGCTGGGCACTCGAACCGGCCGGGGTCTGCACCTGGGCGAACAGTACGCCCTGGTCTTCTTCCGGCAGGAAGGACGATGGAATACGCAGGAACAGCCAGATCATGCCGACGAAGATGATCAGGTAAGCCAGCAGGTACGGGGCCTTGTGGCGCAGGATGTTGCCGACGCCGCGCTCGTAGCTTTTGACGCTGCGGTCGAAACCACGGTTGAACCAGCCGAAGAAGCCTTTTTTCGGGGTGCCGTGTTCGCCGTGTGGAATCGCCTTGAGCATGGTGGCGCACAGCGCCGGGGTGAAGATCAGTGCAACCAGTACCGACAGCGCCATGGCCGACACGATGGTGATCGAGAACTGCTTGTAGATCACACCGGTGGAGCCGCCAAAGAATGCCATCGGCAGCAGTACCGCCGACAGTACCAGGGCGATACCGACCAGGGCGCCCTGGATCTGGCCCATGGATTTCTTGGTCGCTTCCTTCGGTGACAAGCCTTCTTCGCTCATCACCCGCTCGACGTTTTCCACCACGACGATGGCGTCGTCCACCAGCAAGCCGATAGCGAGCACCATGCCGAACATGGTCAGGGTGTTGATGCTGAAGCCGGCCGCCGCGAGGATGCCGAACGTACCGAGCAGTACCACCGGCACGGTCATCGTGGTGATGACCGTGGCGCGGAAGTTCTGCAGGAACAGGAACATCACCAGGAACACCAGCACGATCGCTTCGACCAGGGTTTCAACCACACCCTTGATCGACTCGGTCACCACCGGGGTGGTGTCGTACGGGAACACCACTTCCATGCCTTGCGGGAAGAACGGCTTGAGATCGTCGATCGTCTTGCGCAGTGCCTTGGCGGTGTCGAGGGCGTTGGCGCCGTTGGCCAGTTTAACCGCCAGACCGGACGCCGGGCTGCCGTTGAACTGGGCGCTGATCGCATAGTTCTCGCCACCCAGGCCGACGTCGGCGACGTCTTTCAGACGGACCTGAGAGCCATCCTTGTTGACCTTGAGCAGAATCTCTTTGAACTGCTCGGCGGTCTGCAGCCGGGTCTTGCCGATGATCGTGGCGTTCAGCTGCTGGCCCTGCACGGCAGGCAGGCCACCGAGCTGACCGGACGACACCTGGACGTTCTGCGCCGCAATCGCGGTTTTCACGTCGACCGGGGTCAGGTTGAAGTTGTTCAACTTGGCCGGATCGAGCCAGATGCGCATCGCGTACTGGGCACCGAAGACCTGGAAGTCACCGACACCGGCGGTCCGCGAGATCGGGTCCTGCATGTTCGACACGATGTAGTTGGACAGGTCGTCCTTGGTCATGCTGCCGTCACGCGACACCACGCCGATCACCAGCAGGAAGTTCTTCACTGCCTTGGTCACGCGGATACCCTGTTGCTGCACTTCCTGCGGCAGCAGCGGGGTGGCCAGGTTCAGCTTGTTCTGGACCTGGACCTGCGCGGTGTCGGAGTTGGTGCCTTGCTCGAAGGTCGCGGTGATGGTCATGCTGCCGTCGGAGTTACTTTCCGAGGACACATAACGCAGGTTGTCGATACCGTTGAGCTGCTGCTCGATCACCTGGACCACGGTGTCCTGAACCGTCTGTGCCGAAGCACCCGGGTAGGTCACGGAGATCGCAATGGCCGGTGGCGCAATGCTCGGGTACTGGTTGATCGGCAGTTTCAGGATCGAAAGTGCCCCGACCAGCATGATCACCAGGGCAATTACCCAGGCGAAAATCGGACGGTCGATGAAAAATTTTGACATGGATTACTCCCCTTTGCCGCCGGCGGCTTTGTCAGCTGCCTGAGCGGGGGCCGGGTTCTTGTTGCCGACGTTGGTCGCTTCGGTCGGTTTGACCTCAACACCCGGTTTGACGAATTGCAGCCCTTCGGTGATCAGACGATCGCCGGCCTTCAGGCCGTCTTCGATCAGCCACTGGCTGCCGACGGTGCGGCTGGCCTTGAGCTGACGCAGTTCGACCTTGTTGTCCGGGCCGACGACCAGCGCGGTCGGGGTGCCTTTGAGGTCACGAGTCACGCCTTGCTGCGGTGCGAGGATCGCGGCGCTGTTCACACCGGCCTGCAACTGCGCGTGAACGAACATGCCCGGCAACAGGGTGTGATCCGGGTTCGGGAACACGGCGCGCAGGGTCACGGAACCGGTGGTCTGATCGACCGACACTTCGGAGAATTCCAGCTTACCGTCGAGCTTGTACTGGCTGCCGTCTTCGAGGGTCAGCTTGACCGCAGCGGCGTTGTCGCCGGCCTTCTGCAGACGACCGCTTTCCAGTTCGCGACGCAGCTCCAGCAACTCGACCGAGGACTGGGTGACGTCGACGTAGATCGGGTCCAGTTGCTGGATCACGGCCATCGCATCGGCCTGTCCGTTGCTGACCAGCGCGCCTTCGGTCACCGAAGAGCGGCCAATACGACCAGAGATCGGTGCGTAGACCTTGGTGTAACGCACGTTGATCTGTGCGCTCTGCAACGACGCTTCCGATTGCAGGCGGTTGGCCACGGCAGTGTCGTATTCCTGACGGCTGACGGCCTGCTCGTCGACCAGTTGCTTGTAGCGGTCGGAGATCGACTTGGTCGAACGCAGGTTGGCTTCGGCGCTTTTCAGGGTCGCTTCATAGACCGACGGATCGATCTGATACAGCTGCTGGCCGGCTTTGACATCGGCGCCTTCCTTGAACAGACGCTTGAGAATGATGCCGTTGACCTGTGGACGAACTTCGGCGATGCGGAACGCGCTGGTGCGTCCCGGCAGTTCGGAAGTCAGGGTAAAGGCTTGTGGTTGCAGGGTGACGACGCCGACCTGAGGAGGTGGTGCGGCGGGAGCCGCCTCTTCCTTTTTACATCCGCTGAGCAGCGATGCCAGGGCGACGGCAGTGACCAGAGCGGTAACAGCTGGCTTGAATTGCATGAAGATCCTCGGGTCAGGCGCGCGAAAAGCGCACAAGAAGTGTGGAAGGGTAAAAAAGGGTTACCGGGTGGATAAGTAGCTTGCTAAGGAATATACTTACGTTCATGGTTGTTTGTAAACACCTTGGCGTCGTATCCACCCTGTTACAAAAGTCGTCGCAAGGTCTGAAATTGTAGGCCGGGGATCCGATCCGCGAGAGATCAACCCTTTTTTATTCAGCGGATATTCAGCCATCCCTGAAACATCCTGTTTGAGGTTTTACTGCCATGGTTCGTCGTACCAAAGAGGAAGCTCAGGAAACGCGCAGCCAGATTCTCGAAGCGGCCGAAAAAGCCTTCTATGAGCGGGGCGTGGCCCGCACGACCCTGTCGGATATCGCGACTCTGGCCGGGGTGACGCGCGGTGCGATCTATTGGCACTTCAGTAACAAGGCCGATCTGTTGCAAGCCATGCTCGATACCCTGCATGAGCCGCTGGACGAACTGGCCAAGGCCAGCGAAAGCGAGGACGAACCCGATCCGCTGGGCTGCATGCGCCAATTGCTGATTCATTTGTTTCATCAAGTTGCGCTGGACCCGAAGACCCGGCGTATCAAAGAAATTCTGTTTCATAAGTGCGAGTTCACCGATGAAATGTGCGACCTGCGCCAGCAGCGCCGGACCGCCAGCCTCGATTGCAATGTGCGGATCGCGCTGACATTGAGTAATGCAGTCAATCGTGGGCAGTTGCCGGCGGACCTCGACACCGCCCGGGCAGCCACCAGCATTCACGCCTATATCGACGGCCTCCTTTATGGATGGCTCCTGGCGCCGGACAGCTTCGAGCTGTACGCCGAGGCCGAACGCTGGGTCGATACCGGGCTGGATATGCTGCGCCTGAGCCCCAGCCTGCGCAAATGAAACAAAATTCGCTGTTGGATCAGTTTGTGTCAATGACGGAGGAGGGTGAAGATCCCTGTTCACTCGCCCCGCTGCAATGGGATGCTTTTATATACCTCTGCGGTGCGGGTTGATATGTAGCGAGCTACGTATTTTGTAGGGATTTTGTGTCGAGCCTGTGAACGAATGTGAGCGAGTCACCCGTCCGGCGACCAATAAAAAGCCCCCGATTCTCACGAGTCGGGGGCTTTTGTGTTTCTGCGGTGTGGCTTACAGGGTCGGGTAGTCGAGGTAGCCGACCGCGCCTTTACCGTAGAAGGTTTCCGGGTGCGGTTCGTTCAGCGGCGCATCGGCCTTCAGACGGGCCGGCAGATCCGGGTTGGCAATGAACGGGATACCGAATGCCACGGCGTCAGCCTTGCCCTCGGCCAGCCACGCGTTGGCGCTGTCCTTGGTGAAACGCTCGTTGGCGATGTAGGCGCCGCCGAAGGCTTCTTTCAGCTGTGGGCCGAGGCTGTCGGCGCCTTCTTTCTCGCGGGAGCAGATGAAGGCAATGCCACGCTTGCCCAGTTCGCGAGCGACGTAGGTGAAGGTTTCGGCCAGGTTGTCGTCGCCCATGTCATGGGAGTCGGCGCGCGGAGCCAAATGCACGCCTACGCGGCCGGCGCCCCAGACTTCGATCGCCGCGTCGGTCACTTCCAGCAGCAGGCGGGCACGGTTTTCCAGGGAGCCGCCGTAGTTGTCGGTGCGCTGGTTGGTGCTGCTTTGCAGGAACTGGTCGAGCAGGTAGCCGTTGGCGCCGTGGATTTCCACGCCGTCGAAACCGGCTGCCTTGGCGTTTTCCGCACCCACGCGGTAGGCGTCGACGATGTCGGCGATTTCAGCGGTTTCCAGCGCACGTGGGGTTGGATAGTCGGCCAGCGGGCGAACCAGGCTGACATGGCCTTTTGGCTGGATGGCGCTCGGTGCAACCGGCGTTTCGCCGTTCAGGTACGACGGGTGGGAAATCCGGCCGACGTGCCACAGTTGCAGGACGATCTTGCCGCCGGCGGCGTGAACGGCCTTGGTCACGTTGGTCCAGCCGCGCACCTGGTCGTTGGACCAGATCCCCGGAGTGTCCGGGTAGCCGACGCCCATCGGGGTCACCGAGGTGGCTTCGCTGAGGATCAGGCCGGCCGAGGCGCGTTGTACGTAGTACTCGGCCATCAGCGCGTTGGGTACGCGGCCTTCGTCGGCGCGGCAGCGGGTCAGCGGCGCCATGATGATGCGGTTGGACAGCTCGAGGTCGCCCAGTTTGATCGGATCGAAAATTGTTGCCATGAGATACAACCCTCGTGAGGTAAGTGAGTGAATCAGTTAGCGGTGGCCAGCTCGGGATTGCCGTTCTGGCGGAATGTGATCAGGGTCACCAGCAGCGCGAGGACCGCGAGTGCTGCGGCAGCGAGAGGCACGCTGGTCAGGCCGTAGCCGTGGGCGATGACGCTGCCGCCGACCCAGGCGCCGAGCGCGTTGCCGACGTTGAAGGCGCCGATGTTCAGGGTCGACACCAGGTTCGGTGCGGCCTGGCCGTAGGTCACGACGTTCACTTGCAGGGCCGGCACGGCGGCGAAACACGCGGTGGCCCAGAGGAACAGGGTGATCTCGGTCGGGATCAGCGCGATGCTGGTCCAGGTCAGGACGGTGGAGGTCACGGCCATGGCGATGAACACGCCGATCAGCGTCGCGGCCAGGCCCTTGTCAGCCAGTTTGCCGCCGATGATGTTGCCGACAGTCAGGCCCAGGCCGATGAGCATCAGGGTCCAGGTCACGCCACGGGGCGAAACACCGGTGACATCGCCCAGCAGCGGTGCGACGTAGGTGAACAACGTGAACACCGAGGCGGCGAACAGTGCGGTCATGCTCAGCGACAGCCAGATGCCGGCGCCCTTTAGCGCGGCCAGTTCGGCGCGCATGTCGAGTTTTTCTTCGTCACGCTTGGCTGGCAGGAAGCGGATCAGGCCGATCAGCGCGATCACACCGATCACGGTCACTGCCCAGAAGGTCGAGCGCCAGCCGGCTTCCTGACCGAGGGCGGTGCCCAGCGGTACGCCCAGCACGTTGGCCAGGGTCAGGCCGGTGAACATCAGGGCTACGGCCGAAGCGCGTTTGTTCGGCGCCACCAGGTTGGCCGCGACCACCGAACCGATGCCGAAGAACGCGCCGTGGCAGAGCGCGGTGACGACACGGGCGAACATCAGCACGTTGTAGTCAGTGGCGATGGCGCAGAGCAGGTTGCCGATAATGAAAATGCCCATCAGCGTTACCAGTGCAGCCTTGCGCGGCAGTTTTGCAGTGGCCATTGCCATGAACGGCGCACCAATCGCCACGCCCAGGGCGTAGCCGGTCACCAGCCAGCCGGCACCGGGAATCGACACACCGAGGTCAGCCGCCACATTGGGCAGCAGGCCCATGATGACGAACTCGGTGGTGCCGATGGCGAAGGCGCTCAAGGCGAGTATGAGAAGCGAGAGGGGCATCGTTGGATCCTTTTGGCTGGCTGACGTTAAGGGTCAGAGCTCTTTGCTGAGGGTGCTGAGGAACGCCTGGATCACGTCCTCGTTGCGTTTGAAAAAGTGCCACTGGCCGGCTTTCTGACTGCTGATCAGCCCGGCCCGTTGCAGGGTGGCCAGGTGGGCGGAGACGGTCGATTGCGACAGGCCGCAGCGTTGATCGATCTGCCCGGCGCAGATGCCGTACTCGTGGTTGTGGATCTGTTCCGGAAACTGGGCTTTCGGGTCTTTCAGCCAGTTGAGGATGTCTCGCCGTACTGGGTGTGCCAGGGCTTTTATTATTTCGTCGAGGTCAATGTTCATGGCTGGGTGCTCGTGATGTGTGTAGCGCTATATCGCGATGAGGCGAACTTTATATCGGTGCTTCGCGATACACCAATATGAATTTGATCTGATGACCGCATAAATCGGTATATCGGGTTATAACGATATGTGAGGTGTAAACAAACGCGGGCGCGGTGCTAAGCTGCGCCCATGAACTATCTCGCACATTTACACCTCGGTGGCCAGCGCCCCGGTCAACTGCTCGGCAGTCTGTATGGCGACTTCGTCAAAGGGCGGCTGCAAGGGCAGTTCGACCCGGAGATCGAAGCGGCGATTGCCCTGCACCGGCAGATCGACGTGTTCACCGATCGCCACCCGCTGGTGGATGCCTCACTGGCGCGGTTTTCCACGACCCGCCGCCGTTACGCGGGCATTGTCCTCGATGTGTTTTTCGACCATTGCCTGGCCCGGGACTGGACGCAGTACGCCGACCGGCCGCTGGGCCAATTCACCACCGACGTTTACCGCGTGCTGTCCAGAGAACGGCAATTGCCCGAGCGCCTGGCGAGGATCGCCCCGCACATGGTGGCCAATGACTGGTTGGGCTCGTATCAGGAGTTCGAAGTGCTGGAGCAGGTGTTGCGCGGCATCTCCCGACGCCTGACCCGGCCCGAAGAACTGGCGGGGGCGATGGAGGAATTGCGCCGGTTGTATGAACCGTTGAGCGAGGACTTTCGTTTGTTCTACCCACAGCTGCAGGACTTTGCCGGCCGGCAGCTGTAGGCAGATGTCGCCGATCAGGCCGCGATCAGATCGCGGGCGTGTTGCGCTTCGACGGGTTTGAGCACATCGCCGAACAAGGCTTTCTGCACCGCTTGCTGGGCCTCGTACGCCAATGCCGCGCGCTCCCGGCCCTGGCAGGCAATCGGTTTGAGCAGATGAATCTCGACATCGCCGCAGTCGTTGCTGAACAGACGCATCAGGTGCGACAGCAGATCATCGTCACCAATGAACGGCGCCAGCGAATCGATCTTGCCGTCGCGCAGATAACGGATCGCCACCGGTTGCAGCTTCACCTCGGAATCAATCGCCGCCGACAGCAGGCGACCGTGAAAGGTACGCAGCGAACGGCCATCAGTGGTGGTCCCTTCGGGGAACATCAGCAGCGGATGAGCGGTTTGCAGATGACGGGTCATCTGCTTGCGGATCAACTGGCTGTCGCCCGAACCGCGACGGATGAACAGGCTGCCGGCCTTCGCTGCCAGCCAACCGGCCACCGGCCAGGTGCGCACTTCAGCCTTGGATAGAAACGACAGCGGCGTGAGCATGCCGAGCAGCGGAATGTCGGTCCACGACACATGGTTGCTGACCCACAGCATCGGCTGTTTCGGCAGCTCACCATGCACGGTCACGCGAAAGGGCAGGGCATTGCTCAACCGCGCCATGAAAAACCGCGACCAGCGCTGCCGACGCTCCATCGAATGAGCGAGCCCCAGACGTTCGAAAACCCCGAAGACACTGGCCATGCTCAAGCCCAGCGTCACCACCAGCAGCACTCGCGCGATCCGCGCGTACACCCGCAGCCGGCTCATCACACGGCCGCCTTGAAGTGCTTGGCGTAGCGCGGGCAGAGTTCGTCGCGCTTGAGCAGGATGAACACGTCGGCGACCTGGAAGTCTTCGTCCCAGCACGGCTCGCCGCAGATCTTCGCGCCCAGGCGCATGTAGGCCTTGAGCAGCGGCGGCATTTCGGCGATCACGTTCGATGGAATATCCAGAGTTGGCAGCGGATTCTTAGGCTCGGCGCGCAGGTGTTCGGTGCACAGATAACGTTCGCGCAGACGCTGCATGATCGCGTGGGCCTGTACACCGCCGTCCTGCATCGGAATGCTCGCGCAACCCATCAGGTAGCTGTAGCCGCCCTGATTCAGGACTTCGGCCAGTTCGCCCCACAGCACAGCGATGGTGCCGCCGTTGCGGTAGGCCGGGTCGACGCAGGTGCGGCCGATTTCCAGGATCGGGCCTTGCAGACCGGCGAGGCCGTGCAGGCTGAATTCTTCTTCGCTGTAGAACTTGCCCAGGCTGCTGGCGGCGGTGTGATCGAGCAGGCGGGTGGTCGCCACCAGGCGGCCGGTGTTCAGGTCACGCACGCCGATGTGGCTGCAGTGAACATCATAGTCATCCATGTCCAGACCCAGCTCCGCGCCGTTCAGCTTGGCGTTGAACTCGCCGCTGAACACGTTGAAGCGCAAGGCCTGGGCTTGCTGCAAGGCCTCGGCGCCGATCAGGCGTTCGGCTTGCAGGCGGCGTTCATTGCCGGTGTCGCTGATGCGGGCGATCTGAGTCATGTGAATCTCCGTACGGGCCTTGAACCCGTCATGGGTTGCAGCCGATCGACTTTCTTTATGCAGCCGTGTTGTGCAAAGTCAGGCTATGTAGCCCCGGTGTCATCGCCATGAATGTTTGGTGATGCTTATATGACAGCCCACGAGGAGCCTCTGATGACCTGGTCGACCCTGCTTGAATGCCGCGAACGCCTGCCCGCCGTTGCCGATCTGGCGGAGGGCTTCGCCACGTTGCTGCAGCAACTGGGCAGCGTGACGCCGTTCGAACTGGCGGTGGCGGGAGGGCGGCGGATGGCGACGCCGGGGCTGGCGTTTCTGGTGGGTTATCAGGCGGCGCTGCGCATGCTCTGGCCGAGCGCGCCGCCGAGCCTCGGGGCGATGTGTGCGACCGAGCAGCGCAGCCTGCGCCCGGCGGACATGCAGACCCGGCTCACGGATCTGCGCCTCACCGGGCAAAAGGATTTCGTCACTGCCGGCGATGCGGCGGACTGGCTGCTGATCGCCGCGCGCAGCGAGCAACCCGGCGAATCACCGCGCCTGAGTCTGGCGGTGGTGTATCCCGGCGAACCCGGCGTACGGGTGGAAAAACTCCCGGCGCTGCCGTTGATGCCGGACATCAGCCATGGTCGGCTGCATCTCGACGATGCGTTGTGTGAACTGCTCGCCGGGGACGGTTGGGATGCTTACGTCAAACCGTTCCGCACCCTTGAAGACGTTTACGTATTGAGCGCGATGACCGCGTGGCTGTACGGCGTCGGTCAGGACAGCGGCTGGCCGCAGCCGTTGCAATTGCGCCTGCTGGCGCTTCTGGCCGGGTGCGCGGAAGTCAGTCGCCAGCCGCCGAACAATCCCGCCGGGCATGTGTTGCTCGGTGGTTTGTTTGCGCAGTTCGACGGGCTTAACGCGGAGGTCGATCAGGCCCTGCGCAACGGCGATCCTGAGTGGGCGACGATGTGGCAGCGCGATCAGTCGGTTATGCAACTGGCGGCGGGTGCGCGGGCCAAACGCCTGGCCAAGGCGTTGGCGGTGGACTGACCGGCCTCATCGCTGGCAAGCCAGCTCCCACACAGTCGCTGGTGTACAGGCTATCAATGGCAATCCTCGACCCCTGTGGGAGCTGGCTTGCCAGCGATGGCGATCTCATGGGCAGCCGAAATCTCCAATTTGTCATCAATCCTGACTACCCTCAGCAGGTTCTCCCCAAGAGCCCTCACCATGTTCAAAGGCCTGTCCCTGTTTCTGCTGCTGATCAGCTTCACGGTTCAGGCCGAACAATGGCCGGGCGAGCAATGGCCGATCGGTCCGAAACCCACCGGCCCGGCCGTCGAGGCTTTGGAGGCCTACGCCTTTCCGACCCGCGATGACAGCACCCGAAAAGGCATCCGCACCGACGCCTTGCTGGTGATCCGTGACGGCCAGCTCATCTACGAACGCTACGCCGCCGCGACCAGTGCCGACACCCCGCACCTGACCTGGTCGATCAGCAAAAGCCTGATGGCCACGGTGCTCGGCGTGGCGTACGGCGAAGGCTTGTTCAAGCTCGATGATCCGGCGGTGACGTTTTACCCGGCGCTGGAAAAACACCCGGCCGTCACGATCAAGGATCTGCTGCACTGGGCTTCGGGCATCGACTGGCAGGAAGACTACGAATACGCCCCGTTGAAATCCTCGGTGGTGGCGATGCTCTACACCCGTGGCCACCGTGACATGGCCGCCTTCACCGCCGATCACGACAGCTACGCGCCAGCGGGTCAGGCGTTCCGCTATTCCAGCGGCGACAGCAATCTGTTGGCGGCGGCGCTGAAAACCATCGTCGGCCCACAGCGTTATCCGGACTATCCGTGGACGGCACTTTTCGGTCCCTTGGGCATCCGCCATGCCACATGGGAAACCGATGCGACGGGCACCTTTGTCGCCTCTTCTTACGCTTATATGAGCGCCCGGGATCTGGCGCGAATCGGCCTGCTGATGGAACGGGACGGACGCTGGAACGAACGGCAGTTGCTGCCCAAGGATTGGGTCGCCTTCAACCGCCAACCCTTCGCCGGGTACAAGGCGAATCAGGACGAAGCCGTTCCCGGCGGCCACTGGTGGCTCAATCGCCCGGCAGACGGCGCGCCCTCACCATGGCCCGACGCACCGCCCGACACCTTCGCCGCCCTCGGCCACTGGGGCCAGGCGCTGTACGTGATCCCGAGCGAAAAACTGGTGATCGTGCGCTACGCCGATGACCGCGACGGCAGCTATCGCCACAACGAATTGCTCAAGCGCGTGCTCGGGGCGGTGCGGCCATGAAACTGTTCAGACGCACCCTGCTGGTGCTGTTGGTTGTGCTGCTGGGTTGGGGCTGGCACGAGCGCGAAAACCTGTGGGCCTTCCCGGACATCATCAGCGCCTACACCGCCAAGGAATATTGTTCGTGCCGCTACGTCATGAACAACGACGCCGAGTATTGCCGGGGCTACGTGAAGCAGTGGTTGCCGACCGACCGTTTCAGCGATGACGTCGTCAGCAAGACCATCACCGTCAGTGGCATGGGCCGCAGCAACACTGCGCATTGGCTGGGCCAGCGCCAGGGTTGTCGTCTGCAACCGTGATCTTGCGGTTTGCAATAACGCCACGGCCAGTTAAGGTTCGTGCACGTTTATCGGCCCCACGAGTCTTCAATGTTCAACCGTTCTCTGTGCAACGCCTTCGCCGGCCTGCTGCTGGGCGCCGCTGCGCTGCCGGCCCAGGCCAACTGGTATCTGGACGGCGAGTCGTCGCGGCTGTCGTTCGTCAGTACGAAAAACGCCAACGTGTCCGAAGTGCAGCGCTTTCTGGTGCTGCACGGCAAGGTCGATCCCGATGGCCGTGCCGAAGTCGAAGTCGAGCTGGACTCGATCAACAGCGGCATCCCGCTGCGCGACGAGCGCATGCGCAAGGAACTGTTCCAGATCGAGCAATTCCCCGAAGCGACCATTACCACGCAAATCGACCTGCGCCCGATCAACGATCTGGCCCCCGGCGCGCAGCTTGAATTGCGCCTGCCGCTGACCGTCAACTTGCACGGCAAGCAACACGAATACCCCGCCGAGCTGCTCGCCACGCGCCTCGATGACCGACGCTTTCAAGTGGTGACGCTGGAGCCGCTGGTGATCAGCGCCGAGGATTTCGATCTGCTGCCGGGCCTGGAAAGCCTGCGCAACCTGGCCGGCCTGTCGGCCATCAGTCTGTCGGTACCGGTGGGTGCGGTGCTGATCTTCACGGCGCGCTGACATGCGCGGCGCGGTGTTTCCGTGGCGTGATGGCAACCGCTTCGAGCTGTTGATCGACGGCCCGCAATTCTTCCCGCGCATGCTCGACGAGATTGCCCGCGCCCGTGAGCAGATCGAACTGGAGCTGTATCTGGTGGAGGCCGGTGCCTGTGCCGAAACCATCGTGCAGGCGCTGGTACTGGCGGCGGAGCGGGGCGTGCGGGTGCGTTGCCTGTTCGACGATTACGGCAGCCTTGCCTTCACCCTCACGCTGCGCCGGCGGCTGACCGGTGCCGGGGTCGAGCTGCGTTTTTACAATCGGCTGAACTGGCGGCGCTGGGTCGGCAATTTCTATCGCGATCATCGCAAGCTGTTGCTGGTCGACCAGCATCTGGCGGTGGTCGGCGGCACCGGGGTCACCGATGAGTTCTGGACGCCGGGCCACGACACCAGCGAATGGCACGAGGTCATGGTGGAGATCACCGGCCCGCTGGTGCTCGACTGGCAGTTGCTGTTCGACCGCCAATGGATCGCCAACCGCCATCGCCGGGCCTGGCGGCCCAACGCGCATTTCGGCCTGCCACGACTGCCGCGCGTGCCGGACACGGGCGAGGGCATGGGCCGTGTGGCCTACGCCGACGCCCGTCAGCATCGGGACATTCTGCAATCGCTGTTCCGCGCCTTGAACAGTGGCCAAAAGCGTATCTGGCTGGCCACGCCGTACTTTCTGCCAACCTGGAAAATCCGCCGCTCCCTGCGCAAGGCTGCCGCTCGGGGACTCGATGTGCGTCTGCTGCTGACCGGACCGCGCACCGATCACCCGTCGGTGCGTTATGCCGGGCATCGCTACTACCCGCGCCTGCTCAAGGCCGGGGTGAAAATCTACGAATACCAGCCGTGTTTCCTGCACCTGAAAATGGTGCTGGTGGACGACTGGGTGAGCATCGGCTCGTGCAATTTCGATCACTGGAATCTGCGCTTCAATCTTGAAGCGAATCTGGAAGCGCTGGATCCGTCATTGACGGCAGCGGTGGCGGCGAGTTTCGAGAAGGACTTCGGCCTGAGTCAGCAGGTGAGTCTGGAGGAATGGCGAAAACGGCCACTGTGGCGGCGGGTGAAGCAGCGGATCTGGGGCTGGGTGGATCGGGTGGTGGTCAACTTGCTCGACAGACGCGGCTAGTCGCTGTCCCCGATTGATCGTTCCCACGCGGAGCGTGGGAACGATCGGTTACAGGTTTTGCAGCGCATGGCTAATTACAGCAACTCAAAGCTCTGCTGCGTCACGTCCTGGGAGTCCAGGCCGATCTGCACGTTGAACTTGCCAGGCTCGGCCGCGTACTTGAGCTGGGCGTTGTAGAACTTCAGGTCATCCTCGGTGATGGTGAAGTGCACAACCTTCTGCTCGCCGGCCTTGAGCATGATTTTCTGAAAGTTCTTCAGCTCCTTGACCGGACGGATCATCGACCCGGTGACGTCCTGAATGTACAGCTGCACCACGGTTTCGCCGTCACGCTTGCCGGTGTTCTTGACCGTGACACTGGCGTCGAGCTTGCCGGTGGCGTTCAGGGTGGTCGAGGACAGCGCCATGTCGCTCAGGCTGAAATCGGTGTAGCTCAGGCCGAAACCGAACGGGAACAGGGGACCGGTGGTGTCATCGAAGTACTGCGAGGTGTAGTTGCCCGGTTTGCCCGGCGTGAACGGTCGGCCAATGCTCAGGTGGTTGTAGTAGGTCGGGATCTGGCCCACGGAACGCGGGAAGGTCACCGGCAGTTTGCCCGACGGGTTGTAGTCGCCGAACAGCACGTCGGCGATGGCGTTGCCGCCCTCGGTACCGCTGAACCAGGTTTCCAGAATTGCGTCGGCCTGTTCTTTCTCTTCGAGGAGCGTCAGCGGACGGCCGTTCATCAGCACCAGCACCAACGGCTTGCCGGTGGCTTTCAGGGCACGGATCAGCTCACGCTGGTTTTCCGGGATGTTCAGGTCGGTGCGGCTCGACGATTCGTGGGACATGCCACGGGACTCGCCCACCGCTGCAACCACAATATCGGCGTCCTTCGCGGCTTTCACCGCTTCGTCGATCAGCACGTTGGCCGGGCGCGGGTCATCGACCACTTCCGGGGCGTCGAAGTTGAGGAAGTTCAGGTAGTCGAGGACTTTCTTGTCGCTGGTGATGTTGGCGCCACGGGCGTAGATCAGGTTCGCCTTGTCGCCGATGACATTGCTCATGCCGTCGAACAGGGTCACCGATTGCGCCGGACGACCGGCGGCGGCCCAACTGCCCATCATGTCGATCGGGGCCTTGGCCAGCGGGCCGACCAGCGCGATCTTGGCGGTTTTCTTCAGTGGCAACGTTTCGTTCTGGTTCTTCAGCAGCACCAGACTGCGACGCGCCACTTCACGGGCGTCGGCGCGGTGCAGGCGACTGTCGGCGTAGGTGTCTGCCGGATCGTCTTCGGCCTTGCCGATGCGCAGGTACGGATCCTTGAACAGGCCCATGTCGTACTTGGCGGCGAGGACTTCACGCACCGCGTTGTCGATGTCTTTCTGTTCGATCTCGCCGGACTTGAGCAGCCCCGGCAGCTCTTTGCCGTAAAGGGTGTCGTTCATGCTCATGTCGATGCCGGCCTTGATCGCCAGCTTCGCCGCTTCACGCCCGTCGCGGGCCACGCCGTGCTTGATCAGTTCGAAAATCGCGCCGTGGTCGCTGACCGCCAGCCCCTTGAAGCCCCACTCCTTGCGCAGCAGGTCGTTCATCAGCCAGGTGTTGGCGGTGGCCGGGATGCCGTTGATCGAGTTCAGCGCCACCATCACGCCACCGGCGCCGGCATCAATCGCGGCGCGGTACGGTGGCAGGTAGTCCTGGTACATCTTCACCGGGCTCATGTCGACGGTGTTGTAGTCGCGACCGCCCTCGACCGCGCCGTACAGGGCGAAGTGCTTGACGCTGGCCATGATGCTGTCGGCCGCGCTCGGGGTCTCGCCCTGATAGGCCTTGACCATGACTTTGGCGATGCGTGAGGTCAGGTAGGTGTCTTCACCGAAACCTTCGGAGCTGCGGCCCCAGCGCGGGTCGCGGGAGATATCGACCATCGGCGCGAAGGTGATGTCGAGGCTGTCGGCGGCGGCTTCCTTGGCTGCAACGCGCCCGGATCGGCCAATGGCGTCCATGTCCCAGCTCGATGCCAGGGCCAGTGGAATCGGGAAAATCGTACGGTGACCGTGGATCACGTCGTACGCGAAAAACATCGGAATCTTCAGCCGGCTGCGCATGGCCGCGTCCTGCATCGGACGGTTTTCCGGGCGGGTGATCGAGTTGAAGGTGCCACCGATGTTGCCGGCGGCGATCTCCTTGCGGATCAGCTCGCGGGGCATTTCCGGGCCGATGCTGATCAGGCGCAACTGGCCGATCTTCTCGTCGAGGGTCATTTGCTTCATCAGGTTGCTGATGAACGCGTCCTTGTTTTCCAGGGGGACCGGGGTCGTGGCGGCCAGTACTTGATGACTGGCCAGGCTGACGAACAGGCCCAGCAAACACAGCTTCTTCATGAATAGTTTTCTCAAGGGCCTAAACGGCGTTACAACACCGGCCAGCCAAAATGTAGGGAGCGACTATTGTTGTTCGGGTGCTGATTCAGAATACGACAGCCGAATGTACGTCGAACGTCTCGGCGACATGATCGCGCAGGGCCTCTTTTTAGCCCATCGGCCCGCCGCAATCCAGTGGCGGGGCGATTATGCCGCAACCGCCGGCCAAGAATGTTTCGCGATTCATTATTCATGAAATGTGCAAGGGAGCACCCGTCCGATGAATGTAAGTCCCGCCTACCGCTCGCGTTTGCAGGTCGCCACCCTGCTGGTGCTGGCCACGTTGTTGACCGCTTGCGGCATCAACAATATTCCGACCCTCGACGAACAGGCCAAGGCTGCCTGGGGTCAGGTGCAGAACCAGTACCAGCGGCGCGCCGATCTGATCCCCAATCTGGTGGAAACCGTGAAGGGCTATGCCAAACACGAGGAAGCAACCCTGACCGCGGTGATCGAGGCCCGGGCCAAGGCAACGTCGATCCAGGTCGATGCCAGCACCCTCGACAACCCGGAAAAACTCAAGCAGTTCCAGCAGGCGCAGGATCAGCTGACCGGTGCCTTGAGCCGATTGATGGTGGTGTCCGAACGGTATCCGGACCTGAAGGCCAACCAGAACTTCCTCGCCCTGCAATCGCAACTCGAGGGCACGGAAAACCGCATCGCCGTGGCCCGTCGTGATTTCATTCTGGCGGTGCAGAAGTACAACACCGAGATCCGCACCTTTCCCGGTCGCCTGTGGCACAGCGTGATGTACAGCGATCTGCCGATCCGTGAGACCTTCGAAGCCACCAGCCCCGGCGCGGACAAGGCCCCGGAAGTGAAGTTCTGAGCCGGGGATGCCCATGCGTGTGTTGAAGATGGGCCTGGTGCTGATGCTGTGGCTGTTCACCGTCAGCGCCCGGGCCGAATTGACCTTTCCGGCGCTGACCGGGCGGGTGGTGGACGATGCGCAGATGATCGAGCCGTCGGTGCGGGCGCAACTGAGCCAGCAGTTGCAGGCCCACGAACAGGCGACCGGCGAGCAGTTGGTGGTGGTGACGCTGCCGAACCTGCAAGGCGCCACCATCGAGGACTATGGCGTCGAACTCGGCCGGCACTGGGGCATCGGCCAGAAGGACAAAAACAACGGCGCGCTGTTGATCGTCGCCCGTGACGAGCGCAAATTGCGCATCGAAGTCGGCTACGGGCTGGAAGATCGCCTGACCGATGCCCAGAGTTCGGTGATCATCCATCAGGTCATCACGCCGTCGTTCAAGGCCGGCAACTTCAGCAAGGGCATCAGCGACGGTGTGGCGGCGATGCTGGTGGTGCTGGGCGGCAATCCGCTGGACGAACCGTCCACGGTGTATGAGTCGGCTGGCGACCCCGCGGACGATTTCGTCTCGCGCCACCCGGCATTGTTCGTATTTCTGGTGATGTTGTTCATCCTGACTGTTTTTGTCTGCCAGATGCTCGGTATCCTTCCCGCCGGCCGGGGCGGCTCCGGAGGAGGGGGCGGCTTTGGTGGCGGAGGTTTTGGCGGCGGCGGTGGAGGCGGGGGCTTCAGCGGCGGCGGTGGCAGTTTCGGCGGGGGCGGATCCTCCGGCGGCTGGTGATAACAATAATGAGCAGGCACTTCACGACATGGCATTACTGACTGAACACGAACAACGCAAGGTCGCCGAGGCCATCGCCCGGGTCGAGCGCGACACCGACGCCGAACTGGTGACGGTGCTCGCGGCCCGCGCCGACGACTACGCGTACATCCCGCTGCTGTGGGCCAGCCTGCTGGCGCTGGTGGTGCCGGGGATCGTGCATTACCTGACCGGCTGGTTGACGATGCACAGCCTGTTGCTGGTGCAGTGGGGTATTTTCATCGTGCTGTGCCTGGTGTTTCGCCTGCCGAAAATCACCACGCATCTGGTGCCGCGCCGTGTCCGGCACTGGCGCGCGTCGAACCTGGCCCGCCGGCAGTTTCTCGAACAGAACCTGCACCACACGGTGGGCAGCACTGGCATGCTGATTTTTGTCTGTGAGGCTGAGCGGTACGTGGAAATCCTGGTGGATGAAGGGATTTCCAAAAAGCTGGACAACAAGAGCTGGGACTCGATTGTGGCGGCGTTTACCGAGCAGGTGCGGCAGGGACAGACGTTGCAGGGCTTTGTCACGTGTATCGAGGCGTGCGGCGAGTTGCTCAAGGTGCATGTGCCGGTGACGCAGGTGAGGAATGAGTTGCCCAATCGATTGGTGGTGTTGGGGTAGTTTTGGCAGTGTTATAAGACTTGATATCGCAGCCCTCACCCCAGCTCTCTCCCGGAGGGAGAGGGAGCCGATTGGGGAATATTGAGCAGATACACCGACTTGAACGATTGGCTTTGAGTCCATAATCGACTCGATATTTCAGGTCGATGGATAGCGAAAGACATCTCGGTCGGCTCCCTCTCCCCCCGGGAGAGGGCTGGGGTGAGGGCCGCTTTTAAAAGCCGTTCGGTAAATAAGAGCGTGTCCCCAATCCCCATCCCCCCTAAACTAGCGGCCATTCCCGATTTGCCCGTCCGAGGCCGCTTTTTCTCATGTCCGTTACCGCTCCTTCCGCATCCGCCAAACCGGCGCCCGATCACCACGCCCGGTTCATCGAGCTGCTGCAAACCAGCCTCGAACAGAACGGCTTCATCAAACTGGTGCTGGCCAAGTACGTCGGCGAAGAAGCGGACCTGCAGCGGATCATCATCAAACCGGTGACGGTCAAGGCGCAGCCGTGCCTGTCGTTCGTTTATCGCTACAAGACCCGCGACATCACCAAGAATCTGCCGTTGGACGAGGCGCTGGCGACGATTGCCGGGCTGCTGCCGACGGCATTCAAAAATGCGCATTTGCTGGCGCTGACTGACGAAGCCCAGCTCGAATACAGCAAAAAGGGCAAGAGCTCGCTGTTTATGAGCAAACCCCAGCAATTGCGCGAAGTGCCGTCCGCCGAGCACAACCGCGAAAAGAACCGTTTCCTGGATCTGAACCGACCGTTCCTCAAGGACCTGGGCGTGACCAATGCCCAGCACGAGCTGATTCCGGCGATGTCGCGCAAGTGGAAGCAGATCAACAAGTTCATCGAGGTCTTCAGCCACGCGCTGACCTCGTCGCCGCTGGCCCTCGACAAACCGGTGCGGGTGGCGGATTTCGGTTCGGGCAAGGGTTACCTGACGTTCGCGATTCATGACTATCTGCGCAACACCCTGAAGGCCGAGGGCGAAGTCACCGGCGTCGAGCTGCGTGAAGAAATGGTCAATCTGTGCAACGCGGCCGCGGCGAAGCTGGAACATCCGGGGCTGGTGTTCAAATGCGGTGATGTGCGCAGCGTGGCGCCGAGCGAGCTGGACGTGATGATCGCCCTGCATGCCTGCGACATCGCCACCGATTACGCGATCCACACCGGTATCCGCTCCGGCGCCTCGATCATCATGTGCTCGCCGTGCTGCCACAAACAGATCCGCTTGCAGATCCAGAGCCCGGCGCTGCTCAAGCCGATGCTGCAATACGGCTTGCACCTGGGCCAGCAGGCGGAAATGGTTACCGACAGCCTGCGCGCGCTGTTCCTCGAAGCCTGCGGTTACGAGACCAAGGTGTTCGAATTCATCTCGCTGGACCACACCAACAAGAACAAGATGATCCTCGCCGTGAAGCGCGCCGAGCCGGTGGACCCGACTCAGCTGCTGGTGAAGATCCAGGAATTGAAGGCGTTCTACCAGATCAGCGAGCACTGCCTCGAAACCCTGCTGCTCGCTGACGGCCTGCTGAAGCTCAAGGCTTGAGCTGAACCCCGGCGGGTAACGTGCCCGGTTGAGCCGGGCGCACCGCGGTCTTGCGCCCGAGCATCACCGTCGCGATCACGCCGCAGGCGAACAGCCAGGTGATCGGCTCCACGTGTTCGCCGAAGAACAGTGCGGAGAACGCGATGGTGAAGAAGATCTGCAACAACTGGATCTGACTGACCCGGGCAATGCCACCCATGGCCAGCCCGGCGTACCAGGCGAAGAACCCCAGGAACTGCGAAAACAGCGCGACATAACCGAAGGCCCACCAGGTTTTCGCCGACACCGCGCCCTGATGCTGCAACGCCAGGTACATCACCGGGCCGATCAGCAGCGGCGTCGACAGCACCAGCGCCCAGCAGATTACCTGCCAGCCGCCCATCTCCCGGGCCAGCCGCCCGCCCTCGGCGTAACCCAGACCGCCCACTGCAATCGCACCCAACATCAATAAATCCCCGGCCTGAATGCTGCCGGCGCCGGTGTACAACGCATAACCCAGCACCAGCGCACTGCCCAGCGCCGCACAGGCCCAGAAGGCTTTCGACGGACGTTCATGGGACAGCCACGCGGCATACAGCGCCACGCACAGCGGCTGCAAACCGTTGACCAGCGCACCGTGGGACGCCGGCAGGGTCTGCATGGCCCACGCCGACAGCACCGGAAAACCGAGAATCACCCCGGCAATTACCAGACTCAGGCCTTTGACCTGCTTCCAGGTCGGCCACTTCTCCCGTCGCCACAACAGCAGCGCCGCTGCCGGAATCGCCGCGAACAAGGCGCGGCCGAGGCCGTTGAGCAGCGGGTGCAGTTCCTGCACCACGATGCGGGTGAAGGGCAGGGTAAGGCTGAAAATCACAACGCCAAGCAGGCCGAGGGCCATGCCGGTGTTTTCGCGCGAAGACATGAGGGCAAACCGATTCAAAGGTGGCAGGGAGGTGCCTTCATCTAGCCACAAACCACGGCAGTCGGGCTGTTACAGCTGAGCGCAGAGTTATCCATACAGTTTGCGAACGCCATCGCGGTCCTTAGGCTACTGTGAATATTCCTGCGCATTCACCAGAGGAGTCCTGCCCATGGCCGCGAAAAAGATATTGATGCTGGTCGGCGATTACGTCGAAGACTACGAAGTGATGGTGCCGTTCCAGGCCCTGCAAATGGTCGGTCACACCGTGCACGCCGTGTGCCCGGACAAGGTCGCCGGCAAGACCGTGCGCACCGCGATCCATGACTTTGAAGGCGATCAGACCTACAGCGAGAAGCCCGGTCATCAGTTCGCCCTGAACTTCGATTTCGCCAAGGTCGATGCCAAGGATTACGACGCGTTGCTGGTGCCCGGTGGGCGTGCGCCGGAATACCTGCGGCTGAACGAAAAAGTCCTCGAACTGGTGCGTGCTTTCGACAAGGCCGGCAAGCCGATTGCCGCCGTCTGTCACGGTGCGCAACTGCTGGCGGCGGCGGGGATTCTCGAAGGGCGCGAGTGCAGCGCCTATCCGGCCTGTGCCCCGGAAGTACGGCTGGCCGGCGGCACCTACATCGACATCCCGGTCACGGACGGCCATGTCCAGGGCAACCTTGCCACCGCGCCCGCCTGGCCGGCGCACCCGAAATGGCTGGCCGGTTTCCTCGGTTTGCTTGGAACCAAAATCACTCTGTGACACATCGATAAGGAGAAACCCCATGTCCGGATGGTATGAGTTGAGCAAAAGCAGCAACGGCCAGTACAGGTTCGTGCTGAAAGCGGCGAATGCCGAAACCATTCTGACCAGCGAGCTGTACACCAGCCGCACGGCCGCCGAAAACGGCATCGCCTCGGTGCAGACCAACAGCCCGCTGGACGAACGCTACGAGAAAAAATCGACGAAAGACGGCCATCCCTACTTCAACCTCAAGGCGGCCAATCATCAGATCATCGGCAGCAGCGAATCCTATTCATCGGAAGCGGCGTGTGCCAAAGGCATTGCAAGCGTCAAGGCCAACGGGCCGTCCAAGGTGATCAAGGACAAAACCCTGCCGGTGCTTTGAACCACCCATGACGTTCAGTCGCCAAATCCTTGGCGACTGAATTCTGGCTATGTGCCATCATTTCGCTTATCCTCCGCCGCCAATCCAAGGAAGGGGGCGTTGAGATGACTCTTTCGCGGATTTTTTGAACCACTGCCGCCAGAGTTTTCCCACTGATGATCCGCTTTTTCGTTGTCCTGACCCTGCTGCTTGGCTTGAGTGGCTGCTATAGCCTGTCTCCTACAAAAATCGATGATGAACTCGCACCGAGTGCCGATTCCGGCACAGCGTACCTGGTGGGTGTGGTCGGCATCTGGCCGAAAGCGGCCTATGCGGCCCAGGAACAGATGCTGCTGATCCGCAAGCGTGGCAGTGACGAATTCGCCAGCGCGCGCCTGCACAACGAGTTCTATGCCCGCACGGCACGGGACGTGCGCGAGACCGGCCGTGGTATCGGCACGCTGTTCGTGATGCCGCTCAAACCTGGACGCTACGAGATCTACAACGTGCGATTCGATCGCGGCAGATCGGTGTCCTGGAGCCGTGAAGACTTCACCATCGGCATGCAGCTCGAAGCGGGCAAGGCTTATTACATCGGTGACTTCCGCGCCGGCTGCGTGTCCCCCAGCGACAGCACCTGCCTGTTCCTGCACAGCGATCACCTCGAACGCGACGCCGCGCTGGTTCGCGCCGGGTATCCGCAAGTGCCCGGCCTGCAACGACTGGACATGCCGAACCTGTACACCGCCACACCGTTTATTCGTGAAGAGAACGGCACCAGCGCCTCCGTCTACAAAGCCATGCTCTCGGGGAAATTCTGATGCTCATCAAACGTCTGCTTCTGGGCTTGCTTCTGCTGCTCGGCGGTTGCCAGGCCACCCATTCGCTGAAGGCGCCGGACGTCGATTACAGCAGCCAGCAATTGCCGGCCATCAACGTCAGTGTGATCGGCATGCCAAGCTGGATGCTGCGTGACGAATTGCGTCGGCGTGGCACCTTTGAAGAAGTGAAGGCCGGTCGCAGCGAAGACGGCTACAACGTTTTAGTCATTGCCAACAGTGATGTCGGCGGGATTCAGCCGCAGATGCTTCTGAGCGCCTTCACTCTGTTTCTGGTGCCGGTGCCGGTGAGTTTCGACAGCACGGTGGTGTTCAGCCTCAGCCATGGCAAGCAGATACTGGGCGTGTACACCGTGAAGAACCACACCGAATCCTGGCGCGGCGCATTCAACGCCTCGGGCGGTCAGTTCGAACACATGCGCTTGATCAGCGACACGTTCATCGCGCAGATTCTCAAGGATCAGCCGTTCCACCGCGAAGCCATGAAACGCGCCGCCAGCCTCTGATCGACGGCCACAAACAATCCCGCCCGGGGTGAACCGGGCGGGATTTTTTTTCGTTTAGCGCAAGGTGTTCAGCAAGGCCTGCAATTGCGTACGCCCGGCCTCAGCCAGCGGGAACACCGGCAAACGCGGATCGCCGACTTCCAGATCGGTCAGGCGCAGACCGGCCTTGATCGTCGCCGGCAAGCCGCCCTTGAGGATGAAATCCAGCAGCGGCAACTGGCGGTAGAACAGTTCCCGCGCCTTGCCCAGGTTCCCCGCCAGCGAGGCTTCGTACAAGTCCAGGTTGAGCTGCGGGATCAGGTTCGGTGCCGCCGTGCACCAGCCCTTGGCCCCGGCCGCAAAGGCTTCCAGCGCCAGTGGGTTGCAGCCGTTGTAGAACGGCACCCGGCCTTCGCCGAGCAGTTGCAGCTTGTGCATGCGCTGGATGTCGCCGGTGCTCTCCTTGACCATGGTCACGTTTTCCACGCCGTTGACGATCCGCAGGATCAGCTCCACCGACATGTCGGTGCCGCTGGTGGCCGGGTTGTTGTAGAGCATGATCGGCACGCCGATGCTGTCGCCAATGGCGCGGTAGTGGGCGAGGATTTCCGCTTCGGTGAGCTTCCAGTAGGACGTCGGCAGCACCATCACCACGTCGGCGCCATGGGCTTCGGCAAAGCGTGCGCGGCGTACCGCTTTGGCGGTGGTCAGGTCGGACACGCTGACCACGGTCGGCACGCGTTTGGCGACGTGCTTGATGCTGAACTCGGCGACCTGATCCCACTCCGCATCGCTCAGGTAGGCGCCTTCGCCGGTGCTGCCCAGGGGCGCAATGGCGTGGACGCCGCCGGCGATCAGACGGTCGATGGAGCGGCCGAGGGCCGGCAGGTCAACGCCTTCGCCGTTGGCGCCGAACGGGGTGATGGTGTAGCCGATGATGCCGTGAATGTTGGACATGAGAGTGCTCCGCAAGGATGAGGTGTTCAGTTCAGGCAATCGGCGTGCTGACGCAGGTTCTGCCGGGCGTAGTAGTTGAAGGCCGCGGCGTGGCGCTTGGGTTTCGACACCCAGTCATGGGCCTCGCGACCGAGCTCGGGGATGATCGGTTTGATCGTCCCGGCGGCCATCGCCAGCAATTGCAGTTTGGCGGCGCGCTCGATCAGTTGTGCGATGACACAGGCTTCCTCGATGGTCGTCCCGGTGGACAGCTGTCCGTGGTGGGAAAGCAGGATCGCCCGTTTGTCGCCCAACGCCCCGGCAATCAGTTCGCCTTCTTCGTTGCCCACCGGCACACCCGGCCAGCCTTCGAGGAACGCACAATCGTCGTACAGCGGGCACAAATCCATGTGGGAAATCTGCAGCGGTACTTCCAGCATCGACAGCGCGGCAATGTGCGTCGGGTGAGTGTGGATGATGCAGTTCACGTCCGGCCGGGCGCGGTAAACCCAGCTGTGGAAACGGTTGGCCGGGTTGGCCATGCCGTGGCCTTCGAGCACTTCCAGGTCTTCGTTGACCAGCAGCAGATTGCTCGCGGTGATTTCGTCAAAACCCAGGCCCAGTTGCTGAGTGTAGTAAGTGCCCGGCTGCGGGCCACGGGCGGTGATCTGCCCGGCGAGGCCCGAATCGTGGCCGTTCTCGAACAGGATCCGGCAGGTCAGGGCCAGCTTTTGCCGGTCCGTCCACGTATTATCCGCCAGGGTTTTTTGCATCTGGGTCAGTGCTTGCTTGACCAGTTCGTCTTTGGGTAGTGCTAATGTCTTCGCCATATCCGTGTCCTGTGGTGGTTGCCATGGATGACACTTACGAGGCTATATGACACTTTGTGTCATTGACAAGGACAAATCGTCTTTCCTTTGGTGGATTAATCGCTTCGCATGTCTATCCGTTTGAAATTATTGAGAAAAAAACTTGGCGTAACCCTTGAGGCGCTGGCCGAGAAATCCGGCATGACCAAGAGTTACCTGTCGAAGGTCGAGCGCGGGTTGAACACGCCGTCGATTGCCGCCGCGCTGAAACTGGCCAAGGCGCTGAATGTGAAAGTCGAGGAGCTGTTCTCCGAAGACAACGTCAGCCTCGACGGCTACAGCCTGGTGCGCAGCCACGAACGCCAGTCGCTGGCGGCCAACGACCACAGCCCCGGCTATGCGGTGTTGGCCCATCAGGTCAGCGAACGCAGCCTGCTGCCGTTCATCATTTATCCGCCGAGCGAATTCACCGACAAAACCTTCAAGGAACACTTGGGCGAGGAGTTCCTGTTCGTCCACGAAGGCCGGGTCGAAGTGGACTTCGTGAACGAAAGGGTGCTGCTGGAACGGGGCGATGCGCTGCACTTCAATGCGCAGAAACCCCATCGCATCCGCTCAGTGGGCGAGGTGCAGGCGCAGTTGCTGGTGGTGGTGCACAGCAGCGAGGAGTGATCAGACCTCGACCGGCACCGACAGCTTCGGGTTGCCCAGCGCGTGGCTCTTGGAATCAAAGAAGCGCAACGCGACGCCCGTGCCCTCAAACACCTTGGCGTAGTGGCGTTTCTGGTGCTGGATGAACGCCGCGCTGCGCGGGTAGATCGAGATCGCCACGGTCTTCGGTTTCGCCAGACGCAGGGCGCGTACAAGGTGGCTGTCCTGTTCGCCGAGGGCGTGGCCGAAGATGCACAGGTTGTCGCCGTGTTCGAGTAACTGGTCGTAGCAGAACGACAGATAATCGGAACTGCGGATGGTCTTGAGCTTGTCGGCGCTCGGCCCTTCGTTGACGAACAGCGGTACGTCGTCGAGCGTCTTGATCGTGTTGTTGATCGCGAAACTGCCGAGCAGCGTGCCCTCGGTGGCGGTCAGTTTGCGTGCGGTACCGTCCTGGTTGCGCACCAGATGCAGGCCTCCATGCAGGTACAGCAGACGCGGTTTTTCAGTGTGGCTTTCGCACAGATCGAAACTGGCGTCGGGGCCGTTGAACAGGTCGTCGATGACCTCGCCCTGATGTTGCAGGGCCCAGTAATTGAGCAAGTCGTAATTGGTGGTGAACACCGTGCGATAACTTGCCAGCTCGCTGTTCAGGGTTGCCAGGGTCGACGCTTCGATCAGCCGCCACGGGATGTGTACCGCGTGCACGGTGTTGATCAGCGCTTCCTTGATCGCGTAGTAGCGGTTACGCGGCGCGGCCGAGCTGACGGCCAGCGCCTTGTTGACCCGACTGGTGGTTTTCAGCGCGCCGAGCACCTGCTCGAAACTGCGCGTCTGCATGGCGTCGAACACGCTCAGCTCCGACGGGCTCAGGGGCTTTTCTTCTACTGTGCGGGCGTTTTCGAATAGCGAGTCGTAGCCGAAATCGTCCCACACCGCACGACTGGCGCCGTTGCCCAGCAGCAGGCCACTGAATTCGGTGGTGGCGCGCAACGTGGTCCAGTCTTCGAGGGTGGCGTCGACATCCAGAAAATCGGTCATTGCAGGGCACGTCTCAAAACAAAGGGGCAGATGGACGGCGACTTTATCACGAGCGGGCATTGAGCCAGATCAACATCCACCGTGACCGATCGGTCGATCCTTTGCGCACCCGCCGAATTGCAAGCACCGATTCGGCCCCAGCCAGGAGACGCGCCATGAGCAGCACCTTTTTCATTCCCGCGGTAAACATCATGGGCAGCGGCTGCCTCGATGAAGCCATGAATGCGATCCGCAACTACGGTTTTCGCAAGGCGCTGATTGTCACCGATGCCGGGCTGGCCAAGGCCGGCGTGGCGTCGATGATTGCCGAGAAACTGGCGATGCAGGACATCGATTCGGTGGTCTTCGACGGCGCCAAACCCAATCCGAGCATCGCCAACGTTGAGTCAGGACTGGCGCTGCTCAAGGAGAGTCGCTGCGATTTCGTGGTGTCCCTCGGCGGCGGTTCGCCCCACGACTGCGCCAAGGGCATCGCCCTGTGCGCGACCAACGGCGGGCAGATCCGTGACTACGAAGGCGTCGATCAATCGACCAAGCCACAACTGCCGCTGATCGCCATCAACACCACCGCCGGCACCGCCAGCGAGATGACCCGGTTCTGCATCATCACCGACGAAACCCGCCACGTGAAAATGGCCATCGTCGACCGTAATGTCACGCCGCTGCTGTCGGTCAACGACCCGGCGCTGATGGTTGCCATGCCGAAAAGCCTGACTGCTGCCACCGGCATGGATGCGCTGACTCACGCGATCGAAGCCTACGTGTCCACCGCCGCCAACCCGATCACTGACGCCTGCGCACTCAAGGCCATGACCCTGATCAGCAACAACCTGCGCCTGGCCGTGCGCGACGGCAGCGACCTGGCGGCGCGGGAAAACATGGCGTATGCGCAGTTCCTCGCCGGCATGGCGTTCAACAATGCCTCCCTTGGCTACGTGCATGCGATGGCGCACCAGTTGGGCGGTTTCTATGACTTGCCCCACGGTGTTTGCAACGCGGTGCTGCTGCCCCATGTGCAGACGTTCAACGCACAGGTCTGTGCCGGTCGTCTGACCGATGTGGCCCACGCCATGGGCGCCGACATTCGTGGCTTTAGCCCGGAAGAGGGCGCCAAAGCCGCGATCGATGCGATTCGTTGCCTGGCCAGGGATGTGGAGATTCCCGGCGGCCTGCGTGACCTGGGCGCCAAATGCACCGACATCCCGGTGCTCGCCGCCAACGCCCTGAAAGACGCCTGCGGCTTCACCAATCCGCGCGCGGCGGATCAGCGGCAGATCGAGGAGATTTTCCGCAGCGCGTTCTGAGGCGGGCGCGAGGCGGGCGAACAACGTTATGCTGAGTGTTCGTCCGCGCTGCCCTCGCCGAGTCCTGCATGCTGCAAAAAAGCCTGATCCGCCGCCTCGACCTGATCACCCTGCAATTGTTCGTCGCCGTCCACGAGGAAGGCACGTTGACTCGTGCCGCCTCCCGCGAGGCGATTGCCGTGTCGGCGGCGAGCAAGCGTTTGATGGAACTGGAGGAAGCGCTGGGCATCAGCCTGTTCGTGCGCCAGGCCAAGGGCATGACCCTGACCCCGGCCGGCGAAACCCTGTTGCACCACGCTCGGCAGATGTTGTTCAACGTCGAGAAAATGGGCCTCGAACTGGGCGAGCACAGCCACGGTGTGCGCGGCTATGTGCGGATGCTGGCGAACCTGTCGGCGATCATTCAGTTTCTCCCCGAAGACCTGCGCGATTTCACTGCGCAACAGCCGCAGGTCAAGACCGATCTGGAAGAGCGGCCCAGCGCCGGCGTGGTTCAGGGCGTGCTCGATGGCGTGGCGGATCTGGGCATCTGTTCCAGTGACAGCGACATCAAAGGCCTGCACAGCGTGCGCTATCGCCGGGACAAACTGGTGGTGGTGATGCTGCCCGAGCATCCGTTGGCGGTGCGCGAATCCGTGGCGTTCAGTGAAACCCTCGACAGCGATTACGTCGGTCTGCACGCCGCCAGTTCGATCAATATGCGCACCCACGCTGCCGCGCGGCAGGCCGGCAAGGTGTTGCGCATCCGCATTCATGTGCCGGGCTTCGATGCCGTGTGCCGGATGGTGCAGGCCAACATGGGCATCGGCATCCTGCCGCAGCGGGCTTATGAGTTGTTCGGTCGGGCGCTGGGACTTCAGGCGGTGCCGCTGACCGATGGCTGGTCGGATCGTGACTTGCTCGTGGTGGTGCGTGACGAGGCCGGGCTGTCGCCGGTGAGCCGGATCCTGTTCGAGCATTTGCGCGCAGCCAGCTGAGCGTTCGCGTTTGGCGAACGGCCGTTGCCGAGTGACGGCTGGATCGCGCCCATGACGTTCCTCTAGCCTTGGCCGCAATTCCAAGAACAAGAGGTACCCCGCGATGACTGCCCCTTTGAGTGCGATCAAAGTGATCGAAATCGGCACCCTGATCGCTGCGCCGTTTGCCGCGCGCATGCTTGCCGAATTCGGCGCCGAAGTGATCAAGATCGAAGCCATGGGTCAGGGCGACCCGCTGCGCAAATGGCGCAAGCTGCACGAAGGAACGTCGCTGTGGTGGTACCTGCAATCGCGCAACAAGAAATCCCTGGCGCTCAATCTGAAATCCGCCGAAGGCATCGAGCTGGTCAAGCAACTGGCGCGCGATGCCGACGTGATCATCGAAAACCTGCGCCCCGGCGCCCTGGAAAAACTCGGCCTGGGCTGGGACGTGCTGCACGCCCTGAACCCCAACCTGACCTTGGTGCGCATTTCCGGCTACGGCCAGACCGGCCCTTACCGGGACCGCCCCGGCTTCGGTGCGATCGGCGAGGCCATGGGTGGCATTCGCTACACCACCGGCACTCCCGGTTCACCGCCGGCGCGGGTCGGCGTCAGCCTCGGCGATTCGCTGGCTTCATTGCACGCGGTGATCGGGGCACTGATGTCGCTGCTGCGGGTCAAGACCGGGCAGGGCGGCGGGCAGATTGTCGATGTGTCGCTGGCCGAAAGCGTGTTCAACGTCATGGAAAGCCTGGTACCGGAATACGACATGCTCGGCCATGTCCGCGAACGCAGTGGCGGCGCGTTGCCGGGCATCGCACCTTCCAATACTTACCTCACGGCTGACGGCGCCTACGTGGTGATCGCCGGCAACAGCGACCCGATCTACAAGCGCCTGATGCAGGTCATCGGTCGGGATGACCTGGCCGAAGCCGAAGAATTCGCCCACAACGACGGCCGCGCCGCGAAAAGTGGACTGCTCGACGCCGCCATCACCCACTGGACGAGCAGCCTGCCGATCAATGACGTACTGGCGGCGCTGGAAGCCGCCGAAGTGCCGGCCGGCCGCATCTACTCGGTGGCCGACATCGTTGCCGATCCGCACTATCAGGCCCGGGACATGTTGCTTGACGCCGCGTTGCCCGGCGGGGCGACCGTGAAGATGCCGGGCATCGTGCCCAAACTCTCGGAAACCCCCGGTGGTGTGAACTGGTCGGGGCCCGGCCTCGGTCAGCACACCGATGGCATCCTCGCCGGTCTCGGCCTGACCGCTTCTGACATCGAACGCCTGAAAAGCCAGGGGGTGGTGCAATGATCAGCGATTACTCGCAGACCCTGATCGTCCAGGAAGTCTCGCCCCGGGACGGCCTGCAGATCGAGCCGACCTGGGTCGAGACCGAAGACAAGATCGCCCTGATCGATCAACTGTCCCGGGCCGGATTCAGCCGCATCGAGGCCGGCTCGTTTGTCTCGCCGAAAGCGATCCCGGCCCTGCGCGATGGCGAGCAGGTGTTCAAGGGTATCCAGCGTCAGCCGGGGGTGATTTACGTCGCGCTGATTCCCAACCTCAAGGGTGCGCAACGGGCACTGGAGGCTGGCGCCGATGAACTGAACCTGGTGATGTCCGCCAGCCAGACCCACAACCTGGCGAACATGCGCATGCGTTGCGAAGCTTCGCTGGCGGCGTTTGGCGAGATCGTGAGCTTCGCCAGCGGCTCGGGCGTGCGGCTCAACGGCAGTATCGCGACGACTTTCGGTTGTCCGTTTGAGGGCAGGATTGACGAGGAGCGCGTGCTGCAAATCGTCGAGGCCTATCAACAGCTCGGTATTCAGGGCATCACCCTGGCCGACACCACCGGCATGGCCAATCCGCGACAGGTCGACCGACTGGTGCGGCGGGTGTTGCAGCGGGTTTCGGCGGCGGATCTGACCCTGCACTTTCACAACACCCGAGGCCTGGGATTGTGCAACGTGCTGGCGGCTTACGAAGCGGGCGCCCGGCGTTTCGACGCGGCATTGGGCGGGCTCGGCGGTTGCCCGTTTGCACCCGGCGCCTCGGGCAACATCTGCACCGAAGACCTGGTCAACCTCTGCGATGAAGTCGGCATTCACACCGGCATCGATCTGCCTTTGCTGCTGAAACTGTCCCGTGGCTTGCCCGCGCTGCTGGGCCACGACGTGCCGGGGCAACTGGCCAAGGCCGGACGCAATTGCGATCTGCACCCGATCCCCACCTGATGTCACACGCTCACTGACCCACCCCAACCAGACAACAAAAACAATCGGACGCCCACCGGCAGTCCGCCTGGAGAAAAAACTATGAGCCTCAATGTAATGGAGGCGGGCGCAAGCTCGTCCGTCGATCACGATGCCGAAAAAGCCCTGGTCAGCAAGGTCGCCTGGCGCCTGATGCCGTTGATCATGGTCTGCTACCTGTTCGCCTTCTTCGACCGCATCAACATCAGCTTCGCCAAGTTCCAGTTGCAGGCCGACCTGAGCCTGAGCGACACCGCTTACGGTCTCGGTGCCGGGCTGTTCGTGGTCGGTTACGTGCTGTTCGAAGTACCGAGCAACATGATGCTGTACAAGGTTGGCGCGCGGCGCTGGATCGCCCGGATCATGATGTCCTGGGGTGTGGCGACGGCGCTGATGGTGTTCGTCAACAGCGAATGGCAGTTCTACGTGCTGCGCTTTCTGATCGGCGCGATGGAGGCCGGTTTCGCCCCCGGCGTGCTGTATTACCTGACGCTGTGGTTCCCGCAGCACTTCCGTGGCCGCATCACTTCGATGCTGTTCCTGGCCTCGGCGTTTGCCGGGCTGGTCGGTGCGCCGTTCTCCGGACTGGTGCTGGAACACCTTGATGGCGTGTTGCAGATGCGCGGCTGGCACTGGTTGTTTCTGCTCGGTGGCGTGCCCTGTGTCGGCCTCGGGTTTTTGGTACTGACCTTGCTCAAGGACCGCATCGAGGACGCGCACTGGCTGACGCCGGAAGAGAAAAAACTGCTGGCCAGCCGCATCGCCCATCACGAACCGCACAAGAGCGGCGGCTCGTTGCTGGCGGCACTGAAGATTCCGGGTTTCCTGACTTTGGGGCTGATCTACTTCCTGATCCAGGTCGCGTCCTACGGCCTGAATTTCTGGGCTCCGCAACTGATCCGCAGTGCCGGCACCGAAAGCCCGGTGATGATCGGCCTGCTGACCTCGATCCCCTACATTTGTGGTGCGATCAGCATGGTGGTGATCGGTCGTCTGTCCGATGCTACGGGTGAGCGGCGCAAGTTTGTCGCGGGGCTGGTGATCGTCGGCGCCATCGGCTTTTTCAGCGCGGGGATTTTTGCCAGCCACACCACGTTTTTGATCGTCGCTCTTGGCTTGTTGGGTGCCGGGATCATTGCGTCGATTCCGAGCTTCTGGACCTTGCCACCGAAACTGCTGGCGGGTGCCGGGGCCGGTGCGGCGGGCGGGATTGCGGTGATCAATACACTGGGGCAGTTCGGCGGCATCGTCAGTCCGGTGATGGTCGGCCGAATCAAGGACCTGACTGGCAGTACCACACCGGCACTGTATGTCATCGGTGTGGCGGCACTGATCGCGGCGGCGTTGCTGCTGTGGGGGCTGCCGCAGAAATTGCGCACACTCGACAAGTACTGAGATTGCGGGCTGGTCGTTCCGATCACGCGAACGATCAGCCCGCCGGTGCCAAGGACCTGGCGGCCGAGTCACCAAACTGGATCAGCACCACTCCCGCCATCAACAACAGCGCGCCGAACAGTCGCGGCAACGTCAGATGCTTCTCTACCAGCCCGAACAGGCCGAAGTGATCCAGCACGATTGACGTGATCATTTGCCCGGCCAGAGCCAGCGCCAGAAATCCCGAAGCTCCCAGCTTCGGCAGCAACACCACCGCCAACGCGACGAAGCACACCCCGAACGCACCGCCGGTCCACATCCACAGCGGCAGCTTGCAGGCGAGGGCCAGCGACGGCAACGGCAGGCGCAGGGCGACAATCACCGGCAACAACACCAGCACGCTCACCACCAGAGAGGTGAGTGTCGCCCACAGCGGATGCCCCAACCCCCGCGCCAGATTGATGTTGATCGCACTCTGAAACGGCACCACCGCCCCGGCGAATACCGCCAACAGCAGCAAACCGACCCACTGCATTGTTCCCATGATCGTTCTCCAACAAGGTTTTGCTGGACTCTAGGGTATTCGTCGCGCAGATTTAAATTCTGTTTTGGTATCCGGAACATGCATCAAATGAATGATCTGCGCCGCATCGACCTCAACCTGCTGGTGATCCTCGACGCTTTGCTCAGCGAGCAACATGTGACCCGCGCCGCCGAACGCCTGCACCTGAGCCAACCGGCAGTCAGCCATGCGTTGGCGCGTCTGCGCGACTTGCTCGGCGATCCGTTGCTGGTGCGTGCCGGTTCGGGGTTGGTCCCCACCGCGCGGGCGTTGGAGCTGGCGGCGCCGCTGGCTGAAACCCTGGCCCAGGTGCAATCGTTGCTGGCGCCGAACACCTTCGATCCGGCCAGCGCCCGTCGGACCTTTCGCCTCGCGATGTCGGACTACGGCGCGGCGCTCATCCTGCCCGGGCTGATTCGCACGTTGCGCGCAGAAGCACCGGGCATTGATCTGCAAATCAGCCACGCCAGCCGCGAAGGCATGGTCGAAGGCCTGCTTAACGGCGACATCGACCTTGCTGCCGGCGTGCTCCCTGAGTTGCCCGGCGAACTGCGCAGCACGCCGTTGTTCGAGGAACGCTACGTCTGCCTCCTGGATCGCGAGAGCCTTCCCGCCGGAGGTGTTCTCGACTTGCCAACCTATCTCTCCCGTCCCCATGTCTTGCTGGAAATGCGCGGCAGCGGCACCCCGGAAATCGAACGCACCCTGACCGCCCTGCGCGAGCGCCGCCGCGTCGCCATCAGCCTGCCGCACTGGAGTGTTGCGCCGCGGTTCATCAGCGGCACGGATCTGATCCTGACCGTGGCTTCGCGGGCGTTGAACGAGGTGGATGACCAATCGCTGATCGTCCTGCCGCCGCCGTTTGAAATTGCACCGTTCACGTTTGTGTCGGCGTGGCACAAACGGCGGGGCGGGGATCAGGCGTTGAACTGGTTGAATCGGCGGATTGAGCAGGGGATAGTGCGCGGCTGAAAAACATCAAGGAGCGGGGCGTGACAGTGAAGTCTGGGGTCGTTGGTTGGGTGGCGCTGTGTGGGGCGTTGATGGCGGGGCAGGTGTTGGCTGATTGTGTGCCTGCGCCTGTGACCGGTGATCTGGACTTCTCCGTGTGCAAGGAGTGGCCGGCGTATCCGGGGTTGACCATCAGCGCGAATGCGAAATTTGAACGTAGCTCCGTGCCGGATAGCGCCGACACGAGCGGCACCTATGATTTCAATTTATCTATCTTGAAAAGCGACCCAACAGAACCGGTTGCCACTTATCACCAAGGCTCCGCTTTCTTCTCGGGTGGGGTGGCATTGCGAGAGCTCTCGCTCGATACCGCGCGCTACAAGCTCACCCCAGAGGTACAGGCGTTTGGCGTTCGCGTGCAATTCACCAATGGCTCTCGCCTCAACCCGCTTGAGGAAACGCACCTCTCACTTTATGTCAAAGAGGGCGATAAGTTACGCCCAGTGCTCAGTCAATTAGTGGTTTATGAGTACGGCGGTGAATGGGACGGTGATTGCGCCGGCGAGCGATATGAGACGACCAGAACGGTAGAAATCGCCAAGACCAGCTCCCATGGCTATGCCGATCTGATCATCAAAACCAGAACGACAGGGACCACCAATGTCGTCGAGGGCGACACTTGTGAAGACAAGACCAGTGTCAGCAGCCCTGAACTGACAACCCTTCACTACGACGGAAAATCATACGTTTTGCCTAAAGGTTTCAAAGCCATCGAGTGATACAGAGCCAACGCGACTTATTTCAAGGAAGAACAATGTTTACCCCAACCCGACTTCTTATCGTCCTAGGCTTCCTGGCCGTAACCACTCAGGCCCACGCCGCCTGTGAGATAAAGAAATTCGACGGTCACTCCCTGTCACGCTGCAAAGTGTGGCCGGCCTTCCCGGACAAGGCGATCTCGGCAAAATCTACATTCGTGTCCGACTCCGAAGGTGATCACGACGGCGTTTTCGATCTTGAGTTGTCGCTCCTCAACGCCGCGAATGCCAAGCCTTTGGCGAGTTACGTCAAGCCTGGAGCCTATAACTCCGACGCGATCCGCTTCGATGACTTGAAGATCGATACCGCGCGATACCGTTTGGCGTCGGACGTTCGTGCCTTTGGCCTGCGTTCGGATTTCGCCGACCGTCTCTCAAGAGCCAACCCCTACGCGAAAACCGATCTGGCGCTGTATGTGCGCGAAGGCAGCAAGTTGCGACCGGTGCTGGAAGGTCTGGTCATTCGGAAAGAATTTGGCGAGGGTACCGGTGAGTGCGAAACCAAGGACACGAAAATCCTCAGGACCGTGGAAATCGGCTCGTCCAGCCATAACGGGTTCGCTGATCTGATCGTCTCCTCAAGTGGTGTGGTGTACACCTCGACCCAGTCAGGCAAAGAGTGCGTTTCCAAAACCACCGACCTGAAGAAAACCCAAATCACCCTGACCTACGACGGCAAGCAATACCTCATCCCCGAAGACCTCAGAGGTTACTGACCCTATGCTCACCGGCCTCAACCACCTGACCCTCGCCGTCACCGACCTGGACCGTAGCCTCGCGTTCTACCGTGACGTGCTGAAGCTGCGGGTCGAGGCCACCTGGGACGCGGGTGCCTACCTGTCGCTCCCGGGCCTGTGGTTGTGCCTGTCCCTCGATCCGAAGCGCCATCCCGAGCCCGCCGCCGACTACACCCACTACGCCTTCAGCATTGGCGCAACGAACTTCCCGCTGTTCGTGCAACAGCTGCGCGCCGCCAACGTGCAGGAATGGCGCGACAACCGCAGCGAAGGTGCGTCGTTCTACTTCCTCGACCCGGACGGGCACAAACTCGAAGCCCATGTCGGCGATCTGGCCTCGCGACTGGCCGCGTGTCGGCAAAAGCCCTACGCGGGCATGGGTTTTTTCAGCGAGTCGTGAACATTCACCAAACGCTGGGATAGACTGGCGGCCACGTTTTCCGGGACTTGCAGGTTTTCATGACTCCATCGTTGCTAATGGCCGTGCTGGCTTCGGGTTTCATTTACGGCATCACGCCGGGGCCGGGTGTGCTGGCGGTGTTCGGCATTGGCGCTGCACGTGGGCGGCGGGCCGGGGCGGGATTCCTGTGTGGGCATCTGCTGGGCGATGTGATCTGGTGCAGCACCGCGTTGATCGCGATTGTCGGCGCCCGGGAAATCGGCAGCACCGCGTTCGATGTGCTTGGCGTACTCAGCGGCCTGTACCTGTTCTGGCTCGGCTGGCGTGCAGTGCGGGCCAAACGCAGTAACGGCGAGCAACCCCAGGGCGCAGCGCGTCAGCCGTTCTGGCACGGCATCCTGTTCGGCCTGACCAACCCCAAGGCCTACCCGGTCGCAGTGGCGACTTTCACCGCGCTGCTGTCGAGCCGCGCCGAACTGCTCAACTGGTCGATGCTGCCGATGCTGATCGCCTTGAGTTTCCTCGGCGGATTGCTCGCCTACGCTATCCTCATCGGCATCGTCGGGGCGCGCCAGGTGCGTACGCTGTACCAGCGCCATGAACTGGCGATCACCCGG
Organism: Pseudomonas sp. V88_4; assembly: GCF_029967985.1. Lineage (NCBI taxonomy): Bacteria > Pseudomonadati > Pseudomonadota > Gammaproteobacteria > Pseudomonadales > Pseudomonadaceae > Pseudomonas > Pseudomonas sp. V88_4. The sequence continues at coordinate 319,846 of NZ_JASCAF010000040.1, forward strand.
TTGTGCGGGATCATGTTCATCGGTTTTGCCATCAACGCGCTGGTGCATGCGCTGCCGGGGTTGATGCCGAACAAGGCTTGAAAACAGTCGCAGGGATGCGAGGTCGAGGTCATGGATGGTTGAACAGTGCTGCATTGCCCGGACACCCACGCTGAACCATGGAAAGCCGAAATTCCGCGCCGTTGGCGAGTTACATCGATCTGCTGCTGGATGCCGTTTGCGCGGTCGACAAGCAAGGTCGCTTCGTTTTTGTCAGTGCTGCCTGCGAGCGGATTCTCGGCTACACGCCTGACGAACTGATCGGCCAGTCGATGATCGACTACGTCTACCCGGCCGACCGTGAGCGCACCCTGGCCGCCGCGAGCGACATCATGGGCGGCGAGCCCAAGCACAATTTCGAAAACCGCTACGTGCGCAAGGACGGCAGCGTCGTGCACATCCTGTGGTCGGCGCGCTGGTCGGAAGTCGATCAACTGCGCATCGCCGTGGCCCGTGACATCACCGAGCGCAAACTCGCAGAATCCCGGCAGGCGGCGTTGTACGCGATCTCCGAAGCGGCGCACGCGGCGGAGGATCTGCTGGCGCTGTTCAAGCGCATCCACCTGATCATCGGCGAGTGGCTGCCGGCGCTGAATTTCTCCGTGGCGCTGTACGACGAACATTGCGCGCAACTGAATTTTCCCTATCACGTCGACGATGACGAGTTGCAACCGGAACAACCCGGCACCGTCACTGGGCGTCTGTGTGCGGAAGTGATCCGCAGCCGCCAGCCAATCCTGCTGACCCCGGATTGCCCCCACGCGCCGCCGGAGTTCGCCGCGCTGGTGGCCGGCCAGCAATCGCCGTGTTGGCTGGGCGTGCCGCTGAGTTCGAAAGACCGCACCATCGGCGCATTGATCGTCAAAAGCCTGGCCGGCGGCGAGCGCTACACCGAACGCGACAAGGAACTGCTGCAATACGTCTGCGCCCAGGTCGCCACCGCCATCGAACGCCAGCAACTGCACGCCCGCCTGCGGCGCATGGCGCAATACGACCAACTGACCCAGTTGCCCAACCGCGAACTGCTGCGTGACCGGCTCAAGGCTGCGCTGAACCATGCGCGGGAACGGGCCGGGCACATGGCGCTGCTGTATGTCGATCTGGATCGTTTCAAACAGGTCAACGACACCTTTGGCCATGGGGTCGGCGACATGCTGTTGCAGGCGGTGGCCAACCGGCTCAAGGGCTGCGTGCGCGAGACCGACACCGTGGCGCGGATCGGTGGCGACGAGTTCGTGGTGCTGTTGCACAGCGTCCACGCCGCCGACGATGCCGACAGTGTCGCGGAAAAAATCCGACAGGTACTGGTGCAACCCATGCGCCTGGACGGGCACAACCTGCACATCGAACCGAGCATCGGCGTGGCCCGTTATCCCGAGCATGGTGATGAGGAACAGCAACTGTTTCGTCACGCCGATCAAGTGATGTATGCCGCCAAACGGCAGAATCATAAAAGGCTGGACAACTGATCGGCGGGTCACCGTTCGTCGCGGCGACGGCAACTTTTCTAAACCTTTGTCAGTCAGGAAATTCTCAATCTAGGCGGGCACCTGCTCGCTTACGATCAATGCCAAGAGGTAGAGAATCATGCCTAACTCAAGAAACTCGAACTCGGGAAACTTCGCCAACGATCGAACCAAGGCCTCTGAAGCCGGTCGCAAAGGTGGGAAAACCACCACCACGACTGTCGACAAAGAGCCAAAAACCGACATGGGCCGCAAGCCTGCTCAGAAATCGAAGTAGTCGGCGAAGGTTGTTTTGATTGAGAGGCGGGGGCGCAAGCTCCCGCTTGAATCTGCAAAGAAGGAGGGCGCGACCATGAGCCGGATGGCCACCCGAGTACGCCACATCAGTTTTGTCAGCCTGCTGGGGTTGTTTGCCAGCAGCGCGTTTGCCCAGTCGCCCGCCGACTTCATCAACGAAGCCTCGGCCAAAGGCATGGCCGACATCGAGGCCAGTCGTCTGGCGCACAGCAAGGCCGAGTCCAAAGAGGTCAAGGACTACACCATCCAGGTCATCAACGACCGCACCACCGCCAACCAGCATCTGGCAAAAATTGCCAAGAAACTGGACCTGCCGGTAGCGCCCCGCGAAGAAGTTGCCGACAAGGCCAAGACATTGATGCCGGAGGTCAAAGAGGGCGCCAGCTTCGATCAGGCCTACGCCGCCAGCCAGGTCAAAGCCACGGAAGAGGCCATCCAGCAGATCCAGCAGGAGGCTCAGACCTCCGACGTGCCGGAGATCAAGGCGTTTGCCGACGAGACCCTGCCAAAACTGCAGAGTCATCTGGAAATGGCCCGAGCCCTTCAGGCCAGTCGCTGAATCGGCAGCAATGAAAACGGCGCTTTTTTAGCGCCGTTTTTTTTGCCTGTCAGCATTCATTCAGATCCTGCTTCGGCTTGCTCTTGTCCCCCAGACCTTCCAGGTCAAACACCTCGTTCTCGCCCATCGCCCGGTAATGCCGACGCAACGCTTCCAGCTGCTTGAGATCCAGCGACTCCAGCCCGAGCATCGCGTTCTGCGCCTCCTTGTTCACCCGCAACAACTCATCGAGTTTCAAATGAATGATGTCGGTGTCGCGGTTCTGAGTGTTCTGGATCAGGAACACCATCAGGAATGTGATGATCGTGGTCGAGGTGTTGATGATCAGTTGCCAGGTGTCGTTGTAATCGAAAATCGGCCCGCTCAAGCCCCAGAGCCCGATCAGAATCAAAGCCCCCATAAACGTCTTGGGGCTGCCGGCCCAGAGGGCGAGCGTCTGGGAGATCTTTGCGAATTTCATGGCTGTGTTCCTTGTGGGGGCGCTTGAAATTCAGACATCGGGTAGACGCGGAAAATTCTACTTACAGTTTTTCTCAATCCCTGTGGGCACGGCCGAAGACAGCGTTCCCGGCGATATCGGACCTACGTAGGGGAAGGCAGATAAACACGATCGCTGTATCGTGACGGCAGCCGCTTTTCCACGTTTCGCCAGAACGTCCACGACAGGAGAACGCAATGACCTGGTCCGCCAAGCAATACGTCACTTTCGAAGATGAACGCACCCGCCCGGCCCGCGACCTGCTGGCGGCGATTCCCACGCCTGAGGCGCGTTCCGTGGTTGATATCGGGTGTGGTCCGGGCAACTCGACCGAGTTGTTGGTGGAGCGTTTTCCGGGGGCGAAAGTGCAGGGGCTCGACAGGTCGCCGGACATGATCGACGCCGCGCGCAAGCGTCTGCCGCAGTTGCAGTTCGCGGTGGCGGACATCGATAAATGGGCGGATGCGGGGCCATTCGATGTGATCTTTGCCAACGCCGTTTTGCAGTGGGTGCCGGATCACGCGACGTTGCTGCCGGCGCTGGCGGGCAAGTTGGCGCAGGGCGGCAGCCTGGCGATTCAGATGCCGGACAACCTCAACGAGCCGTCCCATCGGTTGATGCGCGAAGTCGCGGCCAACGGGCCTTGGGCCAGCAAACTGGCGGGCGCGGCGGGGCAGCGGACCGAGATGGCGGACGCCAGTGCCTATTTCTCGATGCTGCGGCCGCATTGCGCGCGGGTCGATGTGTGGCGCACCACCTATCACCATCAGTTGGCGGGCGGGGCTTCAGGCGTTGTCGAGTGGTTCAAGGGCAGCGGTCTGATTCCGTTCCTCAGTCCGCTGACTGAAGCGGAGCGGGCTGAGTATCTGGCGCAGTATCTGGCGGAGGTTGCAAAGGCTTATCCGGCGCTGGCGGATGGTTCGGTGTTGTTGCCGTTTCCGCGGTTGTTCATTGTCGCAACACGTTGATACGAAGAAGGGCCGATTTGATCGGCCCTTTCTTTTGCGGTCAGCGCTGTACGGCGACCAGCATCATCATCGGTCGCTCACGCTCTTCAGCGAGGGCCGGTTGGGCAGCCACTTCGGCATCGCTCGGGCCCCATTCATTGACGTGTTGAATCGCGAACCCGGCGTCGATCAACGCGTTGAGCAATGTCCCGACCGTGCGATGCTGCTTGATCACACCGTCGGCCAGCCAGTTCGTAACTCGCTCGCCTTCCCTCTGATAACTGTCCAGCGGCCAGCGCTTGTTGCCCTCGCTGTCGATCAGCCAGCCCGGATTGCGTGGCGCCATGAAGATCGGGTGCTCGATGGAAAACACAAAGTGCGCACCGGGTTTAAGCGCCGTATGCAGTTTGGCAAACAGCCCCGAGAGATCCTTGATGTAGTGCAGCGCCAGTGAGCTGTAGGCCAGATCGTAAGTGCACGCAGGCAAATCGAGGTGTTCCAGGTCGGCACGTTCGTAGCGGATGTTTGCGGCCGAGGTGGTTTCCTTCGCCCGTTCGAGCATTTTCTCCGAGACATCCAGCCCCAGCACTTCGGCAGCGCCGTTTTCGCTGGCCCAGCGGCAGAACCAGCCGTAGCCGCAGCCCAGATCCACCACTTGCAAACCGTGCAGGGAGGGCAACAAGGCTTTCAGCGCGGGCCATTCCGGCGCGGCATCGAGGCCGCCGATGGAGCGGTTCATCTGGCTGTAGCCCTGGAAAAACTCGGGGTCGTCGTAGATGTTCTGGGTCATGGGTTTGCTGCTCTTTTGAATTTGATTTGGGTGGCTCGCAGGCCACGGTTTTGAATCCCTCGAAACGTGATAGCGCGTATTCGTCGATGGCCGCGCAGGGGGAGGGTGGTGGGCGATGGGGAAATGCTAGCGGGTCGTGGCGAGTGTGAGAACCGGGGGAGTGTTGGGGATCTGTAAACGCGGTTTTTCGATACGGGATGTTTAAAGAGTTGGCCCTGTTTACTGAACCTTCCCACAAGGTTTTCAGGTTGTCCGTCGGAAGTGCGGACTCTAGCCTGTGAGGGTCGCTGATGAATCGGCGATCGGGATTGGAACCCCGAGGAGAGTTGGAACGCACAATCATTATTCATGACGTATGCTGCGCACCTTGAATGTGTGCACTCTGTTATGGCGGCTGTGCGCGGGAGACCTTCGGGTCTGCCGGGTTGTCTCTCCCCGGGTTCCAACCTGCGTACAGCTGCCTCCTTTCGCGTGGAACCGAATGGGTCAGCTCCAACCTGTTTTTGGAGAGATGAAATCATGTTCAAGCCAACCCCGAATCCCCCCGAGGTCGAAACCGACCCAACATCCCCGTACGTCTCGATCGACTGCAGAAAGCTTCACGACGCCGCCAACCGCGCCCTTGATCATTATCTCTGCCCCGGCGCCCATGTCATGGGCACGACCAACCAACCCGACCCGATGTACTTCGCCAACCCGGCCTACGACACCGAATCCCTGCTGGCCAACGCCAGCGAATCACTGGGCTCGGCATCCGAGATGCTCAACAACTTCGCCGCCACCCTCGACCCCGCCCACCGCAGAACCGCGATAGGTATTGCGCAACTGGTGATGCTGGGGGAATTGGCGGTGAATCAGGCGCTGGATCATGTTGAGGTGAAGGACTGAATTACAGCTGTTCTGGCAGGCATAAAAAAACCGGTCATCGCGACCGGTTTTTTGATCAGCTTCAACTTTGCTGCAACACCTTGAGCGCCGCCGAGGCCAGAAATCCGGAACGGCTTTTCTCTTCCGGATGGTGCAACACGTACTCATCGATTCGATTGAGCAGGTAGCCCGGCAATGTGATGTTGAGTTTCTGAGCTTTGCCCAGGTATTTGGTTACATCGATGTCCACCAACGCCCACGTGCAGCCAGCGTATTTTGGATTGGCGGCATGCAGCGTGACCTTGTTGGCTGGCGGGATTGGCGAACCGTCCTCGGCCAGAATCTCGAAATGGCCTTCAATGGCTTCGCGGGCCATCGCCATCGCGTCATCCAGATCATCTCCAGCGGAGAAGCAGCCCGGAATATCCGGCACCTCCACTCCCCAGGCATGTCCTTCGTCACCCACTGAAATAGCGATCGGGTAAAGCATGTGTCGTCCTCCACGGCGCAATTGACCTGACGGGTCAAAGTAGCGCCTGCTGCAAAATACTGATGGCCGTTTTCTTGAGAAGATCCTTCTTCGGGTGAGGCACTGTGACCAGACCAGGTTTGGTCGGATGCTTGAAATGATGATGACTGCCCCTGACCCGCACCAGATACCAACCGTCTGCGACGAGCTGGCCAATTAGAAAGCGGCTATTCACAACACCTCCCTGCGGTGTGCTTGGTGGGTACTATACCCACGATTTTTTATCGATCAACACTATAACCACCGAGCGGTCATCGTCCTTTGATTGGGCGGCGGTCACGAAGAAGTCTAGGCTGGGATCCTTCAGCAGGATGGGGAGTGTATTGCAGGCCGTTTCCATGAAATCCAATGGGTTGGCGTTGAGGCTCAACAGGTGTGGGTTACTGGCCAAAGTAAGTTCTTGAGGCGACCTCCAATTCCAATATTTTGTGGTTTATCTCGATTTTGGCGTGATAACCCACAGTGAAGTGGAGTTAAGAAGTGCAAGTAATGTCCGCTCTCGGCACAGTGAACGGGATTTGCCCTAAATCCCGGACACAAAAAAACCGGCCATCAAGGCCGGTTTTTTTCATCCCCCGTAAAACCACGACGCAGGACATAAATTCGATTGGAGCGGGTGAAGGGAATCGAACCCTCGTTATCAGCTTGGGAAGCTGGAGTAATGCCATTATACGACACCCGCTCAGAGCGGCTGACTTTGTACCAGACTCGGCCACGGATTTGAAGTTTTCTTTGCACGCGAACTACGGAAAGTCCTGAAGCAGAGCCGAAATCGGTCAATCGCGGGCAAGCGCAGCGGGCTGAAGAACGGCTGAATCTCAGCCTCGCAGGCTTGCTCGCGACGACACTGTTTCAAATGGCCAATGCATGGTGATCCTGAACAAACTGGTAACGCGTTCGGCTGGCCTGTTGCGCCGGTTTCAGGAAACCGAGCAAGGCGTTCTGGCTGTCCCGGCAGGCGGATTTGTGTTCCATGTCGAGGAAGTGCCCGGTGGCCTGCAGGGTGGTGAAGGTGCTCTGTGCGACATGGTTGCCGAACAGGCGCGCATCTTCGGCGGCGGTGTATTCGTCCCATTCGCCGTTCAGGAACAGCACCGGTACGTTGATTTTCTTCGCCGCGTTCAAATAGCACTGACGGTCGCTGTGCAGCACGTCGTTGATGTGGAAATGCATCTGCCCGTATTCGTGCTCGGCCAGGCTGCTGACGTGGCGATAGTTGAAGCGCTTGAACAGCGACGGCAGGTGTTTGCCGATGGTGTCGTTGACGAGGTGCCCGACTCGGTCGCCGTCGCGTTGGCCGAGGCATTCGACGCCGCGTTCGAGGTAATCAAGCATGTGTGCGTTGATCACCGGCGAGAACGAGCTGATCACGGCTTTTTCGATGCGCCGAGGCTGATGCGCGAGGGCGACCATGGTCGCGGCGCCTCCCCAGGAGAACGACAGCACGTGTTCAGCGGCGAAGTGATCGATCAGCTCCAGCAGGATCAGACCTTCGACTTCTTTCGTCAGATGTTTCTCGTGGCGGTTGTGGACTTTCGACTTGCCCGCGTAGGGCTGGTCGTAGCAGACCACGTTGAATTGCGGGTGCAGATTTTTCACGGTCTGTGCAAACGACGCAGTCGTGGCCATCGAGCCGTTGACCAGGATGATGGTCTTTTCTGCGGCGTCTGCGCGATAGAACTCCGTGTAAACCCGATACTGACCCTGTATATCCAGCACAGCGATTTCTGGCCTCATGTCATAAGACTCCTGGCAAGCAAGCGGGTATGCGCGCAAATGAGATTGCACGAGCTTTGTGACAGGTAGGCATATGCCTGGAATTTTGTGGCCCATGTCGATCCGATACGGCAGGTCGACGGGTGTTGTTATTGGCGGGCAGTCTGTCGGCTGAGGCGCAGCCCTGATGGGCTGTCTACCGACAAAAAGTTTCTTGGATGCTATGTGTGACTAATCGGTCACAATTTGGCCGACGACCTGATTCAAGCAGGGGGATCCGGATCGCGCAAGTGCCGTTGGTAAATTGTTCGACAACTTCTGCTGAGCGGTCGGCTGCTTAGAACAAATGAATCTCTTCGGTGCGCAAAGCGCGGTACTCGCCCGGTTTTAGCGCGTGATCCAGCAGCAGCGGGCCCATGGATTCGCGGTGCAGGCGCAGCACTTTGTTGTTGAAGTGGCCGAACATGCGCTTCACCTGATGGTAACGACCTTCGACGATGCTCAACCGCGCGGTTCGCGGGCCGAGTACTTGCAGCTGAGCCGGTTGGGTGGTCAGGTCTTCGAAGGCGAAGTAGATCCCTTCAGCGAACTTGATCGCATATTCCGGGCCGATCTCCTGTTCGGTCTCGACGTAATAGACCTTCGGCAGTTTGGTCTGCGGCTGGGTCAGGCGCCGGGACCAGGTGCCGTCGTTGGTGATCAGCATCAGTCCGGTGGTGTTGAAGTCCAGGCGCCCGGCGATGTGCAGGTCGTCCTTGTCCGGTTCGTGGATCAGGTCGAGCACGGTCGGATGTTCGGGATCGCGGGTGGCGCTGACGCAGCCCTGCGGCTTGTTCAGCATGAAGTAGCGCGCCGGTTTGCCGCTTTGCAGCACTTCGTCGTCGACTTCGACGCGACTGAATTCCAGGACTTCGCTGTGAGGGTCGCTGACGACTTTTCCGTCAATGCGCACGCGCTTTTCCACCAGCAACAGGCGAACCTGCTTGCGGTTGTAGCGGGGCAGGTTACTGAGGAAACGGTCGACACGCATGATCAGCAATCGGCAGGAAGCGGGCCGCGCATCTTACGGGATCGACGGCCTGGCCGCTTGCAGTTGCGCCTCGACCTGAGCGCAGCGTGGGCACAGGCAGGACTTGTCCCGCAGTTCCGCCGGCAGGGCTTCGAGCACTGCCGGGTCAATGGAAACACCGTAGCACCAGCAGGCGCGGTCGGCGGTGCGCGGGTCGGCCAGGGTGCAGTCGTTGCGGGCGCCGCAGGCCGGGCAGAGGTCAGGTGTGTTCTTGGCGTCAGGCATAGGTCGAGTGAGGCATTTCCACGCAGGTGCGGTTACGGCCGGTCTGTTTGGCCCGGTACATCGCATGATCGGCCCGGGACAGCAGACTGTGCAAGGTGTCATCCGGTTGCAGGGTGGTGGCGCCGATGCTGACGGTCAGATTCAGGGTGTGACCGTTGTAGGCAAATTCATGCTGTTCGACGTGCTGGCGGATCTTCTCGGCAATCTTCTGACCGGTCTCGCCGTCGGTGTCCTTCAGCAGCACGATAAATTCCTCACCGCCCCAACGACAGACAATGTCGGAATGCCGCAGACAACTTTGCAGGTCCCGGGCGAATCCGATCAGCACCTGATCGCCGGCCATGTGCCCGTAGGTGTCGTTCAAGACTTTGAAGTGATCAAGATCCAGCAGCAGCGCAGTCAGCGGTTTCGGCTCGCGGTGAGCTTCGTGCAGCGCTTGCGCGGCGAGCAGGTCGAAGCCGCGGCGGTTGGGCAGTTCAGTGAGGCTGTCCAGGGTGGCCTGAGCGTGGATCTTGTCCTGATAGCGCTTGATCAATCGATTGACCAGCGCCAGCACGATCAGCGTCACCAGCAGGCAGATCAGCAGGTTGAGATAGAGCGACTGGCGGATTTCACTCAGCGCGCCGTCTTCGCGTTTGTCGACAAACAGGTACCAGTTCAGCTCCGGAATGAACCGCACGTTGAGGAAATGTCCTTGGCCGTGGGTGGAATATTCATAGCTGCCGCTGTGGGGTTTGGGCAATTGGCTGACCAGGCTTTTCACGCTGTCGAGGTCGGTCAGGCTTTTCCCGACCCGCGCCCCTTCCGGTCCGCCCTCGGCGCCGGTCAGTACCAGTCGGCCGAAGGTGTCGACGAAGTAAACACTGCGTTGATAGCGCTGCTGGTACTTGTCGATCAGCTTGATCACCGCGTCCACCGTCAACCCTACGCCAGCGGCGCCGATGAAGCGATTGTTGTAGTCGTAGACCTTGTAGTTGATGAAGAAGGTCATGTTGTCTTTGTTGGCCAGATCCGGGTCGACATTGATCTCGTATGGATCCTTCATGTCACGTACGCGGAAGTACCAGGCGTCGCGCGGTTCGTCGATTTTCACCTGCTTGAGCACGCCTTTGGCGTGGTAGTAGGTGTGGGTACTGTTGGAGACGAAAAACGCGGTGTAGGCGCCGTAGTGGGTCATGACCTCGTCGAGGTAGCGGGTCATCTGGTCGCTGTCTTTCTCGCCGTTCACTACCCAGTCGCGCATGAAGGTGTCGCGGGACATCATCGAGGAAATCAGGATCGGTCTGACCAGGTCTTTCTGGATTTCCGAGTACACCGTGTCGGAAGTCAGCGGCAGCTCGGTGTTGACGATGTTGTCGCGGATCGACGCCCGCGAGGCGTAGTAGCTGAGCAGCGATGTGGCGAGAAAACCTGCGCCGAGCAGGGCGACGAGGGTCAGTACCAGCGAACGTTGGGAGTGAAACGCAGATCTGAGCGGCATTGGCAATTCCGTTGACAGTGACCCGATGGGCAGCATTCTAGTGGCACGGCGGGGAAAAGACTGCGGGATTTGTGCCTGAAATGCGGGGGGATCAGCCGGGCAGGGGTGTCTGGAGAATGGCTTGCTCATCCAGCCCCCTCCCGGAACGAGAGGGGGCCGCTGTTCGGATCAGTTTCCGGTTTGCAGATACGCTCGCCACCCACCCAAATGGCTGATGTCGGTTGCACCTTCCAGGCCGTAGGGTTCACAGATGAATCCGCTTTCCCATCGGCCATCCGCCAGTTGCACCTTGCCCAGGCCCAGCGGTGCCGGGATTCCGGTCAGGAACGAGCCCAGTTCACTGCTCGGCAGCTCCCAGACTTCCACGGCGATGGCCACGCCGCCTTCGGCCACGCGCAGCATTCCTGGACGCAACGGTGGGCCGCCGGCCAAGGCGTAGAGTTTGTAGTCCTTCGAGCTGTAAGTGGCCTCGATCAGGCGTGCGCCGCGTTGCCGCAACTGCCAGTTCAGGGCCAAGCCGTCCAGATGCGCGCCGCAGACCACCAGTCGCGCACGGTCATGGCGCGCCGGGTTGTTCGGCGTCGGCAGCGCGGGATCCTGCTGGCGCTGCAAGGCATCGGCCACGCTCAGCAGATACTGATCGGTGAACGCCCGGCCAAACAGCGTTACACCCCACGGCAGCCCGTTGGTCATGAAACCGCTGGGTACGGCGACGGCAGCGTAATCGAGCAGGTTCATGAAGTTGGTGTAGTAGCCCAGTTCGGAATTGCGCAGCACCGGTTCGGCGTCGAGTTCCGCCAGCGTCACCGGACGACCGATGGTGGGCGTGAGCACGCAGTCGAGTCCTTCCAGTGCTTTATCGCAAACGGCTTTCAGCGCTTGCAGGCGGTATTGCGCACGGAATGTCTGCACGCCGCTGACGGCCGGTGCTTTGGCCAGCACCGCGCGGATCACCGGCAGCACTGCTTCGGGATTTTCTTCCATCAACTCGCCGGCCACGCTGTAGCGCTCGGCCACCCACGGCCCTTCATAAAGTAACCGCGCCGCTTCGAGGAACGGCGACAGGTCCAGTTCGACCGCTTCACCGCCCAGAGCTTTCAGACGGCCGATGGCATCGCCGAACAGCCGCGGGCCTTCCTCACAGCCGAAAAACGCCAGGTCTCGCGCACGTGGTACACCGAAGCGGAACGGCCGTGGCACGCCAAAGGCGGAGCCGTCGTTCCATGACGGATTGCTGCGGCTGTATTCGTCCCTCGGATCGAGGCGCGCGGTCAGCGCCAGCAGCTGACTGGCTTCCCGGGCCGTTGCGGTGAACGTGGTGACGCAGTCCAGCGTGCGACAGGCAGGCAGCACGCCGGCGGTGGAGATCAGCCCTTTGCTGGCCTTCAGGCCCACCAAATTGTTCAACGCCGCCGGCACCCGGCCGGAGCCGGCCGTGTCGGTGCCCAACGCGAAACTGGCCACGCCGAGCGCCACGGCCAGCGATGAGCCGGCACTCGAACCGCCCGACGGATACTCCGGCAACACGCTGTTCGGGCACACGCCATAGGGCGAACGGCTGCCGTTGAGGCCGGTGGCGAACTGGTCGAGATTGGTCTTGCCCAGCGGGATCGCGCCCAGCGCCAGCAGCTGCTCGACGATGGTCGCCGAACGCTCCGGTACGTAGGCGAACGCCGGGCATGCAGCGGTGGTCGGGACACCGGCCAGATCAATGTTGTCCTTGATCGCAAACGGCACGCCATACAACGGCAGGCTGTCGAGGTCGTGACCGTCGAGGGCGGCCAGATACGGTTCCAGTTCTTCGGTGCTGAGCAGATGGATGAACAGGTGATAGTCCGGGTTCAGTGCAGCGGCTTTTTCCCGCAACGCCAACAGCAATTGCCGGGGTGTGGTGTCGCCATTGCGGTAGGCCTGGCGCAGGGCATCGAATTGCAGATTCATGGGTTGATCCTTTGGCAAATGGTTTCAGTCGAGTTCCAGCACCACGACCCGTTGTCCGGCACGCACCGCCGATCCCGGCTGCACGCGAATGTCCTGCACCACCCCGGCCATGGGCGCGAGCACGGGGATTTCCATCTTCATCGACTCCAGAATCACCAGCACATCACCGGCCGCCACGCGACTGCCGACCTCGACCTGCACCTGCCAGAGGTTGCCGGCAATGTGGCTGTCGATACTCTGCTGGCCGCTGGCAAGCGGTGTGTCTTCGCTGCTGTCCGGCACGGCTTCTTCGCTGTCGAAGTGCGCCTGGCCGCTGGCAATCCAGCGTTCGCGCTCAGCCTGGAAGGCACCCTGTTGCTGCGCCCGGAACGCGCTGATGCTTTCGGCTTCGCGTTGCAGAAAGGCCTGGTAGTCGGCGAGGTTGAGCTGGCTATGTTCGATGTCGAGATCAAAACGCCCGAGGGGAAAATTCCGGCGGATGCGCAGCAGTTCTTCGGCGCTGACCGGGTAGAAACGGATCTGATCGAAAAACCGCAGCAGCCACGGTTTGCCGTCGAACGCCGCGACTTCGCGATAGCGGTTCCACATCTGCAAGGTGCGTCCGACAAACTGGTAACCGCCGGGCCCTTCCATGCCGTACACGCACATGTAGGCGCCGCCGATGCCCACCGAGTTCTCGGCGGTCCAGGTGCGCGCCGGGTTGTATTTGGTGGTCACCAGTCGATGGCGCGGGTCGAGCGGGGTGGCGACCGGTGCGCCGAGATACACATCACCGAGGCCCATCACCAGATAGCTCGCGTCGAACACCGTGCGTTGCACTTCGTCGAGGTTGGGCAGGTCATTGATGCGGCGGATGAACTCCAGATTGCTCGGGCACCACGGCGCGTCCTTGCGCACGGTGGTCATGTATTTCTCGATGGCCAACTGGCAGGCCGGATCGTCCCACGACAGCGGCAAGTGGACGATGCGAGACGGCACTTGCAGGTCCTGGGCGGCGCACACCGCATCCCATTCACCGGCGACGATGCCGAGCAGATCGGCCAGCGGCAATTGTTCGGGCTGGTAGTGGATCTGCAGCGAACGAATGCCCGGTGTCAGGTCGATCACGCCGTGCAGGTTTTTGCCTTCCAGCGCCTGCATCAGGGCATGGGCGCGAAAGCGCAGGACCAGATCCAGTTCCGGCGCGCCGATTTCCAGCAGCAGATGGGTATCGCCGGACACACGCCCGACCAGCCGCTTGTCGTCCTCACCTAATTCCAGAACCACAGGCGAAACCAGACCCTGTGGGAGCTGGCTTGCCAGTGATGAAGTTGACGCGGTGTCTGGTCGGGCCCCATCGCTGGCAAGCCAGCTCCCACAGGTGTCCCATTTGAGGGCGAGATCGCGTGCGGTCTTGAGATCGACGGGCACGAACTGCACTTTGTCCCCGGCCTTGAGTTGACCCAGTTGCCAGAGATCCGCCTCGATCACCGTCACCGGGCACACGAAGCCGCCAAGGCTCGGGCCATCCGGGCCGAGGATTACCGGCATGTCGCCGGTGAAGTCCACGGCGCCGATGGCGTAGGGATTGTCGTGAATGTTCGACGGATGCAGACCGGCCTCGCCGCCGTCGGCGCGCACCCATTCCGGCTTCGGCCCGATCAGGCGCACGCCGGTGCGGCTGGAGTTGAAATGCACTTCCCATTGCGTGGCGAAAAAGGTGTCGATGTAGTTTTCAGTGAAATATTCAGGCGCGCCGTGGGGGCCGTAGATCACGCGGATCCGGCGCACGGCGGGCAGTTCGCTGACGTGATGCGGGGCCAGGGTCTGCCCGGCGCTTCGGTCGCTCAGTGGGGCCAGGTGCAACACGTCCCCGGCACGCAGGGCTCGCCCGCCATGACCGCCGAACTGACCGAGGGTGAAGGTGCTTTTGCTGCCCAGATAGTCCGGCACCTGCAGGCCGCCGCGCAGGCACAGGTAGCTGCGGGCGCCGGCGTCGAGCAAGCCGCCGAGATGTAACTGGCTGCCCGCCTCAATCAACAGCGCGGTGTTCATCGGCATCGCTTCGCCGTCGAGGGTCAGCGCCAACGGTGCCCCGGTCACCGCCACCACCGCGTCGCAATTGAAGCGCAGCAGCGGCCCGTTCATGGTGATTTCCAGTGCCGCCGCGCCTTCGGCATTGCCCAGCAAGCGATTGCCCAGGCGCAACGCGCGGCTGTCCATCGGCCCCGAGGGTGGCACGCCGACCGCCCAGTAACCGAGGCGACCGGGGTAGTCCTGAACGCTGGTCTGGGTGCCGGCGCTCAGCACTTCAAACGTGTTGGCCCGGTACACCAGACCTTCCAGGCAACGGGTCCACGGCTGGCCGCTGGCGAACGGTGTATCGAGCAGAATCTGCCGCAGGTAATCGCGGTTGGTTTCCACGCCGTACAGCAGGCTGTCGCCGAGGGCCTGATGCAGATCGGCGCGGGCCTGTTCGCGGGTTGGCGCCCAGCTGATGACTTTGGCGATCATCGGATCGAAGTAGGGCGGGATCTCGCAGCCAGCCTCGACCCAGGTGTCGATGCGCAGTTGAATACCGTTGGCCGCAGGAAATTCCACAGCGGTCAGCAGCCCTGGGCTCGGCTGGAAATCGCGCCCCGGATCCTCCGCGTACAGTCGCGCCTGAATCGCGTGGCCGTCCGGTTTCAGGCCCTCAAACAATGTGCTCAGCGGCGGCAGATCTCCTGCCGCCAGTTCAATCATCCAGCGCACCAGATCGACGCCCCACACCTGTTCGGTGACGCCGTGTTCAACCTGCAACCGGGTGTTCACTTCGAGAAAATAGAAGCGCTGCGCATCGCTGTCGAAAACGAATTCGACGGTGCCGGCGCTGCGGTAATTCACCGCTTTGGCCAGTTTGATCGCCGCCGCGCACAGCTCATCCGCCATGCCGTCGGGCAGGTTCGGTGCCGGGGTTTCCTCGAGGACTTTCTGATTGCGCCGCTGCACCGAACAGTCGCGCACGCCGAGGGCGATCACTTCGCCATGGCCGTCGCCGAACACCTGGACTTCCAGATGCCGCGCACGCTGGATGTACTTCTCGATGAACACCCCGGCGTCGCTGAAATTGTTCTGGCCGAGACGCTTCACCGCCTCGAACGACTCGCTCAGTTCGCTGGCGTTACGGCACACGCGCATGCCGATGCCACCGCCCCCGGCGGTGCTTTTGAGCATCACCGGATAACCGACCTGCGCGCCGGCCATCAGCGCGGCGTCGAGGCTGTCGAGCAGTTCGGTGCCTTCGAGCATCGGCACCCCGTGCTGTTTGGCCAGCGCGCGGGCGGTGTGCTTGAGGCCGAACACCCGCAGTTGCTCCGGGGTCGGGCCGATGAAGGCTATGCCATGGTTGGCGCAGGCTTCGGCGAATGCGGCGTTTTCCGAGAGGAAGCCGTAGCCTGGGTGGATCGCGGTGGCGCCGCTGGCTTTGGCGATGGCGAGGATCTTTTCGACGGCCAGATAAGTGCCGGCCGCTGCGCCTTCACCGAGGCTGTGGGCTTCGTCCGCTTGCAGGATGTGCAGGCTGGCGGCATCGGCTTCGGAGTACACCGCGACGCCTTCGACGTGCAGTTCACGCAAGGTGCGCAGAATGCGGCAGGCAATCGCGCCACGGTTGGCAATCAGGACTTTTTCGAACATGGCAAAACCCCTGAAGGGGATGCGGGCCGTCCCGCAGTTTTTCGATGAGCGCCGGGGTCGTCCCCGACGGCAAAATCACACTTTCGAAAGTCACCATTGACCTTGTGGGAGCGGGCAAGCCAGCTCCCGCAGGGTTCAGGGGTGTTTGGGGGATTTCAGGCACTGGCCGGAACGGGCCTGGCACAGGGCAAACAACCAACGGCGCAGCCGGACGAATGTCAGTTCCATACCAGCAGCTCCGCAGGTGTCGGGTTGTAGGCGTTGCACGGGTTGTTCAGTTGCGGGCAGTTGGAGATCAGCACGATCACGTCCATCTCCGCGCGCAGGTCGACATACTTGCCCGGCGCGGAAATGCCGTCCTCGAAGGTCAGGCCGCCGTCGGCGGTCACGGGCACGTTCATGAAGAAATTGATGTTCGGCCCGATATCACCTTTGCTCAGGCGCCCGTCGTGGGCGCAGGCGCGCAGGTAGTTGTCGCGGCAGCTGTGCATGTAGCGTTTTTCCAGGGCGTAGCGCACGGTGTTGCTCTCTTGCGCGCAGGCGCCGCCGAGGGTGTCGTGGCGGCCGCAGGTGTCGGCGATGATCGTCAGCATCGGTTTGCCGAGATTGGAATACAACACGCTGCCGGTGCTCAGGTACACGCTGTTCTGCCGGCGCAATGTGCGTTGCACGTCGTAGCGTTCACGGGGATTGGCGAGGCTGTAGAACAGCGTATCGACCGCCTGATTGCCTTCCAGGTCGAGGATGCGCAGGGTCTGGCCGGCCTTGACCTCCATCAGCCAGGGTTCGCCGGCGGGAATGGTGGCGCGGTACACCGCAGTGTCGGGTTGTTTTTGCGAAGTGGCGATTGCAACTGACATGGCGACGATCCTCAGGCGAACAAGCGGTCGGTGTTGATAAAGCCGCGCTCGTTCTCCGGGCGCGAGGTACGGCAGTGCTCGGCGACGCTCGGGTCGGCGTTCATCCAGCTCAGCTTCAGCGGTTTAGGCGCGTATTCAGGTGAGGGATCCATCGGGTGTTGCAGGGCGGTGAGGACGACGAGGGTGTCCATCGGGGCGTACAGCTCGATGTAATCGCCGGCCTTCGAATGGCCTTCGACGAAATGGAAGCGCCCGGCTTCATCGACGTTCACGCGGCTGAACAGGTTGAGGGTCATCAGCAGGTCGGACAGGCCCAGGCCCCACTTGCCCAGTTCCACCAGCAGGTTGTCGGTGCCGTTGCGAAAGAAGCCGTTGCGCAGTTCCTGATAGCGGCCCTGGCCGTATTTTTCGGCGACCTCTTCAGCGCACAGCACGCCGCCGAGGCTGTCGCTCCAGCCACAAGTGTCTGCGGTGATTGCCGCCAGCACCCGGCCCATGTCCGAGTACAGGCAGTGGCCGGTGGTGAGCTTGGCGGTGTGTTGGCACTTGAGGCTGTCGGGCAGGTTCAGGCGCTCGGTTTTCTCGTTGGCGTTGAGCAGGGTCAGGCTGACGTTGGCGCCGCCGCGCAGGTCGGTCAGGCGCAGTAGCTGGCCGCGTTTCAGGACGAAGGAACGGTGGCCGCCGCCGGGCAGGGTTTCTTCGGCGAAGGGGGGAAACAGTTGGGTCGAATCAGTCATGGGAGCAGTCCTCTCAGGCAATACGAAGCGTGCCGGCCAGCTCGGCGGGCAGGGCGTCGACGGCGGCGCGTTGGGCGCGGCGGTCGCTGTTCAAAGGGATGTCGTAGGTGATGCGGGCGCCATAGGCGCCGGGGGCGTGCGGGTCGAGGCGGACCTTGTCGAACACCAGCAAACGGGTGCCGAGGCTGAAACCTTCGGACAGGTCGTGGGTGACCATGAACACCGTCAGTTGCGTCTCGCGCCACAGCTCCAGCAGCAGGGCGTGCATGTCCTTGCGGATGCCCGGATCGAGCGCACCGAACGGTTCGTCGAGCAGCAACACGCGCGGTTTCATGATCAACGCCTGGGCGATCGCCAGCCGCTGTTGCATGCCGCCGGACAGTTGCGCCGGGTACTTGTCCAGCGCATGGCCGAGGCCGACTTTGTGCAGCAGCGCCGAGGCCTGTTCGCGGGCGTCCCGTTTGGCGCTGCCGAACAGACGACCGAGCAGTGGCGCCCGGGGCAGTTCGAGGCCGAGGGCGACGTTGTCCAGTACGCTCAGGTGCGGGAACACCGAGTAGCGCTGGAACACCACGCCACGGCTGGCATCCGGTTCGTGGGCGAGTGGCTGGCCGTCGAGCAGAATCTCACCGCGACTGGCGGTTTCCTGGCCGAGCAGCAGGCGCAGGAAGGTCGACTTGCCGCAGCCCGAGGCACCGACCAGCGTGCAGAACTCGCCCTCGTTGACGTTGAGGTTCAAGCCTTCCAGCACCACTTGGTCGGCGTATTGCTGCCAGACGTTTTTCACCGTGATGAAGCTCATTTGGCGGCCCCCTCATACCAGGGGAATGCCCGACGGGTCAGGTATTTGAGGCCCCAATCCATCAGCCAGGCGAGCAGGGTGATCCACACCACGTACGGCAGGATCACGTCCATCGCCAGGTAGCGGCGCACGAGGAAAATCCGGTAGCCCAGACCGTCGGTGGAAGCGATGGCTTCGGCGGCGATCAGGAACAGCCACGCCGAACCGAGCATCAGCCGCAGTGAAATCAGCAGGCGTGGCAACAGTTGTGGCAGCACCACGCGCAGCATCAGGGTCCAGGTCGAGGCGCCGAGGGTCTGGGCCTTGATCAGCAGTTCGACGGGGATGTCCCGGGCGCGCTGTTCCAAATCACGGGCCAGGGCCGGGGTGATGCCGATCACGATCAGCATCACTTTCGACAACTCGCCGAGGCCGAAGACGATGAACAGGATCGGCAGGATCGCCAGTGGCGGCACCATCGACAGCACCGTCAGCAATGGCGAGAGCGGCGCGCCGAACAGCGGCAGGGTGCCGGCGGCCATGCCCAGGCATAACCCGGCCAGTGCGGCGATACCGAGACCGATGGCCAGGCGTTGCAGGCTGGATGCTGTGTCCTGCCAGAGCAGGTACTCACCGGTGCGACTGTCGGCATTGAACGCCAGGCGTTTCACCGCATCGGTCATCTGCACCGCGCTGGGCAGCAGTTTGTCGTTGGGGTTTTCCGCCAGGCGCTCGGCCGAGCCCATGAAGTAGGCGAACAGCACCAGAGCGAACGGCAGGATCACCAGCAACAGGCGACTCGGGCGATCCGGGTGGCGATTGATCAGGCGCATGGCCAAATCCTCCGTGGCTTACAGCTTGGCGTCAGCGGCCATCTGCACGTAGGTCGGATCGAAACGCAGCTTGAGGTTACCGGTGTCGCCGCTGGTCACGCCGTTGGCGAACGCCATGCCGACGGCACTGGTGTCCTTGGCGCCTTCACCGAGCAAACCGTGCTGGAACGAAAACTCGGCGACCCTGCGCATGGTTTCCGGCAGTTGCTTGCTGGTGGCGAACGCCAGGGCTTCTTTCGGTGTGGCGAACAGTTTGGTGGTGTCCAGTTGCGCCTGGAATCCGGCCAGATCGGTGCCCGAGGCTTTGGCCATGTGCTCCAGCGCGGCTTTGCTCGCCGCGTTCTTGGCGTTCATCAACTCGACCACTTCGAACCACGCGCCGGTCAGCGCCTTGCCCAAGGCCGGGTTGTCTTTGAGGGTGGCGCTGTTGACCACCATCATGTCCATGATTTCGCCGGGGATCTGGCTGGAGTTGAAGACTTCGGTCACACCGGGTTTGGCCTTGATGTCCGAAAGCATCGGGTTCCAGGTGGTGACGGCGTTGACCTGCTCGGTGTTGAAGGCGGCGGAAATGTCGGCGTCGGAGGTGTTGACCACTTTCAGGTCTTTCTCGGTCAGGTCCACCGAGTCCAGCGCGCGGGCCAGCAGGTAATGCGAGACCGACAGTTCGACCAGGTTGACATCCATGCCCTTGAGGTCGGCAACTTTTTTGCCTTCGCCCTTGAGGACGATGCCGTCATTGCCGTTGGAGAAATCGCTGACGATCAGCGCAGTGCTGTCGACGCCACCGGCGGCCGGAATGGTCAGGGCATCCATGTTGGTCATGGTGCAGCCGTCGAACTGGCCGGCGGTGTACTGGTTGATCGACTCGACGTAATCGTTGAGTTGCACGACATCAATCTTGATCCCGTACTTCTTCGCCCATTTGTCGACGATGCCCTGGCTGCCGGCGTATTCCCATGGCATCCAGCCGGCATAGATCGTCCAGCAGACACTGAAGTGGTCTTTCTGCGCGGCGGGGGATTGAGTGCTGATGAGCGCGGCGAACGCGGCGGCGAGCAGGGCGGGCAAACGTAGTCGGGACATGGTGGCTTCTCCAGTTGATCGAGGGCGGACAGGAAGGCAACGCGGCACCGCGAACGGTGGCTTGTCTCCCGGGCTTTTGTCCCGCCGTGTAACCTCAACTGGAGGTCGCCAACTCTCGGACCAGCCACTCGCAGATGCGAGCCGGAACCCTAGTCAGCCATTGCAAATTGTGGTGCCGCGAACCTGTGATGACTCCTGCACGGGTTTGTTAAAGCGAGAGGCGTGCCAAGTCGAGGCGGGCCCTCTGGAACAGGGGGCATGGCGTTGCTGCAGGTGGCGGGTTCGGTGTAAACGCTTTGTGTTGGTGCGCGCTTGCACCGTCATGCAGCGTCCGGTGCCGCTGATCCGATGCCCGTGAGGGTTGGGCACTCGCTGCCGGTCCGCCAGTCAAATCTGTTGTCAGCCGGTCTGTGCCGACTGCTGTCACAGGTCTTTCAGGAGGCCGCCATGCGTATTTCAAAATTGCTGCGTCGGGTGCTGCTGGGAGCAGTGCTCGGTCTAGGGCTGTCCGGTTGTTACTACTACGCCGGCGGCTACGATGTTTACTCCACGCCCTATTACTATCCCGGCTATTACTCGCCCTATTACTACGGTGGTTATTACGGTCCGCGTTACTACGGTGGCGCCCGTTATTACTACGGTGGCCATGGCTATGGGGGCGGTTACGGGCGCGGTTATCACGGCGGCGGATATCACGGTGGGCACCATTAATCAGCGGCTGAATGACGGCGTTTCTGCATGAACAAGGTTTCATCAATCACTTGTTTCAAGTTGTTACAGGAACGCACCAGATGCTGAAAACGCTGTCTGATTTTTCGTCAGTCGCCGAATGAAAGACTGACGCCTGCCAGCGTCGCTGGTGTGGCTACCCGCGGTCCAGGAGGCCGCCATGTATCGCCGAATTCTTCTGTTTACCGTGATGCTTTTTTCCCTTGGCGGGTGCGTCCCTTATTCCTACGGAGATGGCTACTACAGCTCAGAGGTCTACACATCGCAGGCACCTTCGTATTACAGCGGTGGCACCTACTACAGCGGCGGCAGCACGTACTACTCGGCGCCGCGCTACTACCAGCCAGCACCGCGCTATTACCAACCGGCGCCCCGTTATTATTCAGCGCCCCGTTACTATCAACCGGCTCCGCGCTACTACGAAAGCCGTCGCTGGCACGACCATGATCGCGGACGCTGGGACGACCACCGTCGCGGTGGCTGGGATGACCGCCGGGGTCGTGGCAATTACGACCGTCACAGTGGACGTGGCGATTACGGCCGACACGGTAACCGCTGGTAACACCCCGCAAAAAAAGCGGCGCATTGAGCGCCGCTTTTTTTGTGCCTGTTTTTTTGCAATGTGTGTATCGCACCATCTCCTAGGAGGTTCTCGGAACCCTCCTACAGTTTTATTTCTGGGCATTTGTTAGCGTTTGTATGCACATGTTGATGTTGAAAAACTTCAATTTCATGGAGGTGTATAAGCGCGGGATATTGCTCGGATATGAATCTTCTTATCATTCATCAGAATTTTCCCGGTCAGTTTCGTCATGTGGCGTTGGAAGCATTGCGCAGGCGTCTGGGCGTCATTGCAATTGGACGCGATACAGCGCCAGGTATTGCCGGGGTGAAGTTATTTCGATATCGACCATCAAGGAAGATGACTAATGACGCTCACGACTATTTGCATAGATATCAAGAGGCTGTTTCGGACGGGCAACAAGTTCAAAGAATATTGAAGAAGCTCAGCCATGCAGGCTTTCAGCCTGATGTAGTTCTCGCTCATCCTGGGTGGGGTGAATCGCTATTCGTCAAAGATGTGTATCCCGACGTGCCTCTGGTTCATTTCTGTGAGTACTATTATCGAGCGCGTGAAGCAGACTCTGGTTTCGATCCCGAGTTCCCCTGTGCGATGGACGCGTCTTCAAGGCTTAGAGTCTTGAATTCGATGCATCTTCTGAATGTTGAGCAGTGTGATGCCGGGATTGCACCTACACAATGGCAGCGCGGTCTTTTTCCGAAAACATATCAGTCTAAAATTCGCGTCATTCACGAAGGCATTGTTCAATTTGCCGAATCAGAAAAGGTCGAGTCTGTAACGCTGCCGAGTGGGCGCGTGATAAAAGCAGGTCAGCCTATCGTGACTTATGTCGCCAGAAACCTCGAACCTTACCGAGGCTTTCATAGTTTTATGAGATCCATTCCCTATATTCAGGAAAAGTGCCCGAGCGCGCAGGTCATTGTAGTGGGTGGGGATGGTGTCAGTTATGGGCGGATGCCCATTGGATACCGGAACTGGCGAAGCAAGATGGTCACGGAGGTGGATGTTGATATTTCCAATGTTCACTTTGTTGGGAAGTTGCCTTATCAAACATACAGGTCGGTTCTGAGTCTTTCAAAGGCTCACGTGTATTTGACATATCCGTTTGTTTTGTCTTGGTCTCTGTTGGAAGCAATGGCGTCTGGCTGTGTTGTCGTCGGCTCAGATACAGCTCCCGTACGGGAAGTTATCGAGAGTGGAGTCAACGGAATACTTGTGGATTTTTTTGACACTGAAGAAATCGCCACGGCAGTGTGCAGGGTTTTAACGTCTTTCGGTGGCTTTGAATCTATGAAGGACGCGGCGAGGTTGAAGGCAAGCGAATTCGATGTGGTTAAAGGAGTGAATGGCTACTTCGAAGTGTTCAAGGAGTTGGTGGGGTGAGTTGTTTCGAGTGACGTGATTGATCATTTTAAAATGGAGATTTGAAATGCTGAAGATGTCTCGCAGGGAAGTTTTTCGTCAGTGCAGACGGGCGATTAAATATGGACTGTTGCTAGCGATCTGTTATTGGATGGTTGATTTCTATATCCGGTGGGAAGAGGCTGCAGAAAGGCGGGCGATTTATCAGAAAAAACAGGGGGAGTGCAGCAGGAAACTGGCGGGCATGGAGCAGGTCCCTATCCTTGGCGGCAGTCTGCTGGACCGGACAAGGATTCCCGGGTTCCATTTTGGATCGACATTAAGGAGCGACGGTTCCTGTATTGCCGATCTTCTTGATGGGTCATTCTGGTGGACGGGAAAAGAACTGGTTCCTGTGTATGAAACTCTTGGGGTAGAACCACCCAGCAGCTGGACGCATTTCCACGTTACCGCCAGGCTTTTCACAAGGAGGGATACCACGGCACCGCACAACATGGGCGGGCGGCATGTGAATTGGCCGGATGAACTGATTGTTAAGCTGAAAAATTATCCAGGCCTGGAACTTTGGCTTACCGCGCCTCCACCCAGTATCAAAAATGAATTCTCTGTTCGACTTTTTGTTATGCAAGACTGGCGCCGACGTGATGGAACACCACGGAAGATAAATTGTAATGGTCTAAATTCGCCCGATTCTAAAGCTTCGGCCAGTGGTTTGAGTAAAGCATATCTTTTGAAAATGAATAAGGAGCAGTTGGAGAATTTGGAGTTTGGGAGTTTGCGTGCGTATTGTACGGTCGAGTTGCACCATTTCGACTTTGCAGGTGGGGATGCTCGTATACATTTGGGTACCGAGGGTTTGCGGGGTGCTCCAGAAGCGCTTAAAGCTGTTAGTGACTATCTTTCACATTCAATTATTACAGGGAAGTAAATATGAGTTATATATTCAGTGATTTGGAAAAGTCGAAAATTTTGCAGGCTGCAAATGTTTGTGAGGGAATGAAATTCAATGTCGAGGAGGAAGAGTATTTTGCGATGGCAGTGGAGGGGCGAAACTGCGCTTTACTTTATCGCACATTGTCGAATATTTTGGGTGAGAAGTTTTTAGACGGTTCTGCGTTCGATGATAACGTAATGGGCATTTTTAAAGATGCCAAACTCTGGCTCGATGTGGCAATTGATGCAAATGGCGGGGTGGGCGCTTACTCTGCGTTGATCCGAGCCTACACCATGCGAGAGGGGGAGTTGAGGTTAAATAAAAAAATCAGCGATTCGAAGATGCAAGAGTCATCTAATAAGGTGGCTGTCAATCTCATGAATACGCTGATAAAAGGCTCCGTTGAACATGATTTGGCTCCATGGACTGTGCCCTCCATAAGCCAAATTGCAGAAATCGATGCGAGCGCGATTGGTGAAGTATTATTTCGTGGAGATGTTGGTGACATTGATACGGCTACCAGTCGTAATGCGGGATGGTCTGGAACAATCGGCTTTAGCCTGCTGGGTGGAGAAAGACCCTATGAAACCTGGCGATTGATCTCCGCCGGTGACCCGGATTCCCATATAAAAGGGAATCATGGTCTTGCCAGGTTCAACAGGCTAGATGACCTAAAGAATATTCTGTTTGCCGTGGATTCATACGGTATAGCCTTGCAGGCAGTGATCAAAAACTTTGGGTTGAATATGGTCGAAAGCCTGTTCTCAGTCCTGCCTGAACAGATAAATATCGCTCTTGCCAGTGGCAGCATCAATCCGCTTATTCAGCACGTGGTGAAAGGTACGCCCATTTCACCTATTGTCAGCCTGATATTGCGATATAACCTGAATGACTTCTTTGACATGCTCAGGCGGACATACGACGGAAATTTGGCCGCCACGCCTACCACCGATGAAACCTTCGCCTCCAACGCTTACACATTTTTCTCCGCATTTTCTCCGTCTCAATCTCAAAGCATCGTTACCAGAACCATTGGCGAGTATGGCAGCGCCAGCGACTGGGCCAGGTTGGCCGCCCAGGCAACGCCCATCGGCGCCGCGTTACGCAATTCCCTCAAGCAACTAAGCGAAATCGTGATTGAGCGAGCCGACGGTTTTTCCGGACGCGAACTGGAGCTTTACGATCCCGAAACGGGGGAGGGCTTCATCACTGAGCAGTGGCTTGCCGATCGCTCTGAAATGCTGGCCCGGCTGATTTCCCGAACCAATGGATCGTTCGGTCGAAATACTGTCCAGACCTTTTCCTATTCGGATTTGGCTTCGGGCAAACAGGCCCCGATGACCACAGGTGTCTCAAACCCTCTGGTCATGTTTGGTGATGATGGCGGACGATCATTTGGTGGCGGAACGAATACCGATCATCTTTACGGCGGTGGCGGCAACGATTCAATCAGCGGACTTTCCGGTAATGATTTTATCCAGGGGGCTCGCGGTAACGACTTTTTGAGTGGAGGCGATGGGAATGACGCGTTGCACGGGATGGTTGGTGATGATGTTTTGGTGGGTGGAAAGGGCAACGACTCTCTGATTGGAGGGGCGGGTAACGATCGGTATGAGTTCTCCAGCGGAGATGGAATAGACGAGATTATCGAGGCGGACGTTGATGGCGCGTTGCTGATAAATGGAGTTGCTATCCCGCCTCTCGAACGCAGTGCTCCGCTCAGCAATATCTGGCTTACGGAGGATCGAGCCATCAGCTTGACGCTCATTGAAGATCTGGCTGAAACCACGCTGAACATTAAATACGGACTGAGTGATCTCATCGTCATAAAGAACTTTAAGCCGGGGATGCTCGGCATTGATCTTCCTGATTACCAGGACCAGGCGTTCCCCGCTCCCGATCTGGTCCTTCAAGGCGACTGGAAAGTCAAAGATTCCGACCCGGATGTTCGTGGGGATCAGCCTTCCTATGATGAGTTGGGCAACGCCTTGCTTTTGCCCAATGTTAAACAGAGGAACAAAGCCGACCTGCTCTACGGATCACCGAAAGATGACCTCATCGTTGGTCTTGGCGGGTCTGATCGATTGTTCGGCAAAGAAGGCAACGATCGTTTATTCGGCGACAAGCAGTCGTCTCTTGAAAAAGCCTTTGCCGATGCAACAAAAGGAAAGGCCAGCCGTGGCGACTGGCTGGATGGTGGGCAGGGTGATGACCTGCTTGTCGGCACTGCCTCGCGAGACGTGCTGCTCGGCGGCAACGGTCGAGACACGCTGATTGGAGGAGCAGGTGATGACAATTTGTCCGGTGATCAAACAACCGGAGCACATGAGCACAATTGGACAATCAAGCGCATCGACGTTCCACTCAGTGATGGCGTCATCAGCATGCGTAGCGTCTTTGACAAATTTTCATTAAATAGTCCCACCGAGGGTAGTGACGACATCCTCTATGGGCAGGGTGGCCGAGATTTTATTATCGGTGGCTGGGGAGATGACCTGCTCGATGGCGGAAGTGACGACGACACGCTGTGCGGCGAAGAGGGTAATGACACGCTGGCTGGCGGGAGTGGCAATGACACATTGCTGGGAGACAACCTGGATTGGGGTGGCGGTCTCGACAGTTGCCATCATGGCGACGATTTGTTGGCGGGTGGCAGTGGCGATGACTCCCTTGCCGGAAACGGTGGTAGCGACGTGTTGTACGGCGGCAGCGGCAATGATGTGCTGAAAGGTGATGACGAGGTGCTGCGAGGCGTTTCGGGCGATGCCGTAGACTTTTTCGGAAGTGATTTTCTGGATGGCGGTGAGGGACATGACACCCTTTGGGGCGGCGGTGCCGGTGATTCGCTTTTCGGTGGCGGTGGGAATGACGAATTGGTCGGTGATTACCATGAACACCCGATTCGTTATCACGGTGATGACTATCTTGATGGCAATACGGGTGACGACACACTCCGTGGCTTGGGCGGCTCCGACACACTGATAGGCGGATCAGGCGCCGACGCTCTGGATGGCGATGAGCCCAACTTGAAAGCGGGCGGAACCAACGATGACCACATTCAAGGTAATTCAGGAAACGATACGCTTTGGGGAGGTTTGGGCGCCGATACGCTTTTGGGCGGTGCCGATGATGATTTTTTGATGGGGGATTACGAGCAAGCATCCGAAGCAGAACATGGCGCTGATTATCTTGATGGCGGTTCAGGCAACGACACTTTGCTGGGCGGTGGCGGAAACGACACGCTGGTTGGCGGGGAGGGAGTCGATTATTTACTTGGCGGCCCTGGCGATAACGAATTTGAAGGTGGTGCCGGCAACGATTATCTGGAAGGGATGCAGGGTAACGATGTTTTCTACTTCGGAGTGGGCGATGGACTGGATGTTGTTGCCGATACAGGTGGCAACAATGTCGTGAGTTTTGGCGGTGGATTTTCTGCTGAGAACTTGCAGGCCGAGATCGTCAGTCTTGATGCGGGCACAGCGTTGCGGCTGTCGAATGGTACTGGTGACATTCTTCTGATTCGTCACCATGAAAATTGGGCAAGTTCTACGTTCCGGTTCAGCGATGGTGTGATCCTGAGTTTCCAGGATGTAATCAAATTAACGGTGCAACCGGTAGATGTAACGGATCCGTCCGCGACAATTGCTAGGGTGCCCGATGCCGGAAAAATTCAGGACATGGAGAGTGAGATCGTGGCAGTCGTCCAGACACTGCCCGATGACTTAGCCGCCTCTACTGAGAGGGAAGGTAGTGAAACCAGTCGTCACATCGACTGGGATAGTCTTTTTCTTTCGGAACTGAAAGCAAAGCGCTCAGCGGACAGGCAGGCATCAGGATTTGCACTGAACGATCAGGGTGTTTGGGTAAGAAATCATATTGCTACCGACGAAAGTGGCTATGCCATCAGCGCCGACCTGATCCATGAGGACGTTGAAGCCGGAGTCTTTTCCAATACACCTGAGTGGATGGGGGCGATTGCCGCAGACGCCGTGGTGAGTGAAAGGCAGTCAATCTCTGCAACGAAAACCACGTTCAAGTATGTAAAAGCTGAAGCTGCGCAATTACCGAAACAGAAGCCCAAATATTACCCCTCCGGCTCCAGTTATTCGGGGTTCTCGTTCAACTTGGGTGATGCTGTAGTCGAAGATATAGACCACTCGGGCGCCATTAAGGGGTGGTACGTGTACCCCGCTGGCAGTTTTGAAAATCATGAAACTGTTCGTAAAGCGTTTCGCTGGAGCTCTACTACCCAAACGATCAAGCATAAAGTTGTTCATGGTAATGACGCTGGCGGCAGGGTAAATCTCGAAGTGGGAAATCTCTTTCATGGCGGTGCAGGAGATGACCTGGTGGTTAGCTATGCTGGTTCAGTGCTTGAGTACGGCGGGGTGAACCACAGGATCCCAGGCGCATTTTTATCAGCTGGCGCAGGCAACGACACACTGCTCGGTTCCGCGGGGGCCGATTATTTGATCAGTGGATCGGGAGAAGATTGGCTTTACGGCGAAAACGGTCCCGACACTTACATAGTTGAAGCGCATGATGGCGCAACCACCATTATTGCCGACGTGCTTAACCTCTTTTTTTTGCGTCCTGAGGTTGGAGCCTCTGGGTGGCATGAAGAGTTTGGGGGGCTTGATATTGATACAGTCGTTCTTCCGGAAGAGGCGAAACCAGATAAGTTGAAGCTAACCTGGGGCGCTGTATTGGTTGAGACGGTAAATATCGAACTTTCACCCGCCCCACCACGTAACGCTCATCGTCAACCGCCTCGGGCCCAGATGTTGTACACGACACTCGATATCGAATGGGGCGGAACTCAAAAAGTACGAATCGTTTTGCCCAATCCGAATGACATCGGTGGTTCCGGAATTGAACGGGTGAGGTTTTCTGACGGATCGAGCATCAGTTTTAAAGATCTCGTCAGCCGATTAGGCATTGCCCCCGATACTTATCATCACGGCATCACCGTTCAGGACGCTGCTCAGGTTAAGTCCTTTCGAGAGAACCGTTTTCTACCGCTCGTGGGCGGTCGCGGTAATGACACCCTCAGAGGCGCTGGTGAAATAAGAGGGATGCAAGGGGATGATCTGCTCGGCGGTGGCTCAGGCGATGACGTGCTTTACGGTGGGCCGGGCAATGACACCTTGTCCGGTGGCGGGGGCAATGATGTGTATAAATATGATGGTCTCGGACGAGATCTGGTAGTCAATGCCGGTGGCGGAACTGACGGTATAGACTTTTCGGAGGTCGGACTGTCGATTGATCAACTCAAGTTTCACCGTGAACGGGATGATCTCGTCATCGTAGTGAGTTATGGCATGTCTCCAAAGATTCGTGTCTCCCAACACTTTTCAGGAGGCGGTGCCGCTATCAGCTTCATCAGCGTTCAAGGAAAAGAGGGAGCAGTTAAGAATTACACGGCGAACCAGCTCGCTGAGCTTTTGCACCCTCTACCTCCCTTACGGGACGTAGAGGATATCTTGCCGAGAAATGATGAAGAGGCGTTGCGGGCATTGAAGGAAATAATCGCGTTTTACGCGTTGAATGTTTGATCGCAGATAGTTTCGCAACGGGCTCAAACTTCCCGCGACAGAGCTCAAGAGACTGCCATCGCGGGCAATGATCGGTTTTAGTATTGCGACAGATCCGCCAACGGATGCCGCCCCTCCCAGACCTTGTGAAAGTGCGCCTCGACCACCGCGTCCGGCACCCGGGCGATGTCCGGCCAGTGCCAGTGCGGTTTGTGATCCTTGTCGATAAGCCGCGCCCGGACTCCTTCGCTGAACTCCGGATGTCGGCAGCAATTGAGGCTCAGGGTGTATTCCATCTGAAAGACTTCGGCCAGCGACATGTGGCGCGCGCGGATGAGCTGTTCCCAGACCAGATGCGCGGTAAGCGGCGAACCTTCACTCATGGTTTTCGCCGCACGGGCAATCAACAGATCGCTGCTGTCGCGATGCAGGCTGATGGCTTTCCAGGCGCAGACCACGTCGCTGACATCCAGCCATTCATCGATCTGCTGCCGACGCGGCAGCCATTGCGCCTCCGGCATCTGCGCCACGGCTTCCTGCTGCAGCGCCTTGAGCAGGCTGTTGAGCTGCATGGCGGTCTGTTCCTGCCAGTTCAACTGCAACAAACCGTCGATCAGTTCCTGCTGCTGTTCGTCGAGCAGGAAACGGTCGGCCAGATCCAGATCGATCGCATCGCGGCCATTCATGTGCGCGCCGGTCAAGCCAAGGAATAAGCCGAGTTTGCCGGGCAGGCGCGACAGAAACCAACTGGCGCCGACATCCGGATACAGGCCGATGCTGATTTCCGGCATCGCCAGACGACTGCTCGGCGTGACGATCCGGATGCTCCCACCTTGCAGCAGGCCCATGCCGCCGCCGAGTACATAACCATGACCCCAACAGATCAACGGTTTCGGATAGGTGTGGAGGCTGTAGTCCAGGTGGTATTCCGCGTTGAAAAACTGGGCGGCCAGCGGCGGCACCTCGCCGGGATGCGCTCGGCAGGCTTCCACCAGGCTGCGCACTTCGCCGCCGGCGCAGAAGGCCTTGGCGCCATTGCCGCGCAGCAGCACGCAGACGATTTGCGGATCCTTGGCCCAGGCGTTCAGTTTGTCGCTCAGGGCGTGGATCATCGGCAGGGACAGCGCATTGAGCGACTTTTCGGCATCCAGCGTGGCCACGCCGATGCGTGCGCCGTCGGTGCCGGTAAGTTCTTCGAAGTGCAGATTCATCGTGACCTCGATCAGGAATTTGAACGATCAGTATGATCGCTGTGTGGGAAAGTGCCGGATCTGCGTCAGATCAATTGACAAGCGTGGTCGGCTTTCCTAGGGTTCGCCCCATTGTTTTTGCCGGGTATGACCATGACTGCTGACGACCGTATCAAACTCGAACCGAGCTGGAAGGAGGCACTGCGTGCCGAATTCGACCAGCCCTACATGGCAGAGTTGCGCACTTTTCTGCAGCAGGAGCGGGCGGCCGGCAAGGAAATCTATCCGCCGGGTCCGATGATCTTCAACGCGCTGAACTCGACGCCGCTGGACAAGGTGAAAGTGGTCATTCTCGGCCAGGACCCGTACCACGGCCCGGGCCAGGCCCACGGCTTGTGCTTCTCGGTGCAACCGGGCGTGCCGGCGCCACCGTCGCTGGTCAACATCTATAAAGAGCTGAAGCGCGACCTGAACATCGACATCCCCAACCACGGGTATCTGCAGAGCTGGGCCGATCAGGGTGTGCTGATGCTCAACACCACCATGACCGTCGAGCGTGCCAACGCCAACGCGCACAAGGACAAGGGCTGGCAGTTCTTCACAGACCGGATCATTGAGGTGGTCAGCCAGAAACAACCGCATCTGGTGTTCATGCTGTGGGGCGCCCATGCGCAGAGCAAGCAGAAGCTGATCGATGCCACCAAGCATCTGGTGCTGACCTCGGTGCATCCGTCGCCGCTGTCGGCTTATCGCGGTTTCCTTGGTTGCGGGCATTTCAGCCGCACCAACAAATTCCTGGAGCAGAACGGCGAAGCGCCGATCGAGTGGCGCCTGCCGTCGGTGGTCTGATGCTCAGGGCTGGCGGTTCCAGTATTTGAACAGCGGTTCCGCCAGAAACAGTACGAACAACAACCGCATCACCTGCATTGCCGTCACCAGCGGCACCGACAGTTGCAGGGTCTCTGCCGTCAGGCTCATCTCTGCGATCCCGCCGGGCATCATGCCCAACGTCAGCGAGCGCAGGTCGAGCTGGGTCAGCGCACTCAATCCCAACGCCGCCAGTGTCGCGATCAACATGGTCAGTGCCGTGCCGATCAATGTGCGTCCCATGAACGATGGTGCGCGGCGGAAGAACTGACGGTTGAAGTGACAGCCTAGACCGCTGCCGATCAACCACTGACCAATCTGGCTGCCGCCATTGGGCAAACCGATGTGCAGATCCCAACCGATGCTCACCGCTGCGCTGACCAGCAGCGGGCCGAACAGCCAAGGGTTGGGTTGACGCAAACGTTGCCAGAGCCAGGCGAGCAAGCCGCCCGCCGGAAAAAGAATCGCCAGCCAGCGCCAATCGACGCTGCCGGCGTGTGAAATCGGGGTGCCGTCACCCAGCAGATATTTGAACGCCGCCGGTACACACAACACCACCACCAACACCCGCAGACTCTGCCCCGCCGCGACATGGCTGAGCAGTGCGCCGTTGCGGGCGCCGAGGTTGACCATCTCGCCGGAGCCGCCGGGCATGCTGGAGAAAAACGCTGTGGCGCGATCCTCGCCGGTACGGCGCATCAGCCACACGCCGACCACCGCCGACAGGCTGGTGACCATCGCGCCGAAGAAGATCAGGCCGAAGTGGCTGAGGACCTGCTCCATCACCAGTGGGGTGAAGTGCAGGCCGATACCGATGCCGACGATCCACTGGCCGCACTTGCGGCCGCCAGGGATTTCGGTCAATTGCCACGGAGTCAGGCAGCGCACCAGGATGATCGCCAGCAACGAGCCGACCATCCACGGTAGCGGCCAGCCGATCTGGCTGGCGATGAAACCGCCAAGCAGACCGACCAGCGGGGTTCCCCACCAGGTTTTGAGGGAGAGCCGATCAGACATCGGCAATGGCGCGTTGCGCGGCCGAGCGTTTGCGCCAGATGCGCAGCAGCGGCATCAGCAACATGATCGCGGTCAGCACCCAGACGCCGAAGGTGATCGGGCTCGACCAGAGAATCTCCAGCGCACCGTTGGAAATCGACAGCGCCCGGCGCAGGTTCTGCTCCATCAGGCCGCCGAGGATGAACCCCAGCAACACTGGCGACAGTGGGAAGTCCAGTTTGCGCAGGATGTAGCCGAAGATGCCGATGCCGACCATCAGGAACAGGTCGAATGTGGTCGCGTGCACGGCGTACACGCCGATCCCGGTGATGATCGCGATTACCGGCACCAGTGCCCAGTTCGGCACGGCGAGGATGCGGGTGAAGATGCGGATCATCGGGATGTTCAGGATCACCAGCATGATGTTGGCGATGAACAGCGAAGCGATAAGGCCCCAGACGATGTCCGGCTGTTGCTGGAACAGCAGCGGGCCGGGGGTGATGTTGTACAGCGACAGGGCGCCGATCATCACCGCTGTGGTACCCGAACCCGGAACACCGAGGGTCAGCATCGGCACCAGCGCGCCGCAAGCGGAGGCACCGATGGCGGTTTCCGGCGCAGCGAGACCGCGGGCGTCGCCCTGGCCAAACTTGCCGCTGGCACCGGCGATGCGTTTCTCGGTCATGTAGGCCACGGCACTGGCGAGGGTCGCACCGGCACCCGGCAACACGCCCATGATGAAACCGAGCAGGCCGCAACGGATGTTCACCACGAACACCGACGCCGCTTCCTTGAAGTTGAACATCATCCGCCCGGTGGCTTTCACCGCTTCCTGGCCGCGGTGGGTTTTCTCCAGCAGCAGAAGGATTTCGCTGACCGAGAACAGACCCAGTACCAGCACCACGAACTGAATGCCGTCAGTCAGGTGAATGTTGTCGCCTGTGAAACGGTACACGCCGCTGTTGGCGTCGATGCCGACGCTGGACAGGAACAGACCGATCAACGCCGCGATAAAGGTTTTCACCGGCCGGTCACCGGCCATGCCGCCGAGACAGACAATCGCGAACACCATCAGTACGAAATATTCCGCGGGTCCGAAGGCAATCGCCCATTTCGCCAGCAGCGGGGCGAACAGCACCATCCCGCAGGTGGCGATGAAGGCGCCGATGAACGAACTCCATGCCGACAACGACAACGCCACGCCGGCCAGGCCTTTGCGGGCCATCGGGTAACCGTCGAGGGTGGTCATCACGGTGGAGGCTTCGCCCGGAATGTTCAGCAGGATCGAGCTGATCCGGCCGCCGTATTCGCAGCCCAGATAGACCGCCGCCAGCAGGATCAGGGCCGATTCCGGCGGCAGTCCGAGGGCGAACGCGATCGGGATCAGCAGCGCCACACCATTGATCGGGCCCAGGCCCGGCAACAAGCCGACCACGGTGCCGATCAGCGTGCCGGTCAGGGCGGTGACCAGGTTGTACGGACTCAGCGCGACGCCGAAGCCCTGACCCAAATAACCGAGAGTATCCATATCAGTTCTCCAGAACGTCGAGCAGGCCGAGGGGCAGCGGTACGTCCATCACGCGGTCGAACAGCACGTACAGACCGATCGCCATCAGCGTTGTGACGATGACGCTCGGTAACCAGCGCCCGCCATACAGGCGCGCCATCGGAATGCCGATCAGAATGCTGCTGAGAATGAAGCCCAGCGGCTCGAACAGGCCGGCAAACACCAGCAGCAGGGCGATGCAGATCGCGATCTTGGTCAGGGTTTCGCGATCCAGCGGCGGCTCGTCATCGCTGTGTTTGATCGGCGCCGGGCGAAACACCATGTACAGCAGCGCCAGGCTCATCAGACCCAGCATCAACAGAGGGAAGGCCCGAGGACCGACCGGTTCGTAGGAAAAAGCCGCCTGATACGGCCACGCCATCAGCGCCAGGCCGGCACAGGCCAGCAACAGCACCGAGGCAAAAATGCGTTGAATAAGCATGAGGGAACTCCTGCCATGGCCCCGCTGAAAGGGCCATGGACGCTAGACCGAGACGATCACTGAATCAGGCCGAACTCTTTGGCCAGCACCTTGTAGTCCGCCACCTGTTTCTTGACGTAGGTGTCCAGCTCGGGACCGGTCATGGCGAACGGGAAGAGTTCACGCTGATCGCGCAGCTTGGCGAAGTCTTCCGAGGCCAGCAGTTTGTCGAAGGAGTCTTTCCACCAGGCGTAGTCTTCATCGCTGACTTTTGGCCCGAGGTAGAAGCCGCGCACCACCGGCCAGACGATGTCGTAGCCTTGTTCACGCGCGGTAGGAATGTCCTTCATTTCCGGCTCATCCAGGCGTTTTTCGGCAAACACGGCCAGCAGGCGCATGTCACCACTCTGGATATGCGGCATGGAGTCGGAGATGTCGGTACTGCCGACCTGAATGTGGCCGCCGAGCAGGGCGGTGGCGATCTCGCCGCCCCCTTCGAGGGCGACGTAGCGCAGGTCGCGCGGGTTGATCCCGGCGGCTTTGGCGATCAGCGCAGTCTGCATCCAGTCCTGGCTGCCGACGGTACCGCCGGAGCCGATGACCACGGAGCTCGGATCTTTCTTCAGCGCCTGCACGAGATCATCGAGGGTTTTGTAGGGCGAATCGCTTTTCACCGCGATGGCGCCGTAGCTGGTGCCGACCGCCGCCAGCCAGCGTACGTTGGTTTCATCGAACCGACCGAACTTGCCCTGAGCCAGGTTGAGCAGCGAGCCGCTGGACCACGCCACCAGCGTGCCGGCATCGGCGGGGCGCTGCGCCACGACGGCGTTGTACGCCACCGCGCCGACACCGCCGGGCATGTAGGTCACGCGCATCGGTTTGGTCAGCAGTTTTTCGTTGACCAGCGCGCTTTGCGCCAGTTTGCAGGTCAGGTCGAAACCGCCGCCGGGGGAGGCGGGGGCAATGCATTCCGGACGTTTCGGTTCGGCCATCAGTTGGCCGGCGAACAGC
Organism: Pseudomonas sp. V88_4; assembly: GCF_029967985.1. NCBI lineage: Bacteria > Pseudomonadati > Pseudomonadota > Gammaproteobacteria > Pseudomonadales > Pseudomonadaceae > Pseudomonas > Pseudomonas sp. V88_4. The sequence goes on from NZ_JASCAF010000040.1 coordinate 355,376, forward strand.
ACGCAACCGGCGGCGAGGGCGAAACGGCGCAGGGATCGGTTCATGAGTGTCTCCACTGGAGTTGTTGTTTTTGGGGATATTTCAGGTGCGGCAGTTTCGCGCGCGCAGGCTATCAGGCTCAGACCCGGACGGGTTGAACGCCGCGCAGCCGAGGATGGCGCTGACAAGCGAAAACGGGGAAATTCGAGAGGAAGAATGAAACGGGTCAACCTGAAGCTGTGTCGACAGCATGGTGCAGTACCTCGTTATTGTTCTTATTGGCGAAAACGCATCGAGGCGTTTTTCGAGAGCTACGTTTTGAAGCTACGGTGCAAGGACAAGCAAAATGGCGAAGGTCGGCAGTCGGGACCTTCGGTGAAACGACTCTAACGGCCCAACCTTTCGCTAACCTTTCAGTATTCTTTCGCGTGTTTTCGGGCTTCACAGTGGCGGTTGCGGCTGTAAACTCCGCCGCAAAGAATGGCGCCGACCATCCCTGAATGAGGTAGAGATCCATGCGTGTCCTGCTCGTCGAAGACCATTTGCCGCTGGCTGAAAGCGTCGCTCAGGCGCTCAAGAGCACCGGTCTGACCGTGGACGTTTTGCACGACGGCGTGGCTGCCGACCTGGCCTTGGGCAGCGAGGAATACGCGGTGGCGATTCTCGATGTCGGCCTGCCGCGCATGGACGGATTTGAAGTGCTGGCGCGTCTGCGGGCCCGGGGCAAGAACCTGCCGGTGCTGATGTTGACGGCCCGCAGCGACGTCAAGGATCGGGTCCACGGGCTCAATCTCGGCGCCGACGATTACCTGGCCAAGCCGTTCGAACTTACTGAGCTCGAAGCGCGGGTCAAGGCGTTGCTGCGCCGCAGCGTGCTCGGCGGCGAACGCCAGCAGCGTTGTGGTGTGCTGGCCTATGACCTCGACACCCGGCGCTTCACCCTCGGCGATGAATTGCTGACGCTGACCTCCCGCGAACAGGCAGTGCTCGAAGCGCTGATTGCCCGTCCGGGGCGGGTGATGAGCAAGGAACAACTGGCTGCGCAGGTGTTCGGTCTCGACGAAGAGGCCAGCCCCGACGCCATCGAAATCTACGTGCATCGCCTGCGCAAGAAGCTCGACGGCCATTCGGTGGCCATCGTGACCTTCCGCGGTCTGGGCTATTTGCTGGAAAGCCGCGATGCATAAGCCCAGCAGCCTGCGCTGGCGGTTGCTGTGGAACCTCGCGTTGCTGCTGGTGGTGTTGATGCTCGCCAGCGGATTGAGCGCGTACTGGAACGGTCGCGAGGCCGCCGACACCGCCTATGACCGCACGCTGCTGGCCTCGGCGCGGACCATCGCCGCCGGTCTGTCGCAGCGCGATGGCAGTCTCAGTGCCGACGTGCCGTATGTGGCGCTCGATACGTTTGCTTACGACAGCGCAGGTCGTATCTATTACCAGGTCAACGACATCAACCAGAAGTTGATTTCCGGCTATGAAAATCTGCCGGGCCCGCCGCCAGGCACGCCGAGAACCGACAGCTATCCCGCCCTCGCGCGCTTTTACGACGCGAAATATCAGGGGCAGAACGTACGAGTGGTGAGTCTGCTCAAGGCAGTCAGTGAGCCGAACATGAACGGCATGGCGGAAATCCGCGTCGCCGAAACTGACGAGGCGCGTGTCAGCATGGCTCGCAGTCTGGCCGCCGATACCTTGCTGCGATTGGGCATGCTGGCGATTGGCGCGTTGTTGCTGGTGTGGTTTGCGGTGAGTGCTGCGCTACGGCCGATCGAACGTCTGCGCACGGCAGTGGAAGAGCGCCAACCTGACGACTTGCGTCCGTTGCCGCTGGTGGAAGTCCAGCATGAGTTGTCGCCGCTGGTGCGTGCGCTCAACCATTTCACCGAACGCCTGCGTGGCCAGTTCGAGCGACAGGCGCAATTTATCGCCGATGCGGCCCATGAACTGCGCACCCCACTGGCAGCGCTCAAGGCGCGTCTTGAACTGGGCTTGCGCTCGAACGAGCCGCAGACCTGGCGCGACACACTGGAATCCTCGGCACAAAGCACGGATCGCCTGACCCATCTGGCCAATCAGTTGTTGTCGCTGGCGCGGGTGGAAAATGGCGCCCGGGCGATCGCCGAGGGCGGGGCGCAGTTGCTCGATCTGAGTCAGTTGGCCCGCGAACTGGGCATGGCCATGGCGCCACTGGCTCACGCTCGTGGCGTGGCGTTGGCGCTGGAAGCGGACGAGCCGGTGTGGCTGCGCGGCGAGCCGACATTGCTCAACGAGTTGCTGAGCAATCTGGTGGACAACGCGCTGGCGCACACGCCGCCGGGTGGCAACGTGATTCTGCGGGTCACGGCGCCGGCGGTGCTGGAGGTTGAAGACGATGGGCCGGGCATTCCGCTGGAAGAGCGGGATCGGGTGTTCGAACGTTTTTACCGGCGTAACCAGCAGGTGGCCGGTTCCGGGCTGGGGTTGGCGATTGTCGGGGAAATCTGCCGCGCGCATCTGGCGCAGATCAGCCTGCACGATGGTGAGCAGGCGGGTTTGAAGGTGCGGGTGAGCTTTATCGCCAGTTGATCAGTAGAACATCGACCGCGATTCTTCCAGATCGGCGCACAGCGCCTTGTTCTCCGGGTCGATGCCGAGCTTGCGGAATGCCGGCACGCTGAACGGATCGATGCGGGCCAGCGGGTGATCGGTGTCCTTGTGGCAATACAGGCTGGCCACTTGCACGATGTCGACGTAATCGATCTGCTGCGATTCGCGCTTGAGGTCCTGATACAGCCCCGGCAATTCCACCAGACGCTCCGGAAACTCCCAGACCCGCAGCAATTTGTCGCCGAGCAACGGGTGAATGTGATCGATCACATGGTTGAGGCTGACCGGATCGGACAGCAATTCGTAGTGATCTTCGGCATAGGTCAGGATCGGCAGCACGCCGATCTGATGAACCAGTCCGCCGAGCGCGGCCTGATCGGGCTTGAGCTGGGTATACCGACGGCACAGGGCGTAGCTGACTCCGGCGATTTCCAGGCTTTTGCGCCAGACTTCGCGCATCTTCTGTTCGACCACGTCGGAACGGGCGTGAAAGATCTGCTCCATCACCAGACCGATCGCCAGGTTGCTGCTGTAATTGACGCCGAGCCGGGTGATGGCGGTGTGCAGGTCGGTGACTTCCTGGGTGGCGCGCAGCAGCGGGCTGTTCACCACTTTGATCAGGCGCGCCGACAGCGCCGTGTCGCGGCCGATCACTTTGCTCAGGTCGCTGACGCTGATATCCGGATCTTCAGCGGCCTTGCGAATCTGCAGGGCCACTTCCGGTAACGTTGGCAGAACCAGGTCATCGTTATCGATGGCCTCAACCAAATCCTGTTGGACCTTATCCGCCAGCTCACTCATGTCGTTTCTCTAGGGTGTTGCAACAAATGCTGCGATCAACGCTGGATTTCGCGGTCGCGATCCAGTTCGTATGGCAGGTCGAGCAAGTGCAGCGCCGGACCTTCGGCCGAGCCCAGATGCAAGTCGCCCGCTTCGGCAGCTTCGGCCTGCAACACCGCCAGCAGTTCAATATTCTTTTCGGTACGCGCGGCCAGCACCACTTCGCCGATGGAACTCCCGTGGCTCGGGGCGAACAGCGCGGTGCCGGGCTCCGGTAACTCAGCCGCGTCAAGTTGCGCGCGGTACAGGCGGCGCTTGAGTTTGCCCAGGTACTGCATGCGCGCGACGATTTCCTGGCCGGTGTAGCAGCCTTTCTTGAAGCTCACACCGCCGACGGCCTGCAGATTGAGCATCTGCGGGATGAACAGCTCGCGGGTGCTCGGCATGACCTGACCGATCCCGGCGCGGATCTGGCCCAGCAGCCATTGATTGAGTTCGGCTTCGGTCAATTGCGCGGACAGCTTGCCCTTGACGGTGTCGGCCTGATCGGCGGGCACCCAGAGTTCTGCACGGTTCGGGGAGACGCGAATCGCGATCAGCCCTTCGTGGCGGGCCACGCTGTCTGTTTCTGCCGGCAGTTCCAGACCCAGGCTGCTCAGGGCCGCATCGCCATGATCCAGACCGAAGCGCACCCAGGAGGCGCTTTCGTCGGTCAGTTTCGATTTGGAGAACACCGCGTACTTCTTCAGATCCGCCAGTTGCGGTTCCAGCAGCGCGCCGGCCATCGCCAGCAGCACGCCGTCGCCTTCGAGCACGATGCGGAAACTCGACTGCATCCGGCCTTTCTGTGTGCAACGCGCACCAAGGCTGGCCTGGGTTTCACTCAGGTAATTGATGTTGCAGGTCAGCTGGCCTTGCAGGAATTTGCCGGCATCCGCGCCGCGAACCGCGAGAACGCCTTCATGAGACAGGGTGCAGAAAAAAGCAGAATCGGCCATGGGTCATCGCAGGGTAAATAGACTGGGGCACATCATAAGGGGGTGGTGTTGAAATGGGTAGTTCATAAAGGATCGATGGCGCCCGACCAAAGCCGACTGTTCGGCCCGCTTCGGGCCTGTATACTTGCGGCCTATTTGAGGAGGGCTCCATGGTCGAACAAGTTGAACTGAATCGCCTCTTTTGGCACAGCCGTCGCGGCATGCTGGAACTCGACGTGTTGCTGGTGCCGTTCGTGAAAGAGGTCTACGCCAATCTGAACGAGGTGGATCGCGCGCTGTATGTCCGCCTGCTCGAGTGCGAGGATCAGGACATGTTCGGCTGGTTCATGGAGCGCAGCGAATCGGAAGATCCCGAGCTGCAACGCATGGTTCGCATGATTCTGGATCGTGTCCAGCCCAAGTAACACGTTCGAATGCCGCTGGCATGCCTCACGGCAGTTGCTGGCGGCGTATCTGCTGGCCCAGGCATTCGCGCTGGGTTCTCTGCTTATATTGTCGATTCCATTCTGGGCTTCTCTGCTCGGGGCATTCGCGTGTCTCGGTCATGCTGCCTGGGTGTTGCCGCGCCAGATCCTGCTGAGTCATCCCAAGGCATTTTGCCGATTGCGCCGGGACGCCGATGGCTGGCAGTTGTGGAACAAGGCCGATGGCTGGCAGGCGGTGCAATTGCGACCGGACAGCCTGGCGCTGCCATTGATTGTGGTGCTGCGCTTTCGCTTGCGCGGTGAGCGGCGGGTCAGGTCGATCTGTGTGCCGCAGGATGCGCAGGCGGCGGATCTGCACCGACGCCTGCGGGTACGCCTCAAGTTCAGCCGACGTAGGTGGGCGGCACCAGAATAGTGTCAAGTGCTTCGGGCAGCAGGTGTGGGTAGTCGAGTGTGTAATGCAGGCCCCGGCTTTCCTTGCGCTCCATGGCCGAGCGGATCATCAGTTCCGCTACTTGCGCCAGGTTGCGCAACTCTATCAGGTCGCGACTGACTTTATAGTTGCTGTAGAACTCGTCGATTTCATCCAGCAGCAAACGCACCCGATGCTGTGCCCGTTGCAGGCGCTTGTTGGTGCGCACGATACCCACGTAGTCCCACATGAATCGCCGTAATTCGTCCCAGTTGTGGGCGATGATCACGTCTTCATCGGAGTCGGTCACCTGGCTGGCGTCCCAGGCGGGCAGGGCACGCGGGATGGCGACGTCGGGCAGTTGCTCAAGAATGTCTGCTGCCGCCGAACGGGCGTAGACGAAGCATTCGAGCAGCGAGTTACTGGCCATGCGGTTGGCGCCGTGCAGACCGGTGAAGCTGGTTTCGCCGATGGCGTACAGACCGGGCACGTCGGTGCGGCCCTGTTGATCGACCATCACGCCTCCGCAGGTGTAATGCGCAGCCGGTACGACCGGAATCGGTTGCTTGGTGATGTCGATGCCGAATCCGAGGCAGCGCTCGTAGACGGTCGGGAAGTGCGATTTGATGAAGGCTTCGGGTTTGTGGCTGATGTCGAGGTAGACGCAATCGATACCCAGGCGCTTCATTTCATGGTCGATCGCACGGGCGACGATGTCTCTAGGTGCCAGTTCTGCACGTGAGTCGAAGCGTTGCATGAAGCGTTCGCCGTTCGGCAGCTTCAAATGGGCGCCTTCGCCGCGCAGGGCTTCGGTTACCAGGAAACTCTTGGCTTGCGGGTGGTAGAGGCAGGTGGGGTGGAACTGGTTGAACTCGAGGTTCGCCACTCGGCAGCCCGAGCGCCAGGCCATGGCGATGCCGTCACCACAGGCGCCGTCGGGGTTGCTTGTATATAGATAGACTTTCGCGGCGCCGCCGGACGCCAGGATCACGAAGCGTGCGCCGAAGGTATCGACTTCCCCGGTTTTGCGGTTGAGTACGTAGGCGCCGAGGCAACGTTCGCCTTCCAGCCCCAGCCTACGCTCGGTGATCAGATCGACCGCTACCCGCTGTTCGAGCAATTCGATGTTCGGGCGTTTTTTGGCTTGGGCCAGCAGGGTCGTGAATATTGCAGCGCCAGTGGCATCGGCTGCGTGGATGATCCGTCGATGGCTGTGACCGCCTTCTCGGGTCAGGTGGAATTCGAAGCCGCCGTCTTCGGTGCCGGACTGTTCGTCGCGAGTGAACGGCACGCCCTGGTCGATCAGCCACTGGATCGCCTCTTTGCTGTGCTCCACGGTGAAACGCACCGCGTCTTCATGGCACAGGCCGCCGCCAGCATTGAGGGTGTCATCGACATGGGATTCGACGGTGTCGGTGTCGTCCAGCACGGCCGCGACGCCACCCTGTGCCCAATAGGTCGAGCCGTTGGCAAGATCGCCTTTGCTCAGGACGGCGATACGCAAGTGACCGGGCAGGGTCAGCGCAAGACTCAAACCGGCAGCACCGCTGCCAATCACCAGGACATCGTGTTGAAACTGTTGGCTCATTTCAGGATTCCGCTCAAAGCGACCCGGGTCGGGGTTGGCGCAGGACAGGCGGATGGGCGAGTCGAGACAGCCACACAGCCCACTAGTATATAGAGGGGTGGGGCGGCACAATAGCCGGGCGGATATGGCATTGTGAGACTACTGCGACGGAAAAATTCTGACGCTTTGTCGGAAGTTTTTTTCAGCGACTTTGGAAAAAAGCGACTGTATCGCAGATGAAACACGCTTTTTCCGGCCCCGGTTGCACAATGTCGATGCGGCACGTCTATAAATATTTGGAACTTTTGCCAGAGGCCCAAGATCAATAGACAGTTGCCCGAAACAAGGGACAGTGTCGGCTTCAATGCGGAACCTGCGGTTGGGTTCTTGCCGGTGAGCCGATGACAAGATTATTCGCGCAGCCGGTTTATCCCGCGCTGCGTTTTTCGTGCGTGCCAAATCAGAGCCCGCAGGAAACTTGCTTGGAGGGGGAGAACTTTTGCGAAAAGCCCGAGTCTATGTTTGCAAGTCCGGTCGTTTGGCCATGAAAGACTCCTCCGAGTTTATCGAGGAGTGTTCATGCTAACCCAGGAAGAGGATCAGCAGCTGGTCGAACGCGTTCAGCGTGGCGACAAGCGAGCTTTCGATCTGCTGGTGCTGAAGTATCAGCACAAAATTCTCGGGTTGATCGTGCGTTTTGTGCACGACACCCATGAAGCCCAGGACGTCGCACAAGAAGCCTTCATCAAGGCTTATCGAGCGCTTGGAAACTTCCGCGGCGACAGTGCGTTTTATACGTGGCTGTACCGCATCGCCATTAACACGGCGAAAAACTATCTGGTTTCACGCGGCCGCCGGCCGCCGGATAGTGATGTAAGTTCCGAAGATGCAGAGTTCTACGACGGCGATCACGGCCTGAAGGATCTCGAGTCTCCTGAACGAGCATTGCTGCGGGATGAGATCGAAGGCACCGTCCATCGAACCATTCAGCAACTGCCAGAGGATTTGCGTACGGCATTAACTTTGCGCGAATTTGATGGTCTGAGTTACGAGGACATCGCGAGCGTCATGCAATGTCCGGTTGGTACCGTGCGCTCCCGGATTTTCCGCGCCCGGGAGGCCATCGATAAAGCCCTGCAGCCGTTGCTGCAGGAGAACTAAAGACAGCGGCGACAGCCAAGAGAGGAACGCCATGAGTCGTGAAGCCCTGCAGGAATCGCTGTCCGCAGTGATGGATAACGAAGCGGACGAACTGGAATTGCGTCGAGTGCTTAACGCACTGGACGATGTTGAAACCCGTGAAACCTGGGCTCGTTACCAGATCGCTCGGGCAGCCATGCACAAGGATCTGTTGCTTCCGCGTCTGGATCTCGCTGCGGCTGTTTCTGCTGCGCTGGAAGATGAAGCTGCCCCTGCGAAAGTGTCTCGCGGCCCATGGCGCAGCCTAGGTCGTCTGGCCGTAGCCGCTTCGGTGACCGTTGCCGTTCTGGCGGGTGTTCGTCTGTATAACCAGGATGAAATCGCTGGCGTTGAACTCGCCCAGCAATCCAATCAGCCTGTCCTTGCGACTCCTCAGGTCAAAGGCCCGGCGGTATTGGCAGGTTACAACGAGAGCTCCGAAGCTACTGGCCCGATGGCCAATGGCGTACTGCAAGGTCAGCCAGGCTGGCATGATCAGCGTCTGCCGGGTTACCTGCGCCAACACGCTCAACAGGCTGCCTTGAAAGGCACCGAGAGCGCGCTGCCTTATGCACGTGCAGCAAGTCTGGAAAACCGTTAAGGGGGATCATGCGCGCCATACCTCTACTTTCGCTTCTGCTTAGCGGCTGGTTCATTGTTCCAGCCCACGCCGACGAGGCTCAGGACTGGTTGACCCGCCTGGGCCAGGCTGAGCAGCAGCAAAGCTTTCACGGCACATTCGTTTACGAGCGTAACGGTAGTTTTTCTACCCACAACATCTGGCATCGCGTCCAGAATGGTCAGGTCCGCGAGCGTTTGCTTCAGCTCGACGGTTCGGCTCAGGAAGTCCTGCGCATTGATGGGCATACTCAATGCGTCAGCGGCACCTTGATTGCGGGTCTGGGGGATTCACCCAACTCTGCCGCCCGTCCGCTTGATCCTAAAAAGCTGAAGAACTGGTATGAGCTTGCCGTCATTGGCAAGTCACGTGTGGCCGGGCGTGAAGCAGTGATTGTATCGCTGACGCCACGTGATCAGCACCGTTACGGCTTCGAACTGCATTTGGATAAGGAAACGGGTCTGCCGCTCAAGTCGCTGCTGTTGAACGACAAGGGGCAGTTACTCGAGAGATTTCAGTTTACGCGGCTGGATACCTCTGAAGTTCCCACCGATAGGGACCTGCAAGCCAACTCCGATTGCAAGCCGGTCAATCTCGACAGCGACAAGGCTTCTGCGGTCAAGACCGCGCAGGTCTGGCGCTCTGACTGGTTGCCTCCTGGCTTCGAACTGACCAGCAGTTCCTCGCACAAGGATCCGGAAACCAAGACACAGGTCAACAGTCTGATGTATGACGACGGTCTGGCCCGATTTTCGGTGTTTCTCGAGCCGTTGAACGGTGCAACCGTTACCGATACCCGGACTCAGCTGGGCCCGACCGTTGCTGTATCCCGCCGCCTGACAACGCCTCAAGGCGAAATGATGGTGACGGTAGTCGGCGAGATTCCAATCGGGACCGCCGAACGGATTGCCCTGTCGATGCGCAATGATGGCGCTGCAACCAGCAAGCAGTGAGCTGATTCCAGCTATCTCCACTTCGTCGTCGAGACGTGAAATGTTTGCTGAGCATTTTCATTTGCAAAACACCCGAAAATTTTTTATAGGTCAGAGCCTCTCGGCTCTGGCCTTGTTTGTTGTTCCCGGAACAAAAATGCCGGCCTGTGGTTTCCGGTGTTCCTTGCTCCATATCGCTTAACCCTGCTCGTCGTAACGGGAGCTGTATGTCGATACCAAGCTTGAAGTCTTATCTCTCCATTTTCGCCACGGTGCTGGTGCTCGGTCAGGCTGTTCCTGCAGTCCATGCGGCTGAGGCGGCCAGCCCGGCCAACCTGCCGGATTTCACCCAACTGGTCGAACAGGCGTCGCCTGCGGTGGTGAACATCAGTACCACGCAAAAGCTGCCGGATCGCAAAGTGAACCAGCAAATGCCCGACCTGGAAGGCTTGCCGCCGATGCTGCGTGAGTTTTTCGAGCGTGGCATGCCGCCTCAACAGCGTTCTCCGCGTGGTGATCGCCAGCGTGAAGCGCAGTCGTTGGGTTCGGGCTTCATCATTTCGCCGGATGGCTACATCCTGACCAATAACCATGTGATCGCCGATGCCGACGAAATCCTCGTCCGTCTGGCAGATCGCAGTGAAATGAAAGCCAAGCTGATCGGCACCGACCCACGTTCCGACGTGGCGCTGCTGAAAATCGAAGGCAAGGATCTGCCAGTGCTGAAGCTTGGCAAATCTCAGGATCTGAAAGCCGGTCAGTGGGTGGTGGCAATCGGTTCGCCATTCGGCTTTGACCACACCGTGACCCAGGGCATCGTCAGTGCCGTCGGCCGTAGCTTGCCGAACGAAAACTACGTGCCATTCATCCAGACCGACGTGCCGATCAACCCGGGTAACTCCGGCGGCCCGCTGTTCAATCTGAACGGTGAAGTGGTCGGGATCAACTCGCAGATCTACACCCGTTCCGGTGGCTTCATGGGCGTGTCGTTCGCCATTCCGATCGACGTGGCCATGGACGTTTCCAATCAACTGAAAAGCGGCGGCAAGGTCAGCCGTGGCTGGTTGGGCGTCGTCATCCAGGAAGTGAACAAGGATCTGGCCGAGTCGTTCGGTCTGGACAAACCGGCCGGTGCGCTGGTTGCACAGATTCAGGATGACGGCCCGGCTGCCAAGGGCGGCCTGCAAGTGGGTGACGTGATCCTGAGCATGAACGGTCAACCGATCGTCATGTCTGCTGATCTGCCACATCTGGTGGGTGCGTTGAAGGCTGGTGCCAAAGCCAATCTCGAAGTGATACGTGACGGTAAGCGCAAGAATGTCGAGCTGACCGTAGGTGCCATTCCGGACGAAGACAAGGAGCTGGATGCCCTGCCTAAATCCGGTGCTGAAACCAACAGCAATCGTCTGGGTGTTTCGGTTGCCGAGCTGAGCGCCGAGCAGAAGAAAACCTACGACCTCAAAGGTGGTGTGGTGATCAAGGAAGTGCAGGATGGTCCTGCGGCCCTGATCGGTCTGCAACCGGGCGACATCATCACGCACCTGAACAATCAGGCCATCGGTTCTTCCAAGGAGTTCGCCGAGATCGCCAAGGCGCTACCGAAAAACCGTTCGGTGTCGATGCGCGTTCTGCGTCAGGGCCGTGCCAGCTTCATCACCTTCAAACTGGCTGAATGATCCAGCTGTCCAGGAAGTAAAAAAACCGCCTCGAAAGAGGCGGTTTTTTTGTATCCGGAATTTGTCTCGGCGCGGGCTTAACCCATCATGTCCTTGACCATACGCTCTTGCTCCATCAGCTCGCGCTGGCGTGCATCGATGCGTGAGGACAGCGGGAAGTTGCTGCCCGCCTTGCGTTTGGCGAAGTCCAGTTGCTGGATGGCCTGGCGATAATCGCCGACCAGCGCGAAATACTCGGCACGGGCCTGATGCAAGCCAATGATGTTGCCGGACAGTCCGCGGGTTTCTGCAACCTGGTACCAAACGTCTGGATCGTCCGGACGCGATTTCAACAAGCCTTCGAGTGCCTTCTCCGCATCGGCGGTTCGGTTCTGTTTCAGCAGCAGATCGACGCGCACCTGATTCAGCGGATAGTTGCCAGGATACTGGCTGAGCATCCGGTCAACCCGGGACTGAGCATCGGGCAGCTTGTTGTTAGTGATGTCCAGGTCGATCTGCGCGAGGTTGTAGATGATCTCGTTCGGCGATTTCTCCAGCAGTTGCTTGAGATTCTCCCGTGCTTCGTTCAACTGGCCGCCCTTGATCTGGGCGATCGCCAGACCGTATCGAGCCACGTCGTTTTTCGGGTTCTCATCCAGTTGCGCGCGAAAGCGCTTGGCACCAAGGCCCGGCGTTTCTTCATAGGTCAACTGCACCCGCGCCCGGATCAGTTGGTAGCGCTTGCTGTCCTCGATACCGCCGGGCTTGGCCTGTTCGGCGCGGTTGCGGGTGTCGGCGATGCGGGATTCGGTTACCGGGTGAGTCAACAGGAACTCTGGTGGCTTGGCGTCGTAGCGATACTGGCGCATCAAGCGTTCGAACATGGTTGGCATCGAACGCGGATCGTAACCGGCCTTTTCCAGGTTGAGAATGCCGATACGGTCGGCCTCCTGCTCGTTCTGACGCGAGAAGGTCCGCTGCGACTGAATGGCTGCCGCCTGGGTGCCGGCGATGGTCGCGATCCCGGCATCGCCGGCTCCGGCAGCGGCAATCACGATGCCGGCCAGCAGAGCGGCCATCATCGGCACCTGCATCCGCTGGGAGGCCTCGACGCCTCGGGCGAAGTGGCGCTGAGACAAGTGAGCCAGTTCGTGGGCCAGTACCGAGGCATATTCACCTTCGGTCTGGGCGTTGAGGAACAGGCCACCGTTGACCCCGACAATCCCGCCCGGTGCGGCGAAGGCGTTCAACTGCGGGCTGTTGATCAGGATGAACTCCAGGCGTCGGTCATTGACCTGGCTGGTTTCCACCAGCTTATAGACGCTGGACTCGACGTAGTCTTTGAGCTGTGGATCGTTGAGCTGCGAAACCTGGCTGCGCAGCAACGCCAGCCAGGCGCGACCCAATTGATATTCCTGTTGTGGCGAGACGATGGCAGAGCTGGCGTCACCGAGTGACGGCAGGTCGTCGGCGAAGCCCGGTGAGGCGAGCAGGCAAGCGAGCGTCAGCAGGGTAGGGCGCAGAAATGTCATGCACAAAGCCTTAGTCGACAAAGACCTTACTGTAGCCGGACACCGGGCCTGCGACCAGATATTCTAGGCAGCCTGACCACCTGATTCGGAGTGACGCATGACCGACGCTGTAGCCCATGACTGTGAACTGGACGCCAGTGGCCTGAATTGTCCGTTACCGTTACTCAAGGCCAAGATGGAACTGAACAAGTTGCCCAGCGGTGCAATACTCAAGGTGATTGCCACGGATGCTGGCTCGCAACGCGACTTTCGCACCTTTGCCAAGTTGGCCGGTCATACGCTGCTGCGTGAAGAAGACGAGGCGGGTGTCTACCGTTACTGGCTGAAAAAAGCCTGAAACCGACCGCGTAAATGACCTAAGGAAAATTGATGTTCAAAGTGTTGCGCGACTGGATTCAGCGCTACTTCTCCGATGAAGAAGCCGTGGTGCTGGCGGTGCTGTTGTTTCTCGCCTTCACCGCGGTACTGACGCTTGGCGGAATGCTCGCGCCGGTGCTGGCCGGCATGGTGCTGGCGTATCTGATGCAGGGGTTGGTGCTCACGCTCGAGCGCCTGCGTGTGCCCGGTGGCGCGGCGGTCGGTCTGGTGTTTGCGTTGTTCATGGGCGTGCTGATGGTGTTCATCGTCGTGGTGCTGCCGCTGCTCTGGCACCAGTTGATCACCCTGTTCAACGAGTTGCCGGGCATGCTCGCCAAGTGGCAATCGCTGCTGCTGTTGCTGCCCGAGCGCTATCCGCATCTGGTCTCCGATGAGCAGGTGCTGCAAGCCATCGAAGCGGCGCGAGGCGAGATCGGCAAGTTCGGCCAGTGGGCGTTGACGTTCTCGTTGTCGAGCCTGCCACTGCTGGTAAACATCATGATCTATCTGGTGCTGGTGCCGATCCTGGTGTTCTTCTTCCTCAAGGACCGGGCAATGATCGGCGAGTGGGTACGCGGCTATTTGCCGCGCGAACGGGCGCTGATCACCCGGGTTGCCGAGGAAATGAACCGGCAGATCGCCAACTACATTCGCGGCAAGGTCATCGAGATCGTGATTTGCGGTGGCGTGACCTACATCGCGTTCGTCGCGCTGGGGCTCAATTACGCGGCGCTGCTGGCCCTGTTGGTGGGCGTGTCGGTGGTGGTGCCGTATGTCGGTGCGGTGATGGTGACCGTGCCGGTGCTGCTGATTGCGCTGTTCCAGTGGGGCTGGAGCGATCAGTTCATCTATCTGATGGCGGTTTACGGGATCATCCAGACCCTGGATGGCAACGTGCTGGTGCCGTTGCTGTTCTCCGAAGCGGTCAACCTGCACCCGGTGGCGATCATTTGTGCGGTGCTGTTGTTCGGCGGGTTGTGGGGATTCTGGGGAGTGTTCTTCGCGATTCCGCTGGCGACGCTGTTCAAGGCTGTGCTGGATGCCTGGCCGCGCAAGGAGCCGGCGGTAGCGCCGCTGCTTTGAAAATGGAGCGGCGCCCGCGAGGGCGCCGACAGCATCAGGCCTTGTTCAGCGCCTGAGCAGCAGCCAGCACTGCATCGACATGTCCTGGCACTTTCACACCGCGCCATTCCTGACGCAGTACGCCGTCCCTGTCGATCAGGAACGTGCTGCGATCAACGCCCAGATATTCCTTGCCGTAAAGTTTCTTCAGCTTGATCACGTCGAACAGCTGGCAGACGGCTTCGTCCTTGTCGCTGATCAGCTCAAACGGAAATTCCTGCTTGCACTTGAAGTTCTCGTGGGACTTCAGGCTGTCGCGGGAAACTCCGAAGATTTCCGTGTTGGCAGCCTTGAACGCTGCGTATTGATCGCGAAAGCCCTGGCCTTCGGTGGTGCAGCCCGGGGTGCTGTCCTTCGGATAGAAGTAGATCACCACTTGCTTGCCCTTGAGGGCCGACAGGCTGACGGTCTGCCCGCTGGTGGCAGGTGCTTCGAAATCCGTAACCGGTTGGTCGATGACAACGGCCATGAAAGCTTCCTTACATTGGGTTCTGTGGGCGCCACGGTTCGATCAGTGCATCCAGGTTCATGGCGTCGGCGAAATCCAGGAACTGGTCGCGCAGCCAACTGATCTGGGTGCCGGCGGGCAGGGTCACGGTGAACGTGGCGTTGAGCATGGTGCCGCCGGTCTGCGGTGCCTGATAGGTATCACACGTCAGGTTTTCCAGCTCGACGTTGTGATCCATGAAGAACTGGCACAGCTCGTTGATGATGTCCGGACGGTACGCCGAAGACACGTAAGCCACGTACGGCAGGGCTTGCGGACGGTTTTCCAGGGCGGCGCTGCGCACCACGTTGACGGTGAACGCATGACGCTTGGCCAGCACCGGCAGGCTGCCTTCCAGGCGAGCCAGGGCGTCCCAGCTGCCGGAGACTTCGAGCACCAGCGCGCTGCACTCGCCGTGGCGGGTCAGGCGCGAGGTAACCACCGCGCAGCGGTTTTCATGGCTGGCGCGGCACAGGACGTTGGTCAGCTCCATGGGATTGGCGCCGAGGGCACTGATGACAAGGAATTGTTCGCGAACTGTGGGGGTGGACATGCAGCATTCCTAAAGCGATGAGCGGTCGGTAGGGAGAGGGCGTTGATTGCCGGGGCAATGCCTGTCCGGAAGGCCCGATTCGTGTGGCGCTACGGCTTCATGAACAAGCAAGCGTACGGCAACGACACTGGAACGGGGCCCGGGAGGCCGAAACGGGAGACTGGAACCCGGCGTACAAGCTGATCAGTACCGATCAAAGTCTGAAGGGTAGCGAAAAGCGGCGCCAAGGGGAATGGCGGCACAGTACTTCGCTTGTGCAAGCATCTTGGCGCCAGTACCATTACCGCTCTCTTTTTCCGGCAGGAGCGGTTTCATGATTGCGGGCAGTATGGTGGCACTGGTCACTCCCATGGATGCACAAGGGCGTCTTGACTGGGACAGCCTCAGCAAACTCGTGGACTTCCATCTCAAGAACGGCACCCATGCCATTGTCGCGGTCGGCACCACCGGCGAGTCGGCAACCCTTGATGTAGAAGAACACATCGCCGTCATCAAAGCCGTGGTCAAACAGGTTGCCGGTCGTATTCCGGTGATCGCCGGTACGGGCGCCAACTCGACCCGCGAAGCGGTCGAGCTGACCCGCAACGCTAAAGAAGCCGGCGCCGATGCCTGCCTGCTGGTCGTCCCGTACTACAACAAGCCGACCCAGGAAGGCCTGTACCAGCACTTCAAGCACATCGCCGAAGCGGTCGACATCCCACAGATTCTCTACAACGTTCCCGGCCGCACCTCCTGCGACATGCAGGCCGAGACCGTGATCCGCCTGTCCACCGTGCCGAACATCATCGGCATCAAGGAAGCGACCGGCGACCTGAAACGTGCCAAGGCGATCATCGAAGGCGTGAGCAAGGACTTCATCGTGCTGTCCGGTGATGATCCGACCGCAGTCGAGCTGATCCTGCTGGGCGGCAAGGGCAACATCTCCGTCACCGCCAACGTCGCCCCGCGCGAAATGGCCGACCTGTGCGAGGCCGCGCTCAAGGGCGACGCCGAGACCGCACGGGCGATCAACGAAAAACTGATGCCGCTGCACAAGGACCTGTTCATCGAAGCCAACCCGATTCCGGTGAAGTGGGCTTTGGTCGAAATGGGCCTGATGCACCAAGGCATCCGCCTGCCGCTGACCTGGCTGAGCGCTCCTTGTCATGAAACGCTGCGCTCGGCCCTGCGCCAGTGCAACGTCCTGGTTTAATTGAGGAAGTACAACGCATGAAGCGAATGGCCGGACTTTCCGCACTTGCCTTGATTATCTCCAGCACCAGTGGCTGCGGATGGATCTGGGGCCCGGAAGGTTATTTCCGTGACCGTGGTAGCGATTACCTGGAAGCGCAACAGACTGCACCGATGCAACTGCCACCGGACGTCAGCACCTCCAAGCGCCTGGATCCGCTGCTGCCGATCCCGCGCAACGTGGCCGACGACACCGCCAAGGGTGAATACATCGTTCCGCGTCCTCAACCGCTGTCGACCGTGGCCGATGCCAGCGACTACTCGCTGCAGAAGAGCGGTGATTCCCGTTGGGTCATGGCCCAGCATCCACCGGCCGAAGTCTGGCCAGTGGCGGTGCAGTACTTCCAGGACAACGGTTTCCGTCTGGATGAACAGCGCCCGCAAACCGGCGAATTCACCACCACCTGGCAGCATTCCGACGAACTGTCCGCCGCCATGGCCAAGCGCCTGAGCGCCGCCGGCGTCAGCACCGACAGTGAAACCCGTGTGCGGGTGCGCATTGAGCCGGGCGTGCAGCGCAACACCAGTGAAGTCTATGTGGTCAGCGCCGAGCGTCCTGCCGGCAGCACTGCCAATGTCGATTTCACCAACCGTTCGGTCAACACCGGCCTCGACGCCGCGCTGGTCGACGACATGCTCGCGAGCATGAGCCGTACCTCCGAGAAGGGTGGTTCGGTGTCGATGCTGGCTTCGCGTGATTTCGATACCCCGAGCCGTGTCAGCCTGAGCGAAGACGGCAGCGGCAACCCGGTACTGAACGTCGGTACGGACCTGGATCGTGCCTGGTCGAGCGTCGGTCGTGCACTGGAGCAGGGTGAATGGCGCGTTGAAGACATCAACCGCAGCCTGGGTCTCTACTACATCAACCTGTCCGAAAAGGCCGAGAAGAAAGACGAGAAGCCTGGTTTCTTCAGCAGCCTGTTCGGCAGCGCGCCGACCAAGGAAGAAGTTGAAGCCCGTGCCGAGCGTTATCAGGTTCGCCTGAGCAAGGTCGGCGAAAACGTTCAGGTGACCGTCGAGAAAAACATCAACACCGTTGCGCCGGCCGATGTCGCCCGCAAAGTGTTGAGCGTGATTCAGGACAACCTGGGCTGATCCAATGCGTTTTGCCGTTCTCGGCAGCGGTAGCCAAGGGAACGGCACGCTGATCGCCAGTGCTGATACGTATGTGCTGGTGGATTGTGGTTTTTCCCTGCGGGAAACCGAAAAACGCCTGTTGCGCCTGGGTGTGAGCCCGGCGCAACTGAGCGCGATACTCGTAACCCACGAACATGCCGACCACGTGCATGGCGTGGGTTTGCTGTCTCGGCGCTACAATCTGCCTGTCTACCTCAGTCGCGGCACACTGCGCGGGATGCGCAAACCGATTGAACCTGCCGGTTTCGTGACCGGTGGCGAGCAACTGCAGATCGGTGCTCTGAACATCGGGGTCATTGCCGTGGCCCATGATGCACAGGAACCGACCCAGTACGTATTCAGTGATCAAGAGCAGCGGCGCTTCGGCCTGCTGACCGACCTGGGTTCCTACTGCGAGCGGGTGCTGGACGGCTATCGGGACCTCGATGCGTTGATGATCGAGTCCAACCATTGTCGCGACATGCTGGCCCGTGGTCATTACCCGTACTTTCTCAAGCAGCGGGTGGGCGGCGAGCTGGGACATTTGAACAACCATCAGGCGGCATTCCTGGTGGCCGAGTTGGGCTGGCAAGGCCTGCAACACCTGGTCCTGGCCCATCTGAGCAGCAAGAACAACCTGCCGCAGCTGGCCCGGCAATGTTTTGTCGACACCCTCGGGTGCGACCCGGACTGGCTGCAACTGGCCGATCAAGATTCAGGGCTCGACTGGCGCCACATCGCCTAGCCCATCTACTTAGCAAGCGGAGCCCATCATGGAAAAACGTGAAGAACTCTACCGCGGCAAAGCCAAATCGGTTTACAAGACCGACGACGCTGACCGCTTGATCCTGCTGTTTCGCAACGACACTTCGGCGTTCGACGGCAAGCGCATCGAGCAGCTCGACCGCAAAGGCATGGTGAACAACAAGTTCAACGCCTTCATCATGCAGAAACTCGAAGCGGCCGGTATTCCGACCCAGTTCGACAAGCTGCTGGGCGACAACGAATGCCTGGTGAAGAAGCTGGACATGATCCCGGTCGAGTGCGTCGTGCGTAACTACGCCGCCGGCAGCCTGGTCAAGCGTCTGGGCGTCGAGGAGGGCATGAAGCTCAACCCGTACACCTTCGAACTGTTCCTGAAGGACGACGCCAAGGGCGACCCGTTCATCAACGAATCCCACGTCGTGGCCTTCGGCTGGGGCACCGCCGAGCAACTGGCGCGCATGAAAGAACTGTCGCTCAAGGTCAACGAAGTCCTGAGCAAACTGTTCGACGATGCCGGCCTGCTGCTGGTGGACTTCAAGCTTGAATTCGGTGTGTTCAGCGACGGCTCCATCGTCCTGGGCGACGAGTTCAGCCCGGACGGCTGCCGTCTGTGGGACAAGGACACCAAGAAGAAGATGGACAAGGACCGCTTCCGCCAAGGCCTCGGTGACGTCATCGAAGCCTACGAAGAAGTCGCCAACCGTCTGGGCGTACCGCTTTAATCGACGCAAGCATCTGATAGCACGGAAAAAATTTCGTCTGGGGGTTTCCCATTCAACGAAAGTGTTGTTATGATGCGCGCCGTTGGAGAGATGCCAGAGTGGCCGAATGGGACGGATTCGAAATCCGTTGTACCTTCACCGGTACCTAGGGTTCGAATCCCTATCTCTCCGCCATACATAGAAAAAGCCCCGTAGCTGAGAAGCTACGGGGCTTTTTCGTTTCCGATCCAGACCAATTCAATACCCCAACTACTTCTGCCCCAAGTCCACCACCTCCCAACTATCATCCGGATCGAACCGCTTCATCGCCTTCGCCACTTTCTCCCCATCCGGCCCGAGGTCCTTCTGAAACACCTGGCCCTCATGGCTGATCATGAAGCTCATCACCCCGGTGTCGGCATACTTCGCCGGCCACGCGATCAAGGCGAATCCGCGACTCATCTTGTCTCCAATCAGATAGCTGTAGGTGCCGCCCGGTGCTGACGGGCCTTGGGCGTCGAGGATGCGGAAGTGGTAGCCGTGCCAGTCTTCGTCGTTGATGGCCTGGCCGAAGGCGGGGCCGAGGGGACTGATCTGGCCGCTGTCGTCTTCTGGCCAATAGAGGCCGTCGTGTTTGCCGGGGGAGCTGAAGATTTTCTGTGCGTATTCGAGGGCGCCGTCGCCGTCGCGGTCTTCCGAGGCGTAGTCCATTTGTGCATCGTGGTAGGCCAGCGCCGATTGCACCGCCGCCAGTTCGTTACGGCCGATGCGGCGGGCGCGGATTTCGATCTGCGCGGCGTTCATGTCGAAGCGCCAGCCGGTTTTGTCTTTGATGAGGGGTATGGGCAGTGTC
This sequence comes from Pseudomonas sp. V88_4, assembly GCF_029967985.1. Taxonomy (NCBI): domain Bacteria; kingdom Pseudomonadati; phylum Pseudomonadota; class Gammaproteobacteria; order Pseudomonadales; family Pseudomonadaceae; genus Pseudomonas; species Pseudomonas sp. V88_4. The sequence continues at coordinate 375,224 of NZ_JASCAF010000040.1, forward strand.
CAGTGATCGGGCCCGACGGAGAGCACGGCCTTGCTGTCGCCGGTCTTTTCCAGCGTGTGCTGTTTGCGGTATTGCTGCAGGAAGGCATCGACATCGCTGCGCTGCAAGCCTTCACGGGGAATGAAGCTGTGCCATTCCTTGCCCAGCAATTCAGTCAGGCGTTTTTGATCGGCGTGTTCTGTACCGAGGGCTTCGACGAAGGCGTCAGCGGCTTTTTCCGGAGTTGGAAATACTTGCTGGGCCGAGGCGAAGGTCGACAATGCGAGGCCGGCCGCGAGGATCAGGCAGCTCCTGAACAGAGAATGAGTGTTCATCGACGGCCACCCCCTCTCTGACGCATGCCCCCGCCGGAGGGCCGGCTGATCTGATGTCCGGCGGCGCGTGAGGGGTTGGGACGTTGCGCGGAAATCTGGCTGGCCCGCCCACGATCAGCCTGGACGCGGGTCTGTGACGGGGAGCGCGCGCCGGCGAAGGCGTTGTTCCGCGCGCTGCCTGCTGCGGGTCGGGCTTGAGATGTACGGGTATCGCGTTGATTCGCGCCCGGTTGCCGCGCTTCCCGCGTGTTGCCTTGAGCACGGTCGGCGGCTCTGGGTCTGTCCGCACCACCTTGCATGCGATTGCCAACGTTGGCAGATTGCGCTTCGCGGACTTGATTGCGGGCTTCCCGATTGCTGGTGGCGGGACGTTCGATACCGGCCCTGTCCATCGAACTGCGGGCCCTTTCCCGAGCCTGGGCCCGCTGCGCGTTGTCCCCGCGATAGGCGTCACGCTGAGCGGCGCCGTCCAGCTGCCGGCCATACTGCGCGCGGCTGCGGTTGTCACGATAAGGCACACCATCTCGATGCACGGTGTTGTGCTGCCACTTGTTCTGGTTGTTGGTGATCCGGTTGTTGCCGTTGATGTTGTTGTAGCGGTTTACATCGATGTCGATATCGTTATTGCCCCAATCGCAGTCGCCCCACAATGACGCGACAACCGCCACGCCCGTACCGAAGGCCAGTCCGGCCACCAGTGCCTGGCCGGGATAATAGGCGGGCGGCGGCGGGTAATACACCGGCGGCGAGGCCGGATAAGGCCAGGTGCCGTAAGTGGTCGTCGGGTTATAGGTCGGGACGTAGACCACCTGCGGATCGGCGGGCTGAATGATGATGGTTGTGTTGTCGGCAGGCTTGGTTGTCCCGGCAGAGATGGGCGGCGTTACGTTCTGCACTGTCACATTCTGATATTGATTGCTCTGCAGATTGCCCGCCGCCTGGGCCTGACGCCGCAAACGCTGAACGCCGGCCATGAGTTCGTCAGACTGGGCCAGAAAGGCATCCCCCAGACGTTGTACCCAGACCGGGTCCTGCCCCAGAGTCGCCAAGACCTGCGGGAACGCCACCAATGCCTGCACGCTCGGATCCCACGTCTGGCTGGCCACTTGCTTGACCGCGTCATCGCCCTTGGCGTCCGGATGAGCCTTGGACCAGGCCGCGGCTTCGGCGACTTCTCCCGGATAAGTGGCGGCCATCAGTACTTGAGCGAGCAGTGGGTCGGGATACAGGGCAATCGACGCGAGCATCTGGTCGAGCTGCTCTGCGGTAAACACGGCATCTTTGGCCGGAGCGGTGGCCGCCGCCGGGGCCGCAGGCGCATCGGCGGCCTGCAACAAGAGCGGTGCAGCGCTCAAGGCGAGCAGGAGCGACGCGGCACGCAAGAGCGAACTGTGCATGACCTTTTCCCCACATCCAGATGGCAGGTTTGCAACACGCCAGGCATCAACGGCCGACATCGGACGCTGCGCCGTGATGGAGAATGGTTGGCGATTGGCATTCCGTCAAAAGTTGTACAGGCTTTTTCGAAATAAGCACGTTGCCTGTGAGTTACCGCACGTTTGCTTGCGTTTTGCGATAAATGACTAAACTTTCCGGTTCCAGGCCATGCAATGCCAAAGAGCCTGGCTGTCGCTCCAACCCGAGAGGTCTGGCCATGGCAAAGGGAAAAAAGAAAGACTCGCCCCGAGAAAAACCTGACGAACATACAAAACTGTCAAGCAAGGACTACCTTGCCGAGCTGCGCCGCCTGCATATCGAACTGGTGAAAATGCAGGAATGGGTCAAGGCCGAGGGCATCAAGATCTGCATTATCTTCGAAGGCCGTGACGGTGCGGGCAAGGGCGGCACCATCAAGGCACTCACCGAGCGGGTCAGCCCGCGAGTCTTTCGCGTCATCGCGTTGCCGGCCCCGACTGATCGCGAGAAGAGCCAGATGTACCTGCAGCGCTATCTGCCGCATTTGCCGGCCGCCGGCGAAGTGGTGATCTTCGATCGCAGTTGGTACAACCGCGCCGGTGTCGAGCGGGTGATGGGCTTTTGCACGGACAAACAGGTCGACAAGTTTCTCAAGAGCGTGCCGCTGGTGGAGCGCGCAGTTGTCGGTTCGGGGGTGATCCTGCTCAAGTACTGGCTCAATGTCAGCCAGGAAGAACAGACACGGCGCCTGGAGGCGCGGATTGTCGACGGGCGCAAGATCTGGAAACTGTCGCCGATGGACCTCAAGTCCTACAGCCGCTGGTATGACTACTCCCGGGCGCGGGACGAGATGATCGAAGCCACCGACACCGATTACGCACCATGGCTGGTGGCCAACTCGAACGACAAGCGTCGGGCGCGGCTCAATATCATCTCCGACCTGCTCAGTCGCATCCCCTACAAAGAGGTGCCGCGAGAGAAAGTGAGATTGCCCAAGCGGCAGAAACCAAGTGGTTATAAAGAGTCGGATTATCCGTTCCGACACATTCCCGAAAGGTTCTAAGGCCAGATCAGAAGTCGCCGGAACTGCCCGCACAGGCAGCCCGGCGTTTTGATCGAATCCTCAGATCTCCTTGACCGGCGTATCCCCCTGCACACCCTTGATCAATTCGATCACGTGCAGACAATCCGCCTTGTTCACATACGATTCGCCACTGGCGACCGTCTCGTGATTCCCCGCCCTCAATCTCCAGCGCCATTGGCCCTTGCCGGTGCTCGGGGTGCCTTTGGATTGCCTGTAAATCTCGAAATACATTCAGTTCGCTCCATGCGATTTATGTGCGACAGCCTGTGTGACGCCTCGACGCAAGCCTAGCGGAGCGCGGTTTTTTGGCTATCGGGGATTTGTTTCCAATCGTTCGTGAATGTTTCTGAAAAGCACGGACCAGAGCGTAGGGATCGTCCTCCGGATTGGCCGGAACGCCGTTGTTTCACCCTTGCATGACATTCGGGGCTGCTGCTTAATACTGGGCGGCTCATGGCGTCGAACAGCGTTCGGCGACCGACAATCACTATAAGAAAGAGCAGTCCATTGACCCATCCGCACGGAACGCAACACGTGGGCCCGGTGAAGTTGTCACTGGTGATCCCCGTATTCAATGAAGAGGACAGCCTCGACGGCTTTCTCCTGCGCATTCGTCAGGTTTTCGAGCAAGAGACGCGGGTCGAACTGGAACTGGTGTTCGTCAATGACGGCAGTTCCGATGCAACGCTGGAACGTTTGCTGCATTGCCAGCAGAGCGATTCGCGCATCCGCATCGTCGATCTGAGCCGCAATTTCGGCAAGGAGGCGGCGCTTTCCGCGGGGTTGCAGACGGCCACCGGGCAAATCGTGGTGCCGATCGATGTCGATCTGCAGGATCCGCCCGAGGTCATCCTGCAAATGATCGAGCGCTGGCGCGAAGGTTTTGAAGTGGTGCTCGGCCATCGCCTTAGCCGGCGCAACGACACTTGGGCCAAGCAGACTTCCGCCAGTTGGTTCTATCGCCTGCACAACAAAATTGCCGAACAGGCATTGCCGGAAAATGTCGGCGATTTCCGCCTGATGGATCGCTGCGTGGTTGACGCGCTGCTGACGCTGCCCGAATCCCGACGCTTCATGAAAGGCTTGTTCGCCTGGGTCGGTTTCCGCACCACCCAAGTCGAGTACGAACGCCCGGAGCGGGCGGCGGGGCAGAGCAAGTTCAATGGCTGGCAGCTGTGGAATTTCGCCCTGGAGGGCATCACCAGTTTCAGCACCGAACCGTTGCGGATCTGGACGTATCTGGGGGCGCTGGTCTCTCTGGTGTCGTTCGCCTTTGCGATGTTCATTGTGCTGCGCACGCTGATTCATGGCGTTGACTTGCCCGGTTACGCCTCGCTGATGGTTGCCGTGACTTTTCTCGGCGGTTTGCAGTTGATTGGCATCGGCGTGCTCGGCGAGTACCTGGGCCGCACTTATATCGAAGCAAAGCGCCGGCCGGTTTTCCTGGTGCGCCGCATCTACGAATCCAAGGACTGACAGATGGATCTCAAGGAAACCGACATCCTCGGCGACAGCATCGACGAACATTGGTATTACTGCTCCAAAGCGGCCGCCACCCGCCGTTTGCTGGGTGAAGCGCCGATCCAACGAATTCTCGACGTCGGCGCCGGTTCAGGATTTTTCTCCCATCACTTGTTGACCCACGCGGCGGCGCGCGAAGCGTGGTGCGTGGACATCAGCTACCCGGCCGACTCGAGCGCCACCACTGCTGGCAAACCGGTGCATTACCGTCGCTCGATCGACAACGTCGACGCTGATCTGGTGTTGCTGATGGATGTACTGGAGCACGTCGATGACGACCTCGGTCTGCTCAAGTCGTACGTCGACAAAGTGCCGTCCGGCAGTCGCTTCCTGATGACCGTGCCGGCGTTCCAGTTCATGTGGAGCGGGCACGATGATTTTCTCGAACACAAGCGTCGCTACACCCTGGGGCAATTCGAGGCTTTGGCGGGTAACGCCGGATTGACGGTGGAGCGGGGCGCCTATTACTTCGCAGTGGTCTTCCCGCTTGCGCTGGCGTCGCGCCTGTTACCCGGCGGCGCTCGGGGGGCGGCCCCGCGTTCGCAGCTGAAAAAACATCATCCGCTGGTCAATATGCTGCTGAAAACCCTGTGCAGTCTTGAGTTGCCGTTGATGGGCATCAACCGTGTGGGCGGTCTGAGTGTGTTCGTGCTGGCGCGCAAGCCGTGACGATACCCCAGAGATCCGCTTTGATTCAGCGCGGCCTGCGCTTCGCCGTAACCGGTCTGTTCGTTACGGCACTGCATGCACTGGTGGCGGTGCTGTTTATCAACTTCGTCAGTCCACAGCCTCCGCTGGCCAACGGCGTGGCTTTTGCCGTGGCAACGGTGGTGTCCTACGTGATCAACACCACCTGGAGTTTTTCCGCCCGGTTGCACGGCAAGACCCTGCTGCGTTTTCTGATGGTTTCGGCGGGCGGCTTTCTGTTGGCGATGTTCGTGGCCTGGGCGGTGCAGCTGGCCGGATTGCATTATCTGGCGGGTATCGGTGCGGTGGCGCTGACGATTCCGGCGTTCACGTTCGTACTGCATAACTTCTGGACGTATCGATGAAGGATTCAAGCGAGCAGCCGGCTCTATTTCTGTTGCCCTTGTTATTGGGTGTTCTGGTGTTTTTTCTGGTGGTCGGGCCGCAGGCGCTGAACCCCCAGAACATCGCCTGGCTGGAGCAGGGCGATCCGGCGACGCATTATCTGGGCTGGGCATTTTTCCGGCATGCGCCGTGGACTTTTCCGCTCGGGCTCAATCCTTCTTACGGTTTGGAACTGGGTAGCGCGATCATTTTTTCCGACTCCATTCCACTGCTGGCGCTGTTGTTCAAACCATTCAATGCCTGGTTGCCGGACACCTTCCAGTATTTCGGTTTGTGGCTGTTGGCGTGTTGCGTGTTGCAAGCCTGGTTTGGCTGGAAACTGATTGGGCTGATGACGGCCAATCCCTTGATTCGACTCCTGGGTGCAGGGCTGCTGGCGTTATCGCCAGCAATGTTCTTGCGCATGGGCGGGCACCTTTCACTGGCCGGCCATTTCCTGATTCTGGCCGCGCTGTACCTGACGCTGCTGCCGAATCTGCGCCGACGGCGCCTCGCCTGGGGAGCCTTGCTGGCGGTGACGGCATGGGTACACGCCTACCTGCTGGCCATGGTTGCCCTGATCTGGGTGGCGGATCTGCTGGACAAGACTTTCAATCAGGCTTTGAGCCGGCGTCAGGGGTTGATCGAGGGCGGTACGCTTTTCGCTCTGGTGAGCGTGTGTTGCTGGCAGGCCGGTTACTTCAGCATTGCCGATGGTGCGGCCTCCGGCGGTTTTGGTTTGTACCGGATGAATCTGCTGTCGCCTGTCGACCCGGCTGGCTGGTCATTGATCCTTCCCGATCTGCCGAAGGCTGACGGGGATTACGAAGGTTTCAACTATCTTGGCCTGGGCGTTCTCTTGTTGATGCCGCTGGCGCTGATAGCCTGGTTTCGGAACCGCCAATCGCTGAACCATCAGGTGCGCGCACGTCCATGGCTGTTGATGGCCCTGTTCGGTTTATGGCTGTTCGCGCTGTCGAATCAGATCGGTATCGGGGCGTGGAACCTTGGTTATCCGCTGCCGAAAAGTCTTGTCGCGCTGGCCAATATCTTTCGTGCCTCGGGCCGGATGTTCTGGCCGGTTCTGTACGTCTGCATCCTGGCTGCGATTTTCCTGGTGGTGCGCGGTTATCGACCGCGTATCGCCATCGGTCTGCTCGCGGTGGCGCTGCTGATCCAGGTCGCCGATAGCCGCAACGGCTGGATGGGGCTGCGGCAGGGAAAATTGGTGGCACCTTCGTCGGTCTGGGCCAGCCCGATGACGGATCCGTTCTGGGCAAGTGCCGCTGCGCGTTATGCCAATGTCCGCAGCCTGATGCCACAGAACCAGGGTGAGCGCTGGCAGATGATCGCCGGTTTCGCAGCGACTCACGGGATGAAAACCGATGCGGTCTATCTGGGACGCATGAGCACTTCGGCGCTGGCGCGGGCACAGCAGAAAGCACGCGCGATGCTCGATTCGGGGCAATACGACGCGGACTCTTTGTACCTGCTGGACGACGATGCGCTGGTCGATGCCGCCAGAACCATCAACAGTGAAACCGATCTGCTGACGCGCGTGGATGGGGTCGCGGTGCTGGCGCCGGGCTGGAAACGCTGTGTGCAGTGTCTGTCCGTACAGGATGAGGGGCGGCGGATGTCACTGATCCCCCTCACTCGCCCAGGACAAACGCTCACCTTCAATTATCGAAACCGACAACTGGCCAGCGGCTGGTCGACGCCGGAAAGCTGGGGGACGTGGACGGAAGGGCAACAGGCGAAGATCGAATTGCGGGTGTTGCCGCCGGCGCGTTCGATCGTGATCGACGCATTGGCATTCATCCAGCCCCGGCACCCCGGCCAGCGGGTGATCGTCAGTCTGAACGGCCAACAGGTACTGGATACCCGTTTGACGCAGTTTCAAGGCAATCGCCTGGAAGTTCCGATCAGCGCCGCGCTCAACCAGCGCCTCGGCAATGATGACCGGCTCGATATCGAATTACAGTTGCCGGATGCCGTCAGCCCTCGGCAACTGGGTATCAACGACGATTTGCGGATGATGGGCCTGGGGCTGAAGACGTTGACGGTGCAATGACGCAGCGTTTCGATGGACGCCGCCCCCGCGGCCTTTCTACACTGCGCGCAATCTGGGGATCGGGGGGCAATGGATGAACCGCAATGAACTACGCAAGGCCGACATCAACCTGATGGTGGTGTTCGAGACCTTGATGCTCGAACGCAACGTGACCCGAGCCGCCGAGAAGCTGTTTCTCGGCCAGCCGACCATCAGCTCGGCGCTCAACCGTCTGCGCACCATGCTTAATGATCCGTTGTTCATCCGCGTCGGCCATCGCATGGAGCCGACCGCCCGTGCCGAAGACATCTATCGCCATCTCAAGCCTGCGCTCGACTCGTTGTCGGTGGCCCTTAGCCTGACCCGGGATTTCGATCCCGCCGTCAGCACCATGACCTTTCGCATCGGTTTGTCGGACGACGTTGAATTCGGACTGCTGCCACCGCTGCTGCGCGCCTTGCGCCAGGAAGCGCCGAGCGTGGTGTTCGTGGTGCAACACGTCGATTACTGGCGGATTCCCGATCTGCTGGCCGCCGGCGACATCACCGTCGGCATCAGCCAGACCCGTGGTCTGCCGGCCAATGCCAAGCGCAAACTGCTGCGGCACATTCAGCCGAGCATCTTGCGCGCCGACAAGTCCGACACGCCGCTGACTCTCGATGAATATTGCGCACGCCCGCACGTGCTGGTTTCCCACACCGCCAATGTCAGTGGCTACGCCGATGAGTGGCTGGCGGACATCGGTCGCACCCGTCAGGTGGTGCTGTCGGTGCCGCAGTACAGTTCGTTGCCGGCGCTGCTGGCCGGCACCGACCTGATTGCCAGCCTGCCGGACTACACCGCCGACGCCATGGCCGCGTCCGGGCTGCTGTTCAAGGAGCCGTTCCCGTTCAAGACTCCGACCCTCGATCTGTCGATGGTCTGGCTCAGCCACGTTGACAGCGACCCGGGCGAGCGCTGGCTGCGTTCGCGGCTGGAGCAATTCATGAGTGAGCGGCCGGTGATGTCGTCGCTGGAGTGAGTCAGGCATTGCTGTGTTATATGTACGACCTTTCCGCCGAACCACTGGAGCACCGAAATGCCGCACCTGCACCTGGAATACACCGCCAACCTGCCGCAACTGAACGCCGATGTTGCGTTGATCCGGCTCAACAACACCCTGGTGGGTTCTGGTCAATTCGGGGCGGAATTCGATATCAAGAGTCGTGCGCTCAAGGTTGAAACCTTCAAGGTCGGCACCGCCATGAACGAGCGCGCCTTTGTCGCGGTCAGGCTGGCGCTGCTCAGCGGTCGATCTTCGGAGATCAAGAAACAACTGTCGCAGAACCTGTTGGCGGTGTTGCAGGACCTGTGCGAATGGCCGGTTGGGGTCGAGGTGCAGTTGAGTGTGGAACTGCTCGATATCGACCGCGAGTCCTACAGCAAAGTCGCCATCGGCGTGTAGGACTCAGGCCGCTTCCAGCTCCGCGCAGGTCTTGATGACCTGCTCGCGCAACCAGAGGTTGGCGCTATCCTGATCGACGTTGTGGCTCCACTGCATGTCGAGGGTGAAGCCCGGCAGACCATTGGGCGCCTCGCAGTGCTGGAACACCGCGTCGTTGGTCAGCAAACGCTGGATGCGCCGAGGCAGGGTCAGGATGAAGTCGGTGCCGGTGATCATCTTCAGCGCCGCGCTGTAACTGTTGGAACGGGCGACGATCTGGCGTTTCTGCGCCTGCCGCGCCAGCCAGCCATCGACCATGTTGGTGGTCGACGTCCACGGTGTCGGGAACACATGCCGGCGTTCGGTGAAGGCTTGCAGGCTCAGGCGCGGTTCCAGCGGCGTGGCGCGTTTGTCGAAGACGCAGACCAGGTCATCTTCCAGCAGCATGCGTGATTTCAGGTCGGCGTGACTGCGATGGAAGTTCGGACCGAAACAGATCACCAGATCGAGACTGCCGTCGCGCAACTCTTCGACCGGCACGTCGGTCTCGAACTTGTGCATGTTGACCATCACCGGCAAGTCATCGAAGTCGAAGCGTTTCAACATTCGCGGCAGGATCAGTTGTTCGAAGTATTCCGGCGCGCAGATGTTGAAGGTCACCGCTTGTGCCATCGGGTCGAAGGTCGGGGCGCCGGCGTGGCACAGGTTGATGCTTTCGAGGATTTTCTGCACATGGCCGTACATGCTGCTGGCCTTGTACGTCGGGCGCATGCCCGTGCGGGTGTTGACGAACAACTCGTCCTCAAAACTGGTGCGCAGTTTTTTCAGGCAGTAACTGACGGTGGACTGGCTGACGAACAGCGCCTCCGACACATCGGTGACGCTGCTTTGCTCATACACGGCGACAAACACCATGAGATCCTGCATGTCGAGCTTTCTAAGCAAGTTACTGTTCAGCATCCGTTCCGTCTCGCTGTGCTCCTTGCGCCGAATCCGCGCAAACGTGTGCGCATGATCGTAACGGAACGATGGTGCCAGGAGAAAGCCCTGTAGGACGTTTCACGGTCAGTTGTGGGACAGAAAGTTTTAGTAACACGACGTGCCAACTTAAAGCCGGTAAAGATGGCCAGAAGCCTTTATCCAGACGGGCCGGCCAGATTAGTCCATGTGTTGCGCGTAATGCCGTGGGTTGAAACGCAGCACCATCAGCAGCATAAGCACCATCACTGCCGTCAGTGACCACCAGGCCCACTCGAAGCTGCCCAGTCGATCGCGAACCACCCCGGCCATCAGCGGCGACAGCCCGGCAATCAGGTAACCGATACCTTGTACGAACGCGGTCAGCCCGCCGGCACGTTGTGGTTCGTCGAGGTGATCAAGGGACACGATCAGGCTCATCGGGAACAGTCCGCCGATGCCCAGCCCGAGCAGGCAGGGCCACAGCAGGCTCAGGTGCTGCGGGCTGAGGATCAGCCCCAGAAATCCGGCGATGATCAGGCCGAGTAGTGCCCCAAACACCAGACGTCGGTCACGGCTGCGATTGGCGATGGCCGGCACCACCAGCCCGGAAATCACCTCCATGGCCGTCAGAAAACCCAGCATCAGGCCGGCATTTTGTTCGCTCCAGCCCTTTTCCACGTAGTAAGGCGCCAGCCAGGCGAGCACGCAGGTGTAGGACGCGGTGCCCAGACCGAAGAAGATCGCGAGCAACCAGGCGCGGGAATTCGTGAAGAAAGATTCTTTTCTGACGACGGTTCGGATGGTGTCCGATGACGTGGCGCGAGTTGCCCACCACACAGGAATGGCGAGCAGTGCCAAAACCGCCCAGACGGCAAGCCCTGCCCGCCAGTTACCGGTTTGCATCAGCACCCATGGTGCGAACGAAGCGGCCAGCGCCGCGCCGCCCATGATCGAAGTGACGTAAAGCCCCATGCACAGCGCCACGTTGTCGGGAAACCGCGATTTGATCAGCGCGGGCATCAAGGCCTGGATCAGGGCAATGCCGATCCCGGCCAGTACGGCGCTGGCGATCAATCCACCCGCCGAGTCGAGAAACAACCGTGACAGCGTCGCCAAGCCAATGATCAGCAACGACAGCAGTACCGTGCGGTGTTCACCGAGGCGCTGGCTGACCGCCATGCCGAAGAACATCGCCAGCCCCATCGCCATCACCGGCAGCAGGGTCAGCAATGCTGCGAGACTGAAACTCAGCGCCATATCGCCGCGAATGGCCGAAAGCAAGGGCCCGACCGCCGCCATCGACGGGCGCAGGTTGAGGGCGACCAGGATGATGCCGAGCATCAGCCAGACAGCGGGGCGGGCAGTGGCGCGTACGTTTTCCATCGTCAGACCTTTGGAACCAGAGGTTGCCGATTAGGCGGGCAGGCGAGCGGGGCGGCAAATCAGAAAGTCGGGAGCGCTATCGAGAAATTCGATACCGCGTTTTCGTTGCCCGCGACTGCACCACAGCTGAATCATTCTCAAATACGCTGCAAGTTTCATGGTTATTTCATGTGCCAACTAATCGTTGGCTTCTTTTTCACAAAAAATTGATGGTTGCGTGCTTAAAGTTTGTGCGGTCTGAGTCAATGAAATTTTCACAATTGACGACGGCACTTCTTTCAAGGAAATAGCCCCTCGCCATGCTCAAGTTAAAAGCCGTGCGCCCGGAATGGGTGACGTTGTTTGCCAGCGCCTTTCTTTTGACCGGATTCAATTTCGTGCTCTGGCAACACCTGTTCGACATCACCACTGCTGACGGCAAGGGTATTGCCATGCGCATTGCGTTCGGGGTGATGATCTTCGCGGCGTATAACATCGTGCTGACGTTGCTGGCGTTTCGACCCGTGTTGAAACCCGTATTGACGTTGTTGTTCATGGTCAGTGCCGGCGTGGCTTATTTCATGAGCCAATACGGGGTCATGATCGATGCCGGCATGTTTCGCAACTTTGCTGAAACCAATGCTACTGAAGTTCGCGATCTGCTTTCTTTGAAGTTGTTGGCTTATATCGTTTTTCTGGGTGTCTTGCCGTCCTGGTTGTTGTGGAAAGTTCCAGTCAACTATCGTCGTTGGCATCGCGAGTTATTAAGCAAAGTTGTGGTGAGTGTCGCGTCGGTTGCAGTCATTGGCGGCGTGGCGCTGGCCAATTATCAAGGGCTCTCGTCGCTGTTTCGCAATCACCACGAAATTCGCTTGATGCTGGTGCCGAGCAACTACATCGGCGCCTCGGCCGGTTATCTGCGTGAGCAGGTGGCCTCGGTGCATCAACCGTTCGTCACAATCGGCGAAGACGCCCAGCGCAACGCCGCCGTGCAGAACCATCCGCGCAAATCCCTGACGGTGCTGGTGGTGGGGGAGAGTGCCCGGGCAGAAAACTTCGGCATCCTCGGTTACGGCCGCGACACCACGCCGAAACTGGACAAGGAAGCCGGCCTGATCGCATTCACCGACGTGCATTCCTGCGGCACGGAAACCGCCGTGTCGGTGCCGTGCATGTTCTCCAACATGGGCCGCAAGGATTACGACGCCAGCAAGGCAAAGAATGAGGAAGGGTTGCTGGACGTGCTTAAACGGGCCGGGATCGACGTGATCTGGCGCGACAACCAGTCCGGCTGCAAAGGCACCTGCGATCGCGTCACCCTGCAGGATGTCAGCAATCTGAAAGACCCGGCGCTGTGCGCCAACAATGAATGCCGCGACGAAATCCTGTTGCAGGGCCTGCAAAGCTTCATCGATCACCTGGACAAGGACACCGTGCTGGTCCTGCATCAGATGGGCAGCCACGGCCCGGAGTATTTCAAGCGTTATCCAAAGGAATACGAACACTTCACTCCGGTATGTGAGAGCAACGCACTGAACAATTGCAGCCGCGAAAGCATCTTAAACGGTTACGACAATACGCTGGTGTACACCGACCATGTGCTGTCGAGCCTGATCGATGTGCTGCGCAGCAATCAGGACAAGGTCGATACCGCCATGCTGTACCTGTCCGACCACGGCGAGTCGTTGGGTGAGTACAACCTGTTCCTCCACGGCACGCCTTACATGCTGGCGCCGGAGCAGCAAAAACACGTGGCGATGCTGGCCTGGTTCTCCGACAGCTATCAGAAGTCCTACTCGGTCGACACTCATTGCCTGCAAATGAGCCGCGACAAGCCGCTGAGCCAGGACAACCTGTTCCACTCGATGCTCGGTCTGCTGGAAGTGCAGAGCAAGGTCTACCAGCCCGATCTGGATATGTTTGCCGGTTGCCGGGGCGCGGTGATCGACGGGGTGTTGGCCAAGGACTGAGCCGGCAGACTCACTCTGTAAGACTATTCTTCCCCTCAGGCAGGAGATTTCATCAAGCTCTTGCCCTGTAGAGGCGCGGAAAGCGCCGGTGGCGATATATACTGCGCGCCATTCTTGAAGGGAGAGCCGTGTGGCCATCGATATTCACTGGATTCGCGACAACGATAGCCTCGCGCAGTTTTGCGCCGAGTGGCAGCAGCTGCCGTTCGTTGCCCTCGACACCGAATTCATGCGGGTCGACACCTTCTACCCGATTGCCGGCCTGTTGCAGGTCGGCGACGGCAAACGCGCCTACCTGATCGACCCGCTGACCATCAACGCCTGGCAGCCCTTGGCCGCGTTGCTGGAAAACCCGGCGGTGCTCAAAGTCCTGCACGCCTGCAGCGAAGACCTCGAAGTCCTGCTGCGCCTGACCGGCAGCCTGCCGGCGCCGCTGTTCGATACCCAACTGGCCGCTGCCTACCTGAACCTCGGGTTCTCGATGGGTTATTCGCGTCTGGTGCAGGAAGTGCTCGGCATCGAACTGCCGAAGGGCGAAACCCGTTCCGACTGGTTGCAGCGTCCGTTGTCCGACACGCAAATCAGCTATGCCGCCGAAGACGCCGTGCATCTGGCGGAGGTTTTCGTACAACTGCGTCCGAAACTGTCCGACGACAAATACGCCTGGGTGCTGGAGGACGGCGCCGAACTGGTCGCCAACCTGCGCCGCGAAACTGATCCGTACGAGGTGTATCGCGAAGCCAAGCTGGCGTGGAAACTGTCCCGCGCCCAACTGGCTGTGCTGCGCGAATTGTGCGCCTGGCGCGAGCGCGAGGCCCGTGCGCGGGACCTGCCGCGCAACCGTATTATCCGTGAGCATTCGTTGTGGCCGCTGGCCCGCACGCAACCGGACAACCTCAGCGCGCTGGGCAAGATTGAAGACATGCATCCGCGTACCGTGCGTCAGGACGGCGAGTTTCTGCTTGATCTGATCAAGCGCTCTGGCAGTGTGGGGCCTGATCAATGGCCGCCAGCCGTGCCGGAGCCGTTGCCGATCGAAGCCGCCGCCCTGATCAAACAGCTGCGGGCGCTCGGTCAGGCCGAAGCGGAACGTCTGGGCATCGCGCCGGAACTGATGCTGCGCAAGAAAACCCTCGAAGCGCTGGTCAAAAGCGGTTTCCCCGAGGGCCCTTACCAATTGCCTGATTCGCTGCGTGGCTGGCGCCGCGAATTGATGGGCCAGAAGCTGCTCGACAGCCTGGCCACCGCCGGAGAACAGCCTTGAAACGTATTTGTTCCATTTATCAAAGTTCGAAGAAAAGCGGCATGTACCTTTACGTGCTCAAAAGCGATGCGCTGGAGCGCGTGCCGGAAGGCCTGATGGCGGCGTTCGGCAAGGCCAGGCATTCCTTCGATCTGGTACTGACCCCGGAGCGCAAGCTGGCCAGCGAAGACATCGCCGTGGTCCTGGAAAACCTCGAAAAGCAGGGCTATCACCTGCAAATGCCACCGGCCGAGGACGAGTACATCGAACACCTGCCCGAAGAGTTGCTGCGACGCAACGATCCGGTCTGATCCGCGAGGCCCTGTCCTGGGCCTCTGGTAACCCCTGGAACGGTTTTTACGGCGACGGCTGCCACGAAGTGGACGGCCGCCTGCACGGTTTGCGAAAGGTTTGAAGATGCGCGTTCTGATTGCTGAACACGACCACGCGATATACGCCCGACTGCTGCGTCAGGCGGCCCCGGAGCTTGAAGTACTGACCAGCGGTGACTCCGCCGAACTGGCCCGCCAGGCCGTTGATTGCCCGGTGTGGCTGGGTCAGCCGGATCTGCTGGCGACCCTGTTGCGTCAGGGCCACCAGCCCCAATGGCTGCAATCGACCTGGGCCGGGATCACGCCGCTGCTGGCCGACGGCCTGCGCCGGGATTACCGCCTGACCCGGGCCGTCGGCATTTTCGGCCAGGTCATGGCTGAATACGTGCTGACTTACATGCTCGGCCACGAGCGCGAAGTGCTGGCGCGACTGGTCAGCCAGGTCGAGCGCAAGTGGGACAACCGCACCGGCCAGAGTCTGGTCGGGCGCAAGGTGCTGATCGTCGGCACCGGTGACATCGGCCAGAGCGTGGCGCAGTTCCTGCTGCCGTTCGGCGTCGAGTTGTACGGCATCGCCAGCAGCGCTCGCGAACAGGCGCCGTTTGTCGAGGTCGGTTCGATGGCGGACTTGCCGCGTCTGGTCGGCGAGGCGGATTACGTGGTCAACCTGCTGCCCAACACCGAGCACACCCACGACATTTACGATGCGGCGCTGTTCAAGCAATTCAAGCCGACCGGGTTGTTCATCAACGCCGGACGCGGTGTCGCGGTGGTCGATGCGGATCTGGTCGAAGCATTGAAGGAAGGCCATCTGGCGGGCGCGGTGATCGACGTCTGCCGTCAGGAACCATTGCCGCAGCGGCATCCGTTCTGGACCGCCTGGGGCTTGTTGCTGACCGGTCACAGCTCGGCGCCGACCTCGCCGCCGATGATGGTGCAGTTGTTTCTGGATAACGTGCGGGTGTATCAGGCGGGAGAGGCGTTGCGCGGGGAAGTGGATTTCGCACGCGGTTACTGATTCACCGCAGTGAAAAATGTGGGAGCGGGCTTGCTCGCGAAAGCGGTTTATCAGTCAGCCAAGTCGTCGACTGGTAAGCCCTCTTCGCGAGCAAGCCCGCTCCCACATTTCGTTAGACGCCATGGTTTAGAGGGTGAAGTCGCCTTCAGCCGCCAGTTCGCTCAGCGGACGACGCGGGCTCGGCGTTTCCCGTGCTTGCAGGTAATCCGCCAGGGTTGCCTTGTCACCCAGCTTGCCCACCGCTACGGCGGCATGCAGCGCATAACCTTCTGGAATGTTCAGCTCCTTGCGGGTCAGCTCCTGATCGAAGCCGGCCATGCCGTGGGTGTGCCAGCCGCTCAGGCTCGCTTGCAGCGCCAGATGGCCCCAGGCGGAACCTGTGTCGAAGGTGTGCCACAGCGCCGGCGTTTCCTCGGTCGCGCCCGGTGCGGTGAAGGTGGTTTTCGAAATCACGATCACCAGCGCCGACGCGTGCTGTGCCCAGCTGCGGTTGAATTCATTGAGCAGGCCCAGGTAACGCTCCCAGTTCGGCGTATCGCGACGGGCGTAGAGAAAACGCCACGGCTGCGAGTTATACGCCGACGGTGCCCAGCGTGCGGCTTCGAAGAAGCTCAGCAGGGTTTCTTCCGGAATCGCTTCGCCGGTGAAGGCGCGGGGCGACCAGCGATCAGTGAACTGCGGGTGAATGGCGTATTCGGCAACGCGAGGGTTGGCACTCATCGAAAGATTCCTTGCTACGTTTGAGGACAGGTTGGAAGCGAAACCCGGCGGGATCAGTTGGGCTGAACGATGGGGTTGTGGCGCAAGCCTGCAGTTCACCGGAGACGACGCGGTCGAGCGTTAATGGCATCCGGCAAAGGCCTGGTGTGACCGGCAAAGCTACTTGGCCGCGCAAAAACTGACAAGCCCCGCACAACCGGCAGTCGCCAGCGCTTGGATCACGGGGCCTTGGGCACTAGACTGGCGGCCTTTTCACCACCTGATGTTGATGCTTGAGCCATGGCCGCCAAAGTCGAACCGTTCTGGATACGCAAAACCCTCGATCAACTCGACCACGAGGAATGGGAATCGCTGTGCGACGGTTGCGGCCTGTGCTGCCTGCAAAAGCTCGAGGATGAGGAAGACAACAGCGTCTATTACACGCGCATCGCCTGCAAACTGCTGGACCTGAAAACCTGCCAGTGCAGCGATTATCCGAACCGCATGAAGTTTGTCCCGGACTGCATCCAGCTCACCCCCGGTCAGGCCGAAGCCTTCAAATGGCTGCCGCCGACCTGCGGTTATCGGCTGGTCAGCGAAGGCAAGGATCTGCCGCTGTGGCATCACCTGGTCTGCGGTGATCGCGACGCTGTACACCACGAACGGATTTCTCAGTCGGGGCGCATGCTCGCCGAAGGCAGCGTGCCGGAAGACGACTGGGAAGATCACCTGATTTTCCGCGCAGGTTAACGATTGACCCAGGAGCAGGTATGGCGACGGGATTGCGCCGGGCGCTGAGCGTCACGCTGCTGGCGCTGAGTGCGCCGGTGTGGGCGGCGAAGAAAGTCGATCTGGATTATCAGGTACGCCTGCTGCCGCAGAGCGATCAGGCCGAAGTGCGCGTGAGCCTCGCCAAGGGCGAAGTCGTGCGCAGCCTGGATTTCGACCTCGGCGACGGCAGCCACTACAGCGACTTCAAGGCCGACGGCCAGTGGCAACTGACGCCGGGCAAAGCGGCGCGCGGGGTCTGGCGACCGACAGCGGACAAGGCCAGCCTGACCTATCGCGTACGCATCAGCCACGGCCGCAAGAACGGCAGCTTCGACACGCGCATGACCCCGACCTGGGCGCTGATGCGCGGCGATGAACTGGTGCCGCCGGCCAGGCTCGATCAGCAGGACGGCGTCGAACTGGTCGCACGCCTGCACTTCGAATTGCCCGACGGCTGGAAAAGCGTCGAAACCGCCTGGCCGCGCATCGGCAAGAACAAATTCCGCATCGACAATCCGTCACGCCTGTTCGACCGCCCGACCGGCTGGATGCTCGCCGGCCACCTCGGCAGCCGCCGCACTCGACTGGGGGAAACCGAAGTCACCGTGGCCTCGCCGCAAGGGCAGGGCATGCGCCGGATGGATGTGCTGACGCTGCTGACGTTTGTCTGGCCGCAGGTGCAGGCGGTGTTTCCGCGCCATCCGAGCAAACTGCTGATTGTCGGCGCCAACGACCCGATGTGGCGTGGCAGCCTCGCGGCGCGAGAGTCGATCTACCTCAACACGCGGTTGCCGCTGGTCAGCGAAAACGGCAGCAGCGCCCTGGTGCGCGAGCTGGCGCAGGTGTTCGGACGGATCAACGACGAGCAGCGCAGCGACTGGATCAGCGAGGGTTTTGCGGAGTATTACGCGATCGAACTGGTGCGCCGTGCCGGCGGCATGAGTGACGAGCGGTATCAGGCGTTGCAGGCAAAACTGACCAAGGACAGCCAGAAAGTCACGACCCTGCGCGGCGAGCAGATCAGCTCCGCGCAGCTGTCGAAAGCGGTGCTGTTGTTGCAGGAGCTGGATGGCGAGATTCGCCTGAAGACCCGCAACAAGCGCTCGCTGGACGACGTGCTGCGCGGGGCGATGCACCTGGGGACTGTCGATACAAAAGAATTCGTGCAACTCGCCGAAAGCATTCTCGGCGAGCCGTCCAAAGTCCTTGATACCGGGTTACTGCAGTAAAACCGCCTACGCTGGCAAGCCAGCTCCCACAGATTTGTGCGGTGAGCACTGATTTTTTGTCCCGCCCAAATCGGTTTGTGGGTTGGACACTGATTTGTGCCCAACTCAAAACATTGTGGGAGCTGGCTTGCCAGCGATGAGGCCCTCAGCCCCACCGCAAATGCCGGATCAGACCCCGGCTTTCGGCGATTTCACCGAGTCATTGCCGGTCACGGTGGCGGTCTTGGTCGCCGCCTCGGCATTGGCTTTGAGCTTGCTCAGTTCTTCACCGGCCCGCTCGATCTTCGCCCGCACGTTATTCATGTCCTGACGGCTTTTCTCCAGCAGGCTTTTCACCGAGCTGTGCCCGGTGATGCCGCGGGCCATGGCCACGCCGCCAATCGCCACCTGAATCAGCCCGAATACGCCGCCACGGCGCAGGCCCTTGCCGACCATGATCACGCCGCCGGCCAGCGAGCCGATGCGCTCCCAGCCTTCGACGTTCTGCTCGGAACGGCTCTGAAACGGGGTGGATTCGATACGCTCGACGCGTTTGAGCTCGGTCATGATCTTTCTCCAGGCAATGAGTAATGGATAAACAAGCTGACTGCGCAGGCGGTCAGCTCGTTCCATCGGATGTGCGGCGTTTCAGCGGAATTTCGGCCCGGAGCGGGTGTTCAGGCCTTTGGCCATGCGGTCGTAGAGCACGACGTTGACCGTGGCGGCGAGGTTCATGCAACCGGTGGTCGGGATGTACACGACGTCTTCGCACCAGTCGCGGATCTCCTGATCCAGCGAGCCGTCTTCGGGGCCGAAGATGTACAGGGCGCGATCCGGGTGGGTGTATTCCGGCAGCGGGCGGGCGCCATCGACCAGTTCCACGGCGACCGGGACGCAATTGAGCGGCAGGATCTTTTTCAGGTCGTCGATGCCGATCAGTGGAATGTCGTAGTGCACGCGCTTGGTGTCGGTGACGAAGTCGGCGGCGCGTTCATAGCGCTTGCCGGTGTAGAACACGGTCGACACGCCGTAGCAGCCTGCGGCGCGCATCACCGAACCGACGTTTTCCGGTGATTTGGGGTTATACAAACCAATGCAGCTGTACCGTTTGTCTGCCACGAGCGGGGTGCCTTCGGGAAAAAGAGGGCGATTATACGGGGATTGGGGGAGGGCGGGCAGGTTCAAGCGTTGTGGTGTCTGGGCTGGCCTCATCGCTGGCAAGCCAGCTCCCACAGTGATCTCGATCGTTCACAAAATCTGATTACACCAGAGAAACCTGTGGGATAGGGCTTGCCCGCGAATGGGCCGGTGTGGCCACTGAAGATCTTCAGTCTTCTTTCTTCATCAGCCCGGCCAGCGCCGCAAACGGATTGTGAGTAGCCTTGGCGATTTTCGGCGTGCTCAGCGAGCCTTCGCCGAAGTACTGCTGGTCGGTGTAGCGCGAGTGTTCGTTGTCGTGGCAATACAGGCACAGCAGTTCCCAGTTGGAACCGTCCTGCGGGTTGTTGTCGTGGTTGTGGTCGCGGTGGTGCACGGTCAGCTCGCTCAGGCGCTTGCCGGAAAACTCACGGGCGCAGCGGCCGCACACGTGCGGGTACATCTTCAGGGCCTTGTCGCGGTAGCCCATTTCCTTGTCGCGCTGGTTGTCGGCGAGGATGCGATCCAGCTTCGAAGTGTTGGTCGGGGTGGACGAACTCATGGGTTCACCTTTGCAGAAGACTAATGACGGTTATGGGGCAAGTTTAGCTCAGCCCTTGAGCTTCTCGGCAATCCAGATCGTGTGGCGCGTGCCCTTGTTGCCGTGGGCGAAGACCTGGACTTCCTCGGCCTTGAAACCGGCC
Organism: Pseudomonas sp. V88_4; assembly: GCF_029967985.1. Lineage (NCBI taxonomy): Bacteria > Pseudomonadati > Pseudomonadota > Gammaproteobacteria > Pseudomonadales > Pseudomonadaceae > Pseudomonas > Pseudomonas sp. V88_4. The sequence continues at coordinate 395,510 of NZ_JASCAF010000040.1, forward strand.
TTCTTCAATTTGTCGGAAAACTGCCGGTCGGCGCTGGCCGACCACACCGCGAGCACGCCTTTGGGCCGCATCGCTTTGGCGCACGCGGCAAGACCGGCGGCGGAATACAGCCAGCTGTTGGCCTTCTGGGTCAGGCCTTCGGGGCCGTTGTCGACGTCGAGCATGATCGCGTCGAAGCCGTTCGGCTCGCTTTGCAGCACCTTGGCCACGTCTTCCTGGCGAATCACCGTGCGCGGATCGAGCAGCGGGCGTCCGGACTTTTCACCGAGCGGGCCACGGTTCCACTCGACCACCCCGGGCACCAGTTCGGCGACCACTACTTCAGCACTCTTGCCCAGATGCTTGAGCGCGGAGGCGAGGGTGAAGCCCATGCCCAGACCGCCGATCAACACCCGCGAGTTCGGCCGGCCGGCGACCTTGCGGCAGGGGATTTCGGCCAGTGCATCTTCGGAGCCGTGCATGCGGGTGTTCATCAATTGTCCGCCGTCTCCGCCCTGGATCTTGATGACGAAGTCCTCGCCATACTCGAACAGGCACAGGGCGCCGCCGTTGTCGGGGATCGGCGTGGTGTCGAGCAGAACGAAACGTTTCATGGAAATCTCTACAGGGGGGGAAGGCAAGCCGGCGCGTTGGGAGTAGCCTGAAGGCAGACTTCAGGCCAACGGAGCCCTTGATGAAGCGCACCATTCTAACGGTCATTACCCTGGCCGCGCTCTCGATAACTGCCGTACAGGCGCAACAGACGATTCCCGTCAGCCCGACACCGCAACCGGGCTCGCCCGGCACGGCGACGCCAACCCCGTATCCGCAGATCAGTCCGGTGCCGATTCCCAAGGCCGGCCCCGGTAGTGGCGGCCCGCCGCTGGTGCCGATCGAAATGCCCAGCCCGCCAACCAAGGATCAGCCCTTGCCGGGCCTGGAACAGAATGAAAGCAAAGCCAAATCCCCGGGGGGCTAGATCTGCTGGGCGGCGAGCTGGCCGTCAGCCATGCGCAGGCGTTTGGACAGGGAGACGGCGAGGGCGCGGATGATCTTGGCGGCGATCTTCGGCGCATCGTTGAGCATTTTTTCCAGCGAATCCTTGCCGAGGTTGAGCAACTGACAGTTGCTCGCCGCCACGCAGGTCGCCGAACGGCGTTCGCCGTCGAGTACGGCCATTTCGCCGAACGCCCGGCCGCTGCGCAGGGTGGCCATGGTCACAACCTGACCGTCGCCGCCGGTTTTCTGCACGGCCACCTGGCCGGTGTGGATGATGCACATGAAACTGCCGGCATCGCCTTCGCGAAAGATCGCTTCGCCTTCAGCCACGGTGCTGATGCTGAAGTAGCCCGAGGCGGCGGCGAAATCCGCCAGTTGCAATTGATCGAACAGGCCGCAGTCCATCAGCCAGTCGCGGATTTCGTTGTTCAGTAGGGTTGGTTCTGACATGTCGTCACAGTCTTTTTGTTTTTCACGGTTTCCGCGCGTTACACATTCCTTGTGGGAGCGGGCTTGTCCGCTCCCACAGGGTTCTATGTGTATCGGCTCTTAATGTCTGGAATTAAGACCCAAGTGACCGGCGGAGTTCCTCAGGCGATGCCCAGAACCTTGAAAACAAATGCATATTCGAGCGCTACGTCACGTAATCCCTGATAACGCCCGCTCATGCCGCCGTGGCCGGCGCCCAGTTCAGTTTTGAGCAGCAGCAGATTGTCATCGGTCTTGGTCGCGCGCAATTTCGCCACCCACTTGGCCGCTTCCCAATACTGCACGCGGCTGTCGTTGTAGCCGGCGATCACCAGTGTTGCGGGATACGCCTGCGCGGTGACGTTTTCGTACGGCGCGTAGGCCTTGATCCGCTCGTAGACCTCCGGTTCTTCCGGGTTGCCCCACTCGTCGTATTCGGTGACGGTCAGCGGCAGATCCGGGTCGAGCATGGTGTTGAGCACGTCGACGAACGGCACTTCGGCAATCGCCACGCCGAACAGATCCGGACGCTGGTTGAGCACCGCGCCGATCAACAAACCACCGGCGCTGCCACCGCTGATCGCCAGTTGTGGCGCGGTGGTGATGCCGTTGAGGATCAGAAATTCGGCGCAGGCAATGAAGTCGCTGAAGGTGTTGTGCTTGTGCTCCTGCTTGCCGGCGCGGTACCAGGCTTCGCCCAGTTCACCACCGCCGCGAACGTGGGCGATGGCGAACGCCATGCCGCGATCCAGCAGGCTCAGGCGGGCGTGGGAAAACCACGGATCGAGGCTCGAACCGTAAGCGCCGTAACCGTACAGGTACAGCGGCACGGGTTTGCCGACCATTTCCCGTTTCATCACCACACTGATCGGCACCTGGGTGCCGTCCGGTGCAGTCGCCCACAGGCGCTGGCTGACGTAGGCGTCGGCGTCGAACGGGCCGAGCACCGGGGTTTCCTTGAGGACGGACTGTTCGCCGGTGGCGAGGATCAGTTGCCGAACCTGAGCCGGACGATTCAGCGCTTCATAGCGCAGGCGAATGCGGTCGCTTTGGAATTCCAGGCTGTTTTGCACATAGAGGCTGTAGGCCGCGTCTGGCAATTGCACGCGATAAGGCGCCAGACCGTGTGGACGAACTTCGATGATCGGCAGACCACCTTCACGCAGGCTCAGGGTCAGGGCTTCGGCGTTGAGGGTCACGCCATCGAGCATTACCGAATCGCTGTGCGGGATCAGGTTCTGCCAGTCGGCTTCGCTCGGTGCAATACCGGTGTCCGGCGCCTGATACAGGGCGAAGTTGATGCCGTCGCGGTTGGTGCGGATGAACCAGGTCCATTCGCCATCGAGCTTGCCGTGATCGACGTCGTATTCGTGATCCTCGACCCGTGGCGCCAGGCAAGTGAATGGCTGCTGCGGCTGATTGGCATCCAGCGCCCAGACTTCGCTGGTGGTCTTGCTACCCAGCGACAACAGCAATTGCTGCTCGGAGCTGGCGCGGTAGCAATGCAGGAAGAAACGCCCGTCCGGTTCGTGGAATACCTCTTCGGCGGCGGTGCCGTCCAGGCGGTAGCGGAACAGTTTGTGCGGGCGATGGGTGTCGTCGAGCACGCCGAAGAACAGGGTCAGGCTGTCATTGGCCCAAGTCATGCTGCCGTCGCAGTCCTGGAATTCCAGTTCGCTGACACGCTCGCTGGGTAATTCCTTCACGAACAGCGTGTAAATCTCGTCGCCCGAGGCATCAACGCTGTAGGCCAGGCGCTGGTGATCCGGGCTGATGCTGAACGCGCCGAGGGAGAAAAAGCCGCCATTGGCCAGAGCATTCGGGTCGAGCAGCAGCTGTTCGCGGCTTTCGTCGAGGGTCAGGCTGTCGTCGGCCGGACGCGGGCAACGGTAGTGGCGAGCGTATTCGTCACCTGCGGTGGTGCGGGTGTAATACAGGTACGGGCCCCACGGCGAGGGGAGGGACAGGTCGGTTTCGAGGATCCGGCCCTTGATCTCTTCGAACAGGGTTTCGCGCAGTTCGGCCTGATCGGCGGTCTGCGCCTGCTGGTAGTCGTTTTCAGCCTTGAGGTAGTCGAGCACCGCGTCGGTGTCGCGTTCCTGCAGCCAGGCGTACGGGTCGTGACCGGCGGCCTTGTGGGCAATCGGGGCGCTGATGACGTTGGCGGATACGGGCATGGAAAGCTCTCGGACATGACAAATAAGGGCCGCACGGACGGCGGGGAAGCCTGACGTGCGAAAAGTCGTTACTATAAGCGCCTCTTTGCCTGCCTTGCCATGGACACCATGACCGAGAACGACTATCTGATCGCCTGGGGCCTTTACGCCTTTGCCGCCGTGGGCTGCCTGCTGGTGTGGATGCGCATGACCCGCTGGATGTGGCGCTGGCTGCGCGAGCCGCTGCGTGTATTGATGGCGGTGTTGCTGTTCAGCCCGACCATCATTGACCCGGTGAAGGAAAAATTCGCGCCGGCCATCGCCATCACCGCGCTGGATCTGGCGTTCAAGGTTGGCAACAACGCCTGGCGCGCCATTTCCGAACTGCTCATGTACGCCATGATCGCGTTCGGCCTGTACCTGATTTTCGTGCTGATCCGCTTCCCGATCGAGCGCGCTTCGAACGCTCGCAAGGAACAGGCCGAAGCGGCTCGCGCAGCCGCCCGCGCCGAAGACGAGCGTGACGCCGATCAACCGTTCGGCGGCGCCGGCGATGACCGCTACGGTCGCCCGCCGGTACCGAGCAATCCGCAGCGCATGCGGGTCGAGCCGCGGCTGTAATCACGAGAGTCCGCACATGTGTGAATTACTGGGCATGAGTGCCAACGTGCCGACCGACATCGTGTTCAGCTTCACCGGGTTGATGCAGCGCGGTGGTCGCACCGGGCCACACCGCGACGGCTGGGGCATTGCCTTCTACGAAGGGCGCGGCTTGCGCCTGTTCCAGGACCCGGCGGCCAGCAGCGAGTCGGAAGTCGCCAATCTGGTGCAGCGCTATCCGATCAAGAGTGAAGTGGTCATCGGTCATATCCGTCAGGCCAACGTCGGCAAGGTCTGCCTGTCCAACACCCACCCGTTCGTCCGCGAACTGTGGGGGCGCAACTGGTGCTTCGCGCACAACGGCCAGCTCGCCGATTTCACCCCGATCAAGAGTTTTTACCGCCCGGTCGGCGATACCGACAGCGAAGCGGCGTTCTGCGATTTGCTCAATCGCGTACGTGCAGCGTTTCCGGAACCGGTCGATATAGAAGTGCTGCTGCCGGATCTGGTCGCGGCCTGCGCCGAATATCGCAGTAAGGGCGTGTTCAACTGCCTGCTGAGCGACGGCGACTGGCTGTTCTGCTATTGCTCGACCAAACTGGCGCAGATCACCCGACGCGCTCCGTTTGGCCCGGCGCGGCTCAAGGACGTCGATGTGATCGTCGATTTCCAGGCCGAAACCACGCCCAACGACGTGGTGACGGTGATTGCCACCGAACCCTTGACCGAAAACGAAACCTGGACCCGCTACGAACCGGGCCAATGGAGCCTGTGGCGACGCGGCGAATGCGTCAGCCAGGGCACGACCGAATAAAGGATCTCTCCTCGATGTTGCTCAGTTATCTACGGCTGGTGTTGTTTGCGGCGGGCCTGTTGATCGGCGTCCAGGTGCCCGGCTTCATCAACGATTACGCCAAGCGGGTCGAAGCGCACCTGATCGAGGCGCAGACCGGTCTGCGCGGCTTCCAGGGCACCGCCGAGCAGTTTTTCAAGGGTGATATCCAGGCGCTGGTCGCCCACTATCGCGCCAGCGAAGACCCGGTGTTTCGCAGCGATGCCGACAGCTTGAGCACTTTGCTCAACCGTCAGCTGGCGCTGGACAAGCAATTCCAGGCGATGCAAGGCCCGTGGTACATCCGCTTCCTGCAAGTGGTGCTGGCCGCCGATCCGGATATCCGCAAGGAAACCTGGAACGGCTACAGCTACCAGATCCTGCTGACGCCGGAAGCGATGATCTGGGGCATGAGCGGCGCGCTGCTGCTGTCGTTCGGCCTGGAGTGCCTGTTCCGTCTGATCGACTGGGTGGTGCTGGGCGGCAAGCGCCTGCGCCAGAGCCGGCCGATCGAAGACCGGGATGTGCGCGGGCTGTAAGCTTCGATGCATCGTTCCCACGCAGTGGGAACGATCAACTTAAAGCGATGTAATCCTTGCCCACCTTGCGCGCATATTCCTCCAGCACCTGCTGACACAGCGTCACAATCTCCTCGACCCATTCCACACCGACCCGCCACGACACCACGACTTGCAGGTTTGGCGGGCGCTGTTCGATGTCGAGCAAGGTCAGTTCGCCCCGCGCCAGTTCCTCGGCCACCAGCACCGGCGGCAACGCGCCAATGCCGAACCCGTCGCGTAACAGCCGGGTAATCGCCGACACCGAATTCACACAGTTCAACCGTGGCGCCAACACACCTTGGGTCTGCATCAACGCCAGGATGTCCTGGTGCGGCCGGGAGTTTTTCGAGTAGGTGATGATCCGTTCCTGGGCCAGGTCGGCGAGGCTTTGATAGTCGCGGTTGTAGATCGAGTTGCTGGCGACGATCCAGCCGATGGGGTGGCTGGCCAGTTCCAGGCTGCGCACGCTTTCCTGGCGCACGAGATCGGTTTGCAGAATCAGATCGAGAAAGCCTTTTTGCAGCTGATCGCAGAGGTTCAGCGAGGTATCCGCCACCAGCTCGATTTCCACCCGTGGGTACAGATCGGTCATCTGCGCCACCAGCGGGCTGAGCCAAGTGTGGATCACCGTATCCATCACCCCGATCCGTACCCGGCCGACCTTGCTTGATCGGGTCTCGATCGACTGTTTCAGCGCCTGCATCGTGTCGAGCATCTGCTCGGCATAGTCCAGCACTTTCAAACCTTCGGGCGTCAGGCTGACGCCGCGTGAATCGCGCAGGAACAGCTTCACCCCGAGCTCGCCTTCGAGCACCGCGATCCGGCTCGAGATCGAGGCCTGAGTGGTGAACAGCTTGTCGGCGGTCAGGCGAAAACTTTTCAGCCGGGCGACCCAGACGAAGGTTTCGAGAAACTTCAGGTTCATGGCAACAAATTTTTCTTATGTCTTGGGCGGGTTTTTATTCGTTGGACGCGACCGGGTGACGCACCCAAGAATCGACGCATCCGGTTCCCACGATAGGCGTCGTCGGAACTTCGAACAAGACCAATAAAAGCCTGCGGAGACATGCCATGAGCGCGCCCGACACCCTCGACCTCCCCAAGACTGCGGCCCGTCCCGGCCCGTTCGACTGGTATCGCAACATCAATCAGCAGGAGCGCCGCACCTTCTGGAGCTGCAAGATCGGCTACGGTCTGGACGGCATGGACACCCAGATGCTCAGCTTCGTGGTGCCGACCCTGATCGCGATGTGGGGCATCACCACCGGCGAAGCCGGCCTGATCCACACCAGCACCCTGATCGCTTCGGCCATCGGCGGTTGGGTGGCGGGGATTCTCTCCGACCGCATCGGCCGCGTGCGCACTTTGCAACTGACGGTGTTGTGGTTTGCGTTTTTCACCTTCCTCTGCGGCTTTGCTCAGAACTACGAGCAATTACTGATCGCCCGCACCCTGATGGGCTTCGGTTTCGGCGGCGAGTGGACGGCTGGCGCAGTGCTGATCGGTGAAGTGATCCGCGCCAAGGATCGCGGCAAGGCAGTAGGCATGGTGCAATCCGGCTGGGCCTTGGGTTGGGGCCTGACGGCGATTCTCTATGCGCTGCTGTTCTCGGTGCTGCCGCCGGAGGATGCCTGGCGTGCACTGTTTATCCTCGGCATCGTGCCGGCGGTGTTCGTGATTTTTGTCCGGCGTCTGGTGAAAGATCCTGAGATTTATCGCGAAGCCAAGGCCAGGCAAACCCCGGACAGCCCTTCGAAGTTCTACGAGATCTTCGCCCCCGGCATGCTCTTCACCACGATTCGCGCCTCGTTGCTGACCACTGGCGCCCTCGGCGGTTATTACGCGATTACCTCCTGGCTGCCGACTTTTCTGAAGAACGAACGCGGTTTGAGCGTACTCGGCACCGGCGGTTATCTGGCGATGGTGATCATCGGTTCCTACGCCGGTTACGTGATCAGCGCCTATTTGACCGACCTGCTGGGCCGCAAGAGGAACTTCATCCTGTTCGCGGTCGGCTCGTTCACCATCGTTCTGCTCTACACCCAATTGCCGGTCAGCAACGGCGTGATGCTGTGGCTGGGTTTCCCGCTGGGCTTTTTCGCCTCGGGGATTTTCAGTGGGATGGGCGCGTTTCTCACTGAGTTGTTCCCGACGCGGATTCGCGGTTCGGGGCAGGGCTTCTGCTACAACATTGGCCGGGCGCTGGCGGCGTTGTTCCCGCTGCTGATCGGCCTGCTGAGCCAGAAAGTGCCGCTGAGTGTCGGCATCGGTGCCTTTGCGGCAGTGTCCTACGGCGTGGTGATCCTCGCGGCATTGAGCCTGCCGGAAACCCGTGGCAAGCAACTGGACGCGCAGTAACTGATAACCTGCGGGACACTGTCTGTCCCACGGCAAAAAAAGAAAAGAACTACAGGAGTGTTCACCGTGAGCCGCCTGCTATTGAACTGTGACATCGGCGAGAGCTTCGGCAGCTGGACCATGGGTCTGGACGCGGAAGTCATGCCCTTCATCGACTGCGCCAACATTGCCTGCGGTTTCCACGCCGGCGACCCGGGCATCATGCGCAAGACCGTCAGCCTGGCCCTCAGTCATGGCGTGCAGATCGGCGCGCATCCGGCCTATCAGGATCTGGTGGGGTTCGGCCGACGTTCCATGGCCTACACCGCCCAGGAACTGCAAGACATCCTGCATTACCAGATCGGCGCCCTCGACGGCATTTGCCGTGCCCAGGGTGGCAAAGTCAGTTACGTCAAACCCCACGGCGCGATGTACAACGACATGATGGCCAACCCGGCGCAGTTGCGGGCGGTGATTCAGGCCGTCGCGGCTTACGACCGCAGCTTGCCGCTGATGCTGATGGCAACCCGCGACAACACAGCGGCGCAACAGCTTGGCGACGAATACGGCATGACTCTGTGGTTCGAAGCCTTCGCCGACCGCGCCTACGACAGCGCCGGCCGACTGGTTTCGCGACAACTGCCGGGCGCGGTGCACCACGATTGCGAAACCATCATCGGCCAAGCGCTGACCATCGCCCGTGGCGACAACCTCACCGCCAGCGACGGCAGCGTGCTGCACCTGCAAGCCAACACCTTGTGCGTGCATGGTGACAACGCCAGTTCGGTGGCCGCCGTGCAGCGCATTCGTCAGGCCTTGAACGAGCAGAGCGCGCCATGAATCCGCGGGTGGAAGTGGTGGCGCTGGATTGCCTGATGCTGCGCCTGTTCGATGAAATCGCCGAAGCCAACATGCCGTGGATGCTCGCCGCCAGCGAGCGGTTGCGCGCGGTGTTCGGCGAACATCTGATCGATCTGGTGCCGTCGTACACCACGTTGATGGTGCATTACGATCTGACCGCGTTGAGCCCGAATCAGGCGCGGGAGTTGATCGCCGAAGCGCTGATCGACCTGTCGCCGAATGCGCGCACCGGCGGCCAGTGCCATGTGCTGCCGGTGTGGTACGACCTGAGCGTCGGACCGGAATTGAGCCTGCTGTCGCAACGCAGCGGTTTGTCGGTGGACGAAGTGATCCGCCGCCACAGTGCCCGTGAATATCAGGTGTTCGCCCTAGGCTTTGCACCGGGGTTTGCCTTCATGGGCCTGGTGGAAGAAATCCTCGCGGCGCCGCGTCTGAATACCCCACGCAAGAAAGTCGCCGCCGGCAGCGTCGGCATCGCCGAACGGCAGACAGCGGCGTATCCGGTGGTGTCCCCCGGTGGCTGGAACCTGATCGGTCGCACACCGGCAAAGTTGTTCGACCGTGAACGCGATGGCTACAGCCTCATGCAGCCCGGCGATACCGTGCGTTTTGAAGCAGTGAGCCATGCCGAATTCATCCGCCTCGGCGGTGACGACACGCCTCTGGAGGCCCTCGCATGAGCCGACTGACGATTGAAGCGAGTACGTCGCTGTGCCTGTTGCAGGATGCCGGCCGGTTTGGCGTACGGCATCTGGGCGTGACCCAGGGCGGCGCGGTGGACTGGCGGTCGATGGCCTGGGCCAACTGGCTGCTGGGCAATGGCTTGGATGTGCCGGTGATCGAAATCACCCTCGGCGGGTTTACGGTGGTGGCGCAAGAGGATTGTCTGCTGGCATTGGCTGGCGCGGATCTTGGCGCGCAGATCGACGGTGAGGCGTTGGCGCCGTGGCGCAGTTTCAAGTTGCGTAAAGGGCAGACCTTGACGTTCACCCAGCCGTTGCTGGGCGCGCGGGCCTATCTGGCGGCGCCCGGTGGTTTCAGTGCGCCGCAAGTGTTGGGCAGCAGTGCCACGGTCGTACGCGAAGAGCTTGGCGGGCTCGATGGTTTTGGCCTGCCGCTGGCCAAGGGCGCTTCGCTGAGTTATCAGGGCGAAACCCTGTTGGTGCGCGAGGTGCCGGCGGAGCATCGACCGGATCTGCGCCTCGACGCACCGCTCGATCTGGTGCTCGGCGCGCAGATCGGTCAGTTCAGCGGGCAGAGCCTGTTCGATGCCTTCAACAGTGCCTGGACGCTGGACAGTCGCGCCGACCGAATGGGCATTCGGTGGCTGGGGACGGCGTTGCAGTATCAGGGCAAACCGATGATTTCCGAGGGCATTCCGCTGGGCGCGGTGCAGGTGCCGCCGGACGGGCAGCCGATTGTGTTGCTCAATGATCGGCAGACCATTGGCGGCTATCCGCGATTGGGCGCGTTGACGCCGTTGGCGCTGGCGCGGCTGGCACAGTGTCTGCCGGGAGCGAAGGTCAGATTGCGCCCGGTGGTACAGGACGTCGCACACCGGGAACACGTCGAATATCTGCGCCAGTTCAAACAACGCTAAAAGCATCGCTGGCAAGCCAGCTCCCACAGTGTTCGGCGGTGCTCACAAGATTTGTGTTCACCTCGATCCCTGTGGGAGCTGGCTTGCCAGCGATGGCGTCAGTCCAGACAACGAATTACTTGGACAGAAACCGCATCCCTTCTTCCAGCCCGCGCAGGGTCAACGGATACATCTGATCCTCGATCAAATCCCGCACGATGTTGGTCGATGAGGTGTAGCCCCACGTATCTTTCGGGTACGGATTGATCCAGATGAGCTTCTTGTACTTCTCCATGAAGCGCTGCATCCACACGTAACCCGGCTCTTCGTTCCAGTGCTCGACGCTGCCGCCGGCCTGGGTGATTTCATAAGGCGCCATCGCCGCGTCACCGATGAAAATCACTTTGTAGTCGGCGCCGTACTTGTGCAGCAGGTCTTGGGTCGACGTGCGCTCGGAGGTGCGACGCATGTTGTTCTTCCACACCGATTCATAAATGAAGTTGTGGAAGTAGAAGTACTCCAGATGCTTGAACTCGGTCTTGCAGGCCGAGAACAGTTCCTCGCAGATCTTCACGTGGGCATCCATCGAGCCGCCAATGTCGAACAGCAGCAACAGCTTCACCGTGTTGCGCCGTTCCGGGCGCATCTGGATGTTAAGCAGACCGGCGTCCTTGGCGGTGTGGTCGATGGTGCCGTCGATGTCCAGTTCTTCCGCCGCGCCCTGACGCGCGAATTTGCGCAGGCGGCGCAGGGCGACCTTGATGTTGCGGGTGCCCAGTTCCACGGAGTCGTCGAGGTTCTTGTACTCGCGCTGATCCCAGACTTTCACCGCTTTGCCCTGGCGCTTGCCGGCATCGCCGACCCGAATGCCTTCCGGGTTGAAACCGCCGGAGCCGAACGGGCTGGTGCCGCCGGTGCCGATCCATTTGTTGCCGCCGGCGTGGCGTTCCTTCTGTTCTTCCAGGCGTTTCTTGAACTCCTCGATCAGCTTGTCCAGGCCGCCGAGGGACTGGATCTGCGCGCGTTCCTCATCGGTCAGCGAGCGCTCGAATTCCTTGCGCAGCCAGTCTTCGGGAATCAGCGCCTGCAAGTGATCGTCGAGCTTTTCCAGGCCATTGAAGTAGGCGCCGAACGCACGGTCGAACTTGTCGAAATGCCGTTCGTCCTTCACCAGAATCGCCCGCGACAAGTAGTAGAACTCGTCCATGTCGGCGAACGTCACGCGCTGTTTCAGCGCGTTGATCAGGTCGAGCAGCTCGCGCACCGACACCGGCACCTTGGCTGCGCGCATTTCGTTGAACAGGTTGAGCAACATGGCGTCAGCCTCTTAGCGGGTGCCGCGACGGCTCATGAACGCCAGGCGCTCAAGCAATTGCACGTCTTGTTCGTTCTTCACCAGCGCACCGGCCAGCGGCGGTATGGCTTTGGTCGGATCGCGTTCGCGCAGAACGGCTTCGCCGATGTTGTCGGCCATCAGCAGCTTCAGCCAGTCCACCAGTTCCGAGGTCGACGGCTTCTTCTTCAGGCCCGGCACCTTGCGCACGTCGAAGAACACGTCCAGCGCTTCACTGACCAGATCCTTCTTGATGTCCGGGTAGTGCACGTCGACGATTTTCTGCAGGGTGGTGCGGTCGGGGAAGGCGATGTAGTGGAAGAAGCAGCGGCGCAGGAAGGCGTCCGGCAGTTCTTTTTCGTTGTTGGAGGTAATGATGATGATCGGGCGCTTCTTGGCCTTGATCGTCTCGTCGATCTCGTAAACGTAGAACTCCATCTTGTCGAGTTCTTGCAGCAGGTCGTTGGGGAACTCGATGTCGGCCTTGTCGATTTCGTCGATCAGCAGAATGACCCGCTCTTCGGACTCGAACGCTTCCCAGAGCTTGCCCTTCTTCAGGTAGTTGCGCACGTCGTGGACTTTTTCATTGCCCAGTTGCGAGTCGCGCAGACGGCTGACCGCATCGTACTCGTACAGGCCCTGATGGGCCTTGGTGGTGGACTTGATGTGCCAGGTGATCAGCTTGGCGCCGAACGATTCGGCCAGTTGCTCGGCGAGCATGGTCTTGCCGGTACCCGGTTCGCCCTTGACCAGCAGCGGCCGCTCCAGGGTGATGGCGGCGTTGACCGCCAGCTTCAGGTCATCGGTGGCGACGTAGGCCTGGGTGCCTTCGAACTTCATCTGCTAATCCTCGAACGGTAACGCCGACCTGAACGGGCAGGGCGGGGGCGAAATAATCGAATGCCCGACTATAACGCGCGGCCCGGTCGACTGTGAACGCAGACGGCTTATTCAGTCTCTGAATGGGGCGTCACATGTTGACTCGGTTTCGGCCGAGAGCGAGTTGAGCAAGCGCTATCCGGCATCCGGCTTCGGCCGTTCATACCGGGCATTGAAGGCCTGAATGAATCCGTTGCGCAAAATCTGCAAAAACGCTTCGAACGCGTTGATATCCTGCTGGTGCACGCTGCCGCTGAGTTCGACTCGGGTGGCGAACTGGTTCTTGCCCTGGTTTTTCAGCACGGTTTCGGTGCCGCCGACCAGTGCTTCCCAGATCGAGCGGAAGATCCCCTTGTTCTTGTTCTCGACATCCTGCTGCCAGTTGAAGACGTCGACGTCGCGCAGCAGCGGTTTGATGTAGCCCTTGAGCTGGCCCTTGTTGGCGGCGGCTTCGATGACCACGTCGCCGTGGCCGGCGTTGAAGTCGAATTTGCCGTAGGCCGAGGCGAAGTCGTTCGTGCGCTTGAGTTGGATGTCGCGGGCCCGCAGGCGAAATTCGAAGTCTTCGAAATTGCTCAAGGGGTCGAAGGTGGCTGTGGTTTCCAGCGGGGCATGGCCCAGCAGCAGGGCCTTGCCTTCGAAGCGAGCGTCGCGTTTGCCCTCCTTGTCGACCACGTTGGTCAGGTTATAAATGCTGGCGTCGACGTTGGTTGCATTCATGTTTACCGGTGGTTTGGAGTTGAAGTTGCGAAAGCTGATCCGCCCATCGCTGATCTGCACTTCGTCGAGCGTGATAGGCAACAGTTTGCCCAGTTGCTCACGCCAGTCGGTGCCCTGACCGGTCTGGGAGTTCTGCTTGTTGGCACCACCATCGACAAAGTTCACCTGAGGTTTAAAGAATTTCACCTGCGCCACGACAGCATGGTCGTACCAAAGCGAGTGCCAACTGACAGACAGGTCGATAACCGGCGCATCGACGAATGGCACCGGTACCTTGCCCTCGGCCTTGACGATTTTCAGGCCATTGATCTTGTAGGCCCCGCGCCAGAGCGCCAGGTCAACGTCGGTGATCTGGCCGCGGTAGTCGCCCATGTTGGCCAGTTTGTCATTCAGATAGTCGCGCACCAGATAGGGCAGGGCGATGTGCAGGGCGATCAGCAGAACAACTGTGGTGGCAAGAGTCCACAACGGCCAGCGGTAGCGACGCTTCATGGCAATAGATCCCGAACGATATAAGGCGGTTGACTGCCGCCTGCCGCAGACGTTCGACCGAACTGGACTGACAAAGACAACAGGCTTACCTTGGAGAGCTGAATTCAACGCTGCACAAGGACCCAGCCATGAGCCGTATTTTTGCTGACAATGCCCATTCCATCGGCAACACGCCGCTGGTGCAGATCAACCGCATCGCGCCCCGTGGCGTGACCATTCTGGCCAAGATCGAAGGTCGCAACCCGGGCTACTCGGTCAAGTGCCGGATCGGTGCCAACATGATCTGGGACGCCGAAAGCAGCGGCAAACTCAAGCCGGGTATGACCATCGTCGAGCCGACCTCCGGTAACACCGGCATCGGCTTGGCCTTCGTGGCGGCCGCTCGCGGTTACAAATTGCTGCTGACCATGCCGGCCTCGATGAGCATCGAACGGCGCAAGGTGCTCAAGGCGCTGGGTGCGGAACTGGTGTTGACTGAGCCAGCCAAAGGCATGAAGGGCGCGATCGAAAAGGCCGCGGAGATCGTCGCCAGCGATGCCGGCAAATATTTTATGCCGGCCCAGTTCGATAACCCGGCCAACCCGGCCATTCACGAAAAAACCACTGGTCCGGAAATCTGGAACGACACCGACGGTGCAGTTGATGTGCTGGTAGCGGGCGTCGGCACTGGAGGAACCATCACTGGCGTGTCGCGGTATATCAAGAATACCGCAGGCAAACCGATTCTGTCGGTGGCGGTGGAGCCGGTGTCTTCGCCGGTGATTACCCAGGCGCTGGCCGGCGAGGAGATCAAGCCGAGCCCGCACAAGATTCAGGGCATCGGTGCCGGTTTCGTGCCGAAGAACCTTGATCTGTCGATGGTTGACCGGGTCGAGCTGGTGACGGATGACGAGTCCAAGGCCATGGCGCTGCGCCTGATGCAGGAGGAGGGTATCCTGTGCGGTATTTCCTGCGGCGCGGCCATGTCGGTCGCGGTGCGTCTGGCGGAAACCCCGGAAATGCAGGGCAAGACTATTGTCGTGGTGCTGCCCGACTCCGGTGAGCGTTATCTGTCGAGCATGCTGTTCAGTGATCTGTTCACCGATCAGGAGAACCAGCAGTAAGGGGCGCGTTGATTCAGGTCAGCCAGGGTTCAGGATCGTTATGTTAATAAGTGCTTTGTTGCGCAATTCTTAACACTGAATCTTGAGTCGGGCGGGTTTTTCCCGGAGCCGGTAGTGTTTATCATGGCCGGCCGCCATCTCGGGCAAATGACGTGGCGTGGCGTTGTCTTATTTCAAGGAGTTGTTGATGACCTTTTCGTTAGCCGCCAAGGTGTCGGTGTTGCTGCTGTTTGTGGGCAGCATCCTCTACGTGCATTTGCGCGGCAAGGCGCGTTTGCCGGTGCTGCGGCAGTTCGTCAACCATTCGGCGCTATTTGCCCCGTACAACGCTTTGATGTACTTGTTCTCGGGCGTGCCATCCAAACCGTATCTGGATCGCAGCAAATTCCCTGAACTGGACGTGTTGCGCGATAACTGGGAAACCATTCGCGACGAAGCCATGCATCTGTTCGACGAGGGCTACATCCGCGCGGCCGAGAAGAACAATGACGCCGGTTTCGGCTCGTTCTTCAAGAAAGGCTGGAAGCGTTTCTACCTCAAGTGGTACGACAAACCGCTGCCTTCGGCCGAAACCCTGTGCCCGAAAACCGTGGCGTTGGTCAGTGCCATCCCCAACGTAAAAGGCGCGATGTTCGCGCTGCTGCCGGGCGGCAGCCATTTGAACCCGCACCGCGATCCTTTCGCCGGTTCCCTGCGTTATCACCTGGGCCTTTCGACGCCGAACTCCGACGACTGCCGGATTTTCGTCGACGGTCAGGTCTACGCCTGGCGCGACGGTGAAGACGTCATGTTCGACGAAACTTACGTGCACTGGGTGAAGAACGAGACTGACAAGACCCGCGTCATCTTGTTCTGCGACATCGAGCGACCGCTGAGCAATCGACTGATGACCCGCATCAACCGCTTCATCAGCGCCTGGCTGGGCCGCGCCACCGCACCGCAAAACCTCGACGACGAACGCGTCGGCGGGATCAACCAGGCTTACGCCTGGAGCAAGAACTTCAGCGACAAGTTCAGCGGTGCGGTCAAACAGTGGAAACGCCGCAATCCAAAGGCCTACCGCGTAATGCGGCCGGTGCTGGCGGTGGTGGTGTTGACATTGCTGGGGTATTGGCTGTTTGGTTGAGGCTGGATTTAAAAGCATAAAAAACCGCTCGTTTGAGCGGTTTTTTGTTTTCGGAATCAGGGACGGCCAGCAAGTGAGCTTGGTTCATCGATAGCGGTGCCGGTAGCAATGATCTGTAAAAGCCGTCGTTGACTGACTGTCAGAACCGTTGGATCAGATTCACCCCTTATTGCATGCACTTTTTTCTTTCTGGGGGATTTTTTTATTTCTTTGCGCATATTCCCACCTTGGTTGATCAATATTTGAGCGTTTTTCACAATACTAGGCTCCCTACTGTTTTGACAAGGCGACCCTCGTTATCCAAACCGAAGCCGAGCTGTTCGTAAATTGGTATTGCTCCCTGGTATGGTTCTTGAGCCTCGATCAAGCTACTGCCAATGATGCGGAAGTATTGCTCAATTGCCAGAACGGATAGCGGTGCAACACGGTTCTTCAATGGATGTGTTTCTCTTGGCCGCCCCTCCAGTCGTACGATTCGGATGCGTTGTCGACTTTTATTCGGGTTGGCAAAGCAAAGTCCGCACAGTTCAGATTCAAACCAGATTGCGATGTCGAGAGCGAGAGGTTCGCGCGCTTTCCATCCAATGACTTCTTCCCATGAAAAATGCGGGCTCTCCCAACACTCAAAAGCACTCAGCGCCAACGAGTCGATGGGTTCGAAACGTACTTTCGAAAGGTCAAGCGTTGTGGGACCAGCCATCTCCAGGTCAATCTGGAGTTGAGTCGTGGCAAGGCGGGCAAGCTTCCTGGCTTGCGATTTGTACAACTGATACCGCAGATGATTACGTTCCCTTGGCATATGATCTCGCGCATTCCATGTCCCCCACCAATGGTCGTTGCAATAGCAAACGAGCCTATGCGCCTGCCTCCTGCCTGTCGCTACTGGCCCTTTGTCCAACTCATTGCAATCCATGTCGCAGGCTGGTTATAGTCGGCGCTCGTGAGTCGCATGACTCACCTTTCAACCCTTCAAAAAAAGATCAGCCCAGATGCCTGCATCCCTCATCAACGCGGTAGTCGATTCAGCGGTCAACGCTGGCGTCGTGCCGTGCGGGAATCAGCAGCCTGTGCAGATCAGTCATTACCCTCCACCTGTCAGTAGCACGCCGGTGTGCGCAGTCGTATCACCGCCGGGCGTTGGTGTTTCGGGCTGATCAGCGTTTCCTGCTGACCCCTGTGCCCGCCTGAAAAAACCTACTGAATTTCAGCTTCGGCTGAGTTGGCTATTTGCCTGACTACAGGTGGTATTCATGTTTGTCCTTTCGAAAAAGTCCGCGCTCGCGGCGGCGTCCACGAGCCTGTTCGTTCTGCTGTGGAGCAGCGGGGCGATCTTCTCCAAGTGGGGACTGGCCCACGCTTCACCCTTTGCCTTTCTGCTGATCCGCTTCGTGATCGCCCTGTGCGGGCTGGTGCTGCTGGTGCCGTTGCTCAAACTGAAACTGCCCAAGGGCGGCAAGCCGATGCTGTACGCGATGGCTACCGGGGTGGTGCTGTTGGGGGCTTATCAGATTTTCTATCTGCTGGCGCTGGACCTGAAGGTCACCCCCGGCGTGATGGCGACCATCATGGGCGTGCAGCCGATCCTCACGGTGGTGATCATGGAGCGGCAGCGCTCGGCGAGCCGGATCTTTGGTCTGGCGCTGGGATTGGCCGGTCTGATCATGGTGGTTTATCAGGGCATCGGTCTGGCCGGGATGTCGCTGGCGGGGATGCTGTTCGGGCTGCTGGCGCTGGCGAGCATGACCTTCGGCTCGATCATGCAGAAACGCATCACCGACAATCCCCTCGGCACGCTGCCGGTGCAGTACTTGGCCGGTCTGCTGCTGTGCGGGATTTTCGTGCCGTTCCAGCCGTTTCACTTCGAGCACAGTGCCGGTTTCATCGTGCCGGTGTTGTGGATGGGGCTGGTGGTTTCCGTGCTGGCGACGTTGCTGCTGTATCGACTGATCGCCCGGGGCAATCTGGTGAATGTCACCAGCCTGTTCTATCTGGTGCCGGCCGTGACGGCGGTGATGGACTACCTGATCTTCGGCAATCGCCTGGCGGCGTTGAGCGTGCTGGGGATGCTGTTGATCATCGTCGGTCTGGTGTTCGTGTTCAGTAAATCGGCGTAACCGCCGCGCATGAAAAAGGCCCGGGAGGAAACTCCCGGGCCTTTGTGCATCTGCAAATCAGCGAGTGGCGATTTCTGCCGGTTTCACCGCCGCCGGTTTCAACACCAGCCACAGCGCAATGGCGATCAACACCCCGCCATACACATGGGCCATCGACAGCGGCTCATCGAGAAACAGCGCCCCCCACAACACGCCGAACGGCGGAATCATGAAGGTCACGGTCATCGACTTCACCGGCCCGATGGAACTCAGCAGGCGGAAGTAGATGATGTAGGCAAACGCGGTGCAGCCCAGACCCAGGCCCAGCAGCGACAGCCAGACATTCCAGCCACCCCAGCTCACCGGCGGCGCAGTGATGACGCTGTAACCGAACAGCGGCAACAGAAACAGGGTCGCTCCGAGCATGCTGCCCAGCGCCGACAGACGGCTGTCGAGCCCGCCGGCCTGATCCAGCCAGCGTCGGGCGAGGAACCCGGCGAAGCCGTAGCAGGTGGTTGCGAGCAGACAGGCAACCGCGCCCATCAGCAGTTGCAGATCGAAGGCGACCGGCCCGGCGCGAGTCAGCACGCCCACCCCGAGCAGGCCGAGGAACACCCCGGCCAGTTTGGCCAGCGTCAGTTTTTCACTGAAAAACAAACCGCCGATCAACACACCCATCAATGGTGTGGTGGCATTGAAGATCGCCGAATAACCGGCGGGCAGCACCTGGGCGGCGACGGAGTACAGCGTCGCCGGCACGCCGGAGTTGATCACGCCCAGCATCATCACGGTCTTGAGTTTGCCTTTGAAATCCCATCTGATGCGCATCAGCCCGAGAATCACCAGCAGGCCGACGGCGGCAATCGAAACACGGAAGAATCCGGTCGGAACCGTACCGATCGCGGGAGCGATGATGCGCATGAACAGGAAGCTCGCGCCCCAGATGGCGGCCAGCGACAGCATGCGGAAAATATCGACGGGGCTCACGGGCCACTCCTTCCTTGATCGGGACGAGAGTGTTGCCGAGGGCCCCGGCGATGGCAACCGCTAATCGGGCATTTAATTTTCTGGTCAGATCACAAAGCGCGTCACCAGTCCGTTCAGGTCGACGGCCAATCGCGACAGTTCCTGACTGGCGGCAGACGTCTGGGTGGCGCCGGCAGCGGTCTGGGTCGACAGGTCGCGGATGTTCACCAGGTTCTCGTCGACTTCCCGGGCCACCAGTGCCTGCTGCTCTGCGGCGCTGGCGATGACCAGGTTGCGCTGGTTGATCTGCGAGATCGACGCGGTGATTTTCTCCAGTGCCTGGCCGGCGCTGTTGGCCCGGCGCAGGGTGTGGCTGGCCTGTTCGGCGCTGGTTTGCAAGGCGCCGACGGTGGCACTGGTGCCTTGCTGGATGCTGCTGATCATCAGCTCGATTTCTTCGGTGGAGTTCTGCGTGCGCTGGGCCAGCGAGCGGACTTCATCGGCGACCACCGCAAACCCTCGTCCGGCCTCGCCGGCCCGCGCCGCTTCAATGGCGGCGTTAAGCGCGAGCAGGTTGGTCTGCCCGGCGATGCCGCGAATCACCTCCAGCACCTTGCTGATGTCCTGGGCCTGAGTCGCCAGGCCCTCGGCCTGTTCGGAGGCGCCGAGCACGGCGCTGACCAGTTCCTGAATCGAACTGATGGTCTCGCTGACCTGTACATGCCCGTGTTTGCTGTCCTCGTTCGAGGCTTCGGACGCTTCGGCACTGGACACCGCATTGGCGGCCACTTCATCGACCGCCGTGCTCATCTCGGTGACCGCCGTGGCAGCCTGTTCGATCTGGTCATTCTGCTGTTGCAGGCCGCGGGTGCTCTGTTCCATCACCGAACTCATTTCCTCGGCAGCGGAGGCCAGTTGCTGGGCCGACTCGCTAATGCCGCGAATGGTCGAGCGCAGATTGCCCTGCATCTCGGCCAGAGCCGTGAGCAACTGCGCCGCTTCATCGCGCCCCGCGCTTTCGATGCGACCACTGAGGTCTCCAGAGGCAATCCGCTGCGCCACGTTCAGTGCCTGATTGATCGGCGAGGTGATACTGCGGGTCAGTAGCCAGGCCAGCAACAACGTGGCAATCAGGGCGATGACGATGATCGTGGCGACAATCCACAGCGCCTGCTGGTACATCGCCGCCGCGGACTCGGCCGCAGCATCCGCGCCTTGCTGATTGAAGCTGATCATTTGCTCCAGGGTCTTGTCGAGCACCGTGCCCTGGGGCGCCAGTTCGTTGGACAGGCGTGCGTAAGCCTGATCATTTTGCCCGGCGTCGATCTGTTTCATGATCTGGTCGAGGATGCTCAGGTACTTGGCGATATCGGCGCTCAGGCCTTCCAGCATCGTCCGCTCCTGGTCATTGGCAATCAGGGTTTTGTGATCGTCGAGGCGCTTGAGCAACTCCTGGCGTTGCGCGGTGAGAAGGCCTTTGCTTCGTTCGCGAACGGCAGCCTGGGTGCTGGTGATCAGGCGCAGGGATTCGAGGCGGATGTTGGCGATGTTTGCCGCCGCGTCATGGATGCTTTCGATACTGGGCATCCACGATTCCTCGATCACTGCCGCGCTCTCGCGCAGGGTTTTCATCTGGCCCAGACCGAACAGGCCGACCACCACCAGAAGACAGGCCAGAACGGCAAAACACAAACTGGCGCGCAAACCGATGCGCAGATTCCGGATAGACATCAATGTGCTCCTTGGGCATTTGGGTAGAGGTCGTCCTCGTGAGCCGAGGATCTTGTTGTGAGGCGGGTGATGGCGGGCTGTATATCAAAGTGCCACTATCTTGGTAAGACCAATCATTGGCTATTGGCAGATGGAATGGACAGGGATGAACAAGCCGGGCAACAGTGCTAGCTAGAGACGTCGCCGTTGAATTGGATCCGAAACCCAGAGAAATCGCGGGCTGGCGCCCGGCGTTGGGGAGAACCTGAGGGGATGTTTACTGACCGAACGGTCGATTAAAAAAACTTTGATAAAAACTGTGTCGTTGTACAACCCGCAAGAGGATTTGGCCGAAATTGCGCTTCTCCTGCACCCGTTTCCGTGGCTAAGCTCAGGCCTTCGAGCACAGATTCTCCAATTCCCGCAGAGGTCTCATCCATGCCGCAGCAATGGCCAGCCACCGACATCGCCCGCCTGATCCTCGATGGCTTTGACGATTACCGCGAGCATTTCCGGCGGATCACCGACGGCGCCCGGGAGCGCTTCGAGCAGGCCCGCTGGCAGGACACGCAAACCGCATCGGCGGCCCGGATCAACCTCTACGAAGAAAAGGTCGGTGAAACCGTCGCCCGCCTGCGCGAGTATTTCGAGCCGGACACCTTGATGGATGTCACCTGCTGGCCGCTGGTGAAAAGTGCCTACATCAGCATCATCGACCTGCGCTTCGACGATGAACTGTCCGAGACCTGGTACAACTCGATTTTCTGCGGCCTGTTCAGCCACGACCTGATCAGCGACGGCTGCATGTTCATCCACACCACGCGCCCGAGCCTGCGCCGCGCGCGAGCCGCACAGACCCGCACCTACAAGCCCCATGGACAGATATCGAGCATGCTCGCGAGCATCTTTGCCGATTATCGCTTCAGCGAGGCCTACGCCGATTTGCCCGGCGACTTGCAGCGCCTGGAAGCGCAACTGCGCGAGAACCTGCCGGACTGGGTGTGCAAGGATCCGGAGCTGAGTGTCGAGCTGTTTTCCTCGGTGCTCTACCGTAACAAGGGCGCATACCTGGTCGGGCGCATCTACACCAGTGACGATCAATGGCCGCTGGTGATTCCATTACTGCACCGCGAGGGTCGGGGGATTCAGATCGACGCGTTGATCACCGACGAAGCGGAGGTGTCGATCATCTTCTCCTTCACCCGTTCGTATTTCATGGTGGATGTGCCGGTGCCGGCGGAATTCATTGGCTTCCTCAAACGCATCCTGCCGGGCAAGCACATTGCCGAGCTGTACACCTCGATCGGCTTCTACAAGCACGGAAAATCCGAGTTCTACCGCGCCCTGATCAATCACCTGGCCAACACCGACGACCAGTTCATCATGGCGCCGGGCGTGCGCGGCATGGTCATGAGCGTGTTCACGCTGCCGGGCTTCAACACCGTGTTCAAGATCATCAAGGACCGATTCTCGCCGTCGAAAAACGTCGACCGCGCCACGGTGATCGAGAAGTACCGACTGGTGAAAAGCGTCGACCGCGTCGGGCGCATGGCCGATACCCAGGAATTCGCCGACTTTCGTTTTCCCCTGAGCAAGTTCGAGCCGGCGTGCCTGGCGGAACTGCTGGAAGTCGCGCCGTCCACGGTGTCGCTGGAAGGTGAAACCGTGCTGATCCGCCACTGCTGGACCGAGCGTCGAATGACCCCGCTCAATCTCTATCTGGATAACGCCAACGAAGCCCAGGTGCGCGAAGCACTGGAGGATTACGGCCTGGCGATCAAGCAACTGGCGGCGGCCAACATCTTTCCCGGCGACATGCTGCTGAAGAACTTCGGCGTCACCCGCCATGGCCGGGTGGTGTTCTACGACTACGACGAGATCTGTTTCCTCACCGAAGCCAACTTCCGCCACATCCCGGCAC
Organism: Pseudomonas sp. V88_4; assembly: GCF_029967985.1. Classification (NCBI taxonomy): domain Bacteria; kingdom Pseudomonadati; phylum Pseudomonadota; class Gammaproteobacteria; order Pseudomonadales; family Pseudomonadaceae; genus Pseudomonas; species Pseudomonas sp. V88_4. The sequence continues at coordinate 418,224 of NZ_JASCAF010000040.1, forward strand.
CGCGCACGCCGGAGGACGAAATGGCCTCCGAACCGTGGTATTCGATCGGGCCGCTGGACGTGTTCCCCGAGGAGTTTCCGCCGTTCCTGTTCGCCGATGCGGCGCAGCGCAAATTGTTCGATCAGTTGCATGGCGAGTTGTACAACGCCGATTACTGGAAGGGGCTACAGGAGGCGATTCGGGCGGGGAAAATTATTGATGTGTTCCCTTATCGGCGCAAGGGTCTCGATAACGAATAAAGCAGCTGCAAGCCGCAGGCTCCAAGCCTCAAGTCAAACGCCGCATTCAACTTGCGGCTCGCAGCTTGCCGCTTGCAGCTGCTTTTCTGCGACAATCGCGTCCTTGCGCCACTAGACGACCGAATTGCGTACCCGATGACCGACGAATCGCCCTCCATCGACAAACTGCTGAAAAACCTCGATCACGCCATGCTCGCCGACCGCCACCGGCTGCGGCGGCAGTTGCTTGAGCTGCGCAAGAAACCCGACGAAGCCAAGCTGGCCCAATGGGTGGCGCGGATGCAGGCGTCCTGCGATCAGGTGCTCGCGCGCAAGGCCAGCCTGCCGGTGATCCGTTACGACGACAGCCTGCCGATTGCGGCCAAGCGTGACGAAATCAAGAAGGCCCTGGAAAAGCATCAGGTGCTGATCATCGCCGGCGAAACCGGCTCGGGTAAAACCACTCAGTTGCCGAAAATCTGTCTGGAGATCGGTCGCGGCCAGCATGGCTTGATCGGTCACACCCAGCCTCGGCGAATTGCCGCGCGCAGCGTGGCCAGCCGGGTTGCTGAAGAACTCGGTACGCCGCTGGGCGCGCTGGTCGGCTATCAGGTGCGCTTCGAAGACCAGAGCGATTCCAACACCCTGATCAAACTGATGACCGACGGCATCCTGCTGGCGGAAACCCAGAACGATCGCTACCTCGAACGCTACGACACGATCATCGTCGACGAAGCCCACGAACGCAGCCTCAACATCGACTTCCTGCTCGGTTACCTGAAAACCCTGCTGCCGCGTCGTCCGGATCTGAAAGTCATCATCACTTCGGCGACCATCGACCTGGAGCGTTTCTCCAGGCATTTCGACGATGCGCCGATTGTCGAAGTGTCCGGCCGCACCTTCCCGGTGGAAACCTGGTATCGCCCGCTGACGCTTGAGCAGGACGAAGAGGGCAACCGTGTCGAAGACGACCTGACTGTCGATCAGGCGATCCTCGCCACCCTCGACGAAATCGCCGCTTACGAGCGCAGCGAACGTCGCAGCCCCGGCGATGTGCTGGTGTTCCTGCCCGGCGAGCGTGAGATCCGTGACGCCGCCGACATGCTGCGCAAAGCCCAGCTCAAGCACACCGAAATCCTGCCGCTTTACGCTCGCCTGTCACCGGCCGAGCAGCAGCGGATTTTCCAGTCGCATCCGGGCCGTCGTGTGGTGCTGGCGACCAACGTCGCCGAAACCTCGCTGACCGTGCCGGGCATCCGTTACGTGATCGACAGCGGCACCGCGCGCATCAGCCGCTACAGCTACCGCGCCAAGGTTCAGCGGCTGCCGATCGAAGCGATTTCCCAGGCCAGCGCCAACCAGCGTAAAGGTCGCTGCGGCCGGGTCGAGCCGGGCATCTGCGTGCGCTTGTACAGCGAAGAGGATTTCCTCGGTCGCCCGGAATTCACCGATCCGGAAATCCTGCGCACCAACCTCGCGGCGGTGATTCTGCAGATGCTCCATCTGCGCCTCGGCGAGATCACCGATTTCCCGTTCATCGAGCCGCCAGACGGCAAGGCGATCAGCGACGGTTTCAACCTGCTGCAAGAACTCTCGGCGGTGGACCGCAACAGTCAGCTGACCCCGCTCGGCCGCCAATTGGCGCGCCTGCCGGTGGACCCGCGCATGGGCCGTATGCTGCTGGAAGCGGCCAAGCTCGGCAGCCTGCAGGAAGTGCTGATCGTCGCCAGCGCCATGTCGATTCAGGACCCGCGCGAGCGTCCGCCGGAGCGTCAGCAAGCGGCTGATCAGGCCCACGCGCAGTGGAAGGACGCCGATTCGGACTTCGCCGGGCTGGTCAATCTGTGGCGTGGCTTCGAAGAACAGCGCCAAGCGTTGACCGCCAGTCCGCTGCGCAACTGGTGCCGGAAGAATTTCCTCAATTATCTGCGCCTGCGCGAGTGGCGCGATTCCCATCGCCAGTTGAGCCTGATCTGTCGCGACTTGCAGCTGAGCCTGAACAAAGAGCCAGCGGATTATCCGAAGCTGCACAAAGCGGTGCTGGTCGGCTTGCTCAGCCAGATCGGCCAGAAAACCGAGGACGGCGATTACCTTGGCGCCCGTCAGCGGCGGTTCTGGATTCACCCGTCGTCAGGCATAGGCAAGAAACGCCCGCAGTGGGTGATGACCGCCGAACTGGTGGAAACCACCAAGCTCTACGCGCGGATGGTGGCGAAGATCGACGCCGACTGGATCGAGCCGCTGGCCGGGCACCTGATCAAGAAGAACCACTTCGAACCGCACTGGGAGAAGAAGCGCGGCCAGGTCGTCGCGTTTGAGCAGATCACGCTGTTTGGCCTGATCGTGGTCGGTCGCCGGCCGGTGCATTACGGCCCGGTGGATCCTGTGGTTTCGCGGGAGCTGTTCATCCGCGAAGGCCTGGTGCGGGGCGAGATTCAGTCCCGGGCCAAGTGCCTGACCGCCAACAAGCAATTGCTCGAACAGCTCGACGAACTGGAAGCCAAGGCCCGGCGCCGGGACATTCTGGCCGATGAGGAAACCCTCTACGCGTTCTACGACGCGCGTTTGCCGGCGGAGATTCACCAGACCGCGACGTTCGATAGCTGGTATCGGGTCAACAGCCAGAAAGATCCGCAACTGCTGATCATGCGCGAGGAAGATGTGCTGGCCCGCGAAGCCAGCGAAGTCACCGCCCAGCATTATCCGGACACGCTGCACATCGGCGATCTGGAACTGGCCCTGAGTTATCACTTCGAACCGAATCACCCACGCGACGGCGTGACCCTGCGTGTGCCGGCGCCGCTGCTGCCGATGCTGCCGCCGGAGCGTCTGGAGTGGCTGGTGCCGGGGCTGATCGAAGCCAAATGCATTGCGCTGGTGCGCAACCTGCCCAAGGCATTGCGCAAAAACTTCGTGCCGGTGCCGGACTTCATCAAGGCCGCGCTGCAACGCATGACCTTTGCCGAAGGTTCGTTGCCACAGGCACTGGGCCGCGAACTGCTGCGCATGACCGGTGCGCGGGTCAGTGATGAAGCCTGGGCCGAAGCGGCGCAGCAGGTTGAAAGCCATCTGCGGATGAACCTGGAAATCGTCGACGGCCAAGGCAAGTTCCTCGGCGAAGGCCGGGATCTGGCGGAACTGACCGCACGTTTCGCCGAAGCCAGCCAAGCTGCTTTGGCAGTGCCGCAGAGTGCGAAAAGTCAGCAACCGGTGGAGGCCAAGGTCTTCGCGCCGGTGGCGGAAAAGACTCAGCAGAAGATCGCCGGGTTGTCGATGACGGTGTATCCGGCGCTGGTGGAAGAGGGCGGTACGGTCAAGGAAGGCCGCTTCTCGACCCCGGCCGAAGCTGAATTCCAGCACCGCCGCGCCTTGCAACGCCTGCTGATGCAACAACTGGCGGAACCGGCCAAGTTCCTGCGCGGCAAGTTGCCGGGCCTGACCGAACTGGGCTTGCTGTACCGCGAACTGGGTCGGGTCGATGCGCTGGTCGAAGACATTCTGCTGGCCAGCCTCGACAGCTGCATTCTCGAGGGCGAAGATCCGTTGCCGCGTGACGGCGCAGGTTTGGCGGCGCTGGCCGAGCGCAAGCGCGGCAGCTGGACCGAACACGCCGAACGCGTGGCGCGCCTGACGCTGGAAATCCTCAAGCTCTGGCACGGTCTGCAAAAACGCTTCAAGGGCAAGATCGATCTGGCTCAGGCTGTGGCGCTTAACGACATCAAGCAGCAGCTCAGCCATCTGGTGTATCCGGGCTTCGTCCGGGAAACGCCGATGCTCTGGCTCAAGGAATTGCCGCGTTATCTGAAGGCGGTCGAGCAGCGTTTCGAGAAGTTGGGCGCGCAGGTGCAGAAGGATCGGGTCTGGAGCGGCGAGCTCGCCGGGCTCTGGACGCAATACCAGACTCGCGCCGCCAAGCATGCCCAGGAAGGCAAACGCGATCCGCAACTCGAGCTGTATCGCTGGTGGCTGGAGGAGTATCGGGTTTCGCTGTTCGCCCAGCAGTTGGGGACGAAAGTGCCGATCTCCGACAAGCGGCTGAACAAGCAGTGGACGCAGGTCGAGGCATGACCTTGAGGGGACGAGATTCCCCTTGTGTGAGCAAGCCAGCTCCCACATTGGTCAGGCGTTGTACTTGAGAATGGGGCCAAAACCTTGGGTTTATGGCAAACTTCGCCACCATAAATGCCGTTTTCGCGTCCCAGAGCCTTTGCCGGGCCGCGCAGCGGAATAAAGCGATGCCTGGTTTTTGCGTCCCTTGATACGGGAATGAACCCTTTGCGTGTTGGCACGTCGGTGCCAGCACTTTCTGCCTGAACAGATTAGAGAAACGACCATGCATAACGTCGTCATCAGCGGCACCGGCCTGTACACCCCGGCCAACAGCATTTCCAACGAAGAGCTGGTGCAGTCTTTCAATACCTACGTCGCCCAGTTCAACGCGGACAATGCTGACGCCATCGCCAGCGGCGAGATTCAGGCTCTGACCGAATCCAGCGCCGCGTTCATCGAAAAAGCTTCCGGCATCAAGAGCCGCTTTGTCATGGACAAGGATGGCATCCTCGACCCTGCGCGCATGGCGCCACGCCTGCCGGAGCGTTCCAACGACGAATGGTCGGTGCTTTGCCAGATGGCCATCGGTGCTGCCGAACAAGCCCTGCAACGGGCCGGCAAGACCGCCGCCGACATCGACGGTGTGATCGTCGCCTGCTCCAACCTGCAGCGCGCTTACCCGGCCATCGCCATCGAAGTCCAGGAAGCGCTGGGCATCCAGGGATTCGGGTTCGACATGAACGTTGCCTGCTCGTCGGCGACCTTCGGTATCCAGCAAGCCGCCAACACCGTGCAACTGGGCCAGGCCCGGGCAATCCTGATGGTCAACCCGGAAGTCTGCACCGGCCACCTGAACTTCCGTGACCGCGACAGCCACTTCATCTTCGGTGACGCGGCCACCGCCGTGATTATCGAGCGCGCCGATCTGGCAACCTCCAGGCACCAGTTCGACGTGGTCAGCACCAAACTGCTGACCAAGTTCTCCAACAACATCCGCAACAACTTCGGCTTCCTCAACCGCGCAGCGGAAGAGGGCATCGGCGCCCGCGACAAACTGTTCGTGCAGGAAGGCCGCAAGGTGTTCAAGGATGTTTGCCCGATGGTGGCCGAACTGATTGGCGAGCATCTGGAAGAGAACAAGCTCAATGTCGGTGACGTAAAACGCTTCTGGCTGCACCAGGCCAACCTGAGCATGAACCACCTGATCGTGCGCAAGCTGCTGGGCCGCGAAGCCACCGAAGAAGAAGCCCCGGTGATTCTCGACACCTACGCCAACACCAGCTCCGCCGGTTCCGTGATTGCGTTCCACAAATATCAGGACGATCTGGCGGCCGGTTCGCTGGCGGTGCTGAGTTCGTTCGGTGCCGGTTACTCGATTGGTAGCGTGATTCTGCGTAAACGTTAAGAGCGAGTTCATTTCCTCTTAATCGCGCTGACGTTTCCTACATCCGAATCGGCGCGAACGCTGTAATTTTCGAACGTGGCGGCAGGCGAATAGTCCTGCCGCTATTCTTTCGAAGACAGAAAAAGGGGAATGATGGATGGCGGTAGACGACACCCGACTGCTTGAGCGCCTGCTCGCCGGTGAGCAAAAGGCATTCAAGGAACTGGTCAGTACCTATCAAAGCCCTATGCGCGCGGTCGCGTACGCGATTGTCGGCCAGCGCCATGTCGAAGAAGTGGTGCAGGATGCCTGGCTGTCGGTGGTGCGTAATATCAGTCGCTTCGAGGGGCGCTCCAGCCTCAAGACCTGGCTGCTGACCATCACCGCCAACTCGGCCAAGAGCCGCTACAAACTCAATCGTCGCGAAGTATTGCTGGATGATCTGCCATCCCCCCACGGCACCATCGACGACGATCGTTTTTCTCCCGGCGACGGCCACTGGCTGGTCGCACCGTTCGCCTGGCACCAGGACACCCCCGAGGCATTGCTGACCGAAGGCGAGCTGCGTGAATGCCTGGAGCATACGTTGCTCAGTCTTTCCGAACTTCAGAGCAGTGTGCTCACGCTGCGCGAGCGCCAGGGCCTGGAGCTGGAGGAGATCTGTAATCTTCTGGAGATCTCGCTCTCCAATGTCCGCGTGCTGCTGCACAGGGCACGTTTGAAGGTCTTTGCGACCGTGGAGCATTTTGAGGAGACGGGAGAATGTTGACCTGCAAGGAGCAAGTGGCGCGATCCAGCGATTATCTTGATGGCCAGTTGAGCTTTCGCGAGAAACTGATGGTGCGTCATCACCTGATGTTCTGCCGCAATTGCCGGCGATTCATTCGCCAGATGCGTTTGATGCAGGCGACTTTGCGAGCGATGCCGCAAAAGCCTGAAGAGGGTGTGGACGCCTTGGCCGAGCAGTTGGCAGAGCTGCGGCGCAAGGATCGATCCTGAAAACACAGACTGGGGGGGGGGGGGGGGGGGGGGGGGGGGGGGGGGGGGGGGGGGGGGGGGGGGCG